>NZ_QMEA01000100.1 GCF_012912105.1 Brasilonema sp. UFV-L1
ATCATTTAGTTCGCGAATATAATACGCGAACTAACCTTTTTTGTCCAAAGTCCAAAAGGTAGAACAGTGTGAAAAAATCGATATACTGTGCGATAACTGCCTCCAAGACCAGTCCAACGAGAGATTCCCAACATCGTGACTCGGCCACTCATTGCTAACATGCCCATGATTATCTGGTTCAACTGGCGCATCGTCGTAGCGTTTATTTGCGGTAGCAGGCATTGTAGCAATGATAGTATATCAAACATGGGCTTGTTGTAGCTTTTGAGTTGTCGTTTGGGAAGACAACAACTCTACTACAAAAGCCCTCTGTGTTGAGAAGGTGTTGTCCACCTATCCCCTTGGTTAGCTCTTTGGGCATTTCTTTTAATACTCTTTGTTACATTTAAGAACCGGATGCTGATGGGCGGCGACAGCGGAGTGTCGGGGCGGGCTGCTATCACCCGGAGGTTCCACACAAAAAATTTTTCTAGCCCGTTCCCGACACCGCCTATCAGAGCGAAGCGTCATCCGGTTCGCCACTTGGGAGAGATCCAAATAAAAAAATGCCCAACCTTCAATAACGAGTTAGTGTACGAGTTGGCGCGTGGAGATCGTCAAGCGCCCGAAGCGCGTAGGACTTGCGCCCTTGCATTTTTTTTCTTGTAAGTGCCTGGGACGAGTAGTCGAGGTTTTGGGATTGAGATATTTATCCTCTTTTTTTGGCGAAGGTATTGTTAGGAATTCTCGTTTTTTTTGTTTTTGCTCTTTAGTTTCATCCGGTTTTACGGCAAGGTATTCCACCACCTTCCTCAGATGCTCGTTGGCGATCGCACTTACCGAGTAAACCGCAGCCATACTACCAGGTGCAGCCTCCCAATCTGCATTCTGGTCAATTGACCCCAACGCTTGCCCCTGATTATCGTAAATCATCAAGCTACTATCTAAATTATTCGGCAATATCCAGCCGCAAATTGGTGTTGTAGCCGGATGAGCATTCATTTCCTGGTTGCCATTGTCAGCAGAAAGCCAGCGGAAATTAATTCGAGCAGGTTGCGCCAAGCGAGGCGGCAAAACTACTTTGTAATCCCTGGCAGAACCCATTAACTCTGTAGTAACAAGATTGTAATTGGATTGGCTGAAATCGAAGTTTCTTTTCTGTCCAAAAGTATCAACCAGCGCTAGACGAAGTATCTTCATTTCCCCAGCACGGATGGGGTTAAAATCATTTAAAGGTTGGGGAGCAATCCTGATACTATCTTGCACGGCATCGCGCACCTCTTGGGCAAACGCCTGATAATCGTCAAAACCCAGCGGATCGGCAACGCTTAACTGCATCGTCTGCTTGTGCATGAGCAAGCCTGCGTTAAAACCTCCCAAAGCTTGAGAAAGGTAGTTCAGTTTTTGGAGTTTCTGGTAAGCGCAAAGGGCAGTATAAACTGGGTTTTGCGCGTTTTTATCATCAGGTTTGCCCTGATACCAATCTTTAATTTTATCAATATTTTGGCTAAGATAGTTCTGAGTTTGCTGCTCCTTTGGAATCTTTTCTTCTTGGTAATAAGTATCAAGTAATTTCTTGTTTTGCTCTTTCAATTCAGCCTTTTGTAAATAATCTTCTAGCTTTTTTTTGAGTTGAATACCAGCATGGGGCGTTAAAATGCTGTAGCCGCTGTACACATTGGCAGATTGTGTAGTCTTGTCCCCATTTTTTAGGATAGAAAGGTCAACCTCATGTTCAGCTAGCGTGTAATTCTTAGTAATGAAGTCTTGCTTATAGCTTCTGCTGTCCGAATAGAGATTTCCCTTATTATAGGTAGGAAAAAACTCCACTTCCCACTCCAGAAGAAAAGGATGCCAGGGGTTTTGCGTCCAGGTGTTGAAGGCGATGCTTTCTTTCGGGAAGAGACTGTTATTATTGTTTTGGATTACATCTATTATTTTCTCGATAACATCTTTATTGATTGGATCTTGAACTGAGGAATCTGGTAAGATTTTGCATTCCAGCAATTCATTATAACCATGTCGCTGGGTCAGTTTAACATCATCCCCTTCACCCGTTATCAACACCACAGGTTCGTTGGGTAGATAATAGCGAGCGCTAGATACTTGCCTAAGAACGTAGTTTGTCTTTTTATTCTGGTTGTGATTGTCAATCGCCGCAACTAGCTCATTGATAGCTCTTGCTAATTGTTCAGCCAAAGAGGGTTTAGACAAAGAGGAATTGTAGTTGGCAGAAGCATTAGCAATCTTCCCGGTTGCATCTGTATCCAACCTCAGATCTCCAGTAGCCTCAATTTTTTGCTTTAAAGGAGCAATACCTTGTTCCTTGATGTAGTACTTAACTGCATCAATATCCGGGTAGTCATCTTTGCTATCTTCAGGAGGATAGGCACAAAGCATATACTTGTACCAATCTGAAAAGAGCCGTTCGCGCATTGATTCAATTTCGTCAAGGGCGCGGTTATACTTCTGCTGCTCAGAGTTCAGGGTGTTGAGCAGGTGAGCTATGTTGTGTGGTAAAGTAATCTGTGCTTGGTTGTGAGCATCGGTAGCATTAGCGGGGGAAGACAAGACAGTTTCCGATCTAATCGTCCACAAAATCCCACTCTTAACCGCACTAAAGCCTTTACTATGACGCGCTTCTTTAAACTTGAAGCCGATATCTAAGTGGCGATGTTCGAGGCTAGGAGCTAGATATAGCGCTTCCAACTGCTCTTCAATGATTGATTTGTTTTTCTTGAATTGTTCGTCTGATTCTGAGGTTAATTCTTTAGCTAATTCTTTGGCTAAGTAAGCAGACAAAGCCTCTGTTCCCGTGTTACCGACAGCGATAGTGACTTGGTCGCTGAGAGTTGTGGGAGAACCATTACTTTTAGATGTGTCAAACGTTATTCGGGCATAGCAGAGCATTTGAATCTGCTCCAAATCTGATAACTTTTCATTAGGTGCGGGAGTCAGTGCCCATTTAAATTCTTCTTTGATCGCTTTTAGGTATTCTTTATTAGTGGGATCATGGTTATTCTCCGCTTGATAAGTATTTTTAAAGTGTTTAATAAAAGTACTTAAATAATCCAGTTCCGGTTTACTGTACCAACCAATAATGTCGTACTGTAGATCCTTAACATCACCCGTGTAGTTGTCGTAAAATCCAAAGACGCTGTGGCAGTTGGGATAAAAAGCAGCAAAAGTTGGATCTCCGTAACCTACTGAGGTAAGCTGTTCGTGACCTACAGCCGTTAGCCACTCCAGGTAGTCAGCGTTGGTATCGGGCGACCATTCCTCCCAAGATATTTTTCTACCCAGGTAGCGGAAGGGTTGATATTTTTTCTTATCGGGATCAGCTCGGTAAATGATGTTGACGCTACCAGGGTTCTCTTGACCCTCAGGGTAGAGGTAATCACTCTCCACTACCCATTTTTCTAAGTCCTTTCCATTACCACTACGTATCACCAGCCAGCGGTTAGGCACTGGTGGGAAAGTCGTTCCTAGGGGTTGATTCAAAATCGCTTCAATGTCTTTTCTGTGAGCCTCCCAACGATTTTCGAGCGTTTCTTTATTTCTATCTTTAGATATTACGCTTGCCTGAGTATCATCAATCTTCTTAATCCATCCTTTAGTAATTAACTCTTCCCAGATACCTTCTCCCTGACTTTGAAAGGTTTTTTCAAAGACTTGCTTTCTAACTACCCGGATGCCAACTGTTTTCGTCAAAGCATCGGGTAAAGCCCAATGCAAGTGAATATCTGCGTTCAAAGGTAAGTTTTGATTTTGGAAGGGTTGAGAAACAATCTCTTCACTGATGTTTGCAACATCAGGGTTCACGTCCCGCTGCCCATTGAAATAAGGTTGACGGCTAAAGTCTGCCATTGCCTCTACCACTTGCTGCTCCTGTGGCAGATACAAGGCATTTAGATGAACGGGAACCATTAAGATATTGCTCATAATTATCACTTCGTATCGGACAAGCAGTCGTTCCAGCAGGCAATCGGGTATGCCGTCGCCAGTTACATCCACAAGATGGTTATCGGGATTGTGAAAGTCGTTAGGAGAAGCACTCAACAGGAGAACTCAGGAGTCAGGAGCCAGAAGTCAGAATGAACTTCTGTGCGACTGGCGGATGAGTAAGGGGTTTGAATCCCCACTGTCTACACGGTGTCCACAGTTGGTTGGGGTTTGAATCCCCATCCAACTGATTCTGAATTCTGAATTCTGTCTTCTGACTTCTTCTTCAAAGAATTGGAAGTTTTGCAATACGCAATGGACGATGCTTACCATGCGATCGCCCTAATTCATATTTGCATTCTGCAACGCACTGTATTGGCACAGGCTTTGCCAAGGGGAAGGGTTTGTAGGGAGACTCATGAAACGTAGCAAAACAACGTAAAACGGTGTAATTTATTGTTGTTCGAGTGAGGCGATCGCTATATATTTCCTATTTCCTAAACAAGATAGTAGGTACAGACATTCGTTTCTGTAGGTTCTTACAAGTTGTAGACAAATTTTTTTATTTGCATGATACTTGCTGTTTAGTTAATGCTAGTATGATGTATTATCAATTATGCTCTTGCATCTATCCAAAAGCAGATGTTGTAGTGAATATTATTTCTCCCCACAGATAGATGTTGTGTTATAAAAATTGGTATGTATACCCAGTGAAGACTTTTGAAACGCTCGTTGAGCAGCTGCGTTGATGAACCCCAGCACCCGTTCAAATAGCCTCACTTTTATTCTTGATTGAGACGATACAAAAGAACGCACCAAGCGATAATCATCATTCTTGAGCGCGAACTTTCCCGCTTATATCTCGTTTGAGCATCATTATCTCCATGTATTACACGATAAGGCTAGTGGTGATTACAAACCAACCAAAAAAGCTCTGCTGAATCTCATTACTTAGTTGGCAAGAGTTAGCTCTCGCTACTAACCCTCACCTTGCTAACCCAAATGCATAGCTTTTTTTTATTCGCCAACAAAGTCTACGTTATATCTACGCCAAAAAAGGGGGTTATTTGGAAGCGAACAAGAAAAAGCCACAAAGGTAAGCAAGACCCAAAAACCAGAGAAATCAAGCAAGCAGACCTAGATATGCTGGAATTGTTTGCTGGCACTGGAGAAATAGACCTGAAGTATTTGGATGAATCGGGTTTTTGCATCTGGAGTGAGCCAAGTTATACTTATTACCAACGAGGAAAGCAAAAATGCTTAGAACAAACAAAGCGTCGTGGTCGTAGATTAAGTATAATTGGGCTTCTTCAACCTTCTTCAAAAATCATCTCTGAACCTTGCTACCCCTACTTATTGAGCCGATACTTCTAGATTAAGTACTTGTTGAGCAGCTGTGATTATGGCTTGCAGATGGCGCTTACTCAATCCAGAATTAGCAGAATTTATAATAACCGAAGCCAGTTGCTCTGGTGTGAGTTGTTTAATTTTCATCTCTATTTCAGTAGTGATTGTATCAGGATTTGTTTGAGCGCTTGCAGTTTTCTTTACTATGTAAGTTGGTATTGGTGTAGTATCCTCAAGCTGCTCTCTATTTCTCTCTACGGTAGGTACAAGATCTTTATCTTTAGATTTTGAAAAAGACTCCCAATCTTGGATTGATAGCAAACGTGTTTCTGTTTCTTTTCCAGTCAGATCAACAAGCACGTCGGGAACATTAGAAGTCTGATTCCTTTCTTGCTCTGTAGATTTGGTTAAATCGCACTCTACAGTTTCCACATGAACATCAAAGGTGACAAGCTTTTTAGGTTTGGCCTTGGCTGCTTCCTTATACTTGGCAACAATTGCCTTAACCTTGGTATAGGTAATGTTCTCACCCAGACTTGCGCATTTGAGTGCTTCTGCCCTAGCTTCTTCAGAGGTAGAGGGAGAGGCCAGGAGGTAAAGGGCTGAGGCAGCAATGTCCAAATGTGCCAATTTGACACATTTGAACTTTTCGGCCACCTGCATAAATCTGCTGGCAGTTTTAACACTCCAATCAAACTCAGCCTTTAACCAATTTCTGAAATTTCCATGTTCCAATTGAGCTTTCACATCAGTCAACTTCTGCCCGATTTCAATAATATCCTGGGTTGTATGACGCATCAAATTCTTAATTTCGCTGGTGCGTTTTTGAACAACCACTTGGATTTCAGTGTCCAGCTTTCCATAGTCAAATTCTAGGGCTGGCTGAGTTGACATATGTTCTGGTAGTTCTAATAGTAATTTATTTGAAGTCATCTGGTATCAACTCCATTTCAAGGCTCGTTATGGCAGTTCGAATAGTACCGGTAGTTAAACTTCTTTCTAATGCAATTGAGATACTTTAAGGCGATGTAGAATGCTCCAGTTTGGTAACTAAGAGGATGTTTGAAAAGTTATGGAGGGTGAGATTTTATCCTAATCGCCTTACCATAATACGAATCATGGCAATGTATACAAAAGTCTCTGCGGTTTCAGGAAGTAGCTCATAGTCCTTGTTCAATCTCCGACCCTTTTTGAATTTTGAACTTTGAATTTGAGCGAAGCGAGTGACACCCTTCGGGTTCGCCAGCCCAAGGTTTGCTCGACCACCCAACGTTTGGGTAGCAATACAAACTCCCTAGGTTCTTTTGGTCGTATAACTACCTGCACAATCCAACGACAAAAATCCATTACCCAGTGCATGAATGGGTTGCCGTCAAAATCAGCATCAACCCATATTGTATACAGTCGCGATACAGAGGTTTCTTCTGTAATAGTGATTGAGAAGAAATTGTTGACACGATAGCGCTTGAGAATGTTTTCTACTTTATGGTTTAGTTGCTCTCGGTCGTCCCCCGGTTTTTTAGCTAGATTATTGAGAGCAGTTTCAGCAGTATTTATGCGTTGCTGTTGACGCATTGTCCCCTAAAAATTTGGGCAGGCTTTGTTTGTTAATCTGTCGGCGTAGTCGGGTACTCGTAGTTATAAGCCTGCCCAAATTTTTTACGTGTAAGACCCCGTGACCACGGATGGCAGACGCGGCTACGCTAGGGGAATAAACTACCAAATAGCGAAATCCACGTTCCTTATGACCACTTGGACAGGCTAAGGTCATGGTTCAAAAAATAGTATTACCAAAAAGAACTCAGAAGTCAGGAGTCAGGAGTCAGAATAGCTCCTGTACGAGTGGCGGATGAGTCCAGGTTTAAAGCCCCTACTTTTAAGTATGGAGAAATAAAAGTGCGGAGCATCTTTTTTGAAACCCCCGGATTTATCCGTGGGGATATTCTGAATTCTGAATTCTAAATTCTGACTCCTTCTCATAAACTACAAAATATTTAGCGTTAGCTCCTTGGGGAAAACTTTTTGTTCTCCTGAAACAATACCAAATTTTTTCTCCACCATACCAGAATAAATTTTGCTCACTTATACTCTTATATTGATTATTCTGATACTTTTGAGCAACTATTAATGCGCTTCAGAGTTGATAAATAAGCGTTGAAAGGGCTTGAAGGTAACTTTCTACTCTTTTAGACCATCAAAAATCATCTACTGCTTCAATTAAATGCTTAAACTAAAATATAGATAATGCTAATTGCCAGCAAATAGATGCCTAATTAATTTTATACTAAAGGAAAAATATTTCCTACGTCTTACTTACATGATTTTGATTCATAATCCAAGCATTCTAGAACAATCAATTATTTATTATGCTTTTTTATACTAAATATTTTTCTTTCTTCGTATAAAAAAAATAAAAGAGTAAACTGTAATACATTTGTTGTGAAGAAGATTTCATGCTATTGTTTGAGAGGGTAACACTCAAATAAATTCTAGAAACTGGTAGTCCTACAGCATTACTTTGTTACTACCCCATTATGAGGATAGGGTTAGGAAAGGTACGTTATCGGTGAAGCAAATTGACCACTGCAAAACCAAAATTTCGGGGGTGTAATGGAAGGCGGAAACAGGCACCAGAATCTGCCTTTGCGCTGTGCCTATCTCAAGAAAATGCTTGCAATCTGATGTTTTGCCATGCAGGAGATGCTCCTTCGCTTTGGCTCCCCGTGAATGTTTGCAATGTTCAAATAAGTACCTGTCTTAACCAGTCAGGACTTAAATTAATCGAACGTTCTTGTTCTAATTTTTGGGCTAGTTGAACACTGTTGTATGTGCGTGGTTCTTGTTCTAAACATTCTTCTAAAAACGTCATGTCAGCTTCAGTCCACTTCCGTTTTCTTCCGTGTCCTGGTTTTTCCCAAAGTCCCTCTAAACCTAGCTTTTGCCATCTATGCAAAACTTCTCGCACCGTTTGTGCAGTCCAATTAAAGTGAGCCGCTATCTTCTCTACGTACTAACCATGTGCGCTCAATCTAATTACTTCTGCTCGGTCTTTCACTTTCTGCGGTACATCTACCGTTCTCAGGTTGAAAAGAGTTTTATCTTGTTCTGGAGTTAGAAATACCCTTAAACGGCTGCCCATATCCTTGTTACCGTGCTAGATACATCATACCTATTTACTTATCTTCACATAGTTTGGTTTTTTTAAACCGTTCTACTTATGTAAATGTGGGTTTGGCAAACTTAAGCATTTAGTACTTATGTAGATTTGCTTTACGTACAAGCGCTGGGATTTGATGCGGTATTTCGTTGCTGCAGTCCGAACTGCCATCGCCACTCTTAAAATCGAGTTAATGCCACATGACTTTAAGTAAATCACCATCTATACTGCCAGAACATCCATTAACTCAGCCAGTCCTAAAATTTGACTATGAAAATTTTGGCAGAGCGAAAATAGTTGAGAAAATTCTCAATTGCTTAACGTAATTTGGTTGTTTCAGGATTTAAGCATTGGCTGAAATAGTCAAAAAATGACCAAATACACAATACCTACCTTTGTAAAGCCCCCCTGCACCCCTGCTGCCTCAAGGAAGAAATATCTTAACCGAACGGTATTGGGACTACTACGTGGTTCCCGTACGAGCCTTATGCTAATCAAGCTATTTCTTTATCAACGGCTCCAATTTTGATTTTCTTCCAGTTCATTTTTTCGTAGGTGCCTTGTAAGTCATGAAATCTCCCGAGTCTCAAACTCATCTTGAAGACAGCCGTCAAGAGATGCAATTGGAAGAGCCACCCGGCAAACCGCGAAGGTGGCTTTGGTTATTGTTAGCCTTAGCACTACTTGCAGGCGGAGGCTTTGCACTTTGGCGTTGGCTGACTCCTCAAAGGACAGCACCCACAACTGCTAATGCTCAACCGCCAGCAGTCCCAGTTAAAGTATCCACAGTACAAGCTGGCACCATTGAGGATAGTTCAGAGTATGTTGCTAGCTTAGAATCGCGCCGTTCTGTGACTCTTCAGCCGAGAGTGGAGGGTCAAGTCGCCCAAATATTTGTTAGGTCGGGAGATACAGTGGCTGCGGGAAATCCGATTATCCAAGTGGACCCCAGAGAACAACAAGCAGCTGTCAGTAGTGTGGACGCAGCTGCTGAGGTCGCTCGGTCACAAGTGGAGAACGCCCGCGCTACCCTCAGATCGTTGGAAGCTGAACGTTTATCTAAACTAGCTGATTTGAAATTAAATCAGCAGGACTACGAAAGGTATACTAATTTGTCATCTCAAGGAGCAGTTTCTCGACAAACTAGTGAGCAGTATGCTAATAGGTTGGCAACATCACAAGCTGCTGTCCGTGAAATAGAAGCGCGAATTAGAGCACAAGAAGCCAATATTAACCAAGCTGAAAAATCCCTAAAGCAAGCACAAGCTAATATTAGAGAACAACAAGTCCAGCTTCAGTACTATAAAATCACAGCTCCCTTTGCCGGCACAGTTGGGAACATACCAGTAAAAGTCGGTGATTTTGTCAATACGTCTACAAAATTAGTTACTGTCACTCAAAACCAACCTTTAGAATTAAATATCTTCGTGCCAATTGAGCGAGGACCTCAACTGCGTAAAGGAACGCCAGTCCAGGTCATGGATACACAAGGCAAAAGCCTAAGTATGACTAAAGTCTTTTTTATTGCACTTAATGCTAACAATAATACGCAATCTATTCTGATTAAATCACTCTTTGATAACTCAAAAAATCAACTGCTCGCAGATCAGTATGCTCGAGCGAGAGTAATCTGGAGTCAGCGCCCAGGAGTATTAGTGCCAACAACAGCAGTGACTCGTGTGGCAGGAGAAACTTTTGTCTATCTAGCAGCACCAGCACCAAAAAAAGCTCCCCAAGGAGAAAAAAAACCAGGAGAGCAACAAGGGGCAGTCGAGCTGGTAGCTCAGCAAAAACGCGTGAAGTTAGGCAACATTACAGGTAATAACTACCAAGTTCTTGAAGGATTAGAGCCAGGAGACAGAATTATTGTCTCGGGGTTACTCAATCTTAGGGATGGTGTTCCCGTTATTCCTGAATCTTAGCTATGGTGACAAGGTGAGACAGCGCTGCCTCACCACGTAGCTGGCTCCCGTTGAGGGGAGTGTTCGTAGACAAGGGGAAGAGGACAAGGAGGAATTTACACTCCCCACCTCCCCATCTCCCCCTACTTCCTCTACTCCCTATTCTGCAATTCCCCAATACTCTATGACCTATGTTCGTTGACTTCTTCATCAAACGACCTGTCTTTACCAGTGTTTGCGCGATCCTCATTTTGCTGGTAGCAGCAATCAGCATCCCTACACTACCCACGGCGCGGTATCCAGAAATCAGTCCAACTCAAATTAACGTTACTTCTAACTACATCGGTGCCAGTGCTGAGGTCGTAGAAAACACCGTGACGACTGTCCTAGAACGGCAGATTAACGGGGTCGAGGGCATGAAGTACATGACTTCGAGTAGTAGTAACGATGGTACCAGTACGATTACAGTTACATTTGACCCATCGCGTAATAAAGATATTGCGGCGGTTGATATTCAAAACCGGGTATCCCAAGCTACCCCTCAGTTGCCAGAAGCTGTGCAGAGAACTGGGGTCACAGTTACCAAACAGTCTAGCAACATCCTCTTGGGGATAGGGTTATATAGCGAAAACAACGAGTACAACAACGTATTTTTAAGCAACTACGCCGACCTCTACATAGTAGATGCCCTCAAAAGAATCAACGGTGTGGGTCAAGCACAGATTTTTGGAGAACGCCGCTATGCTATGCGTCTGTGGCTAGACCCGGAACGTCTTGCCAGTCGTAATCTCACTGCTCAGGATGTGATCGATGCCCTGGAGGAACAAAACATACAGGTGGGTGCTGGGCAAATCGGTCAGCAGCCGAGTCCAAAAGACCAGATGTATCAAATAGATCTGCGAGCGCTGAGCAGACTCACAGAACCAACCGAATTTAATGAAATGGTTCTTAAGACAGGTGAGAATGGCACGCTCATCAAGCTTAAAGATGTGGGTCGGGCGGAACTGGGAGCAGAAAATTACAACAACTTCTTCCGGTTTAGAGGTAAAGAGGGCGTAGGTGTCGGGATATTTACTATTCCGGGAAGTAATGCCTTAGACGTTGCCAAGGCAGTCAGAGCCGAAATAGCACGCCTTGCTCAAAGTTTTCCCCCAGGGATGAAATATCAAGTAGCGTTTGACACAACTTTGTTTGTGGAAGAGTCGCTAGCAGAAGTGGTCAAGACCTTGTTTGAGGCGCTTGTCCTAGTAATCGTGGTCATTTTTATCTTCTTACAGGACTGGCGCACGACTCTTATTCCTGTGGTTGTCATTCCTCTAACACTGATTGGTACCTTTGCCTTTATTAAAGTTTTTGGGTTTTCAATTAATACTCTGACTTTGTTTGGTCTGACTTTAGCGACTGGGTTAGTCGTCGATGACGCAATTGTCGTCGTTGAGAATATTTCTCGCCTGATTGAGGATGAAGGACTGTCGCCGCGTCAGGCAGCCTCCGAGTCAATGCGTGAGCTTTTTGGAGCGGTGATTGCCACTTCGTTGGTGATGATGGCAGTCTTTGTCCCTGTTGCTTTCTTCCCTGGCTCTACAGGACAGATTTATCGCCAATTTGCGCTGACAATTGCCTTCTCAATGGCAATTTCGACCTTTCTTGCCATTACCCTGACTCCTTCGCTCTCAGCCCTGCTGCTGCGTCGGGGGCAAAGACCACGCGGTTGGTTCGGCTGGGTGTTTGGAAAATTTAATAACTTTATTGATTGGACGCGCAGGCAATACGAGCGATCGCTGTTGTTCTTAAATCGTTTCAAACCAGTCGTAGTAGTACTGTTTATCTTGTC
Source organism: Brasilonema sp. UFV-L1 (assembly GCF_012912105.1). Lineage (GTDB taxonomy): Bacteria > Cyanobacteriota > Cyanobacteriia > Cyanobacteriales > Nostocaceae > Brasilonema. Next base: position 12,161 of record NZ_QMEA01000100.1, read on the forward strand.
TTTAGGGCTGACAGGTTGGCTTTACCTGCGCGTACCTACAGCATTTATCCCTGAAGAAGACCAAGGTTATTTCATCACCATTATTCAGGGACCTGAGGGGGTTTCGCTCAACTACACCAGTAAAGTCATGGCTCAGGTAGAAGAAGAAATCCTCAAATTGCCTGAAGTTGAAGGTACCTTCGCTATAGGAGGCTTTGGTTTTACTGGTAACAGTGCTAACAACGGCGCAATATTTACAACCCTCAAGCCTTGGGATGAGCGTCATGAGCCAGATCAGTCAGCACAAGGAATCATCAACAAATTACAGGCAAAGTTATCGACAATTACCGAAGCAAGTATTTTTCCAGTGAATCCGCCCTCAATTGAAGGTTTAGGCAATTTTGGCGGCTTCCAGTATCAGCTACAAGATAGAAGAGGCAACGGTGGTTTAGATAATATGCTGCAAGCTATGGGTCAGTTGCTTGGGCGTGCAAATCAGAGACCAGAATTGCAAAAACCTGTATTTAGCACTTTTACCGCAAATACGCCTCAGCTTTTGATTGAAGTAGATCGTAATAAAGCCAAAGCGCTGCAAGTCGATGTAGACGATATCTTTAATACGCTACAGAGTTACTTGGGGTCGCGATATGTCAACGACTTTAATTACCTACAGCGGACTTATAGGGTGTATGTGCAAGCAGATGCACAGTTTCGCTCCAATCCTGACGATATTGGTCAATTGTATGTCCGTTCTGCGAATAACCAAATGGTTTCTCTAAGCAATCTGGTGAAGATAACTCCTACGACCGCAGCGCAAACAATTAACCACTACAACTTGTTCCGCTCAATTTTAATCAATGGTTCAGCGGCTCCTGGTTTTAGCTCCGGACAAGCAATTCAAGCGATGGAGCAACTATCAAAGGAGGTTTTACCATCAAGTTTTGGTTACGAATGGTCGGGGATCACGGCTGAAGAGCTAGAGTCTGGCGGTCAAGCACCTCTGATTTTTGGTTTGGGTCTTGTCTTCGTCTTCCTAGTGCTGGCTGCTCAGTATGAAAACTACGTTGACCCCTTCATTATTATGCTGTCAGTTCCCTTGGCTATCTTGGGAGCGTTGGCGGCGCAGTCCATGCGCGGTCTAAATAACGATATCTTTTGCCAGGTTGGTTTGGTAATGCTGATTGGTTTGGCAAGTAAGAATGCGATTCTGATTGTGGAGTTCGCTAACCAGTTGCAGGAGGAAGGGCGTTCAATTACTAAAGCAGCGATAGAAGCATCAGAACAGCGCTTGCGACCAATTCTCATGACTTCCTTGGCTTTTATTTTGGGTGTTTGGCCATTGCTCAATCCCGAAGGAGCAGGGGCGGCTAGCCAAAAATCTCTTGGTACAGCTATTGTTGGCGGGACACTTGTTTCGACTTTTTTAAGTTTGTTTGTCGTGCCAATTCTCTATATCGTGATTGGGAAAATTCGCGATCGCTTGCTACGCCGCCGCAAGAAGCCTGAGCAACCACAGATACAAGAGGATGGTAGAGTTCCTACTCAAACCTGGATTTCTCACAAGTGAAAAAAAATGTTGTCGAGTTTCAGATTAACTGACCTCGATTCCGAATTAACTGACCGCTCTGAAATTGTGTGAAATCGATGTGGGAGAGGGATTGAGCAAATTTTTGGGCGAAAAAGAGAGCAGCGAAAAAAATACTAAATTAAATGACCGAAATATTGATAAAATACCAAATTAAATGACCGCTGGGGCGAAAAATACGTGATTGCTCTGCGCATCCGAGCCCAGGTGTATTTGTTAGCTTGTTTCAAGGAATTAAGTGTAATGGTCACGGGGGTCTTACACGTAAAAAAATCAGGCAGCCTTATTACGATATGCGTGTTGTCCCCCCGATTAATCAGGGGGCTTGAAGGCTGCCTGATTTTTTAGGGGACAATGCGTCAAGGAGATAGTGAATGGGTTGAGCGAGCAAGAGCGAAAGCGATTAGAAGTGGTACAACAGTTGCTAGCGGCAGAGGATATTTTGAGCTATCGAGAACTTCAACAAAAAGCAGCAGCCAAACTGGGTATTAGTGCGCGAAGCTTGCGTCGTCTGATGCAACGGTGGAGAGAAAGTGGTATTAGTGCCCACATTCCGCACCTTGAACTGTCACATATCTTGCGATCGTAGTAAGCTAAGGTTTACGCATATAAAAATTGTCAAAAGTAAAACATATATTTCGTAAGTGTTATGCACTTACGGTCATGCGATCTGCCGAAGGCAGCAGCGAAGCTATCGCTAACTAAGTCATGTTTTCTGAAAAACTGGAAATAGTTGCCCTCGCTTTTTCCCCGGAACGGAACATGAAATCAGGTGATTGCATCGAAGTTCGCGCATATCGACCACCTTGGTTTGGTGGCAGGAATGATTGATGAAATTGGTTTAGTCGAGCAGATAAATCAGCTATTGGGACAGCATCCACAAGAAAAAATAAGTGCCGGACATGCAGTCAAGGCAATGATATTAAACGGGCTGGGATTTGTGTCAGGACCACTGTATATATTCTCGAAATTTTTTGAAGGAAAAGCTTGCGAACATCTCATTGGAGAAGGTATAAAACCCAAATATCTAAATGATGACAGATTAGGGAGAGTGCTTGACCAACTGTACATGAAAGGGTTGAGCCAAGTATTCATGTCAGTAGCGCTAGCTGCCATAAAAAAGTTTGATGTATCACTGAAATCAGCACACTTGGATTCGTCTTCATTTCATCTGCACGGACAGTACAATTCCAGCTTACCTGAAGTGACTTTCACAAGTAACAAAGAAAATAATTTTGACTCAACGGAAGAACAGGCAACTGCAACAGTATCTCCGCCAGCAATAAATATCACCTATGGTTACTCACGAGACCATAGACCAGATTTGAAGCAGTTTATTTTAGATTTAATTTGTAGTGGTGATGGAGATGTACCATTATTCCTCAGAGTTGCTTCTGGAAATGAATCAGACCAAAAGGTATTTGCTCAGCTGCTAGTAGAATTCCGCCAACAAATTGAACTAGATACCTTAATGATTGCGGATAGTGCATTGTACAGTGCCCCAAACCTTGCATTGATGAAAAACCTCAAGTGGTTATGTCGAGTACCATTGACTGTAGCATATGCTAAACAAGTAATATCTCAACTTAATTCTACTGAATTTATTAAGAGTCAAATCAGTGGTTATTCCTTCGTTATGAAAACAAGTAACTATGGGGGAGTAGAACAACGATGGTTAGTCGTAGAAAGTGAAGCGAGGAAAGAAGCAGATCTGCGGCAGTTAGAAAAACGGATTTCTAAATTAGAAACTACTGCCCAGAAGAAGTTGCAGAAGTTGAGGAGCGAAGAATTTGCTTGTTATCAAGACGCAATGAAAGCTGCCGCACAACTATCTAAACAATTAAAGTATCACCAATTGACCAATATTAGTATTAGCAAGAATCCCACTACAAAACTTAAGAAAAATCTTGAATGGGAACAACTAAATCACAAGTGTTACCAGTTCAACGCTATTTTAGAAAAAGTAGAAAGTGTTATTGAAGCTGAGAAGCGCTGTGCAGGAAGGTTTGTCTTAGCCACTAACGTTTTAGATAAAGCTATACTTAGTCATAATGAAATGATTGCTGAGTACAAAGCACAGCAGTCTTGTGAACGGGGATTTGGTTTTCTCAAAGACCCTTTATTCTTTACCGATAGTGTTTTTTTGAAGTCCCCAGAAAGAATAGAAGCCTTGGCAATGGTGATGGGTTTGTGTTTATTAGTTTACACTTTGGCACAACGACAATTACGCACAGCTTTGTCTGCTGCTAAATCTGGAATCAAAAATCAATTAGGTTTTTTGACGAATCGTCCCACGTTAAGATGGATATTTCAGTGTTTTCAAGCAGTTCATTTAGTGATTATTAATGGGCTGAAACAGATATGCAACCTCACAAATGAAAGGTTGTGGATACTAGAGTTTTTTCCAGCAGCTTGTCGCCGCTATTATTTATTTGACTAAATGATAATTAACTCGTGTGGGTACTATTATCTTTGTCGAGATATCTTCACAGGAATTGCAGATATCTCTTGAGAGTCTATGCTCTTTTTTTTCGTTTTTCACTTAACAGCATACCTTAAGACGATACTAATAGCATCTCCCTCATCTTTATTGGCGATACGCCTTTGGCGTCTGCGCTTTGCGCAATCGCACTTTTTTGTTCTCTCTTTTGTAATACATCTGTACTGTTTCGCCAGACCGTTGTCCACGGCTTATAGTATGTGACACTACTGGGTGCGGAATGTGGGTTGAGAGTATTGATGAGGTGATTAAAAAGTTTGATGCTCAAATCGAGGAATACGTGCGCCGCGACGGTTAACGCGGTATCCCCAACCAAGTTGGGAGAGACTAAGAAGAGTGTCTCTAAGTCAACCAACTTACCTAGAGTCGAAAGACAAAAGGGACAACAGCATGTTGGTAAAGCCGGGAATAGAGAGAAGGCGTTAAAACTATTGCTCGGCAAGACTTGTGTGACAAGGTGAAGGCTAAACTACCTGAAGCCCAATTCTGACGGTATATTCGATTACCTATCCCTACAACGCCTAAAAGGAATAATCGTTTGTGTGTAGTTTTAAGCATTTGAACCACACAACTTCTTCAAACGATGTCAGCTACCGATGAGATAGCTTAACGAATGAGTGGGACACCTAAATCACACTGTTACGTACCGAGTTGATGAAGCGCGGGATGGTCTACGGGACGCGAGTCCTATGACTACAGAGTTTCCATAGTAGTCCGAGGGCGGGAAAGCCGTCCACATGGCGAAGGGAAACAGGTATTTCCAACATTTTTAACCGAGAGGTACGCGAGATGCGAAACGCCGAAACGGTGTTAAATGTAATCCGAGACAGAGGCTATCGTAGTTTACCATTGGATGATGTCTACAGACAATTGTTCAATCCCGATTTGTACCTCCTAGCGTATAGCCGCATTTATAAAAATGCTGGAGCGATGACGCCTGGGGTAACTCAGGAGACTGCGGACGGGATGTCCATGAAAAAGATTGAAACTCTCATAGAAGAGATTCGATCCGAACGATTTCGATGGACACCAGTGAGGCGAATTAATATTCCTAAGAAAAATGGGAAAACTCGACCGCTGGGTATTCCTACTTGGAAAGACAAATTGGTTCAAGAAGTAATACGCTTGATATTAGAGGCGTATTATGAACCTCAATTTTCCGACAGCAGTCATGGTTTCAGACCAAAACGCGGATGCCATACGGCACTAACAATAATAGACCGTACATGGCAAGGAACCAAGTGGTTTATCGAAGGAGATATCAAAGGCTGTTTTGACAACATAGACCATAAAATCTTAATGTCAACTCTGTGCGATAAAATCCAAGATAACCGCTTTCTGAGATTGATTGAAAACTTACTCAAGGCAGGTTATTGTGAGCAATGGAAATATCATTCTACCCTCAGCGGAACACCGCAAGGCGCGATTGTATCACCCATACTCGCCAATATCTATCTTGATAAATTCGATAAGTTTATCGAACGGACACTCATCCCAGAGTATACAAGAGGTAAAGCAAGGGCAGAAAATCCGGAGTACTCAAAACTCGTAAAACAAGCTTGGTATTACAGGAAGAAGGGACAAATTGAAAAAGCGCGTCAACTGGAAATTCAATACCAGCAAATGCCCTCTAAAGATGTCCGTGACCCTGAATACAGAAGGCTAAATTATGTGCGGTACGCCGATGATTTTCTACTTGGATTTATTGGTTCATTCCAAGAGGCAAAAGAAATCAAGGAAAAACTGAAGACATTCCTAGCTGAAAATATTCAATTGGAATTATCTGAAGAAAAGACCTTAATTACTAATGCCAGAAACGAAGCAGCCAACTTCTTAGGTTATGGAATTATAGTTCAATATTCCGATACTAAGCATACCAATGGTAAACGCTCAATTAATGGAATCACTGGACTAAGAATTCCAGCAAGCTTTGTAGAAGAAAAATGTTCTCTCTATATGAGAAATGGTAAACCCATTCACCGCCCTGAATTAATAAATGATGATGATTTTACTATCGTCAACATTTATCAATCAGAATATAGAGGGTATGTACAATTCTACAGCCTTGCTCAAAACATCGCGTGGCTGAGAAAACTCCAATGGGTTATGTGGAGTTCGTTGATGAAAACTCTTGCTTGTAAACACAAAACTAGCGTGGCTAAAATCTGCGCGAAGTACCATAAGACGGTAAAACTTCCACATGGTTTAAGAAAATGTGTTGAAATCACCGTCCCAAGAGAAGGCAAGAAACCCTTAGTGGCTCGTTTTGGTGGTATACCACTAAAACGCAACCTAAAAACAACCATAGAAGACCTGCCACGAGCGCGAAAACCCGCGTTCAGGAATGAACTAATTAAACGGCTTCAAGCTGATGAATGCGAGATTTGTGGGGAGGGGTGACTCCTAGACAAAGCACAGGACTTCCTTGGTCATACCGCCCCACCAATTAACTAGTTTTTGTCCAGGATTGTCCTGATTGGGGCGGTATGACCGCCTCAAAGAGTAACCTTGAAACCTACTCAGGGATAAAGGAAGTCCTGTGCTTTGTCCGGGAAAAATGTAGCGGCAACAGGTGATATCGAAGTTCACCATATTCGCGCCCTCAAAGACCTCAAAATCAAAGGTAGGAAAGAAAAACCGCAATGGATGCAAATCATGTCCGCACGTAGGAGGAAAACTTTGATGGTCTGCTCCCAATGCCATGATGCTATACACGCGGGTAAACCAACCTATAGACTCGTCTCGTGAATAGGAGTACTAGAGAGCCGTGTACCTGGAAATCTCGTAAGCACGGTTCGGAGGGGGCTAGTTAGAAAAGGAACTAATAAGTGGAAACCTCGCTAGCTAGCTACCCACTTTCCACCCTTTTGAGCAAGCAGTACGTGCGACACCAGGGATGGTGTCGCACGTACTGCTGCACAGGCAATTGTTTCCGAAATTGGTACTGACATGAGTCGGTTTAAAAGTGCTGCTCACTTAGCTGCTTGGGCAGGTTTAGCTCCTGGTAATTGTGAGAGTGCTGGTAAAAGATTATCCTCTTTTAGCCGTAAAGGTAATCGGACTCTCAAAACTATCCTAGTACAAGCTGCATGGGCTGCTTCTCGAACTCATACTTATCTTGCAGCTCAATTTCGCCGTTTATCTGCACGAAGGGGTGCTAAACGTGCTACGGTTGCTGTTGCCCATTCAATTTTGGTAATTGCCTATCATCTGATTTCACGCTCACAGCCTTACTCGGATTTAGGCACTTCTTATTTTGAACGCCAAGAAAAACCCGAGTTGAAGAAAAAACGTTTAATCAGACAGTTGGAGGTACTTGGTTATCAAGTTCAGTTAACTGAGTTTCCTGTTGCATCCTGATTGACACGAATCACTACTTCCCATATTCTGAGGCTGCTGTACTACCTATTTTTCCTTGTCCAGCAAAACACTTATGCTGTTTGCTTTTCCTACTGCCCATTTTCAAGTTGGAGTTCAGCAACTCCGTTTTCGCCGCTCTCCTTGTGCTTACCTCGAACAGCTTGAAGTTCAGCTAATCCAGCTAACTTTGCCACCCTAGTTTTTTTGGAAGTCCCAGAAGTGCTTGCGAATTTATCTTTTATTATGATATTACATAGATAGCACCATAGTGCAAGTACAAAAAAGATTTTGTGAAATGCAAAGAATCAAAAAACAGCTTCTATACTTAATAGCGTTTCAAACTTAATCGAATCGTATTGGCACTAGAGCAGAGCTTTCAAAGGCAAGTACACTAGAGCAAGGGCTAAATATTAATTTAAACATTAATTCAAAGACAAGAAATTATGGTAGCTTCAACTCAGTCCCTCGAAGAACTATAAGTTATGGTAGCTTCAACTCAATCTCTCGAAGAACTATGTATTAACTCCATCCGCTTTTTGGCAATTGACGCAGTAGAGAAGGCTAACTCTGGTCATCCAGGTTTGCCAATGGGCGCAGCACCAATGGCTTTTGTACTATGGGATCGCTTCCTGCGGTTTAATCCGAAAAATCAAGGCTGGTTCAATCGTGATCGCTTTGTGCTATCTGCAGGACACGGCAGTATGTTGCAGTATGCCCTGCTCTACCTGACTGGCTACGATGGCATGACCCTTGATGATATCAAGCAGTTTCGCCAGTGGGGGTCGAGAACTCCGGGTCACCCAGAAGATTTCGAGACCGCTGGGGTCGAAGTGACAACGGGACCGTTGGGGCAAGGCATTTCTAACGCCGTCGGCATCGCAGCCGCAGAAGCTCACCTCGCTGCCCGCTTTAATAAACCCGATTTCCCCATCATTGACCACTATACCTACGTTATTGCCAGTGATGGAGACCTTATGGAGGGGGTGGCTTCGGAAGCCTGCTCCTTAGCTGGGCACTGGGGCTTGGGTAAACTTATTGTCCTTTACGACGATAACCTGATTTCCCTTGATGGCGAAACGAATCTGGCCTTCACTGAGGACGTGGGCAAGCGCTACGAAGCCTATGGCTGGCATGTTCAATTCGTAGCCGATGGTAACACTGACCTGGATGCAATTCATCGGGCAATCGAAGCCGCTAGGGCAGAAACCGACCGACCCTCATTGATTAAGGTTCGTACAATAATTGGCTACGGCTCTCCTCATAAAGCAAATAGTCACAAAGCTCACGGCGAACCCCTTGGTCCAGATGAAGTAAAAGCCACTCGTGAGAACCTGGGTTGGCAGTACGAGCCATTTGTTATTCCAGAAGAGGCGCTCAACCATTTCCGGAAGGCAATTGAGCGTGGAGTCAAGTGGGAAGAGAAGTGGAGCAAACTCTATGCCTCCTATAGAGAGAAGCATCCAGAGGAAGCTGCAACACTGGAGCGAATGCTGAGTCCTAAACTCCCTAATGGGTGGGATAAGTGTCTCCCTACCTACACGCCGGAAGATAAAGCGGAAGCCACTCGGGATCACTCAGGCAAGTGCTTAAATGCGATCGCCGAAATCATCCCAGAACTCTTTGGCGGTTCTGCTGACCTTTCCGGTTCCAACAAGACCATTCTGAAATCGTCTGGGAACTTCCAAAAAGGTCATTATGAAAACCGCAATCTGTGGTTTGGGGTGCGAGAGCACGGCATGGGAGCAATTTGTAACGGTATTGCGGGTCATGGTGGCTTAATTCCTTACTGTTCTACCTTCTTGACTTTTACCGACTATATGCGAGGTGCAATTCGGATCTCGAATCTTTCCCGCGCGGGTGTCCTATATATCATGACCCACGATTCTATAGCGCTCGGCGAAGATGGCCCTACTCATCAATCCATCGAACATTTCGCCTCCCTCCGAACCATTCCGGAATTAGTAGTAATTCGCCCAGCAGATGGTAACGAGACTTCTGGTGCTTATAAGGTAGCGATTGAACATCGTGGTGGGCCTACGCTTATCGGTCTGTCTAGACAAAAACTGCCGAACTTGGCTGGCACCTCTATTGAAGGTGTGACTAAGGGTGCTTACATTCTGTCAGATAGTGAGGGTACGCCTGATTTAATTCTGATCGGGACGGGTAGCGAAACCCAACTCTGTGTTAAGGCAGCCGAAAAGTTACGTGGTGAAGGTAAGAAAGTCCGTGTTGTCTCGATGCCCTGTTGGGAACTGTTCGATTTGCAGAGTGACCAGTATCGAGAGTCAGTATTGCCCAAAGCTGTGAAGAAGCGGATCTCTGTAGAAGCAGGCTCTACCTTTGGCTGGTGTCGTTATACTGGTGACGAAGGTATTGTGATCGGCATTGACCGATTTGGCGCTTCTGCTCCCGGTAATGTCTGCCTCGAAAAGTTCGGCTTTACGGTAGATAACGTGGTGGCGAAGGCAGAACAACTGTTGGACTAATATTGAGGGGTTTTGTCAAGTTACTTACCGTTCGCTCATTTTTAGCTTAATCGGCTAGAAGCCTTATCTTTATAGCGCAACGTCTACAACGTTTGTCCCTTATGTTTTTGACGTTGTAGAATCTTTATACAATGATGACAGTGGGTGCTTTACCAATATATCTTGGAAAGATATCCACTGTTATAGCAATCCTAAATGATTCATGAGAAGTCCTGCACTTCTTGTTTCCGTGTTAATTTTACTTTCATTCTGAGATATAATTGCTGATATGTGATAATATTTTTCTTGCTTTTCGTCTGGATTCTCTGATGTTTGCTCAGTTATTTGACTCTCAACAATTTGATAATATTTAAATTGTTTTGATAGTTTGTTTAATGCCGGAATTGCATCTGCTTCACAGGCAAATTTTTCTTTTGACAATTTTTTCAAGTCGCTCTTTGATTTTTCTTTTGACTTGGTAATTTTTTGTGATAATTTTTTGAGCTTCACCAGCAGCAGCCCCGCGCTCTACCCTTTATGGTGAGCGTCGGGAAGAATGCGAGCGAGTCGAAGTAGGCTGCCTGACCAATGCGGAGCGAGGAAAGGCAGCACTGCTCTTACGAGCAAACTAAATATGCTGCTAGTTGGGGGAGTTTTGATTTTCGATGTACTGACGTAGGACAGAAACAGTTACGCCGCCACAAGACGCAATAAAGTACGATTCATTCCAAAGAACGTCCTTCCAGTAAATTTGATTAACGTGTTCCGCAAATTCGCTTCTAATTCTACGGCTAGACACAGATTTAATATTGTTGACGAATTTGGATAAGTCCATTTGTGGGTAGTACTGGAACAGTACATGGATATGGTCTTCTTCACCGTTAAATTCAATAACAGGACTTACGCAACTGGCACAGTGCGATACGCGAAGCGTCAAGCCTCCGGCTTATCGCCACCCTATAGTACAAACATATTATTAAGAAGGGACGTGCCAAGAAGGTATTGCTTAGATTAGTAACAGTAATCGATTGTGTTAAGCACTGTTCAAGTTTTTATGAGAAAATTAGCATCTAGTGCATCAAATAAAAGCTGCATTTCATGAGATTTACTAAACTTATTGGACTTTGGACAAAAAGAAGCTTGTTCGCGAAGGATTATCGCGAACCAAAAACAAGGCATCATAAGTTACCTCAGTTATTTTTCAAACTGAGTGAAACTGAGTTTAACGTTTCAAACCTAAGAAACTTTACGTAGCTTTTTGTTTATTAGGTGTTGATTTTGACTGCTTGTTGACAACAGGATGTTTAGTTCGTAGCGTTTGAACCTGACCTTGAACTCGACCGATTGAATTTCCTCGGGTTTTGGGAGAACGAGCGGGTGTACCAATCTCTGAAATAATTCGAGCGAAAATCGCGTTGCACTACACTTGGAGTTACAATTTTATCATTATTTTGTTCTAAATAACGCTCCCACGGTCTAGGTAAGTGTGTTACTAAGTCCCTTGCAGCCCACAACTCAAGGTAAGCGAGCATGACTAATCGTATCCAATTTTCCTCGTGTTTGATATCTGGAGTTTGAAACTGAGTCATCAACAAACGCTGCTTGCCGAATCTCAGCATGTGTTCAATATCAAATCGTTGTCTATAGCTTTGGTAAGCGACCGGAGGTGAAATTTTTTCACGTTGGTCGCCCATGACAATTAACCACATGGGTTTCCAGATAGATTGATTGGTATCGTCAGTCACATGAATCCTGATCAGAGTAAAAGGATGACGGTACATTTTTTGGTGCTTGGTTCCCCTCATCAACATTTGATGCCAAGCTTGGATAGTAATCTTTAAAAGACGACCCTTACGAGTTGTCTGCTGTGTTTGTGTTGTCTCGTTTGGAAGATGCCAAGTTTCAGCATCAGCTAAATCAAATCGCTCACCGTATTTTTTTGGACAGCCACGTTTTTTCTTTGACTCCTCAACAGGTGGAGATTGGTAGAAAATTCGATTACTACGACATCTAGCGACGATTACCAAATTTTGATGTTTGGACTGCTCAAAGAGAAATGAACGTTGACGCATTGTCCCCTAGAAATTGAGCCAGCCTTTGTTCTGTTTATTAGTGGGCGTAGTCGGGTATTCGTTTTATAAGGCTGGCTCAATTTCTTCGTGTTAGACCCCGTGGCTATAAGCAGTATCTGCTACTAATACGCACAATTTTTCCTGCCAATGAAGTGATGAATCGCACATTAGTGCTTTAATTTGTTCGCTTCCTACTTCAACGCCACTTTTATCAAGGGATACCCTTTCTCCTGATATCGGTATTGACCAAGGTGCAGCATTACCAGTTTCTTTCTCTGGTAAAATAGAAAGTATCGAATAAGAATGACCAATATTAATAGGTTTATTACCTTTTATTGTATTCGGCTGATAAATATACCCACGCTCAGCTAGAGTTTTAGCGTAAGGACGCGGATGTGGTGTTGTATCAGTTGCGAATAAGTAAAAATGGCGTTGTTGTGGTTGATCAATTAACTCAGATATCACCCTAATTAAGTTATTTGGTTCTTTTTGTTCTTCTGTTTCTTCAACTTTATTGTTCGTATCCTGACAATTTGTATTAAATGATTCAGATATTGCTTTATAAATAGAGTTATAGCTTCTAGGAAACAAAGGACTTAAAGATAACTCAGCAATGGAATTGGCTTCCGTATTACCCGCAAGCGCATCCAACAAATTCATACAGGCATCACTGCACGATTCAAAACAGTTATAGATTTTTTGTCGAAAATCTTGGAATTGCGCTATTAATTGATTGTAATTAAATTTCGGCATAGCCACCAGTATTTCCCATCACGAAGCCTTGTCGTTGATATTACTATGCGTTGGGAATCTGCTGGCTATCTTTTTTTTCTACCCGTGCTAAAACAAGCGAAATTAACACGCTTTCCTTACAATTTTCGTCCCCAGCCAAATAAGTAATATCACAAAGAATATAGTTTTTTATATGACTTTATCTTTTGAAGTTTCTGATTACTGGAGTTTAGACTAAGAAACGACAAAACAGCACAACAGAAGTAATTTGATGCG
>NZ_QMEA01000101.1 GCF_012912105.1 Brasilonema sp. UFV-L1
GAAGTGGGGAGATCACCGATCCCCACTCCCTGGGGATTAGGGGCAATGGGGAGATGGGGAGAAATTCTTAATTTTGAATGAGCGAATTGTCTGCCTCATCCTCTTTACAAGAGGGGTTTTGCTTGTCGTATAGTGGTTAAATCAAGACTTGCAAGTCGCTCATAAGCGTTATCGATAACACGCTTTCCACGGAGAAAGCCTGTGTTCGCACCAGGGCAAATGTATTGGAGTGTTTCTGGTGTAAAACGTTCCAAGAGCAACTTGACACTCTTGATTTGTCGGAACCAGTGAAAAGTTTTGGCTGTTCGTAGGGGCGTAGGTGTACTGTACTGGTTAGGAAGGATGTGACGCCCAGAAAATAGCACCCCTCCTCGCTCTTGATAGTAAAGACAAGATGAGCCAGGAGAATGACCAGGTGTCCAAATCAATTGCGCTGTCGAATTTAAGGTAAAATCTTTACTAAAGGCAGTTACGGCTAGTCCGGGTAACAGGTATGCTTCTTGCTCTTGAATCAAAACTTCACAATTGAAAACTTTCTGAATCTCTTGTGTTTTCCCAATAGCGCCTCGATGAGTCAGAAATAAGTGGCGCACACCTCCATGCGATCGCAAAAAATCTTGATTAATTTGATCACTCGCTGGACAATCTATCAGAATATTGCCTTCATTTCTTACAATAAAATAAGCAGTCCCTCCTAATGTGTCTCTGTTTGGTGGAAACGCAAAAATTGTACTTAGTGCGAAATCACAAGACTGAGAAGTCTGAGTAGAGGCTTCTTTAACTTGAAAGTTCGAGGGGTTTCCATCAATCAAAACTTCGTCACAGAAGACTGAGCGTGGTAGCTTTGGTGTATGACTTGATTCTTGAGGCAAGGGACACATGAGGAAAACTGTTAGATGAGGAGTTGTTAGAAATCTGGTGACAGTCTTGTACTTTTGAAGTAAAAACAAAAAAATTACCAGGACTGTTAACTGTTGTCGGAAAAATTGAATATTAGGGGCAGATACTTGTGGCAAGTGCTACACAGCACTTAACAACAAGTAAAACTTACATTTTAAAACAACTGAAAATCACATGAATTTTTGGTTTCTTCTTCTACTGGGATTCATCACTTACTTAATGGTGCAGCGCAGTGTTGCTCAAATCACCAGAACACCTGTGTGGCTATTGTGGCTAGTACTCATGACACCAGCACTGCTATGGACAACTTGGACAATGATGTATGGGGGAAAACAGCCTCCGCCAAGAGCGTTGATGATTTGGCCATTAATTGTCTGTCCTGTGTTATACTGGGTATTGTTTCAGTGGGGACGTCGCTCACTAAAGGGGACTCAGACTGAACCACAAAAAGTAGCAGAACTACAACCGGATATACATAATACTGTAGAATCAGCATCAGTGCGTCCCATCGAGCCAACAGAAGAAACTCAGCTGAGAAATTGTTTTCCCTGGTCAGTATACTACATTCAAGACATTGAGTATCGACCCCAGGCAGTGATCTGTCGAGGTCAATTGAGAACGGCAGCAAATACTGCCTATCAGCGAATTAAGGCAAATGTTGAAGCCCAATTTGGCGATCGCTTCTTAGTTATCTTTCAAGAAGGTTTTAATGGTAAACCTTTCTTTGTGCTAGTTCCAAATCCTCAATTGGCAAAAGCGAACACTCGTGCTCAACAAAAGATAACACGACCGGGATTCGCGCTCATGCTTTTAGTAGTGACATTAATAACGACGACCTTAGTGGGTGTACGAGTTGCTGATGTCAATCCTACAACACTTGCATCCAACCCAGCTGACCTTTTGAAAGGATTGCCCTATGCTTTGGGGCTGATAACAATTCTGGGTATCCACGAACTTGGTCACTACTTAACAGCGCAATACTACCAAATTCGCTCAACGCTCCCTTACTTTATCCCAATGCCTTTGTTTTTGGGAACCTTCGGTGCATTTATTCAAATGCGTAGTCCAATTCCCAACCGCAAAGCTTTATTTGACGTTAGTATCGCTGGACCAATTGCTGGCTTTATAATAACTTTGCCACTTCTGTTATGGGGTTTAGCTCATTCCCAAATCGTTTCCCAACCAGAGAAAACAGGATTGCTCAACACAGATGCGCTCAATCCCAAATATTCAATTCTAATGGCGCTACTTTCAAAATTAGCTTTGGGAAGTCAGCTAACCTCAAACTCAGCGATTGATATGCATCCAATCGCAGTTGCTGGTTTTCTTGGATTGATTGTAACAGCACTGAATTTAATGCCAGTCGGACAACTAGATGGAGGTCATATAGTCCATGCAATATTTGGACAAAGAACAGCAGTTGTGATTGGTCAAATTTCTCGCTTGTTACTGCTGCTACTTTCTTTGATACAACCAGAATTTTTTCCGTGGGCAATTATCTTATTATTCTTACCATTAATTGATGAACCTGCTTTGAATGATGTCACAGAACTTGATAATAAGCGTGACATCGGAGGGTTGCTAGCAATGGCTTTGTTAATCCTCATTATAATGCCACTGCCGCAAGCACTTGCTCAGTTGCTACAGATTTGACATTAAGTATTACAATCAATTCTAAAGTTAAACTGCCTAAAGCATTTGGTTGGGTTAAAAGTTTTGAAGGTTTTCCACAATGGTACTAATGATTAATTTCAAGCCAGGTATATACCTGACTTGAACTGACTCGAAATCCCCTAGCTATAGGCCAAAAGATGAGCTTAGCATCATCACCTCACCGACTTGAGGCTATCAATCTGCTTGGTAAATAAATCACTGAAAATGCTCATGACAGTACGATTCCGTACCTTAATATTTGCACTGATTGACATCCCTGATTGCAGAGGTAATTCTTGATTGTTAACACGCAAAGATTGTCGGTCTAAGCTTATTTTAGCCGGGAAACTATCATATGGACGAATTTGCTCAGGTGGCAAAGCATCAGAACCAATCCAAACTAACTCACCTTTAATATCACCAAACTCACTAAAGGGAAAAGAGTCAATTCTAATATTGACTTTCATTCCCTTTTTCACAAAACCAATATCTTTATTGGTAATAAAAACTTTAGCAGTCAGAGCTTCATCAGGTACAATTTTGAGAACTGGTTGACTAGGGTTAGCAACAAATCCAGGAGACTTGGCTTTCAGGTCGAAAACAATACCGTCAGATGGAGAACGCACTTCTTGATATTGTAAAGTTACCTGAGCTTGACTTATCTGACTATCAATTTCAGCAATCCGTTTTTCATTTTCTACAATGACCTTGTTTAATTCTCTATCAAAGGTCGCAATTTGTTTTTCATTGTCAGCAATCTTTGTGAGTAAATCCTTTTTCGCAGCAGCCTTTGTATTTTTGAGCTTTTCTTTAGATTGGGCGATCGCCAATCGTAAACGCAGTTGTTCTTGAGCCAAACGTTCGACTTCAGCTTGGCGTGTGCTAACCTCCTGTTGTTGCTGAAGGTATTGCATGCGAGAAATTCCTCCTTCTTTGGCAACTTTCTCAATACTGTTAAGAATAGTCTGACTAACAGACAAAACTTTTTTAGCAGAGGATAGCTGAATTTGCGCTTGATTGAGTTGTCTTTCTAATTTTCCTGTTTCCAATTGAGCATCTGCGAGCCGAGAGTTTAATTCTGCTTTGCTAAATTCTAGACGAGCTAACTCCTCTGGTACTAACTGAAGGTTTTGAGAGTTTTCACTCAATTGAGCGCGGTACAATTGATTTTCTGCCAGCAGTACCATTCGATTTTTTGTCAGAGAAGCTATTCCTGGAGGTAAATTGGTTAGCTCAATCGAAAGTTGTGGATTTGATGAAGCATTTTTCGCAACCAGTTGTGTACGGTAGAATATAACCTCGCGCTTTAATGTATTGCGAACTTCTTGTAGAGAAAGCAGTTGCGATCGCGCTGCTGTTGGATCTAGCCTTAAAAGTACATCGCCACGGCGTACCTTTTGCCCATCTTTAACATAAACAGCTTTAACAACTCCATTCACAGGTGTCTGTACTTCCTTTACAGTACCTTGCGGTTCTAATTTTCCCTGGGCTGGAACTGCTTCATCAATTTTGGCAAAATTTGCCCAAGTCACCACTAAAGTTGTCATTCCCAGCAATCCCCAAAGAATCACCCGTGAAAATAAAGGCGACTGTTTGAGCACAACAGATGGTGTAGATTCCTTACGTTCAGCAGACTTTACAGGTACTTTAATCTCAGTGTCTAGTATTTTCCGAGAAAATAGAGATTGTTGCTTAAGTTTCATTCCGTTCAATTCACGCATAGCCGTAGTTATTAAGGTTTTCAGTTATCAGTTATCAGTTTTCAGTTACCAGTTATTAATTATCACTGTGTACTGTTTACTGTGTACTGTGTACTGTGTACTGTGTACTGATTTAAAACTGTCCTTCCTGTTGTTGATAAAGGCAGTAATAACGTCCTTTTTGCTCCATCAGTTCATTGTGGGTTCCCTGTTCTGCAACTAACCCTTTTTCTAGTAGCAAAATGATGTCAGCGTTCTTGATTGTACTTAAACGATGGGTAATAAAAAACACTGTTCTTCCTCGGAATGCTTCTGCCAAATTCTCACAGACTTGCCGTTCAGATTGATAATCTAGAGCACTGGTTGCTTCATCAAGAATCAACAAACGGGGGTTTTGTAAAACTGTACGAGCAATAGCAATACGCTGTCGTTGTCCTCCAGATAAAGATGAACCTCTCTCTCCAACTCTGGTGTTATAGCCATTGGGTAAAGACATAATAAAGTCATGAGCAGCAGCAACTTTAGCTGCTGTCATAATTTCATCAGCGTTGGCGTCGGGATTTGTCAGCGCGATGTTTTCCTGTATGGTACCGTCAAACAAAAGTGAGTCTTGCAGTACAACACCTATTTGACGGCGCAGGGAATAAAGTTCTATTTTGGAGATGTCGTAGCCATCGATGGAAATTTTGCCAGACTCTAAATCATACAGTCGTGGTAAAAGTTTCATCAAAGTGCTTTTACCAGAACCACTCTGTCCTACGATACCGACAAATTTCCCGCTTGGAAACTCCAGGTTAATATTATTCAGCAGAAGTGGAGAGCTTGGTGTAAAGCGAAACGAGACGTTTTCATACTTGACAGCGCCATCAATAGTTGGTAAAGGAATATTTTGACCGTCTTCATCAACTTCTGATGGAGTATCCAAGATGTCTGCAAGGCGTTCTAGAGAGAGAGCTGTTTGTTGAAAGTTTTGCCACAATTGGGTTAATCGTAGTAAAGGAGCGGTGACGTAGCCAGAAATAATCCGAAAGGCAATGAGTTGTCCTAAGGTGAGTTGTCCTTGCAGTACCAAAAAGGCTCCTACCCATAACACTAGTAACGAAGAAACTTGGTTGAGAAAATTGCTGGTGACACTAGCAGCCGTGGAAGTGACAACAGTTTGGAAACCTGCGGTGACATAGTTACTGTAGTATTCTTGCCAGCGCCAGCGCGATCGCAATTCAATATTTTGCGCTTTCACTGTTTGAATACCAGACAGCGCCTCAACTAAATAAGATTGTGTCTCAGAGTAACGTTCCGCTTTGAAACGCAGTTGACGACGCATGATAGAGGAAAAAACTATCGTGACAACGGCAAACAACGGTACAGTCACCAAAGCCACAAGAGTCAACATCCAACTGTAAACCACCATCACCGCGATGTAGATTGTCGAAAAAACAGCATCCAACACCACCGTTAAAGCAGTTCCTGTCATAAAAGAGCGAATGTTTTCCAGTTCACTGGCGCGAGTGGCTAGTTCCCCCACAGGACGTCGTTCAAAATAGCGTAAGGGTAAACGGAACAAACGGTCAATAATTTCTGAGCCTAAAGTCAAGTCAATCCGGTTAGTCGTATCAACAAATAGATAAGTGCGGACACTGGTTAAAAGTCCTTCAAAAACAGCTATGATTAAGAGCAAAATACCGAATACATTCAGGGTTTCATAGCCGTTTTGAATAATCACTTTGTCAATAATAATCTGGATGATTAAGGGATTAGCCAGACCAAAAACTTGGACAAAAAAGGAAGCAATGAGAACTTCCAACAGAACTTTGCGGTACTTTACCAGAGAAGGGACAAACCAACGTAAACTAAACCGCTGTCTTGGGGTATATTTACTAACTTTGAGGAGCAATACCTGACCTTCTTCACCCCAATTCTCAACAAAATAGTCAGGCTCTTGTTGGACAATACCAACTTCTGGTATACCCAGTACTAGCTTTTTCTCGCTAATTTCATAGATGATAGCGAAAGTATCTTGCCAGCGAATCATGGCTGGGGCTTGCAGTTTTGTAATTGCTCTTGCTGACACATTTATCATTTGAGTATTTAACCCGATGAGTTCAGCAACAGCACCGCAAAGCTGTAGTGAAAGGATTTGAGTGCGCTGAATCTGATTGTTCAGGACTTGAAGAATAACATCCCGGCGAAACGGCATATTTAAATGCTGACTCAGCATTTGGAAGCAAGCTAAAGTTGCGTTGATTGGACCTCTACCACTAACATGAGGATATTTTGCCTGCGATTGACTCTCTGATGGTTTTTCTAACCTATGAGGATGATCAGGTGCATAAGGTATTTTTTCTAGTAAGGGGTCTATAGTTAAGGACTCTGTGGTTGAATACACAGATGCAGAAACAGAAAAAGTGACCCGAGGTAAACCGATTAAGCGAACATAACCAAAAGTTTGTACCTCCAGATATGTCATAAAATCGTCTAATCGTAAGCGACTTCCTACAGGAAAATTTTTCAGTCTCCCACCGCTAACAAACCATGCTAATTCTGGATCAAGCTGTTCCAAAGGTATTGTCTCTTCCAGAAACGTGCAAACAACTGCTTCATCTAAAACTTTTAAAGTCAATTCTTTGATGTCTACTACACCATATGAAGTCAGCACAGCTTCACTATCAGCTCGCTTTCCTAATTCAGTACTTAGTAGATCAAAAATTTCAACAGCACTACAGCGATTTTCAAAGTAAATAGCAATCGCGGGAGAATGTCTGAGTAATTTTAAAAACTCTGTGGCTTTTAAAGTCAAACAAACGGTTTCTGTAGAGGCTATAACTGTTTCGCATGGAAACCCTCTGAGTAAACTCGTCCAACCTAGGATTTCTCCTTTTTTGACTAATTGCAGTGTTTCAGGCCTCTGAGTATTAGGATCATAACTGAGTAAACGAGCCTGTCCTTCATAAATAATTGATATTTGAGCAGGCATTTGTTCCCGCACCAAAATGCTTTGCCCCATACGGTAACGCAACATTTCAAACTTTGGAATTAATCTTGCCAGTTCTCGTGTGGGCAGTTGATTGAAGGGAAATATTTCAGAGACAAACTCTTGTATAGAAGCAGTATAAGTCATGCAATTTTGGATAAGTTACGAGTCATTAAGAGGCAATGCGCCCTTGCGATTTTAAGCGTTGTGGCACCTGCTGTTCATGAGTCAACAATCAAAAGCCCAAGACTTTTGATCTTTACGAGTATGCGCAGAGTACACGCTGCAAGGCACGCCAGTTGATGGCAGTTCGCACTGTCGGGAAAAACCCTCCCTGGAGTGCTCTACCTCGCTACCGCACTGGCTCACTTTTAAGTTTCACCCTAATACCTTTTATTCACTACGCGATGACACCTGGCGCACAGTGTCCGTCCCAGAGGGCAGATATTAGCACATTAATGGATCTAATTGTGCAAAGATAAATCTTTCTAGCCGTATAAGCACAAATCAATCTCCCATGTGAGTAGAACGTCAAAGTTGATATGGTTTACTAAATGGAAGGTATATGCACCAACAGCGACTGAGAGCTTTGAGTAGTTTTCTTTCCTATTGTGTGACTTGCTCTCGTAATTGGTATAGCAGATTAAAACAACCCTGACTGCTTTTTGGTAGGCACTTCTGTTGTAAACTTTACTATTACTTTGTCAGGAATGAAAACCTTTTACAAAATCTTTACTATCTTAAATGTGATTTCAAGCATATTGTACCGTAAAAATACTATGAATTTTTTAAGTATTTCATACAGTGTTAGTACTTTTACTATGATATGATATATTTTTTACTTATTAAAGAATATTCAGAATTCTGTTAAGACTAGAGCAATATTATAGCCCCTACTAACAGGGGCTAGCTGTACAAAACTTTGAGCACCGTGAGGTACTTGTCACTAAAAAGACCTAATTGGATGTTGAATTAGTCGCCTCAGAAGCTTTTTTAGGTTGACCTCCACCCATACGAATTTCAGAAATGAACGAAGCCATGCTAAACTCACCAAAACGTTTGAGAACACTCTCCCGCATTCGCAAATTCGGACTTGCAAACCACAGGCGCTCCTCAGACCACATGTTTTCGTACTCTGTTGTTAGGGTCAATATGTCATCACTATCTATCTTGTAGCGTCCAGCAACTGGGGCTTTTTCGCCATAACCCATTTCTCTGAGCAATTTGCCTTCATTGGGATTATCTTCATCTGGAACAACAACTAATACTGTAGAACCAGTTTGTTTTTCTTTATCCCATTCCATTGTGCCGCTCCAAGTCACTTTGGTACCACAGGAAGCGCGTTTGGGGTCAATATCATATTGTTGACATAATTTGACCACTTCTGCATGCTCAGTACTCAGCGTTTCAATGATGATGTCTGATTTGCCATGTTCTGTTTGTTTACAAGCGAGATGGTGACTACTACGATGGGAAAACCATTTACCAGCACTCTGTTGAAAAAATTCTTCAATATTCATCAATAAAATGACCTTGCTTCAAAATCCTTTTCATTTCACTTATTCCAAGGTAGCAGGAGGCATAAGCAATTCAAAATCCGCTCATTCGCAAAATGAGAAATTAGTCATCTCGGTATCACAAGTTGACAGATTATTTCTGTTTTGCTTACGCAAAGTCTTCAAGTTTGATAACCAGCTTCCTGCAAGCGTTTGAGGGAAATTCTCGCCGATTCAGCAACGTGTTCGTGGCTATCTTTTTCCAAGTATTTTAAAGCTGAGATACTTTTGGGAGTGGGAAGATGACCTAAGGCTTCTGCAAGACGCTGACGTACTAACCAATCATCTGATTGAGCAAAGCGCAAAATGAAATCCACAGACTCAGTATCTTTGATTTCTCCAATTGCAGCGATCGCCGCTTGTTGTACAACCACTTCCTCACTATCTAAAGCTTTAATGAGGGTTTCACGAGCACGTATGTCTTTAAGATTACCAAGAGCCACCGCTGCACTAAAGCGGACTAGCCAGTCTGTATCTTCATAAAACGCACGTATCAGAGGCTCAACAGCCCGATTATCTTCTAAATATCCTAAAGCACCTGCCGCATCTGCCCGAATGCCATAATCTGGATCAGTTTCCAGAATACGCACCAAAATTGGGTAACATTCTTCTGTTTGCTTAATTCCCAAGGCAAAAATTGCCATTGATCTAAGTTGAAGAGACTCGTCATCTAAGACTTTTTTGATCAAAGGAACGGCATCATCTGCAGGAAAATCCCTCAATGAGACAAGGGCTACCATGCGATCGCGCAAATTTGAACTTTCTAGCTGAGTGGAAATTTCCTGTAAGCTTAGGGCTGTCATTTCGTTTTAATCGCTTTTATCTTATGTTGTTTCTATTAAGTATCATTACAAATTCTCAGATATCTTAGCCAAAACACAACAGTGAGTAAATCCGTACCGAGTTGATATAGAGATACAACCATTGTTAGAGAGTTAGGCTGCGTAAACTATGTTAATATTTTTAACATCATGAAAAACGTAACAAAAACGTCACAAAAATACTCTCATCTTTACATTGAGGAAAGCAAAAACCCATGAATATCCAACCATCTCAAAACTTCTTTGGTAAAACAGTTGGAATTGCGTTGGCTGTAGCAAGTTTTGTGATCAGCGTTCCAGCTTTGGCTGGTTCTGACTCAGCTTCATCAACTCAACCTGGTGTATCAGTTTCTCAAGCAACTGGTGCGGGTACAATTGTCGATGTTGCCAGCAGCAATAGTTCTTTTAAGACCTTAGTCAAAGCACTGAAAGCAGCAGAACTTGTAGAAACCTTGTCTGGAACAGGTCCATATACTGTGTTTGCACCTACAGATGCAGCATTTGCAGCTTTACCAAAGGGAACTTTGGAAAAATTACTCAAGCCAGAAAACAAAGCAACTTTGCAAAAGATTTTAACTTATCATGTTGTATCTGGTGAACTTGATTCCAAAACCATCAAGTCAGGCCAGGTTAAGACAGTTGAAGGTACACCAGTTAACGTTAAGGTTAGCAACGGTAGTGTAACGGTGGATAAGGCAAAAGTCACCAAAGCAGATATTAAAGCTAGTAATGGTGTGATTCATACAATTGATAAAGTACTTCTTCCTGCTGGAGTAAAGTTGTAATGTTTTCTTTGAGAATATAGAGCTTTTGAAAACTCCCCCATATTCCGATAAAAAAGATGGGCTAGAGCACCAGTACAATCATCCCAAAAACCCGGTTTGTTTAAGATGACTCAACGAAAAATCAGTCTTTTCGATCACATAAACCGGGTTTTTTACCCCTATGCGTGACCAATCAATTGTCAATTATCAGTGATCAGTTAAGTAGGTCAACCTAATTAAACGTAAAATGTCATTACGGAGCGCGCAGCGTGCCCTTCGGGCAGCGTAACGCAGTGCAGCGTAGACCCCGGAGGGGGCTTCCCTCCGGGTAGTAATCGCAAAAATTCTATCTTACGTTTTTCAATGTTGACCTACTTATCAATTAGCGATCGCCGATATAGGACCAATAGAAAAGCGAACTAATAAGTTGTTAGCTTGCTGGATTGTCGATGGGTGATCATGATGCTAGGTTATGAAAAATCTAAAGTTTAGTGAGAATCTGTGCAAGTTTTATCACCCTATGGAATAGATGTTCTTGCCGAGCTAAAAGACATCTATGGTTTCAATTCGGTCGAAGCAACAGCAGAATTTGTCATTCAGCATCTTCAGCAGCAGTACCAGTTTCAAGTCGTCTCAGTCGAGGCATTACACATTTCTACCGGGCTGGCTGCAAAGCTCAAGGCTGATGGCGAGATTTATTATCTCAAATTTACCTCGCGCGAGATGCACGAAAATCCAGATCAACTCTTTCCGTGGCTTTCCTACGCACGAAAGAAAGGAATCTTACTGCCTGAAATCATTCCTACGACCAATGGCAGTTGGTATTTGTCGCCATTGAAGGATGTAGAGTCAGATTATGATGTCGTCTATGTCATGCGCGATATTCCCGGAAAACCAATAGAGCGAGCCAGCAAACAATTATTGCAGCAGTATGCCGAGGTAATGGCTCAGTTTCATCGGATTGGATTTGAGTATTCGCATCCAGTACTGGGGGCTGATGATTGGACTTGGGAAAGCCAGTGGGAAGATCGCCACGATCTACGGAACGATCTGAAAGATTGCCCTTTCATCTCACAGCAGCTTGTCTCAGAATCAATGCGCGTGATTGAAGAAACGGAAGTTTACACTTTGCCCCAAACAATTATTCACACGGACTTTCGGTTTTGCCATGTCTTCTTTGAGGATGATTCCTTGAGCGGTATTGTGGATGTGGATCAGTCAACGCAGGGAGAGCGATTGCTCGATTTGTGTTACGGACTAGCTAGTGGTTCTTCGCCCGAAAGCGGAAGCTTCCTAACCTTCGAGCAACTCCAAAACACTTTATTAATGTATCACCAATGTCTGCCGTTGAGTGAGCTTGAACAAACAGTCCTCAAGGGAGTCCTGGTTTATGCATTTGTTGCAACACTCAATGATTTGTCCCAATGCAACGGCACTGAGCAAGATTTTAATATGACGCAAACCCTTTTGCATTCCATTCTTAAAGCCTCAGAGAAAGAGTTAGTATCATCGTTCTAGTGATAATTTGTCATCAGCGCTACTTATTCTGACGTTCCTGAAGCTGTAGTAAAATTTGTGCATGCATCTCGCGAGTAATTGGGTAAAAATACGTTAAAACTACGCCACAAATCAAAGCGATCGCCGGTATCGGACCAATAGAAAAACGAATGACTTCTAACACAGAATCTGGTTGAATTGGTGTTGGGATTTCGTTTGTCGGTTTAATGTAACCAGCGCTACCCAAGCTTTGTAAAACTGAACTCACTGCTAACCCCAAACAAATTTTTTGGGCAAACACTATGAAACTATAAAAAATGCCTTCCCGTCGCTGTCCTGTTTGTAATTCATCCAGTTCAATGACATCAGGTAACATTGACCAAGGAACAAGATAAGCTGTGGATACGCCAAAACCTGCTACGACTGCTAAAAAATACATCAACACAACTTGACCAGGCTGTACGAAAAAGAGTCCTACCTGAGCAAGAATCCACAAACTCATTCCCATATAATACACGGCTTGTTTGCCATACCGCCGACTGATAGCAGTCCAAACAAACAGCATAGCCATCGCAGTTCCTTGCACTGCCAAAAGCACTAAGCTAATATGCCATTGTGGAAGACGCATCCAGCTAGTGACAAAATATGGAATAATGCCAGCCGTGAGTTGGACAGCTAACCAAGAACACAGATAAATGCCTACTACAAATAAGAAAGCACGATTGGTAAAAGCTATTTTGAGTTGCTGCAATAAGGGAATAGAGACAGTTTGCTCTGTTTCGGGATGTAATTTTGCGACAGCTTGAGCGCGTTTTTTGGTTCCCCAAACACACCAATACACGGGCAAAATAGAGATAATGGCACAGATGGCTCCTAGTAATAAATACTGTTGAGTGCGGTTACCAGGAATCACTAGGGAGATAACTAAACCAATAACGAGAGCAAGAATGCTACCGCCAATAGAAAAGGTAAAGCGAAAACTGTTCAGACTGGTGCGTTCGTCGTAGTCTTGGGTGAGTTCCGCAGTCAGAGCAGTATATGGTAAATTAACAACTGTATAAAAGGCATTAAATAAAATCGAAATAGCCGTGTAATACCAAAACAAGCCCCACTGATTTGTACTTTCGTTCTGACTAAACTGAGGTACAACCCACTGTAAAAAAAAGAAGACTCCAAAGGGAATTGCTCCCCACAGCATCCAGGGATAGCGCCTTCCTTGCTGACTTTGAGTGCGATCGCTCAACACCCCCACCATTGGATCGTTGACAGCATCCCACACTTTGCCGATAAGCTGAGTTTGTCCTGCTAATTTGGGATTTAAACCAGCGACATCTGTCAGGAAGGGAGATAAATAAGAAATCCCAATCATAGCGGCGATCGCCGTTCCTAAATCTCCAGCACCAAAAGCAAGTTTGGTACTCAAATCCAGTTTTTCACTTTCAGGAGTCTGTTGGGAATCGTTATCAGAAGCAAAATTGCTCATAATCTCTTGCGCTCATATTAAAATCAAAGGAATTTGCCCTACGTTATTAGCAATAAATGAAGTTCCCTATGCCAGACCTTTACATTTCTTGGTCAGATTATCATCGAAAAATAGAACAACTGGCTGCTCAAGTTTATCAATCCGACTGGAAATTCAACCAAATTGTTTGCCTCGCTAGAGGAGGATTGCGTGTAGGAGATATTCTCTCACGTATTTATAAGCAGCCTTTGGCGATTTTGGCAACATCATCATACAGTGGCTCTGGTAAGCAACAAAGAGGAAATTTAATATTTTCTCGTCACTTGACAATGACGAGTGAAAATTTAGGTTCGCGTATTCTTTTGGTAGATGACTTGGTAGACTCTGGAATCACACTTGAGCAAAGCATCTTTTGGCTAAAAGAATACAGTGACTCTCCTGTTGAGGAAATTCGCACCGCTGTTATTTGGTACAAAGCCTGTTCAGCCATACAGCCTGATTACTATGTTGATTATCTGGCTAACAACCCTTGGATACACCAGCCTTTTGAACCGTATGAATTGATGAATCCCGAAGATCTTGTGGCAAAAGTGAGTTAGTTGTGTTGGTGGAAAGTGAAGAGATGGCGAGATATTAAGCCGGAGAGCATGTCAATATGTTCTATAGTGAGTTTTTGAGGAGCTTTGGGAATGACCGCAGCAGTAGACCCGGTAAAGTTGAGTAAGCAAGAAGTCGGTAAAGCCGCCGCCGCTCTGGTACAATCAGATTCGATTGTCGGATTGGGTACGGGTTCAACGACAGCATACGCAATTCAATTTATCGGCGATCGCCTCAAATCGGGCGATCTGAAAAATATCGTTGGTGTCCCCACTTCGTTTCAAGCAGAAGTGTTGGCAAAGCAGTATGGCATTCCACTCACCACTTTAGACGCTATTAACCACATTGACCTTGCTATCGATGGTGCAGATGAAGTTGATCCGCAAAAGAACCTGATTAAAGGTGGTGGTGCAGCACATACCCGTGAAAAGGTTGTGGATTACTTAGCAAATCGGTTTATCGTTGTCGTGGATGGTGCCAAATTAGTTGATCGACTGGGTTCTGTTTTTCCAGTTCCAGTAGAAGTCATACCAATGGCAGTCACTCCTGTAACATGGGCAATTGAAACACTTGGTGGCAAACCAGAACTGCGTATGGGTGTGAAAAAAGCTGGTCCAGTGATTACCGACCAAGGCAACATGGTTATAGATGTCAAATTTGACAATATTGATGACCCAGCCAATCTAGAAAAAACACTGAATAACATTCCCGGCGTGTTGGAAAATGGTATCTTCGTCAACTGTGCGGATGTGGTGTTGGTAGGCGAAGTCAAAGATGGTCAGCCTGTTGTGAGGAAATTGTAGCAATTTTCTGTTTATAGAGTTTTCAATTGCGTGCAAAACAGTAGAGACGTTCCACTGGAACATCTCTATCACATAGTTGTGTATTTGATGAATACGGTTGCTGTTAAGAATTTCTGATGAGATTTGGCAATGTAGAGCACGTCGCATGCTAAATCTCTACATTACCGTCTTGATAACGGTTTTGGTCTGATCAGCAATCCTTTTGTGCTATAAGTAAAATTGAATAAAGCTTGCAAAAAATGTTTGAACTGATTCACGAAATACCTTATACAAAGCATTTTTGAAAAATTCTTTGCCTAATTTTGATGGCATTGTGGCAAATTTTTGCTGTTATTTGAAGCACACGTTACAATTATATCCGAGAGCTAACAATATCAGGAAGTGAGTATTTGGGGAGTATGCTGGATTTATACTACTCAGCTTAGCCTCTGACCGCGAGTAACCGTGCATCTTGTAAGAAGACAACAAAGCTCACACTTTCGATTTGACCTTACGTAACTTTGAAACGGATAATGCGGATTCTCATTTATTCCTACAACTATCATCCAGAGCCAATCGGAATTGCTCCTTTAATGACTGAACTGGCAGAAGGACTAGTAAAACAAGGTCACGAAGTGCGAGTGATAACGGGAATGCCCAATTATCCTCAGCGCGAGATATACGAAGAGTATCGGGGCAAGTGGTACGTCACAGAGCAAAAAAATGGCGTTACCATCCAGCGTTCGTACTTGCGCATCAAGTCTAAACCTAACCTAATAGATAGATTGCTATTAGAGTTAAGCTTTATATTCACAAGTTTGCCACAAGCTCTGCGAGGTTGGCAACCTTCACTGATTCTTTTAACAATACCACCACTACTCGTATCGTTACCTGCAACACTACTCAGTCGGCTGTATAACTGTCCTGTTGTACTGAATGTACAAGATATCTTACCAGAAGCCGCTGTACGCGTCGGGCTGATCAAAAATGAATGGATGATTCGTGCTTTGCAAGCCATAGAGCAATTTGCCTACCGTAACGCCCATGCTATTAGCGTCATTGCTGATGGGTTTGTTGAGAATTTAGTCTCCAAGGGAGTCCCGACTCAAAAAATAGTTTGCATTCCTAACTGGGTGAATGTTGATTTTATCCGCCCCTTGCCAAAGAACAACAACCAATTTCGCCTATCCTATCAACTAGAAGACAAATTTGTTGTGCTTTACTCTGGTAACATCGCCTTGACGCAAGGATTAGAGACAGTCATAGAAGCTGCATCTTGTCTGCTTGACCTGTCAGAAATCGTCTTTGTGATTGCTGGAGAAGAAAAAGCATTGAAAAGATTGCAGGCATATTGTCAAAGATGTGGGGCTTCTAACGTGTTGCTTGTGCCTCTGATGCCGCGAGAAAAACTACCCTCAATGCTGGCAGCAGCAGATGTGGGTTTGGTGGTGCAAAAGCGTAATGTCATATCCTTCAATATGCCTTCCAAAATACCACTGTTGTTAGCCAGTGGTCGTCCTATTGTCGCCTCAGTTCCTGCCTCTGGTACAGCAGCGCGTGCAGTGCGTAAGAGTGGTGGTGGGATAGTTGTTGGTCCAGAATCACCACAGGCGCTAGCAGAGGCAATAAGAAATTTATATGCAAATCCTGTTCTAGCTGCAAAACTGGGTTACAAGGGAAGGCTGTTTGCCATAGAGCATTATTCATTTGAGAAAGCCTTAGCTGAGTACTCAGCCTTATTCGCTGAAGTTGTTGCTGCAAGATCTCAATCAAATTCAAATAGAATGTTACCAAAATTGACTTCCAGCAAATCAATGATTGATATTTAGCGTACACAACGTTCCTAGCCCAGCCTTGGGCAAAGCCCGTGTCGAACGTGAGTACCTGCTCGCTTCATTTACCAAGACCCAAAAAACCGGGTTTGGAGAACCAGAAATTAAACTTTACACGAGCAGGCATTCTCAAGAAACCCGGTTTTTCACTTCATGGAAGATCTGAGTGAACGCACTCTACGTTAGAGTACTTTACAGTTGAATGGTAACTGTCTTAACTTCGGTGTAATTCTGCGCTTATGCCGGGGAACCCGTCCACCGCAAGTGGCTCACCATTTCAAATTGTTCGACGCCAGGTGCTACAAGTCGGCCGCCGCCGCCCAACGCACTGGCTCCCCTGTACGCATAATGGTTTTGCTCGAATGAGCCTTCCCTTTTGGGAGTAAAGTTAGCCGAAGACAAAGTTATTGGTTGGTACTTTGTGAACTACCTACACCCCTTAGACCGTAAACAAAAACTATGTCCAAAGATGAATCTCAAATTGTCAAGCCTCCTTTGCGACGACCGTCGCGGTGGCCTTACTTGTTTTTTGTCCCGCTCTGCTCGCTTGTATACACTGCGTTGTGCTTTTATTTTATTGCGGCTGCTTGGGGTTTGCGCGGCCAATCGAAGCCGTTGTGGTATGTGGTGCTGAAGGTACTGACAATACCCGGCGTGTGGTTTCCCCCTTACATCGGCGCACCATTATGGGGTGGAATTATGGGTTTCGTCCTCGTCCGACTGTTCCAGTGGATTCGGAGACTCTGAGCTTGGGTCGTTATGCGGGAAGACCCATTAAAATGGGAAATTTATGAGTCACTCTTAGGAGCCGCCCCTTGTGCGCTCGTGTAGTGGCATTTTTGAGTATGGAATCAATTGCACCTTGAGAGCAAGAGTAAGATTCTTGAGGATGCGCTCTTTGAGCTAGAAAGCAACTCCAAATACTTGGGCGGAATCATCCCGCATTTATGCAACGCCAGATAAAATATAAATTTACTTATGCACTGAGTTCAAGATTGACACTCCACGGCTGCGCAAGTTATGCACTCAGCCCACGCACTCGCGTTCGCTATCGCCGCCTACGGCGCGGCTGCGCCTAACGTTTTCACTTAAAGCCGTGGGATTTTAGGCTTAACATCAAAACTTAGTAAAGTCTAAAAATTAACTAAACCCACGAATCTTCTATTGATCTCAATTGACGAGAACTTAAGCATCTATCAAAAGACAGAATTTATATGTGAAATATCAGTTGCAGGAGAACAGTTTTTGAATTTACTCTCTTCGGTGCGGTGAAGAATACCTAATACGGTTTCACTGTAAGGCTGATACAAATTTTGTTTTCTATTAGACTTTGCACAAATTGGATGTCTGAAAAAATAGGGAAGCACCCTGTTTGAAAATCAAATACAAATCAATCCTGTAGTCAGTTAACTAATTTGTGTCCAATCGGCTGGTGATTCAACATTTTCGGGGAGGCGAGTTGTAACATCGCCCTGTGCTAATGTCATCTGATACGGTTTCAGGTTTTTGACTCCTGTGAGAATTGCCCCTTCCAGTTTGACATTACTAAGGTTAGTCATATTAAGGTTCGCTCCCATCAGGTTTGCTCCACAGAGGTTTGCTTCATCAAGAATTGCCATTTGTAGGTTTGTTCCCATGAGATTTGCTCTACACAAGTCAGTTTCTCTAAGGCTTGCTTCAGAAAGGTTGGCAAAAAAGAACTCTGTCTGTTGTAGTTTGGCTGCATTGAGATTTGCTTGTTGCAGGTTTGCTCCATTAAGGTTTGCTTGTTGCAAATTTGCTCCAATCAAACCTGTTCCTTGCAAGTTGGCTTTACCCAACTTTGCTCCTTGCAAATTAGCTAAAAATAGCTTTGCACCTTGTAAGTTAGCAACTTTTAAATTAGATCCTTGCAAATTGGCTTTATATAGATTAGCTCTTTGTAGATTAGCTCCACGCAGACTTGCTCCTGTAAGATTTGCGGCGCGTAAGTTTGCCCCACCAACTTGAGCACAATTGAGGTTTGCCCCACAGAGGTTAGCATTTGTTAAGTTGGTTGATTGCAAGTTGGCTTCATAGAGAATTGATCCAGAAAGTTTAGCACCATCCAAATCTGCTTCACACAAATTGGCTTCCTGTAGATTAGCTTCACAGAGGTTAGCCCCTCGCAGATCTGCTTGTTGCAGGTTTGCTTTATGCAAGTCTGCACCCCTCATCTGGGCATACCGTAAATCAATTTTCTGATTTGGTTGGTCTTTTTCCGCATCCCGCCTAGTGATGACTCTCAAGGCTGCTTGAATATCTGTAGAAATTCTTGCTGGTGTCTGTTGAGTTTTTTCCTCTTGTGGTTTATCAGCAGGATTCTCTCGCACAAAAGCTGTCAAAATTTCTATGATTGTCCAGTATTGTTGAGGACAATCTTGAGCAACTCTTTCCAAAGCATAAATTGCACCCGTTCTTGTCGCAACACTTTGATGCCCAAGTTGAGTAATTGCAGTCATAAAACGTTCTGTAATTAGTCTTTCTTGGGCTAGATGGACATTCTTTGTTTCAATCTCATTTCTCTTTTGGGCTGCGATCGCACTTTCTTGAACTGCTTGGGTTCGTTTTGCTCCTACGTACGCATTCATCATCACTGCTAATCCGAGGAAAAAGATCGCAGTCGTTGATAATGCTTGAGTTCTGTTTTCTATTTTTTGTTGATTTGACAATCCCTCCATCTGATAAAATGTAATAAAAAATACAATTGGTGAGAGAATAAGTGTTGCTGCTATTGCTATCAACCAATTTCGTAGTACGTCTGTCTTCTTAGCAGACATAATAGTTGTGTCCCTCAAAACACAGAATTTTTAAGTAAATAATAGGGAAAATGAGCATTATATGCTCTCGCGAATTCCAATCTCTGCCGAAAGGTCAGTAGATATTGGAATTCCGAGGATTTGCTCTCAGACGCAAAGTCCGCTGATCATGCTTATCTATCCAGTTCAAGTTATATGTAGCATAATTCCAAGTGTTTCTATCCTTTGAAATATGTTCTACGTGGACTAAAGACACTGGCTTCCCTGAGTTGTTTTTCATACAAATAGCACCAAAGGGTTTGTCGGAAGTTGGTTCGTTTGATAGGGAATTGTTTCTTGTTGGTTGCTACCATTAGAGTTGGATTCCCTGACACTTGTACCACTCAAATCATTTTTCTGTTTGAAACTCTTGCTAATGGATTGCTCTGTACCTCCTTTCAAGGCACAAGACGATGACATAAATTAGCAATGTCTTCTCAGAAATTGATTGCACGCTAACAGAATTCTATTTTTTGACAAAGGATTTCATTTTTTAACAAATGGTTCTGTGATCACTATTCCTCAACTTTGTTTAAAGTACTTATTATTGATTTAGTTTGATAAAGAATGCAACCCTCTCAAGAAAGATTGTTCGTCTTTCTATTTATGACTTCTTTAAAGATGTCTCTATACTCCATAGGTGAAGCGATTATTGTAGCTCAGATCCCTAATTTTTCGATAGTAGTTCTGAACACTTCAGCTTAAAAATCGGCTTTTTACAAAAATTTTATATTATAAAGATTTAATAAATCTAATAGTTGGATCTAATTTTTAAACTTGACTTTTTTTCACAAAAACGCGTTAAAAGCAGAATTTAATGCCCTAAAGCGCCGGTACATAAGTCAAAATGACGGATAAAAAACCCGGTGACTGTCGTCGAAAAGACTGATTTTTCGTTGAGCCACTTTAAAGAAACCGGGTTTTTGGGATCACTGTACTAATGTCCTAAGCCTGCGACACGTTTTCGTGTCATGTTTAATTTGCATGTAGTACGCGCAAAGTGCTCATATCAGAGCCTTAAAATCCCTTATTGTTGCAACGACCGTGGCACAAGGAATAATGATGTTTATGCATGGATGGTATACGCAATTGATGACGACTACTTTACAAATAATCCAAAAACTGCTCTGGTACTAACCTTAATTCTCCTGATTTCAAGCGATTTGTATCTACCCATAAAGCAGTTTTCTGTCGCTCACCTTCAGAAAAAACGAACTTCTCCAGTTCATAAAACTTGGAGTCAACAAAGTCGCTTTCAAAAAGTTGAATAATTTCATGACCTGGTTGACCATTGTAAATAAATATGTTTTCCAAGCAACCCAAGTAACGAATATTTGTCAATTCTGCTTGGATTTCTTCTTGGAATTCCCGTTTGAGAGCTTCTAAACTTGTTTCACCAAACTCTACTCCACCACCCATTGCGCGGTAAAAAGTTTGTTGCTTAACTGGATCGTAGCCCTCAGAAACAAAGATACGTGTACCTATGTCGGCACTCTTTGCGTACTGACCATCGCGAATAAGTCCTAAAGCGATGACACGAATTTCCCCTGGTTTATGCATTTTTGTTGCTAGTTATCGTAAATAAACGAAGGACGGCTTTCACTCTCCTCGACAGGCCAATCTTCATTTTCGCCGCCGATGTATAATTGCTCAATAGTGACATATTCGTCACTGAGCTGCACAAGAGCGTTAATCAGAATATCGAGGGCGATCGCATCAGAAGTTCCCAAATCAAACCAACAACGCCCCCATGTTCCTTCATACTCAAACTCACCCATATTGTGCATCAGCGCCACCAGACTTTTATCATATCCTTGTGAGTCGTAACTCATGTAGCTGAGATTCAATCCAGTTTCCTGTACTTGCAGATTTTCAGCGTTAAATGCACCCAACTTCCCCAAGTAAAACCAAGAACTGAAAACCTCTTCTACATATTGTTTTTCTTGTTCAGAAGGAATTGTGCTGAACTGCAACCAAATCCATAAATCAAAATAATCAATCTCGCGAAACTCTACTAGCATTTCGTTTAAAGGTTAAATCTAGGTCACTTTTTGTCAAATCTAATTGTAAAAGAGTAGAAGGTGCAGAGGATGACTTTTTTCTATGACGCCTGCGAGTGTACTACGGAGAAAGAGGGAGGGAGTGAGGGAAAAGAAAATATTTTTTATCACCCCGTCACCCCATCACCCCATCACCCCATTATCCTCACTTCAAGCTTTCTGCAGCCCTACGTCGTTCACGCTCAATTTGTCTTACCAAATCATTTGGGAGTTGAGACTTCTTAGTCAAGGCTGTGTCAAAATGCTTAATCGCCTCCTGCATGAGTTCGGAGTTTTTCTCCTTATTCGCTTTTTCCCGAAGGATTTGAGCCTTCAGATAATACAACTCTGGGTTATCTGTTGTCACCTTGAAAGCACGATTGACATAGTCTAGCGCCTGAGAGTACTGTTTTAAATCCCGGTAAGCAAGGGCAATACCCCTATCCGCCAGATACTGAGGAGCAGCATTTTTTTCTAGCTTTTGAATGGCTTGTTCTGGGTTCGCAAAAGGTAAATTCACAGCAAGCATTAAATCCATGTATCCCTTGATTAAATTAAGTTCTGGATCGTTAGGAGAAGCTGCTTCGGCTTTGTCCAAATGTTGATAGAGTTGCTGTAGCCGACTTAAGGCTTGTGGCGCGCCCTTTACTGTTCCCTCGCGTTGTAGAATGACAGCTCCTTCTAAAAACAGACCAACAGCAGCATACAAATTTCCGCGCAAGGGATCACTAGAAATGAGATTTTGTGCTATTTCTGATGTTTTTTTGCTGTAAGTGTCTAATGTTACCCAATCTTGATTCGTATATGCTAAGGATGCTTTCATCGCATAGCTTAAAGGTTCATTTGGCTCTTGAGATAATGCTTCTTTTAAGTAACGCTCTGCAACTTGATAGTCTCCTTGTTGGAAAATGGCTTTGAATGCTGCCTCTGTTTTATTGCCAATATTACGAGGCTCCTTCGTTCGGAAGGGATCTGCAGCCCAAGAAGTATTTACCCAGACATTGAGTGTCAAAGTAGCTACAAAAGCTACCATGACTAGGTGGTAAAGTTTTGGTGGCATAATTTTTTGCAGAACTGGAAACAATGCATTCATTTTTTGTCTCAGTGTATTTACAATTAGTTCTGTTTTAGATAGTACTTATAATTCAAATGTTATTCTTTTGGAACATGTATTTATTTCAGCCAGAGATTTGTATAACAGACGACTTTAATAATTGTTCTAAGTTCCCAAGCTTCTTGTAGTTACGTTCCTTACCAACGGATGCAGAACACAAGAAGAACGAAAGTAAAAGGTTAGAGATTTTCTCTGGCGATCATGAAACGACTCTGCCAGAAGGGCGAGTTTTTTACTTCAAACTCTTTAATTTTGCCACAATAAAGAGAAGTACGGGTAGCAGTTTCTTCTGCTATAACTTACCAACAGACATCAGGATGCAAGATGAGTGGTGCTAGCGTGTTGAATGCGCTAAAAATTTTTCAGGACTTTGCAGTGAGTTGCAGTGTAGTTAATAAATATGTTGCTGACTTTTTGGTAAACTCAACGAATGCTCTATATCAGAAACCTCATTTATCATCCCACAGCTTGTCCAACAGCGATTCTTAAATCGATTAACTTGGAATTAGCACCCCAACAACTGGGTTTAATTATAGGACCGAGTGGCTCTGGCAAAAGTACGTTACTCGAAATTTTATCTGGACTGGCCGAACCGACATCAGGTTCAGTCTTCTGGCGCGAACAAGAACTGATTGCTGAACAGCTACAACAACTGGCTGGCTTGGTCTTTCAGTTTCCTGAGAGGCATTTTTGCGGCGGTACGCTTTTAGAAGAATTGCGCTTGGGACACCCAGAATTAGGAATAGAGCGAGTCAGACAAGCACTAGGGGCAGTAGGATTAGAGCATTTATCGCTGAGTACACCACCTCATGCTTTGAGTGGAGGTCAGCAACGGCGTTTAGCTTTAGCGGTACAGTTGATTCGCCAGCCAAATCTATTACTGTTAGACGAACCCACAGCTGGATTAGATTGGTCAATACGTCAGCAACTGGTAGCTTTATTAGCAAAACTGAAACAAGATTGGACACTGCTGATTGTGACACACGACCCAGGAGATTTGTTGGCAATAGCAGACCGTTGTTGGACTCTCAAGCATGGTGACCTACAATCGGTTGATCCCGCAACATTGGGTGCTCCCAGAGAACCTCAGCCAGCAGCATGAGCTAGGAGTGGGAGAACAAAGAGAAAGAGGGAAGGAGATTTTTCCCATACTCTGTCACTCTCTCACTTCCACACTCCCACCTCTATTATTTTCCCAGATGATTGTTCACAATTGCTAGAAGTGTTTGGTTGTGTTGCAAATGAGCTTGGGTGAAACCTTGTGAACGGTAGACTGGTAACTGAATGAGATTCCCCGGTTATAAAGTTCATAAGATATGACAACAACTCCTTTACCATCGCTGCGCGAGCAACAACATCCGCTGATTCGTCAACTAGCAGATTGTATAGAAGCAGTATGGCATAAGCACTTGGACTTGTCGCCCTATGATTTTCCTACAGAATTTGGGTATGTGGAAGGTCGCTTAGAAGGCGAGAAGCTGACGATTGAAAATCATTGTTATCAAACACCTCAGTTCCGAAAAATGCACTTAGAACTGGCAAAGGTGGGAAATATGCTGGATATCTTGCACTGCGTCATGTTTCCTCGTCCAGAATATGATTTACCAATGTTTGGTTGTGATTTAGTTGGAGGGCGAGGTCAAATCAGTGCGGCGATCGCAGATCTTTCTCCAGTCAACTCCCAACCTACTCTCCCAGAATCATATACTGCTGCACTGGCGGCGCTACCTAAATTGACCTTTTCTCAACCGCGAGAATTACCTGAGTGGGGAGATATTTTTTCAGACTTTTGCGTTTTCGTTCGCCTCAGTTCTCCTCAAGAAGAAAATTTATTTCTTTCTCGCACTCAAGAATTTTTAGAAATACATTGTACACAAGCTAAAGCATCTCAACCAGTTCCATCAGAACAAGCGAGGCAAATTCTGGCTGGACAACGTAACTACTGCACTAAACAGCAGCAGAATGACAAAACTCGCCGTGTACTGGAAAAAGCTTTTGGTTCAGATTGGGCAGAACAATATATGACAACAGTTCTGTTTGATATGCCAAGTGAATCATCTGCTGTCTAGAACTTGTGTTGCTTAGCGTTCTATGCGCGAAGGCGCACCGCAGGCATAGGCTTCTATGTCCTACGGACACGCTAGCCTCTTTGGGGGCGCTGCGCTAACGCGCTATGTCCGCGTGCCTGCGGCACGGCTGTTGCCGATCGCTAAGGCGGTTCGTTTTCTAAAATTAAGTACACTTCATGTGGAATTCGTATTCTATCAAGACATTGCGGGAGCGTGAGAACCCCTAGCTTTCAAGCAGGGGATGAAA
>NZ_QMEA01000102.1 GCF_012912105.1 Brasilonema sp. UFV-L1
CAAGCTTTTTCAGACTATTTAGTACATTTGCACCGGGGGAAGTTCAGCTTAAACTTGTCACAAACACTGATAGCTTAAATGCACATATACATTCAATTGTCAATCATGTATATGCTACTTTAAGGTGTGCTCGCCCTGACTGTACCTCTACTCAGGTGAGTCAGTTACCCAGCGTAGACAATCGTACCGACGTGTTCGCCCTGCAACGCAGCTACAATCCGCTCCGGTTTCCGCCCATTGACAATTTGGAACTGCCGGATCAGCTTCGAATGGTCTAACAAATCGAGCAAAATGCGATCAAAAGGAAGGGTTTCAAAGTTGCGCTTCTTAATCTCGCTGGAGGAGATTTCGCCAATGAAGTTCGCAGTTGGATTTGTTTTCGGATCTTGGTCATAGAGTCCGTCAACGTCTTTGACCAAGATCGGATTCTTGCAACCGAAGCACTCAGC
The DNA here is from genome assembly GCF_012912105.1 of Brasilonema sp. UFV-L1. Lineage (GTDB taxonomy): Bacteria > Cyanobacteriota > Cyanobacteriia > Cyanobacteriales > Nostocaceae > Brasilonema. Next base: position 450 of record NZ_QMEA01000102.1, read on the forward strand.
TAGGAGAAAAGAGCCAGTATCGCTGCCGTGGGGCGGAATGCGTCCGAGCGCCGGAGGATGCTCCCACAGGGAATAAGGCGGAACGCCAGTAAAGATGACTCCTGGTACAGTGTGGATGAACAGTGGTAAGAGGTGACCAAAGATTTCCGGCGGGATGGCGACGACTCCGTAGGGAGCCAGCAGAGCACCAAGAATGTGAGCGTTGCCGAGGGCATCAGCTTGGGCTAGTTCAGCTAGCACACCGGTGGGCATGCCTAAATCAATACCAATCGAGAAGAGGTGCCGACTTCTAGCGCCTCCACCAGTACCGATGATCAGCTTCTTTGATTGGAGAGAGGTTGCCAATGCCTCAACCAGCGGGTAAGTCACCGCACGTCCCGCATCAATAATCGATCTTCCGCCAATCTTGATGACATGAGCGTCCGGTAGCATGCGGATGACCGGAGTTTCTGTTGATTTCTGGAGATCCTTATCAAGAAGGCTCTCCCGCATTAGCATAGATTTGAGATGGTGGCGCTGGTCGCCGTTTCTTTCTGTGTAGACCATGTTGTCAATTGCTCGTTATTCAATTTCAGTCAGCATAGATGAGGCTGCCCACATCTTCCCCATTGAGGGCACGGGTTAGATTTCCCCGTTCGAGTCCGTTAATCACCCGAATTGAGCGCCGATTTTGGGCGTTCTCCATCAAATCGAGTACGGAGCGTTCTACAACGACATCTTGCAGATCCATCGCCTTCAGTTCCGCCACCGATATCTTTTTGATAAACTTCGCGTTGCGATCTTTCTTTGGATCGGCAGTGTAGAGTCCTTCTTCGTCTTTGACAAAGATCATGGATTTCGTGCCAAACACTTCGCTAACTAGGTAAGTACCAGTGTCAGTGCGGTAAGGCGGAATCCGTCCCACAGATGGATTTTTGTGCCAAAAGGTGTAAGGTGGCATACCAAAGAAGACTACGGCTCCACGCTCTTTTAGATAGTGGGCAAGCTGCCCAAACTGTGCGGGTTCAATAAAAGGGATGCCGTAGTTAGCTAACAGATAATTGATCATTCTGGCGTTTTGCATACTGACAAAAGTACCAAGTACGCTCAAAACGCCGTTCGGAAGACCCAAATCCAGCCCGACACTATAAGCATGACGAGCACGGGTTCCTCCGCCACTGCCAATGATCATCTCATGATGACCGAGGTTTTCTACAATCTCCTCAATCAACGGAAAAACGGCAGATCGACCCCGGTCAATGAAGCTCTGTCCACCAATTTTGATGACATGAGCGTTAGGTAAAATCTTAATTGCTGGTTCGCGACCAGTTTCTGCTAGCACTCGCTCGTCACTCAGTGAACCTGTAACTAGGGATTTCCCCAATTCAGAAAGGAGCGTATCATTCTCACAAAGGAGCGTATTATTCTCAGAAAGAATCGTATTTTTCATCGTATTTCCGCGAGATACCCCGTCCCTCAGCGAAGCAGGGCGGGTGAGGTTGCTAGGTCAAGCCGACTCCCAAGGGTGGGAGGAGGTTTGACACTTTCCGAGTTGACAGCACGATCAATCCCGTGCTTCGCTGTATCAATCGGACTTTCTTGGCAGTGAATTGTCCTAGACGCTTCCAGGACACATCACTTACAGAAACTTGTTTTTCGGTATCGCCACTTACCCAACCGCGACAAGTTTTTGCAACTTGGGTTGCTTCAACGTAATCACCTTTCCTAAAACCATGTCGAGTTACGGTTCCGCCATATTTGCGTCTAAGTCCACCTTTCGCCGGAACCATGAGATGTAATTGACGACGCGAAACCGGAGGACGTTTAATGATGGCGAATTGAGAAGCAGTTATGGCAACCTGACCTTTCCAACCCATGCTGTTGATTGATGTTATTCCGTACTTAATCCAACGACTAGCAGCAATCGTGACGCCATCCACGGCGTGAGTCTCTGGAACTTGACGTGACTTGTCTTGCTTGTCTTTGGGTAATCCTAACTGCTTGCGCAAATTAGAAGTTTCCCATCCTAGAATGGTTGAGAGTTCAAGACCGAATTGTTTTTCTATTTGCTTGAGTAGCCATAATTGCCCGACCATGACAGGACTGAATCCTTTGTTACCTTGCGCCATGACACGTTCAACAATGATGTTTTGAACGGGATAGATTTTAAATATTTCGTTCAAAACTCGCAGTTCAAGCGTTTTGTTGGCGAGGATACTAGGAGGTACTTTCTTTTGTTTGCGATTATCAAATCGCTCTTGACGATGTGCTCTTTTGTGGAACGCAATTTTGCGGTCAATGCGTCTACCACGTCTACCACGTCGCATCATTGCTCTCTGGGACATCCTGTCTTTTACCGTTTTGAACGGTAAAATAACGTGCAACATTAGTAATGTTGATTTGGTAGATTGAACACCAACCCCAGAGTAGAGTTTGCCTGGGTCTAGTCCAACAGCAATTGGTTGAGTTTTGGTGTTACTTGGAGCAACGGTTAACTGTACATAAAAAACACCGAGTTTTGACCATCGCTTGATTGCTTTACCATCTTTTACCCAACGTCTAGCACGGCTAGGAGTTGTGGGCATAAGTGGTTTTCCGTCTTTTGAAACTACTGGAATTCGCATTTAAGATAATTCTCCTTTAGGAGTTGATGTCCCCTCGCCCAACACTGACAGAATGACTTGGCATTACCCAACACTGTCGGCGAAACAGTTTGTAAATAGACCGAACTGGGGAAGTATCCGGTAGTACGTGTCAGTCAGTGTCTCAACGGGCTAGTCAAACACGCAAGATTCGCCTCTTGCAAGCCCCGTCCCTCTATAGGGCGGGGTTATTGACAGAGTCTAAACTTGATTACAATCAGTCAATAGGCGGAAGATAAACGCCCTGTAGGACATAGGCTTCTTCAGACTCGACTCGTTGGTCAAGTCCGCCGAAGTTTGCCTCTGCCCAGATTTGGAGATCGTTGAGGATCTCTTGTTGGATATCGCTGGGCAGGTGTATGCCAGCCAAACCCTCTTTCTGTTGCCAGCTATTAAGCGACTGCCACGGTGTACTCGCAACCTTCCACCGCGAGACGACCACAGGATCTATCACCTTAGCACCGCGCTGGCAACATAATTCAATAAGTTGGCGCTGCTTCTGTTCTCCTTTGCGTCCCTGGAAACCAAGTTGCTGAAGTCGATGTTGCATCTGTTGCTGCATCAGTGCTTTCACGCTTTCTTTTTGCCGTTCAACTCTGCCAAGAAGCAGGGCTGCACCTTCGCTGCGGGCAATACGAAAGCTTTCGTTAACAACATGTTCGAGTTCCAGCAAGTGTATCGCCCGCGAACTGAAGATGACACGGACTGTGCTATCTGTCATCGGCCACTGTTGATTGCCGTCAGCTTGGATCAGCTTCCAATTGTCCGCTTCGGAGTCTAGATGCATCCGGAATATATCGAGCATGGGTTGGGAAAGATCTAATCCCACATATCGAACTGGGGACTGAACAAACCACTTGCCGATCGCACCAGTTCCGGCTCCAACCTCCACGATCAAATCGCCCGGTTGGACAAGAGCGATCGCCAACACAGCTCCAACTATCTCGCGGCAGACTATTTCGGGCAAGCCGACGCGCTGATCGTAGGTATCAGCTTGGCAATCAAAAGATGGGGGACTGTATTTCACTGCTGTAATAGGTCGTGATATCTCCTCTATTATTTTTCTCACATTCCCCACCATAAATGTTGGGCAAAAATATTTTTGTGCGCAAAAATTTGCGTCATCTACTTTTAAAGCATACCAGGTTTAAAGATTATAAATTTGGAAATTGCTATAGCTAATTAGATCAACTCAATGAAACATAAATTTTTTGTCGGGCGCACTGTTCGATAGTGTATATTACCAACTGAAGTTGGTTGCTTACCAACTAAGTAGGAAACGTTTGCTGTTATAACATTCTATATTAATGTACTCTACATTGTGACGTTTTTTAGGTTAACTCACATTTTGGATCAAGAAAAATTTATGTTATTTTTACAATCCGTCGTACTAAGCCTAAAGCCCTTAGTTTACAGGGAAAAGCCAATAAAGTTATGTAACTATATTGCGCTGTTTTTGACTAAGCCTAAGCTTATAGGTATTGGTGCAAGATCTGAATTAATCTTATTAGCATAACTAGAGCAATAACATTCTTAGATCGATCTGGAATTTTTATCAAATTTTTTGTAATTATCATGCGATTTCCTTTACAGATTTTAATTAAATGGTGCAACAATATGCGATATAAAAAAAACGGTGTTGGATTTTGACAGACAGATTATGGATAAACAAACTTTAGTTGACGCATTACAAGCTGAAGTAGACAAAGAGAATCGTCCTCCAGAGGAGAAAATTTTCATCAGGCTTTTGCAAGAGGTTTGGCAAGTCGATTGGACGGTAGCTCCCTACGATGTGTGGACTCGTATGATAGAGTGGGACGTTCCCTATTTTCTGCGATTTATGGGTATGGATGAAGGAGACGAGGAGCAGGAGGAGCAATTAATCCAAGATTGGATAGCATCAAGGACACAGTTACGAGCAAAAAATACAGGACAAGATTGGAGACGGCGAGTCAGTGCGTTGATAGACGAGATGAATCACGTGCGAGTGCGTGTCAGGCAAGATGCATAGTAACTAGTTCTCTAGTTATTTGATTCTCTTTGACAATTTCTGACGAATGGAACGCAGATAATCTGGAAACACGTCATTGCTTTGTTCAAATTATCAAAGTTTTGAGCAACCATAGATAGGGATGTGGCGAGGTATGTGGATCCACTGCAAAAAACCGAGCCAGCCCTCCTTAACTAGTTTTCTTCTCCCAAAGTCTGTCGTAGAGGTCATTTCAAATTGAAGGGGCAGGACTGGCTGTGATTCGGTTTTTTATATCTATATGCTTATGAAGTTTGGTTAAGAGCAGGCAATTGTGATGCTTTTTTCCTAGTAACCCAAGTTGCTAGTTATCAAAAAATGCCTTTTCTTAAGTATAAAATTCCAATAACGAGTATTTATAAATACTCGTTATTGGAGATTTAGTATTATTGAGATACGGTTTATAACCACATAACTAGCAACTTACGTTAGTAGCAAAAAAAAGCTGGACTCCCTTTGAAGAAGGGTTAAAAATTTTAAGGAAAACGGAATAATGACACAGAAAGAGCACTCTCAGCAACAAGAGAACCACGATCAGAAGATAGAAGCCCAGCGATCGCATCTGGGTAGACGTCATTTCTTGAGCATTGGCGCAGGAGTCGCAGCCGGGTTTGCCTTTGCCCTCCCTGCTGAAGCCCAAAGAGTTCCTGGAAGCGGGCGAGGCGGTGGTGGCGGTGGCGGCGGTGGCGGCGGTCGAGGTAAATTCGGACAGTTAACCCCCACGACCTCATCGACTTTCCCGCAGCCGCCAGTTGCCCCTCTCGGAACCTCGGATAAGCCCACAGAATTGGCAATTGACTACATCTCACAAGACATTCCCATGCCTTCGGGCGAAATTCAAAAAGCAGTAACCATGCGTTACTACCGCTATAACGATCAAAGCGCTTTCGTACCGACTAAAGAACAACCGATTAGACCAGGACCAACCTTCAGATTCAAAGCGAGCGACTTATCACAAAATACGTTAAATGTCAAATTCCGTAACAATCTACCCCCCAATGAACCTGGCCACTATCCGCAGCCTCCCTACCCCGGTACAGGCTGTCATGGGGTCGTTGACAAGCCAAAATGTTTCAACACAACGAATTTGCATTTTCACGGGTTTCACGTCTCGCCGATGAGTGTTGATGCCAATGGTGAGACAGTGTCTAGTCTTGACTCTAAGGTGGTTCGCTCCTCCGACGATCCGTTTGTGGAGCTTAAACCTAAAGGGGAAGAAGGTAGCACGGGCGAGCATCTCTACCAAGTCGTCCTCCCGATATTCCACGCCCCTGGCACCCATTGGTATCATCCCCACAATCACGGTTCTACGGCATTACACGTTGTTGATGGGATGTCGGGGGCATTGATTGTCGAAGAAGAAGGAGATGCCGTCATACCTGTCGATCAAGATTTAGTCTGGATAGCTCAGGAAGTGCTCAGTGTCAACCCGGTTGTCCAACCAGACCCCAACTTGCCACCCGTCCCTGGCGATCAGATGGTTTATAATTGTAGCCCTTCATCCGACCAATTTACCATTAACGGCGTGTACCAACCGAAGCTCACTATGCAGCCAGGGGAACTACATCGCTGGCGGTTTATCAACGCAACGGCAACGGTGCGAGGCTTTATTAACATTAAGCTGGTCAAAGTTGGGGAAGACGGCACACAAGCACCGCAAGATATGCATCAGATCGCCGCTGATGGCATTAGCTTTTACGGTAAGTCGCCTAAGCGAGTGCAAGAGTTGCCTCTTAATCCTGGGAATCGAGCTGACTTCTTGATCCAGATTAATGAACCAGGAACCTACCAGGTCATTAAAGGCAAGTGGGAGGAGGCACGAGGAAATTTAGGTAACCTTGGGACCGACATACCTGCACTGATGCAGAAAGGACCACTCAAGACGCAGGTACTGGCTACTGTAACAGTAACCGGCTCTCCGGTTGCCAAGCTCAAAAAACTTCCCAGCAAGATTCCTGGAAAAGTACCCAACTATCTTAAACCGATTACAGACGATCAGATGCTGCGGGAAGAGTCGGGTCAGATCTACCTTCGACCCGTTGTTTTCGGGATATACGAAACAATAAGAACGCAAAGTTGCAACACTTACCAAGTGGTATCACAGACTGATGATTCAAACCAGACACAGTTCTACAAAGATGTTCTGGCAGGCATTCTCAACCCAGGAGAAGCTAACCCCAACCCCAGACTATTTCAGATTAATGGCAAGTCTTTCACTCCCAAGACAGGAGATGATTACATCTCATACATTCCTGGTAAAGAAAGTACGGAAAATCTGAGTTATAAAGTCAAGCCATACAACCCAGGCAGATTCATCGAACATGACCACCGCAACGAAACGGCACAACTCGTCAAACTCAACACCTGCGAAGAATGGATTATTTACAATTACACCAATGTGGTTCACCCCTTCCATATCCACGTCTGTCCCTACCAAGTTGTTGAAGTGTACAATCCCAACGTCCATGATAAGCCGATTAAATTTGACCCAAAAGAGGCGGTTTGGTACGATAGCTATGGAGTTCCTGGTTCCAAATTCGAAGTGATTAATGAATCATTCAGTGCTGAGAACTTACAAATAAAGGAAGGCAATGTTGGCTATATCAAGGTTCGCCTTCGCTTCTCGGATTATTGGGGTAAGCAAGTCTTCCACTGCCACCTTCTCAACCATGAAGACCAAGGCATGATGCAAAACATCTACATGTTAGATGATGGTAGAGCTAACAATCCCTTTGTTCAAGTGGCAACCTCGGCAGAGCCTTGTCCAGGGTTGACAATAGGTAAGCCAGGTGCTCTTCCAGCTAACTACTATCCTCCCTCAGATTTTAAAGCAAGTGACATAGGTGGAATACAGCAGTTTCCTCCCCAAGTCCAGATCGCTAGGGATGGTCAATTTATAGGGATTTCTAAGGCTTGATAGCTAGCAAGGGTGATGAACGCTCAAGTTCTGGAGTTTAATGCGGGCTAGCAAAAATCAAGTACCCAGTTACAAAAGAAGGTGAGTACTACGAGGGTATTGGAAAAGGTAAACTGAGAATATTGGAAAAGTTTACCTTTTCCAGCCGTCTTATTGTTATTAACCCCTTTCCCTAGCAACGGTGGAAGGACTGGATAGGCGGAAACCGAATCTCTAGCGCGAATTGCCTGAACTTGGTTCTCGATTTTTTCAGAGTTTGTGAGAAATCTAGGACAAACAGCCCTCGAATGTTTCTTTCCTCAAATACTTGTATCTATCTGTGCTTTCTGTGGTTTGTGACAATGGCGTTGTAATCGTCCATAGGGCACGATTGTAGTAATTGGCATCAGCTCCAACGACTTTAGGACTTTCAAAGCCGCTTGATGCTAACCAGCCTCCCTCATCTCCTCGCTTTCCTTTGATTGGGGCTCCATCGGAAAATAGATACCGCTTTGTCTCTTTATTTTCAAAGATAAAACCATCACCAGTTGGTATAATTGTCCACAGGGCACGATTGTAGTAATTGGCATCAGCTCCAACGACTTTAGGACTTTCAAAGCCGCTTGATGCTAACCAGCCTCCCTCATCTCCTCGCTTTCCTTTGATTGGGACTCCATCGGAAAACAGATACCGCTTTGTCACTTGATTTTCAATCAAAACAGGTTTGTTTAGTAGCTCATTGATATTTGCAGCAGAAGCTGCTTTAGCAGTGATAAAAAACACACCGAGCACCACCACAAGGCTAAAGCAGATGGCCCTAATAGAGGAAATTAGAGTTTTGATTTTCATGATATTGACTCACATTTGGACTTTCGACAAAAACTAACGCTTTTGCTGAGATTTCAAGATAGTTGCCTACTTAAAAGTTTTTATTAGGCAGGTTACTTTGCAATACGGTTCAGTTAGGGCTGAACGGTTGGAATTTTAGGCGTGTCGAACTTCGTCTGAACGCATCTCTACATAGGTTAAAGGTTAATCATTTGTCTTACAGCGCTTTGCATTTAAATGGAGTACACCTCTGACCAACCTTCCCACCCCCCTTTCATCCCTCCGAGGTCGCGGGGGAACAGAGGGGGCGCGCAACAGCGCGGGTGGGGTATTTCAGTACTTCACCAATTTGCAATCTGCTGTAACTTAACTGTATTGGCTTAGCTCATACAATCAATCACTTTATAGTCACTTGTCAAGCTTTTCACCATAAGTATTTTAAAATTAAACAGAGAAAGAAATTTAAAACCTATTTAAATAAATAATGCCAACCACAATTAAATGTGTTGTCATTCCCGACAACCCAGAAAAACCAAGAGAAACTCTCAACCCCACAGCTGGATGCATCCCCCGATTTCCAGGGTGCAAGTTGTGCTACGCGCAGCATATTGCAGCATCCCTTGTCAATCGCTTTGGCAGTGAAAAATACAAGGAAGTCGTAGACCTTGAAACCAAACATTGGAATGGCGAAGTCCGCTTTTTTCCAGATGTACTACAACAGCCAAGGAAAAGAAAAAATCCCTGTTCGTACTTCATCGGCGATATCTCAGATATTTGGTATGAGAAGGTAGAAGATGCTTGGTTAGAAGAAATATTTCAAATGGTCTACGAGTGCGATCGCCATATCTTCTTAATCCTCACTAAGTATCCGGAGCGGATGCTGAAGTGGATCAAACAAATGGGGTTATTGAAAACTCCTAAAAAGCACATATGGTGGGGCACATCGGTTGAAAATCAACAATGGGCAGACATCAGAATGCCCGTTATTAGTCAACTCACTGAATTGGGACATAATACCTTCATCTCGGTTCAACCTCAGTTAAGTCAAATCAACTTTAACCTGGCTAAAATGCCTATTCTCTGGGCAGTCTTCGGCGGAGAATCAAAGCCATTTGCCGCTCTAGAAGAAGCGCGTCCGTACCACATTAGATGGATTGAGGATGGACTGAACCAGTGTGAAAATTTGGGCTTCAAAGTTGCTCGTTTCGTCGAACAAATCGGTACGTTTTGTGTAACTGATACTTGGGAAGCCGAATTTTGTACAAAATTAACTGAATCCGAATTGAGTCGAGTTAGAGGAATTGAACCAGCAGCTTTGTACCGATATCAAATCAAAGGCAATAAAAAGGGTGGTGGCAGTTTAGAAGACTTATCTAAACACCTACAAATCAGAGAAATTCCTTACCTATAGCAGTCATAAATCATTTGTGAAAAATTTAGAAACCTGGTAACTCTTGCGAAACCGGGTTTGGTGGACTCCAGTAATTTATGCGCTGCGCGCAGGCTATGCCAACACAACATGGTTAATTTGTGAGCATGCGTAACTCCTACCATGATCAGTTTTTACAGAGTTAAAATTGGGCGCTCGCCTAAAAAGAGTCAATCTGGAGCCAAGTTTCTTAATCATGCGAGGTAAAAAGTGCAAATTTCCAAACCAGCGATTCCTTTTGGTGGCTGTTTCACGACTATTTCAGAAACTCAGATAAACAGTCAATTAGTGTTTGTGGGTTTGCCAGATGATGAACAGTCGTCTTACCGTCAAGGCTGCGCTAAAGGACCAGAAAGAATCCGTAACGCTTATGATGGCTATTGTTACAACACTACAACCGAATCTGGTATCGAGTTGACGGCTGCTGTGCTCGATTTGGGAGACTGGCTACCACAAAGTTCTTGGGAGTTAACAGCACAGAGCTATTACGAAAGTGCTCAGTCTCTATTTCGTGCGGGGAAAATCCCCTTTTTTGCTGGTGGCGATCATGCTGTAACTATTCCAATTGGTAAAGCGTTGGATGTCTTAGGTGAGCCAATTCATGTTGTGCAAATTGATGCACACCCTGATCTGTATCCTGAGTTGGATGACAATCCCAATTCTCACGCTTGTGTAGCAGCTCGCTTACTAGAGTTGAAGCATATTGCCTCAATTACCCAAATTGGGATTCGCACCATGAACAAAATTCAAAACCAGCAGGCTAAACGGTTTAGCGATCGCTTTCATTTGGTGTCAGCGCGTGAGTTACCCGAACAATTAGAAGCACTGCCACACCTTGAAGAAGGCGCACCAGTCTACCTAACCATCGATTTAGATGGTCTAGATCCAGCCTTTGCTCCTGGAGTTTCCCATCCTGTTCCTGGTGGATTGAGTTCACGACAGGTACTCAATCTGATCCAACAGGCACGGTGGAATTTAGTTGGTATGGATGTAGTCGAGTTAAACCCAGAGCGGGATGTGAACGATCAGACTGCAATTCTAGCTGCTAGGTTACTGCATGAAGGTATGGGATATGCACTAAAGCAATCTTCTCAGTGCAACATTTAAACTAAACAATTCCAATATTTCTACTTGAATCGATAGTTATGGCATCACCGTTAAAGGTCTTCTGCCTTCTGCCCTCTGCTTTTCTTCGGTCAAAGGGTCTTGCGGAGCGAATTTGAGGCTTTGATCCGTTTCTTAGTTTACCACAGATGTGCCAATAATTCTATCGCTTATATGGGCACACTTATCTTGGCGTCAAGAGCTAGGTTCATTGCTTAGCAAGGCTTTAAGGACTTTTTAGTACATTTGCACGAGGGTAAAGTTCAGATTAACTTTTGCAAGAGATTTATTATTAATCAAATTTTCGTGACATAACATTGACGAGAACTGTTTGTGTTATATAATACCGACATCGTCAAAAATTGGTAATTCTAACCTATATTCGAGGTTTTCGTCATCTGTAGTTAGACCGAATGGAAATCAATAGCCAAATTGAGGATCGGTATATATGCTCGTTAAATTTTTGAGACCGAAGCTCGCCAGAGTAAGCGTAGTGGGGTTTCTCACTCTGTTTCTAGTTTTAGGCGGGTCTTGGCTCGCCTCGATCAAAGCTAGCAGCCAGGAAGTCGCACCCAACTGCGAGCCTGTCGCTGCCGGCAAAATTTACCGCTTCGTTATAGGAGAGGACACCTGTATTACGCCTCTGAGCGACTCGTTCATTCAGAACCTCACCGACCCGTTTGCCACGAGTGTGCTGCGTCAGGGAATTTTCCCGGAGAACGTCGAAGACGTAAATCAGGCGATTGGGTCTACTTTGGGTTATAGCCCGACGGTTTTCCTCGAGGGGGAAGGGTCGCAAATCCCGGCAACCGCTGTTCCGAGGGAAGAGTCTCGCAATATTCGCTATCAGTTCAGTTATGGACCGAATGAAAACGACGCCAAAATCTTTGTCGCCCCGGCGTCGGGTCCTGCTGGGCGACGTCCCCAGTTTATTGAGGTTATGGCTTTTGACGAGCGAACCAAAGAATACAACTACTATATCAACTCAGGCCAGGTGAACGTCAGTAGTGATGCTCCTTTTGTGTGGTCTTGGAATGGCAGTACTTCTTATGCACGAAAACCCAAAACGATGGGACAAGGTTGTTTTGCCTGTCATCATAACGGCATTCCGATGATGAGGGAGATAGAGCTTCCTTGGAATCATTGGCAGTCTCAGCGAGCCAATATTTCCCCAATTAACATTTCAGAAAAAATCGCCAGCGAGAGCTTCTTTCTGCAACGGCGCGGTGCTGAGATATTTGAGTCTCTCACCAGAGGCGAGATTGAAAAGTACTACAAGTATTGGTTGAGAGAGCGCATCCGCAAGCAAGGCAGCACCATTTCTATCAGTGATGTCGATGAAATGTTGCGCTACTTGACCACCACTACCACCGTTAACTTTAAGTCCACTGACGTTCAGAGCAAAGGATCGAATACAAGTCCGAAGAACCTTGATATTACTGGCGTTCCTCCCAACGACACTTTCTTGTCGGACACGCTTTTCCAAACTACTTTGGGGTTGAATTACTCCACCCTTTCGGTGAGTTTGCCTCGGGATGACTATGATGCCTATCTGAATAAATATGACTTCAAGTTGGTTGGCACCAAAGGGTTCGCGCGCGAAACCGAGAAGGCATTTGAGTATCCAGGCGCGACCTATTTTGCCTTCTACGTGCCGCAGGTAGCAGCAGAAGACATTTACGTGACGCAAAGATTGCTGCAATCGAAGGTTGTGACGGATAAATTCGTCGCCGCCCTATTGATGGTGGACTTCAAAAATCCGTTGTTTTCCGAAAAACGCGCTTCTCTTCAGAAATACGCTAAGCAGATCACTACTGGCACGATCGCCAATAAAGTCAGCAGCGTCCCCACAGACTTTGCCGCCAAGATTAAACAGACAGGGGCACAAGCTTGCAATGCTGAAAATTTTGACGCTTGCACAGCAGAAGAGCAGTTCCTCTATACCTGGGAGTTGCCCAACGAGCAATGGAAACAGCTAACAGCAAAGCGGCTGCAAGGCTATGTGGACTCCATTGCCAATCTCGAAACGGGCGAACGCTTGGATTACCTGATGCGGTGGAGTATCAAGCAGCGCGATCGCTTTGCCTCAACCCGACCCTTCTGCGCGTTGTACGAAGTCAGACTAATGTTTCCGGAAACCAGCCTATCCGAAGTGCCGGAGTGTCCAGCGCTTCCTACAACGAGTTCTGAAAACTAGTTTTGAGTCTGGTGCGACAAGCGTCATAACTCAATAGCCCCTACCGGGCTTGGCGCAGCAGTTGTGCTTTGACTTCTGATTTTTAGGACTTACGCACGCGCTGCAAAAAAGAGCGGGTTGCAATTGCTTCCCTATGCCTTCTCAAGAGCAACAGAGGCTGCGCCAACGGCACGCACTTGCATTCGGCGCAATGACTATAGTTACGTTGTTCGTGCGTAAGTCCTGACTTTATTTGGTGAGAAGACAACAACTACCAGCAAGCGCGATCGCCTTGACTCAAAGTTGACGATAGCGCTATTCGCGCTTGTTTCTCCCATGACTGTTGTCTTCGCACTCTATTACAATCTCGTGAAAATTCGCGCTAAAACGAAAAATTTACAGCAAGAACTAATTTCGGATAAATTTCGGATAAATGGAGTACTAAAATCATGAAATTCTCGCGCCGTCATTTTTTGCAAGCCACAGGAGCAGCATTCACCGTTTGGGGTCTGCATCAACTGCAATTCAACCGCTACGGCAAAGTTTTTGCTCAAAGTGCCCCCGGCTTTACATTCGATCTACCGGGATTTCAGAATGATTTTCAAGCAGGTGAAGAACAACTTGAACAACTGCTGCGATCGCGCTGGAACGAAGATGTCAATCGTCTGACCGAGCGAGTCTTGCAAAACGAGCCTTGGAATTTCACCAATCAACCCGCCCTCACCGATTATTACAATCCCCGAACAACCGAAGTTCCCGAAGGAGCGCCAACAGTTATCCTCTCTTGGACGACCTATCCCAACCGTATTAAGTATACTTTTCCTCAAGCGGGTCGGCGCAAACTTTGGGAATATGCCGATAATGGAACGCCAGATCCCGACTACGAGCCGAAAGGTCCTCGGGGTTGGCAGGATGAATATGCCGAGTGGACTGTCACCCGCAATGCTGAGGGGAAAATTACAAAAGTCTCATTCAGCAGTGAAACCCGAGAGTACTGGTACGCCTTGTGGGATGTCTCTCCCAATGCCGTGTTGCGCCTTTACAAGCAACTCATTGGCGAGCAAGTCAAACTAGAAGATTTGTATCTGCGGGATGATAGTGGTAATCCAATTGTCGATCCCCAGACCGGACGACCGGCTTACAACGATCTCAATGAGTGGAATAATAAGTCAACCGATGGTTTAGCTCATATGGTTGGTACTTTCAACTTCCAGTTCGGGGCAATGTTCCTAACAGGACAGTCCACAATGGTGCGGCAGAACAAACAAGGAAATCCTATCACTGACCCCAGCAAACTCCTCAACTGCGGGTTGCATGGCACCCCCAGCCGCAATAGCGATCCCTACATTAGTGCAGCAGTCAACGATTTAGTGCGCGGTCCAAAAGGGTTGGGTTCGGGCGTGAGAGTGACTCTCAAAAACCCTATAGGGCTTTACCTCCAAGAACCCAATTTCACAACTTACAAGCTCCCCCGCAAAGCGCCTCGCGGTGCCAAGCCATCTGATTACTGGAAAGTGATTCGCGGTCGCAAGCGCCAAGGTAAAGAAACCTACGATTTCATTCTTCATGCCGTTTACGAAGTTCCACCAGAACTAGGCTTTACGGTGAGCGACATCTCGATTAATGGATTCCCAATCGAGTACGGCGCTCAAATTGCGGAAACCCTTACAGTTGCAGCAATCGGTCAGGGCATCCCTCAAGAAACCCCCCCTCAGTCTTATCGGTGTGTCGAAATCCCCGACAAGCCTTTGCCTTATCCCGATGTCTTGCGGGAACTCAATGTGCTCAAAGTCGGCGAGCGTTCCTATTTAAATATGAGAATCGAGCAAGGAACGACGATTGACAAAGTTGCTCTTAAAGCTCGTAATAGCGAGCGTGATGCCAAAATTGAGTTCGTGGGGGCACCCGGAGTCACCGTAGAAAAGAACGATTTTCGAGAAGAAGAAGGTTCCCAAATTTTTATCCTGACCCTGACTGTGGCAGCGGATGCACCCTTGGGCAACCGATCGCTCCTCTTGACAAATTCCGACGGTTCTGCTGGTCCGGCACGGTTTGGACTGTTAGAAGTGGTTCCTTCTGGAACTCTTGGCAAATAGTATTACTTAATCATTTGAGAACGAGTTCTCTTTCCAGAAACTAGTGTCATATCACAGCAATACTTTGGCCAAAATTAGAGGGTTAGAGCCAGACAAAAAAGCTAAATGCTTCAGACGGTAAGGGTTTCAGGCTTTTGAATTGGGTTTTCAATCCATAGCCTGAAACCTTCATTCTGCGGGCGTTTTAAAAAATTGGCGAAGGTATTGCACAGTTGAATCGAATTGTTGGGAGTAGCTTTAGTGCGACTGCAATAGACCTCTTGCATAAGTAAATTTGGGGCGTTGCTGAACCAAAATATGAATCATGCGTTAAGCGTAGCTCTCCGTAGGAATCGCCTCAAGCTTGCGGGCGCTATGCGCCCGCAGCGCCACTGAGCCATACTTGAGATAATGTATTACTAACCGAATTGAGTATTTAAGCATTTCTTCGGTTTTCGAGTAACAAAAAGTTTTACGATGTAGTCGAGCCAGATAATGCCTTAAACGGCTGTTTTCACCTTCCACTCTTGTCATATACGTCTTACTAACGATATGGTCTTCATTGCTAATAAAGCAAGGATAAACAGGATAACCCTTCGGGTTCGCAGTCCCCTACAGAAGGAAACCTTCTTGCAGGGCTGTCTCACCATCTGTTACGTAGAAATAAGATTGCCAACACTTTATTACTATCCACAAATGTTTAAAAGTTTCTGTTAGCGAAGCGTGGCGTTAGCCATACTTCTATCACCCAAAACCCAAGCTATAATCCCTGGAACACTATGATTTACTACTGTCCACAGCCAAATCTTGTTTTTTTTGAGCCAACAAAAGTTTCGAGTTCATCAACTTCTGTAACTTCTGGTATTTCACTTCTATAAGGTGTATCTGGTAAAGTTCTACCCACTTGCTTCACCCAATTTATCACAGTAGTATGATGTACTTTTTTAACTCTTTCTATCGCACGGAAACCAGCAACCTAAGACGTACATTTCTAGGCACTCGCTTTTAATATCTTCTGTGTATCCTTTCTGGTCATAAGATTCGATGAACTGACGTTTACAGTTAACACATATGTAGTTTTGTTTACCACGTTGCCACCCATTCTTACGAATATGGGTTGATTCACACCTTGGACATTTCATAGCGATCGCTCTAATTCATATTTCTATTCTGCAACGCCAAATTTGGCGTTGCTGAGTCAAAGTATGAATTATGCAATCGCTTCAAGCTTGCGTGCGCACAGCGCCCGCAACGCATCGGAACCATACTGCGGATATGACTTAATGCACACCTTGGACACTGCATAACGATTGCCGGAGGCGCAGCTAGCTTAACGCTCGAATTCATACTTCAATTATGCAACGCCGTAAATTTTATCTGCGTCCATCTGCGTTTATCTGCGGTTAATTATTCATTTTTTTTGAACTTTTGCAAGAAGTCTAAAATTCACACACGATCAAAACAACCGATTCCCAATTCTAATAACAATGAAAATGACACGCAATTTTAGGCGTCTTGTAGCAATGGAAAGTTGTTTTCCTTTGTTTCCTTCACAGCACCCACGGACAAACACATGAGTCCTCCGGGCTACTACATGCTGTTTTATCCAAGTTTTTAGCAACTAGCGATGGTGTTTTCGTAAAACCGCCAAAGTTTTTCAAGCAGCTGCAAAGCAAGCTGAAATTGCTGCAACGCAGACTAGCTAGATTACAAAAGCGCTCAAGAAACTACGAGAGACAACGGCTAAAAGTGCCCTTGCACTTCTCAAGAATGCCCAGAATGTGGTGGTTTAGTCAAAAAAGACCTGAGCATTAGAATTCACATCTGTCCACATTGCGGATACACGACTGATAGAGATGTGGCAGCAGGTCAGAATATTAGAAACCGAGGAATCAAACTCGTTAGTACCGTCGGTCGAGGTCTTACACGAAAAAATTTGGGCAGCCTTATTAGAACGCGTACTCGTCTTGGAACACAGATAAACATTACAAAGGCTGCCCAAATTTTTAGGGGACAAATGCGTGGGCAGACGGGAATGGAAACAGCCTGTGCAGTCGATCTACCGGGGACTGATGCAAGTCAGTCTAGGCCAGTGGCGAAATCTCGTAACAGAGTAACCAGGAAATCTAAGGTATGAGCCTTGGAAGCCCACACTATACCGCTTGCGGTTAGTGTGGGAGGATGTCACGTTAACGATAAAGGAAAACCTTCTCATGCCAAGATGGTGCAGCTCGTTGGGTAGAAACAAACCAGTAAGAGTGAAATCTCTTGCCGTACAAGGATTTTGATAAATTTTGACCGAGAACAGGGTGTAGGAGGTGGGGTGTAGGGGGTAGGGGCAAAAGAAGAATCGTGTTTTTAGTACACTCTACCCCCGAAACAAAAGGGTCCAAGCCCCCACTGAATCTCTGATTCAGTGGTCTTAAATCAGTGGTGGGTCAAGCCCCCAGTAATTTTCCCTACACCCCCACCCAACACCCCACACCCTTCTTCTTGACAAAAATTAGGGTGTAGGGTTTGCCTAACCCATACCCTTCTTTTTGACCGGCTTTGATGACTTTCGCCTCAAAGCATTGTTTGGCAATCCTTTGAGGCTGATAAACTTATATGTAGTGCTTTTTGAGACAATTTCTTGAATAGGAATTAAACTCCCTGCTTGTTGTCATGGTACAATCAGTTTCGGAATAAGAATTTGATAGTTAATAAAAAACAAGTATTATGTCGTGGGGCAACATCGTCTAAAATAAACCACTTACCTAAATTTGGTAAGTTTTATTCGGTAAAGTTGGTGAGACGCTCGATTTTACTCTCAATGTGAGATATCGCTTTTTTAGAGAGAACTTATGGTATGATAACATGCACGCAACGCGCGCCTATTTTCCCCAGACAAAATTTCCAAAAATTGAGCAAATATAAGCATTTGTGTAAAGCTGAGGGTTATGCAAAATGCAATGAATTCTCTCAGACAAAACTGAGTGAACTTGTATGATAGCCTCAAAGTAAAAAAGTAACTCAAATTATTATTTCCTTTGTTCTCGTATTTTAAACAGGAACGAATTTACCCTTGTTTTACTGCGTAATTTCCTTCACAAAGCAGCATCGTATTAAAAAATGTTTAGGAAATATCGGGATAAAAAAAAAACAAGGATAATAAAATTCTGTATCAAGTTACTCAGAACTTCAAATGACACAAGTTGCAATAGTCAATAACTGGGAACAGCAGATTCAAGACAATCTCAATCTTCATTTTTCCCAGGAATCTTTACCATTGCTCCATCAAAAGTTTAAGCGAGAGGGATTTATCAAAGTCCCTGACATCATGCCTCTCAACATTCGTCAACAGATGAAAGAAGAGGCTCTCAGGCTTTTAGAAAAATACTCCGAGCGACGCGATTTAAAGCTGGCAACGACAGGAAATACTCCCAGGAAAATGAGTGTAGTCACCAGTGAATCTATTGCCGCCAACAGCGAGTTCATTAATACTATATATAGATCAAAATCACTGCTAAACTTTCTGGAAAAACTTGGTGGTGAACCTTTCTTACCTTGTCCATCGAAGGACGAAGAATTTTTGATTACCAGACATGAAAAGAGTGGCGACACCCACGGATGGCACTGGGGAGATTATCGTTTTGCCCTGATTTGGATTCTGGAAACCCCACCGATTGAATATGGTGGTATGTTGCAATGTGTTCCTCATACCAGTTGGGACAAGTCTAATCCCAGGATTCATGAGTACCTATGTGAGAATCCTATCCGTACCTATGGTTTTGTTAGTGGTGACATTTATTTATTAAAATCAGATACAACTCTTCATCGCACAGTACCCCTAAATCGTGATGCGACTCGTATTATGATCAACATGACTTGGGGATGCCTTGATGACGAGAAAAGAAATCTTAATGGTAATGATCGCTGGTGGGCAGAAAAAGAAGTAGAAGCAGGTACCTATACTTAAAATTTTAGTTCTGTTGGTTCTATCGCTGCCTTGATGTCTTAATCAGAAATAAAATGGCAGTCAGGGGCTGTTTTCCTTGCCTGGAGTGATTTGTAAGCTTTGTTAACCGAACCGAGAAAACCTTGTTTTTAATGCCATTCCATCAGGGTAACGGTAGAACCGTTTCTCATGTGAGCGTAAAAACATCCACATGAGAAAGGACGAAAATAAAGTTCGCAAACATCTAACTCAAAAACATCTAACTCAAAAACATCTAACTCAAAAAGGAGATTCTCAATGACAGCTATAAAAGTTCAAAAGTTTGACGAAATACAAGAGCCTGATGTTCGTCAACGGTTGAAGGTCAATGATCAAGAAGTCAAAAATTATCTCAATGAGAAGATGGAGTATATTCTCAATCACCGAGCAGTAGAGCATCCTCTTCTCAACTACTATCGAAAAAACAAGTTCACCAAAGAACAAGAAAAGAAATTTTATCTGGAGTGCTGGTACTATTTCCAATACGAGCCATTCTATATTACAAGTATGGCAGTTAACACCCGTGATTATAATATTTTACGGGAAGTGGTACTCAACGTTTATGATGAAGTTGGAGGTAAGGTCACTCATGAGACGCTTTTCCGTCAGCAAATCAACGAACTTGGGATTAGCGATGAAGAAATTGACAATTACAAGTGCTTGCCCACAACCACAGCGATCAATGAAGGAGCAATGAAGCTTTACGGTGAACCCCCAATTGAAAAGAGCTTGGGGGCATTGTATGCTGATGAAACTATGTCCGCCGTGTTGGCAACTCAGCTCAATGATGGGTTAGAAAATCAAGGCTATGACAAGAATGTTAGGAAGCATTGGTTGATGCACCTGAATGTGGAAATTGGACATAGCAATAATGCGTTTAATGCGATCGCACCTTACGTTATCCATCAACAAGGACGGGAATTATTTGAGGCAGGCATAAATAAATACTTGGAACTGCTAGAAGCTTATTGGGATGGAGTTGATTCAATTGTCAGAGGAGAAAAAGTTGCTACAAATTAGAGAAAAGAAGTTAATTCCAGAACGGACATTCTGACAATTTTTTCTCAACCTTTAAATCTGGTGGGTAAAGGGTAAGGGGAAAAGGGAAAAACCTTTACCTTTTAACCTTTAACCTTTCCCCCTACAAAACTTTACATAGTTAGGTTTAATCGCGCCTACTTACTTAGTTAAAAAATACGTGATTTTAACTAAGTGGGTAGATGTCAGTGGTATTTGGGAATTTCATTGAGTGCCAAATTATGTGTCCATTTGACACATCCGTTGCGTGGTGCATCCAGAGAGCATCACTCTTGCATTCCTGCATACAGCAGTCGTACCAATAAGCGGACACCATCACTTTTCTTCAGGGTTGAATAGGAAGGAGAAGGAGCTTCACCGCTACCAATCTCACCGTGATCATCTAGCAATTCTGGATGAAACTGGCAAGTAAACGAGCGTCGGATTTTCTTGGTCTCAAAGTCTTTATAGTTAATACAGGTAGCCGCACATTCTGTGACTATTTCACCAGTTTTTTCTGCTGTTGAACAAAGAATTTCGACAGAATCAGGCAGTTGTATCAACCATGACAATGGGCTTCCAGCTATCACGTGCCGATAAGGAACAATGGCATCATGGATACTGTGGTAAGCCCAGTTAGCAAATAGTATTGCTTCTTCATTCACCTCATCAAAGTGAAACATGGAAATCGAGACTTCACGTTCATATTGAATCGTCGTGTCAATCACACCTTCATGGGTGTCGGACGTCACATCATGAGCATGAATAATTTCCCAAGGAATACCTGATATTTCACCGTCAGGAGATTGATAGGGCAACAATATGCGATTGGCAAATTCCTGTGATTCATTGTGCGTAACGGCAAACTGGTCATCATTCCAGTTTGAGGCAACCAGACGTCCATCATGCTTTTTGACTTTGAGTGTCTTGCCCATAGCCTCGATGCGTTCTGCAACCGCTTGCAGTGATTTAAGTGCTCTTTTGTCCTTGTCGCGTTCTAGAGATGTCGTGCTTAGGACTTGTTTAACGGCTTTGCGGATCAGTCGTATGTGACATTCAGCAGCAAATTGATGCGCAGCACAAATGAAGATGACGGGAGCACTAGCTCGAGAACGCGAAATCAGCAATTTTTCCACTAATGCAAACATATCCTCTCGCGAACAAGCTGGACTTGTCCAAGTGGATGGATCGTATGCTGATGGATTACCTCCTTCTACAACCACCGCATACCCAGAGGTGATTGCCGGAACAACTATCTCTGGATCAAGCACTCCACAAGACCAAACAGGCAATAAGACTGAGTCCATGTCAGCCACCTTCTGGGTAATATAGGCAATGTTTTTGGAAGCTCGAATACCAGCGCCCACATCTTGCCAAGGTTCAATAATAGTTATGGACTTGCGTAACAGATTGGGATGTTTGAGTAAAAACTCAAAATCTTGGTGTGAATTAATCACTTTTTCTAATGGCTTTGCGTGTCCCCATTTAAAACTACCATCAGGAGAAAATAGTTCTTTTTCTACTAATGGATTTTCAGAGGTTCTATCCGCTAAGAAACGACCTAATAAAATATGTACTGATTCAGAATCTGCATAGCTTTGATGTAAGTAGCCAGGAGCTAATCGCCAGTCGGCTGTGGAAGCTTGTTTTTCGTCAGTATTGAGAGAATCATTCATCGTTCTAACACTCGCCTCATATTTTGAAATCTGACATCCACTTTATGATGTAATTAATTGATCTTAAGAAAAAATTTTTTTAAACATATTTTAATCTTTTTTGACAGAAGATAAAAAACTTCCGTATAATTTTAAACTTTAATTTGCTCATTACTACTGCATCAGAGAATGTTTAAACGCAATCGCAATACCACTTCAGATACTGCAAAGCTATTGAACCAGCGATAGAAGATGGTCTTTTGGCAAAAGATAAGGTTGCTCAGTAAACAGCTTTTTGCACAATCAGTATTCGGGTGCCTGCCAACTGGAGTTTAGACTAGTTGTCAATGCGTAAGTCCTAATTCCCTAAAATCTCCCGTTGCGGTTGACTAATTCACATTCGGCGTTAATATCAAAAAAGTGGTCATTTCGTATACTTTGCGGTAAGCTCAAAATGTCGCTTTCAATACATTTAGCGCGAAAAAATCAAGCTCTATGGCAAGATTGAGGAGAAACGTATGCTTACAAAATCTTTAAGATTTGTAAGATTGACTATTACAAAGATAAGTCTAGTGGTTTTTATCACCCTACTTTCGCTGTTAGGCGGAATTTGGTTCGCCTCGGCGGAAGCTAGCACGACACTCTCATCACAGAAGTGCCCAGCGTTAGTTCCAGACAAAATTTACCGCTTCATTGAGGGGCTGGACACCTGCATAACGCCTCTTAGCAACTCGGACATTGAGAAGCTCAACGATCCGTTTGCTAAGAGTTTGCTGCGTCAAGGAAGTTTACCAGCGACCACTGAAGACCTCAATCAGGTGATCGCCGACAAATTTGGTTATAAGCGGACGATTTATTTTGTCGGGGAAGGATCGCAAATCCCGACAACCGTTGCTGCAAGGAACGAGCGTCGCAGTCTTCGCTACAACATAAATTGGGGACCGAATGAAAACGATAGCAAAATTATGCTCTCCATACCTGCCCCTGGCACTAATCAGACTCAGTCTTTAATTGAGGTTGTGTCTTTTGACGACCAAAGCAAGGAATACAACTACTATGTCCATAGACCCCAAGTAGGGGAGAGTGAAGAGTCTCCTTTTCTGTGGGCTTGGGCGGGCAAGACTTCTCAAGCACAACAACCGCAAACGATCGGACAAGGTTGTTTTAGCTGTCATCATAACGGCGTTCCGGTTATGAGGGAGATAGAGCTTCCTTGGAATAATTGGCAATCTCAGCGAGCCAATATTTCCGCAACGTTCCTTCCAGAGGAAGTCGCCACGGAGAACTTCTTTCTGCAACGGCACGGTGCCGAGGTGTTTGAACAGGTCATCAGAAGCACCTTTCAAAACTACTACAAAAATTGGCTCAAAGAGCGCATCCGCAAAGAAGGCAGCATCGCTTATGTTAATGATGTCGATAAAATGTTGCGCCACTTGACCACTACTACCACCGTTAACTTTAAGTCCAGTGACGTTCAAAGCGATGGACACAATACAAGTCCGGAAAATTCTCCTATTGCTGGCATTCCTCCCAACGACACTTTTTTAGCAGACACGCTTTTGCAGACAACCTTGAAGTTAGACTACTCACCTCTTTCGGTGACGTTGCCTCGGGACAAATATGATGAATATTTGAAGAAACATGACTTCAAGTTGGTTGGCACCAAAAGGTTCGCCCGCACTAGCGAAACGGCATATGAGGCTCCAGGCGAGACCTATTTTGCTTACTACGTGCCGCAGGTAGCGGCGGAAGACATTTACGTGACGCAAAAATTGCTGCAATCGAAGATTGTGACGGACAAGTTCGTAGCCGCCCTATTGATGGTGGACTACAAAAACCCGTTGTTTTCCTCTAAACGCGCTTCTCTTCAGAAATACGCCAAAGAAATAACGAACGGCAAGATAATTGATGGAGTCAGCAGCGTTCCCACAGACTTTGCCGCCAAGATTAAGGAGACGGGAGCAAAACCTAGCAATGCTGAGAATTTTGACGCAAGCTCGGCAGAGTCGCAGTTCCTCTATACCTGGGAGTTGCCCGACGATCAATGGAAACAGGTAAGCGCAAACCACCTGCAAGCCTATGTGGACTCGGTTGAAAATCTCGAACCGGACGAACGCTTGGATCGCTTGATGGAGTGGAGTATCAAGCAGCGCGATCGCTTTGCCACGACCCCGCCCTTCTGCAACTATTTCGAGTCCAGACTGCTCTTGCCGGAAAGCGACCTATCCAAAAAACTGCCAAACTGTCCACCAATCACTGCTAGCAATTAGTGTCACCTTCCATGACGCTCCCCATCCTAGCCAGTATCATGAAAAAAGCAGAGGGGGTAGATGAGAAATAGTTTGTAAGTTGTTGGACATTTAACTTGCATATTGTCTGAAAGTAAAACCGCTCCGAAAAACCTATACAAAACTA
>NZ_QMEA01000103.1 GCF_012912105.1 Brasilonema sp. UFV-L1
TATACAAGCTTTTTCAGACTATTTAGTACATTTGCACCGGGGGAAGTTCAGTTTATAACTCGCGAACGAGTGTTTGTAACTCACGAACGAGGAATCCGGTTCCGATAAACCCGCAGGCGATCCTCCAGAGGCTTGACGCGTCCCAACCGCTGTGTCCCTTTGGGACGAGCGCGATACGCGCTGAAAGCGAGAAACCCGGTATCTTTGAGATACCGGGTTTCTGGGGGAACTTTGAAGAAAATTGTCAAATCCTTTCCCTTACTTTACTTTCTCCCTCCCTCACTGAGTGCATCAACGAACTGATAAAATTTTCAGATACTCAGTCGCAACCCAACCATCAGAAGCAACCCAATTGTTGGATCTCACCTGAATCCAACGCAAGCCGTCATTATCTCTGCCTTCACCGTAGACATAGATTTTTGACCCATTAGGAATCTTACCAAGTTCACGAGCACTTGTATCAGGTTGTTCCCGAACATTCAGACTATTGGGAGCATTGATGACGAGTACTTCTGCAATAGGTCCAGATGTTCCAGATGTTTCTGTCTTGATATCGACATGGGTTTTAAAAACATACCAAGTGTCGTATTGAGGACATCCAGGATTACCAATTTTTTCAAAGAGAGTGACTCTATAATGGTCTCTGTCTGCTTCCGCTCTATCTTTGACTCTAAATGTCTTTCCACGGCTAAGGTTATACTTTTCACAAAGTCCAAGCTGACTTGAGTCCTTAAGACTCTGTTTGAAATTCGTTCCGTCTGAGTATGTGACTGTCAATAAGTATGCCATTGAGGTATCTCCTTGTTGGATTTTCTACACCTATTAAATATTAGTGTTTTTTGCAGAATACCCACACTGAGAGTCGTTAAATTTTCCTTATGGAATTAAGATCAACTGGCAAATACTTTATATAAAGAAAATTGATGACTTCAGATGTACAATAGTTCCAGTGTCAAAGCTGAAAAATTTCCAGACTCATCATACTTAACTAGCAGTTGTTGCATCTCGGAAGTTTTCACAAACCAATTAGCTGCCATAGTAAAGGAAGTTCCAATATTGATTTTTTTTGGACAACTGACAGAAACTCCGTCAGGCAAAAAGTAAGCTTCGTGTCCTTCCCAGTGCCAGTTGAAGTGAGTCGCGACAGGTGCTGAAATCTTTAAATCAGGAGTTATAGTTACAGCAGTTCCTTGCCAATGACCGCTAAAATCTCTTTTTGATAATTGATTGAGTTCATTGGACCAGTATTGACTAGGAAAACCAGTCGCATCTTCTCGAATATTTGCAATTCTCAACAAGCTACCACTCTTGTCATAAACTATGCCTACACTATGTCTTAATTCCTCAGACTTAAAAAATAATTCAACGCCAAAATATGAATCTGTTTTTAAGTTTTTTGAAACCCAAGCTGCATGACCGGATTCAAAAAAAAGTCCTCTCATCGATTCAGTTTGTGGATGAAAAACTCCATCTGACAAGCTATTCGAGAGTTGATTAGATTCCCAGCTTTGTTCTAATTTTCTGCCGTCATTATATAGAGAATAATTAGTTTGATAAATTTCAGTTTTCTCTGGATTACTCCGAAAGCTTCTAAGACTTTGAAACGATTCTGTTACCTCACGTTCTGGAGAATATCTTGTCCAAATTCCATGCCAGTCACGCAAATGGTTTGTCGTAAAATTTTTCCAGTTTTGCTCTTTTAAGTCCATAAGATATAACTTTTTTGCGTCTATGGTAGTGTAACACACTGTTATTTATACCAAGTTGCATTATAATATATGATTCTCACCGGAGGGAAGAATCGCGCAAAATACTGAGTCCCAAAGGAACACGCTCTTGCAACACTTCACTACGTTACGAATGCGACAAGGGCGGACGCTAGAAAGAACAGTATGATCCTCGCTCCGCTCAAATTCAATCCGGGACTGCGTCCCGCTGCGCTAACAAAATTCGCTGCCTACGGCACGCTACTAACACATTCAATCCGGAAGAAAGCCGAGACTAAACAAGGGTTTGGGAGTGTGTATGTGTCGCATTCTTTTTTCAAATTGGTGTAACTTTTGCGAAACCGGGTTTCTAAGCACGCGAACGACCCTTAACATTACTCCTTAGCTGTAAAATGCTCACAATTATTGGTTGCGGAAATCTCAATCGTAGTGACGACGCTGTAGGCGTACTCATTGCTCAACGCCTACAAAAATATCTTGCTCAATATCCTCATTCTCATGTGCAAGTTTATGACTGTGGTACTGCAGGGATGGAGGTGATGTTTCAAGCAAAAGGTAGTCAACAGTTAATTATTATTGATGCAAGTTCAACTGGTTCTCAACCTGGGGCTGTCTTTAAAGTTCCTGGTAAAGAACTTGAAGATTTACCAGAGCCAAGTTATAACTTGCATGATTTTCGCTGGGACCATGCTTTAGCTGCAGGTAGGAAAATTTTTAAAAAGGATTTTCCTCAAGAAGTGATTGTTTATTTAATTGAAGCAAAAAATCTTGATTTTGGATTGGAATTAAGTCCTATCATTCAACACTCTGCTGACTTAGTGTTTGAAGAAATAACAACAATTATTAGACAAAGGTAGGAAAAGCACGGCATCGCCGTGCTTTTACGGAAAAAGAACAAGCACATCACCTGATTCAATATACGTAACTTACCTGGCTGATAAAACCAACCCTGAGATTGATTTCAGTGTGAAGTTTGAATATTTATCCGCCAGTCAGTTCGTTAAATTTCAGCGGAAGCTCGTTCTATCAATCGACGTGCTAAAGTTTGCGTACCAGTATGTTCGTAATAATTTGTCGATACATCCAGGAACGCAGCGAGGTAGTCTAACTTATCATCAGCAAAGTCAACAAAATTTTGCAGGTTGTTAGCTACGTTTTGTGGTGTTAAATTATGCGAGGCAACAAAATCACTCATCCAACCACTGACTGAGTTGAAGCTTTCACCGATAAAGTTCAGTTTGCTCTCGGAATTACCACCTGGAATTTCGCCTCTAATATTTTGAAAGGTCGAGTTTTCATCTAAATCCTGAGGACTTGTCTGATTAATTCTAGATAGTGCGCTACTGATGAAGTCTGGACCTAATGGTATTAAACCATCAAAGCAAACTAATGCAGCCATACGAATGAACGACTCACCGCTGTATTCACCCAAAGACGCGACGAAATCCCCAATACTGTCTCCAGGAATACCGTTAATTTGGCAGAAGGCGACTAACTCAGCAACTAATTTTAAGCACAAGTCTATGGTTTGTGCTTTGTCAGCTTTGGGAGTGATTCGGTTTAAAAAACCCAAAAGAGGAATTTTCTCACCCACTGTGTTTGCTAAAGCAGCTGCACCAAGTGCTTTATCTGTGCTGTCAACACTTTGATAAAGCCACATGGCTCGTTGGTATCCCTGAGAGCGATCATTGTAGAGATAAACTGCTCTTTCGCCAATTTGCTGAATCAGTTCTTCGTCGGTTTCACCAGTCACAGTTTGGATAGTGTTGACAAAGCCAACCACATTTTGCCACTCACCAGGAGCGATAAAATCAAGCGATCGCAATGCAGAAACAGTCAGGTTATTGGTTGGTAGTTCATCAACTAACTCAAAAATCGGTTTGCTCACAACAGACTCCTAAATTGTTTTCTGATGACTCAGAATTTCAGTTGTTAAATGACTCACTGCTAAGCTGAGATGATTGTGAATGACTATTTGTTTTCCCTATTGGCTTTTCGCTAGTCGTGTTAAACCACTGAGGTTAAATTTCTGTAACCAAGCTTCGCGATCAGCTTCGGTAAATGACGGATCGCGAGATTGGACTTTCACTTGATAGCGATCGCCTACTAAAATCGCAGTGCCAGTGCTACCCTGACTTACCGCTGGATATCCGGCTATTGTCTTTGTGCTGTTCTTAAATTTAGCAGCCGGGTTTGTGGCACCTTTGACTCCTTGTGTATCATTCACGGAAAGTACAGCCAAGTCTTTGCCATCTTTTTTCAATTTCGCTTCAGCAAAGCCTTTCTTCTCTTGAGTATAGACGCGTTGATATCCAGCCTCAGGGGTTGGGAAAAATTTGTTAAATTCGCTACCTTGAGTTGAATCTTTCGCAACTGCTTGACCACTTCTTTGTTGGCTGCTTTCCTGTTGCGCTTGGTCAAAACGTCCAGGAGTCTTTGGCGCACAGGCTGTTGTCAACAGTAACAAAGATAACAACAAACTTGCTAAAATTCTTCGAGTACGGGGGAAAAACATTTTTGGCTCCTCCTTTTGTTTGACTTTCCAAGAAATTATCGATTGACTAAAGAAGTAGTCAGGAGTCAGGAGTCAGGAGTCAGGAGTCAGGAGTCAGGAGTCAGGAGGAAATGCTGAATTCCATTTCCTGGGTTCTGGCTTGTGCATTCTGTCTTCTAACCGGAGGCTGGGCTTCTGGTGGATCCACTCCTTCTCATCAAAGACTACGGTAAGCAATCACAGCATAAAACGGATCTCCTCCTGTCACACCCATCCACTGTAAGAAATTGGGAAGGCTTGACTGACGAGAAATCACCTCTGGTGGTGTGAATCCTGGAACAGCAGATAAATATTTTTTGACCAATTCCACTCTACTGGCTTCTGTCCCCTCTCGCCATGCTTGAATTGCTTTTTGAAAAAACATCCGGTTAGAAAAGCTGACAATTGCTACGCCACCAGGTTTGAGGATGCGGTGAATTTCTGAAAAAACTGCTTCTGGATACTGCAAATACTGTACTGAAACGCAGTTGAGAACGGCATCAAAATCTTGGTCTTTGAGGGGTAGTTGAGGATTTTCGTTGAGATTCTGCACAAAATAATGATTTAACTGAGGATTTCGTGCTAGTTCTTCTGTGTTGAGTCCATGTCCTTCAACATGGTCAAAAGATATCTCTTCTGGTAGATGCGACACCCAACTGCTCATCATATCTAAGATGCGGGTATTAGGTTTGAGGCGTTCGCGATATAAGTCCGTTAGTTTTTGAATAAAACCTTCGTCCACATGAGTGACGAAGCGCGGATATTCATAGAATTGCTTGTCGTCTGTACTGTCTAGCTTAGTGCGTTCGTCTGGTTTAAGCGGCATAAAAGTCTTTTGAGAACAAGTTTGTTTAATCTTTGCAAAATTTGGTTAATTTTGATTCCGTTTAGTGGAAACAATTGATATACCACCATACGTATTCTAAAAATAGACACCAAAATATTCATGAGCCAAAAGAAAAATTTGGCTGGTCACAACTCAATGTTCTATAAACTACAATTTCTTTATCCAACCAGGCTGACTATGGGGGCTTTACGTGCCTTTCCCTACATAGCATTGTTAATCTGGACACTACCACTATTATTGTTCAGTTCTGGGGAAAGTAGCTTGATGGCGCATGATGAAGGGCTTTACGCTTGGCGATCGCGCCTGATGATAGAGACTGGTGATTGGATACATCCTTGGACAACTCCCCATCATAAAACACCTGGTCCTTATTGGTTAATTGCCAGTTTTTACACATTGTTTGGCATGAGTGAAGCGAGTGGGCGGTTACCAAGTATGATTGCTGGTGTTCTGAGCGTACTACTTGTCTATGAAATAGGCAAGATTCTTATCGGCAAAAAACTTGCTTGGCTGGCTGCAGCAATTTTGAGTGTAGAATTTCTCTGGTTGCAATACTGTCGTTTAGGCACACCAGATGTACCTGTCATTTTCTTAGTTCTTTTAGCGATTTGGTCTTTCCTGAAAGCAGAATTACACCCGAAGTATCGCTTTGCTTGGTGCGCCCTTGCTGGTTTGAGTTTTGGCTTAGGCTTTTTAATCAGAAGCTTCATGATTTTTGTTCCAATCATAGCTTTGCTACCATATCTCATATGGAACCATCGCCGTCATCGTCATCTTGCAAATCCAATGTTGTATATTGGGTTTGTGGTAGGGTTAATTCCTACCTTTGTCTGGTTATGGCTGACTTGGTTACGATACGGTAATGATAGTTTTGCTCAATTAATAAACTTTGTTCTCAAATTAGGATCTGGTGAACGCGCTCATAATGGATTAGAGTTTTATTTCTGGAATCTACCTGTAAAAGCGTTTCCTTGGTTTTTTTTCAGTCTTATAGGCTTAGTTTTGGTCATTCGTCGTCCGATTCCTCGCCACCAACTCATATTAGTTGGTTATCCCCTCGTTCTGTTTGCCGAATTAAGCTTTTTCTCCACTCGTCTATCCCACTACAGTCTGTTCTTATATCCATTCATCGCTTTGCTTGCTGCTGTAGGGTTAAATTGGCTGAGTGCAAAACAAATCAATTCAAAATGGACTGCGTCCTTGCAATCTACGAAAATTCAAAATGGACTGCGTCCCGCTGCGCTAACAAAATTACCATCCTACTCACCTCCCCATCTCCCCACTGCCCCTAATCCCCAGGGAGTGGGGGCCCCGAGTTCCCCACCTCCCTCTTCATTTCCTCGCAATCTGAGTTATGGGTTTGGGATACTAGGTGTTTTGCTGTTAGTGGCGGGAATCGTCGCTTTTGTTTGGGGTGATGCGCAAGTCGATAAGTACGCTATCGTGGCATTGGTATCAGGAGTCAGTTGGTTAATATTACCTTTAGTGTGGATTAGTCGTTACCAATTGGGCAAAAAGTTTCTGACTTCTCGTTACTGGTTGGCGGGTTGGTTAGTTCCTGTTTGGATATCTTTGGCTGCTGCTGGTAGCAGTGGTTTTTTGGGCGACTACAACCCTGATGTTAAAGCTTTTATCCAACAGCCTGCGATCGCTCAAATTTTACATTCATCTCCTATTAACTTTGTAGATATAGGAGGCAAATCTGACGTGTTACTGAAATTTTATACTCCTCACCACGGCAAGCGAGTCAAACAAGTGTCCGAACTGCCAGCCTCAAGCTACGCTTGGGTTCCCGTCAAAAAGATGACTAATTCAGTCCAGCCTTATCGAGTTCTTGGCTCCATAGAAGATGTAATTTTAATACAAATTCTTAGCAAGTATTAATAAGGTATATTACAGTGTTGTAATTTTCTTTGGGTGAAACCAAAGTAACATAAAAATAAGGTACTGAGTCTAGTTTCAGTTTGCGATGTACTTGGGGTGACTCAAGAAATCGACACGCTTAAACACGTTTAGAGTAACAGTAGAGGTTATACAGTAAGGTCAAAGATGGAAATTCTACGTATAGTGGTGACAGGAGGTATAGGTGCAGGGAAGACAACTTTGATTCGCACAATCAGCGAAATAGAAGTCGTAGACACTGACAAGAAAGCGACAGATGAAGTCGGACAAATGAAAGAAAAAACCACAGTCGCTATGGATTTTGGGCGACTTACCATAGGACCTAATCAATCACTACACCTTTACGGCACACCAGGACAAAGCAGATTTGATTACATGTGGGAGATATTGATTTCAAGAGCCCATGCTTACATTTTACTAGTAGCCGCTCACCGTCCGCAGCATTTTCGTCATGGTCGGAGGCTACTCAACTTCATGAATCAACGGATGCAAATTCCTTATTTGATTGGGTTGACTCACACTGATTGTCCAGATGCATGGGAAATTGAAGATGTGGCGATCGCATTAGGATTAGATGATGAACAGAATCGACCACAGATGATTGCAATTAATCCTACTGAGTCCACTTCAGTCAAACAAGGTTTGATTGCACTTGTTGAAGAATTCTCCAATTACTACCAGCATTGCATCAGATAGCTGGCGCTTTCGTGCTTCATATCAAATCTGGTTAATGACTTCTGAGAGGGCGTATCGCCTCCTCAGAAATCGTGTACGCAGTTGATGATGAGTGCTTAATTGGATTGATTTGATTCAGGAGATTGAGATGATTCAGTTTTTGCCTGGGCTGACTTCTGGACTGACTTCGTATTCAATTCTTGTATTTGCTTCAGATGAATATTATTCACCTGAGTAACAAAGTTTTCAACCGCTATTTGTGCTTTTTGTTGACGTTGAGTTTCGTCAGCTAAATCATAAGAGCGATACAATTCACTCACCCCCAATATAAACTTCTCTTGTTCTGCTTCTAACAATTCAACAGTAGTGTTAGCCGCAACCCAAGTTTCCTGAAAAGGAAAAGACGTCACTATACTCGCGACTATAGAAGCGATAGCTGGACAAATAACGGGAAGCCACTTTAGCCATGATACACCTGCTTCCAATTTGTCAACCAAGACTAAAATCGGTGTAACTCCAGAGAAAACAATGGTACCAATTTGTGAAAAGTAGTAAATATTTCTAGAGTTATTGCGGGTTTTTTTATAATCGTCAATCAACTCCTGACAATACTCTATTGCGTTGATCCTTGCCGGAGTTATCAGATTATTATCTAACGACTTATTAGGCAATAGATAAGTATGTAATTCTGCTTTCTTACTTATGTTGGATTGAATAGAAGCACGACCATACTCCTTAAATAATTGTCTGTTAACTAGAAAAAGAAAAATCCAGCTAGAAAGAAAAGCCGCTACATAGATTTTGACAATTTGAATCTCTGGCAAAATCTTGGTGATGACGACTGAACAAATCAAAGCACCTAGAGATAAATACTCAATTGTCTTCAATGCAAACAACATATTTGGATTAGGAGTTGATGAGTTGGGAATCTCATTTTGGTTTGTTTTCTCAAAAGTAGTCATTGTTTACTCGTCAATGTAGTGATTTCATGAAGTATTTTGGCCAACTAGAGAACTAACAATGAAGAGTTTGTTAAGCTCATCTTATCGGTTGCACTTGAAGATAATACCAAGTCGTCCTGTACGAAAGCATAAGCTGGAACATTCATCCAGGAAAAGAGAGCTGTAAGAACAACAGCAGTGACCACAGCTATCTTTAGTAATCAAATTTTTCATCTTTTTCAGCCCTAATCACCAAAAAAGAACAATTTCAACTCAATGCCAAGTTGACTAGCAGTATTTTTTTTAGAACATGGTAACATAGGACATTGATGCACATATTACACAAATTTAGCTAGAAATACTACGTAGCCTAACTCATACCTGATATAGTTACACACACCATGATAGAGTCCTCTCTTACATTTGACAAGTGCTTTGACTCATCAAATAGAATTTTTAAATAACTCAGAAGGCTTGTCTATAAAAGATTTTTATTTTTCTGACAAGTGTAATGTATTTAGGCGACATCATACCGCAAACAGCTTACAAGAAAACTCTTTGTGATTATAATCACAACTCATAAAAAGAGCTTGCATGAAAAAAAAAGAAATGACGTGGCTTTAATGACACGCAACTACTTATATTGATGAAAAATGGCAAACTACCTTTTTGAAGATAATTCTGTTTTTCCTCGGTTAGGATATCCAAAAGTTATGGTAATGGCACAAGTTCTTTGAACATATAACGAATGATCGCTGCACTCAATGAACATTTCATAATAGACTGAGTTTATAAAGACACAACAAAGCTTAATATGACAACTGCACTTGCTCTTGTGTTTCTTCCACTTCAGTCATTTGGAACCATTTTGTCTATTCAACAAGCAAATTT
Source organism: Brasilonema sp. UFV-L1 (assembly GCF_012912105.1). GTDB lineage: Bacteria > Cyanobacteriota > Cyanobacteriia > Cyanobacteriales > Nostocaceae > Brasilonema. The sequence continues at coordinate 9,517 of NZ_QMEA01000103.1, forward strand.
ACTTAACCCAAGAGTAGGAAGCGAAATTGTAGAAGTTTATGTCAAAGTATTAGACAATAGCTCAAAAAAAATCTCAATTCAAGCAGTACACAGTACACAGTACACAGTACACACTGATAACTGATAACTGGTAACTGGTAACTGGATAAATTATGGTATGGCTAAAAAATCTAAAGATAACCTCGAAGAATATAAAGATGTAAGAGTTGCTGCAACCTCAAGAATCTGGGGAATCACTGTCGGAATACTAGCAATTTGTATTCCACTATCTGCTGTCACAAGAAGTGGTCCTATATTACCTTTAGCTGCTATCACAGGTGCAGCAGTTGGTACTGTTGCTGTGTGGCGTTCTGATGACAAAAAATCAAAGAATAATTCTTTACCTCAGCAAAAGGTAGAACTGTTAGAGCAAAGAATTGCTAACTTAGAAACAATTGTGAGTCGTGATGATTTTGACTTACTGATGAAAATTAAACAGCTAGAATCTCGCGATCGCAATACAGACAATTAAATAGATAATTCAATCATTTGAATCCAACTCATCAACCTTGTGTCAGGTACAACTCTATTTCTGGCGATTTGCAAAAATTGCCTGATTTTATTATGAATATTTGACAATTTTTTCTCAATCGAATTCATTTGTTGCAATTCATTTTATCATAATTCTTTAAGAGTTTACAAGTTCTTAGTTAAATTGCCATGTCCATACACAAAAAAGACGGTTAATTGTAAAGGGATATTACGATTGTTTCAAAAATATTTAAAATTCGTCTAAAAAACAAACATGGCTCTAATGTAGAACCTAAGAAGATACTAGAGGAAAACTATGATCAGTAACATTCAAAAGTATCGATTTGTCTGTACCCTTACTTTTGGGGATATCTATGGTCAAATTATTGTTTGGTTAATTACTATTACAATAAGTTTGGCGTCCGCTTTAGCGTTGATGGGTGCAAGAAAGCCTGTTTATGCTTTAGCCACTGTTGGACTCGTAGTTCTACTATCTTTGCCTTTCTTGCTTTTTGCCTTTGTGACGACCTTACTAAATCATATTGAATTGACTCCTGTAGAATCAGGAACAAAAATGGAACCAATACCAGGTAATGTTTCGCAGCAACAACCTGTACAAGCAGCAAGCTGAATGGATTTTAGATTGAACAGTGGTTAGAAGTTAGCGGCTTGTGATCAGGAAGAACTAACAACTAAACAATTCTCATTTTTGACTCTAAAATTCAGAATTGGTACCACATCGTCCCTGTCTGTTGGCGGGGAATTTTTTTGCAGACGCCATATATCGCGTTTTTACAATATAACAACTATGGCTTTTTGAAAATTAAGGACTTATTATGCTTGAACACGATGTGATTATTGTCGGAGGCGGATTGGCTGGGTGTCGCGCTGCAGTAGAAATTGCTCGCATTTCACCTAGTTTGAAGGTGGCTGTTGTAGCCAAGACTCACCCGATTCGTTCCCACTCAGTCGCCGCACAAGGTGGTATGGCTGCTTCTCTGAAAAATGTTGATTCAGCAGACAGTTGGGAAGCTCATGCTTTTGACACTGTCAAGGGTTCTGACTATTTAGCAGATCAAGATGCGGTGGAAATTCTCACGCGTGAAGCGCCAGATGTCGTGATTGATTTAGAACACATGGGCGTTTTGTTTTCTCGTTTAAATGATGGTCGCATCGCTCAACGTGCTTTTGGTGGACATTCTCACAATCGTACGTGTTACGCTGCTGATAAAACTGGTCATGCTATTTTGCATGAACTCGTGAACAACCTGCGGCGATATGGTGTCCATATTTATCAAGAATGGTACGTAATGCGCTTGATTTTAGAAGAAGGTCAGGCAAAAGGTGTGGTGATGTACCGTATTCAGGATGGTCACATAGAGGTGGTGCGCGCTAAAGCGGTGATGTTTGCGACTGGTGGATATGGGCGAGTGTATAATACTACGTCTAATGATTATGCTTCTACAGGTGATGGTCTGGCAATGACTGCTCTGGCTGGTTTACCTTTGGAAGATATGGAATTTGTGCAGTTTCATCCTACGGGATTATATCCGGTTGGAGTCCTGATTTCAGAAGCGGTGCGTGGAGAAGGAGCGTATCTGATCAATTCTGAGGGAGAACGCTTCATGGAAAGATACGCTCCCAGTCGCATGGAACTTGCTCCGCGTGATATTACATCACGGGCGATCGCCTACGAAATTCGTGCAAATCGTGGTGTTCATCCTGATGGAAGTGCGGGTGGTCCTTTTGTTTATCTTGACCTGCGACACATGGGTAAGGAAAAAATTATGAGTCGCGTTCCCTTTTGTTGGGAAGAAGCACATCGTTTAGTGGGTGTTGACGCAGTGACTCAACCTATGCCAGTTCGTCCTACAATTCATTATTGCATGGGTGGTATTCCTGTGAATACTGAAGGTCAAGTTCGTAGTAGTGGCGATGGTCTGATTGATGGCTTCTTTGCTGCTGGAGAAACTGCTTGTGTTTCTGTACATGGCGCAAATCGCCTCGGTAGTAATTCCTTGTTAGAATGTGTGGTTTATGGACGCAGAACAGGAGCAACGCTTGCACATTTCGTGCAAAAACGCAAGCTACCGACAGTAGACGAGCAACGTTACATCAGTGAAGCTCAGCAAGAGATTCAAGCTTTGCTAGACCAATCAGGAAAATACCGTATCAACCAAATTCGCCAAGCCTTCCAAGATGATATGACTCAGTACTGTGGCGTTTTCCGCACTGAGGAATTAATGCGTGAAGGTCTAAACAAAGTGCAAGAATTAGAACAACAATACTCGCAGATATACTTAGATGACAAAGGCAGTTGCTGGAATACAGAAATCATTGAAGCTTTTGAAACGCGGAGTTTGATGGTGGTAGGGCGTATGATTTTGGAATCAGCCTTAAATCGTCAGGAAAGTCGCGGCGCTCACTTCCGCGAAGATTATCCCCAACGAGATGATACCAATTTTTTAAAGCACACAATGGCTTATTATTCGCCAGCAGGAATTGATATTCAATATCGTCCAGTGGCAATTACCATGTTTCAGCCACAAGAGCGGAGGTATTAGGAAAGGCGATTGTTCAGATGAATCTAGAGCCCTTTTTCACAATTCCCCAAACGCCATGCTCTGCCTAGAATCGCAAAGACGATCAATCTAGGGCAACAATCGAGAGGAGTTTGACGTGTTCTTGGGCGGTGCGGGGCATTCTCAACAAGCGGTCGATCGCGCGACTCGAATTGGCGCAGTTGGGCGAGTTCGCTTTGGAGGCGATCGCACTGTGCAGTCAGGCGATCGTTTTCTTGTTGAAGTTGAGCAATTGGATTCAGTAGAAGAAAAACTATGAAACGGTTTCTGCTTCATCTACACACGGGCTGACAGCGCCAGGACTTACGCAAAGAAACCCGGTTTCTACAAAGAATCCTCTGTTTCGGAACCAAATACGAACGAAGAAACCCGGTTTCTAGAAGATAGTGCGTAAGTCCTAGGCGCTTCATGAAACGCAGTGATCGACACCAGGCGATTGCCAGCCGCATCCCACAAAATAAACTTAAAACAGTTTGGCATATCCGCTATGCGCAGCGTTTTGATCTGGGTTAGCAAGTGGATATTTGCATGGTGGCAAGCTTCGAGATTGTAATTCGGGATGCGTTCCGAAACGTGATGAATATTGTGGTAGCCAATATCCGCCGAAAACCACTTCAACACCATCGGCAATTCCAGATAGCTGCTGCCTTCAATCGCGCCCAGCAGATAATCCCAGCCTTCCGTTTTGTGCGCATAGGAGCCATCAAAATTGTGCTGCACAAAAAAGACGCAGATAAAAATCGCCGCCGAAAACGTCAACGTAATCGAGTAGACGCCCCAAAAGAAGGCAACGCCCAGGAAATGACTCAGTGCAATCCAACTGCCTACCACGCAAATATTGTTGAACAGCAAATCCCAAAACTCGCCCGTCGTATACCAATGCTTCGACTTATAGGAAGCAATGATGCCGCCTAAACCCAAGCTGGAATTTTGCCGCAAACTCGTCATAAAATGGTCCATGAAACCCAAGGTGCCCGCAATCAGCGCCAGTCTGGGCTTAATTGCCAGGTAGAAAAACCCACCCGGAAAAATCATGAAGGGATGCCGCAGCACGGCATACCACCGCTGAGATGCAGGACTGAGTTTCGCAAACTCCTCCGTCGAAATCAAGGCAGAAGGACCACGATACCGCTCCCAATCGCCGTTGGTTTTGTGATGGTAGGCATGCCCCCGAGACCAGGGATATTGGGGAATCGCGTTCAACACACCCAGCAGAAACCCAACGCCCCGATTCACACGTTTGGAACGAAACAGGGAATAATGCCCACAATCATGCATCAGCGAAAAACAACGCGCCGAAAACAGAGTGATCAGCACCATAATCGGCGGCAGCAGCCACAGCGAAACCGCAGCAGCCTTCACCGCGAGAAACCACAGTAGTAGATAAGGAACAACTGTATTCAGAATTTGATAGGTTGCTCGCCAGTCGTTGCTCTTCATGTAGGGCATGAGCACAAAATCTGACTTTTTAATGGGCTCCGAATTTGTATCAGAATTTATATCTAGATTTGCATCCAGATTTGTATCAGAATTTATAGCTGGGTTTGAATTTATAACTGGACTTGAATTAGAGTTCGGATTTGAATTTATAACTGTGTCCGACTTTTTAACCGTGGTTTCCATTCAATAAAGCTCTCTTGTGAACAATCTCGCAGCCATTCACTGAACTGGCCTCTCAGATAATGCTTTCAGAGAATTGCTTTGAAGGTGAGGTAAACAGGTAGGCGGGGCAAACACTCAAAACCTCACTCGGTATTAGCCGCTAATAAATATAGCATCAAAAGCCCGCGATCAGTCAAGAATCTCTGGATAACGGCACCGCAACCCCCGAGGGAAATCGCATCGGCATCGCCTTGCTGCCCGACTTTTATGTATGGACGGGAATCCTATCCAGATTGTTCCATGCCAGATTTTCCTAAACGGGCTTGTTCTGAGCTATGGCAGTTTTAACCTGCTGTTCGTTAAGCTAACAGTACTCATGCAGTTTTCGTTTCTGGTGCTAATGACTACATCTTGTCTTTTCCGTGTTTTGACTCAGGGCGGTTTCTCGCTGATGATCGCGTAGCGCGCCCTGTTGCCCAACCGTACGGAGTGCGGTTGCCTCAAAGCTCCGCTTTGAGGAAGCCTGTTCTTCCAGAACAGGCTTGGCAACATACGGGCGTTCGCCGCGCTCCTTTTAGTCGGCTATTCAAAATAAGCTGTTGCGCTTTTAATTTGCATATTTTTGATTATCTGGTCAATCATTGCAACCCTCTTTCCTTCTGACTTGAAAGTGGGCATTCTCAACAAGCGGTTGATCGCACTGTGCAGTCAGGCGATCAACCGCTTGTTGAAGTTGAGCAATTGGATTCAGCATAAGAAAATCGGTTAAGTTGTTTCTATTTCTATTTCTCAACACATTAAGATAGTTTCAATCTCCATTGATAAATGCGTTAACTATATAAACTATGCAGACAAAAGAAGCACCTTTCACTCTTCGGCTCTGGACAGTGAAGGAGTACCATAAAATGGCAGAGTTGGGAATTTTTCACCCAGAAGAACGAGTGGAATTAATCGCAGGACAGATTGTTAACATGAGTGCAAAAGGAACTGTCCATACTACTACAGTCAGACGAATTGCTAATGTTCTGCGTGATAAATTACAAGCTCAGGTAGATGTTCATACTCAAGATCCAGTCCAGTTAAATGATTTTTCTGAACCAGAACCTGATATTGCTGTGGTAAAAGTTGATCCACGTGATTACGTTGACCATCATCTCTATAGCCTCAGAAGTTTATTTGATCATTGAGGTAGCAGATATAGCAATCCTATTTGAGTTGTAAAAATATCGAACCGCCAAGACAAGCCAGTGCGTTGGGCGGCGGAGCCGACTTGAAGCACCTGGCGTGCCAAGAACGCCAAGAAAAGAGAGAATTTTACAAATGATTTAGGATTGCTATAGTAGCTTTAAATATGATTGCGAGACTAAAGGTAAAGCCTATGCAAAATCAGGAATTCTAGATTATTGGGTAATAGATGTTAATAACCGTAAACTTCATGTTTTTCGAGAACCTACTCAGGAGAAATATCAGAGTGAAGTGATTTTTTCACAAGAGGCAATGATTTCACCTTTGAATTTTCCTAACTTGATGATTACAATTGCCGATATATTGCCACCAGTGATTAATAAGCCGTGAAAACAATACTTCTTCGCCAGTACGGGTTAGCAACTGGCTGATTTTGAACTGTAGCGTGACGCTAGCTGGGTAAGGATATCGTTATGTACAACTTTCGCGTAACTGTTTACTGATAACTGAATAACTGAGCCATTGCTTTACTATAACTTGGGATAGATGTATAATTTCTTAAAAGAAGGGGAGTAGCTGCTGGCAAAAAACTAGCCAGTACACTCGAATCAACATACTGGCGATCAGCCTGGTTCAAGTGACAAAAAGCACATAGTTATCAGTTTATAGCTCTTTATAGCTCTCAGCTTTGTTTATACTAAGAGTCCTGAAAAGCTGACTGCTGACTGCTTATTGGAAGTGAGACCTTCACTAAGTTCACACACGACAAGTGTGAGCTTGGTGGAGTCTCACTGCTCGCATCAAGCTCACACAAGAAAAAAATCTTCAAGGAGCTTGAAAGAATGTTAACAGCTTTTACCGCAGGTTTATTACTGATTACAGTTTCGGAATTAGGAGATAAAACATTTTTTATCGCCGTTATTTTAGCGATGCATCACTCACGGCGACTAGTCTTTACAGGTGTGGTAGCAGCTTTAGCTGCTATGACAATACTTTCTGTTGTTGTAGGACAAGCAGCTTCTATACTTCCAAAAGTTTACATTCATTTTGCGGAGATAGCTTTATTTATTGGTTTTGGTTTTAAGCTACTGTATGATGCAAGTCGAATGCCTGCTTCTAGTTGTGATACAGAAGTTGTCGAAGAGGCAAAAGCTGCTGTGAAACAAGCAGATATGCAACTGCCGAAAAAGAAAAATGCTTTAGCAATTTTAACAGAAGCCTTTGTACTGACATTTATGGCGGAGTGGGGCGATCGCACACAAATTGCCACAATTGCCCTCGCCGCAGGAAATAATGCCATTGGTGTGACAACGGGCGCGATTTTGGGACACGCCATTTGTGCTGCTCTTGCTGTCGTTGGTGGCAGAATGCTAGCAGGGCGAATTTCTGAGCGGAAACTCACCTTGATCGGTGGATTTTTGTTTCTCTTATTTGGCGTCGTCGCCGCCATCGAAGGAGCGTGAAATAAGTAGAAGAGTCAAAGAGCGTGGGAAAATATCTCTCCCTCTCTCCCTCCCTCCCTCTCTTCCTCCCCCATCCTCACTCCTTAAGCGTCGGCGTCACAGCAGGAGTAGGAGATTCACTTGAGCGTTTATTAATTTCGTCTCTATATTGGGTTGGTGCTAAAGCTGCAGCTTGGGTAAATAAAGTTTTTGCCTCAAGAGCTTTGCCCTGTTCTTTCAGGAGCATCGCCTTTGCTAGGATGGGACGAAAGTCCTGTTGATCGTTGCTTATTGCTTGATCATAAACACTAAGAGCTTGGGCATAGTTTTTCTGGGAGGCGTGTACATTGCCCAACAGCACTTGTACAGCCACTGTATCTACACTTCCGGGTTGAGTTGTATTTGCTTTGCTTGCAGTACTGAGAGTATCTTGTAGCAAACTGATAGCTGCTTCAGGACGTTTTTGAGTGAGCAACAAAGCCACCATACCCTGTAAAGCTTCAAGGTTGCCAGGTTTGTTTTCTAAAACAGAACGGTAAGCTGTAGCCGCTCCTTCCTTATCCCCAATTTGCTGCTTGGCTTGAGCCAGTAAAACTGCGTATCTTGTTTGTTCTGGATTGAGAGCCGCTAATTTTTCCAAAGGTTGAATAACGCTGTTGACATCACCCACACCCAAACTTAGTAATTGTAGTCGAGTCTCAAGCAAGCCTCGGAGCGCCGCTTGGTTTTCTGGCTCGCGCTGCAAAACTTGTGCATAGCCTCGTGCTTCATCTTCCAGTTTCGATTTTTGCTCAGACGAAGGTAAATCACTTCTTGTATTCGTAGATTTCTGGGTAGAGTTTTGCGTTTGATTAAACGCCCCAAAGAGTGGCACTATCGAAACTCCGACAAATGCAAGAATTGCCAGCACCAACACTACATTGACTATCCAGTGTTTGCGAGGTTGAGACACAAAACCATCCTTAAACTTTAATGAAATTATCGTTGAGGTCAAAATATGGAAGTTAAAAATTTCAAAAACTTTGCGGAATTCCGCGAATTATTTGTGAATTTTATAACAAAAAGCAAGATATGCACTGCATACAAGTGTTGATTTCAGGAGGAACCGTCTAAATTCTAGCGATGATATGCTTCCGAAACTAGTGTAAAGGGGCTAAATCACATATTTCGCGCATGTTTAGCGTATGTATGTAAAATTTTGCGTCTTTACTATCGTAATAGAGCGTTAAAACATGGCTGTCTTGAAAGGAAATATACTTACAAGCGCCGCACAAACGCTCTTTTCAGCTGCCTTTGTAAAATCCCACAATGGGATGTGTCTCCGCCGCAAGGAGTTTTTATGAATTCCGACCTGATGCCGTCACCTGAATCATCCAATTCAACCACCTCCAAAGAAGCTTTGAATAGCAAAGACACAGAAGCTGCAACGAATGTTAATGACCATTTAAGAGCTTCTGGTAAAGAAAATTTGCCCGTTCTCTCCAGTGAGACTGCGAATTATGAAATCTTAGAAAATCGGCAGCAACCGATTCCACCTCCCAGCGAACTCATGCAGTACCGAGCCATTGGCTTAGTGCGAGGTCGCTATGTTGCCGTCAGTAGCGAACAATTTACTCAAGGTTCAATGGTGACTACAGATGGCGCACAACTCGATGCCGTCCTTCTGGGTCGAATTATGAGTTTAGTCAAAAATCATTTGGACTTGGAAAAAGAACATCTGTGGGTCGTTTATCCACGCACTCGGCAAGAAAACGACAAATTACACCTACAAATTGTTGGAGTTTGGGAACCGGAAAACTTAGCTAAACATCAAATAGTTAATGACGAAGAAGATTCAGCTTCACAAGAAGATTTACCTTCACACGCCACTAATTGTTCCTCAAATGCTCTCATCCCTTCATCAGAATTTCCAGATGGTAACTTTTCTGTTCGTGGCGAAGTCGTTTATCAGTCTTTTGAAGCTGAACACTTGGTGATCAAAATTAAGCAAGCTGCTCGCAAACAAGATGACAAACCAAAGTATTTCAAATTGAAAATCAAAGGTAAGCTTGAAGCCAAAGCAGTTGGTAAGTTTTGGGACTTACAAGTCAAACGGGAAGCAGAAGAATTAGTCGTAGAAAGCGCTGAGGCGATCGCTGATTTGCCCAAAAAGCGCAGACCACCACAAACAAGGCATGGCGGCGGAAGTCGTCGTCCTGGTGGAAGGAAACCATTTCCCCCAAGACCACGCAACAGCGAAACTCCACGCCCAATCCGGAAAACAGGCGACTCCTCTGCGGTCGCAAAACCTATATCCTCAAAACCACCTGTCCCTAAGCCCGTCAAACGTCCTAAGCCACCTGAACAGTAAGCAAGGGAAGCAGGGGTAGCAGAGGGAGCAAGGGGAGAAAAATTCCTCCCCACTTTCCCCAGCTTCTTGTCCTCTTAAAATTGCGTCCAGCGGTCTTGTGGAAGAAAAGACCGCTGCATTTCAATTGAAGCAACAGGTTCTGTTAAGGTGAAATCTCCCGCTTCAATCCATTGTTTTAACTCCACGGCAACTTGCCTAGAAAAAAAGACACTCGCAAGGGGTGCAACGCGCACAGTTTTGCCTTCTATGGTGATTCGTCCAGATTTGAGTTGGGCGTAACTGACTAAACCAAAGGTAGGACGAACACGCCGGGGAATGGAAAAGTCTACAACTGGGGCTACCAAATCTTTATCTTGAATTGCACATCTTGCAACGACTTCTTCGTTCAACACAGGAAACGGTACACCCACCCCCAACATCAAAGAAGGACCGTAACTTTTAAAGTAGCATCCACGCACCCAACGAGCATCCATTTGCTTAGCGTCACCAATTAAAGCTAAAGTTGCTGCTGGTCCAATCGGTGTACGATTGGGTAATCGCTTTTGTAAAGGAAAGTGCTGAGTGCCTTCCCCAGCAACATAACCAACGCCCCCTCCTAAAAAAATTCGTGTACCAATCCCAACCAGTTGTAAATCTGGATCATTGAGTAGAGGAGAAATCGCACCGGGGTTAGAGTAAACGGCATTGCCCAAACGCGGTTGCAAAGGACCGAGGTATGTGTAGAGTGGGCGATCGCCCCCATTCACACCTACTATAAAATTTTGATAAAGATTGCGTGGATTGAATAAATAAAACTGATTAATTGTTTCACGGGTAATCGTGGTTTCAAAAGTCGCTCTAGGATAGCAATCTGTCACTTGTCCTTGTGCTCGTATATGTACGGCTTTACCGGCTATCAAATCTTCTATGACATGACCTCCGCCTCGTTCTCGAACTTCTTCGCCGTCCATCGCTTCCACCGCACAACTCGCACCTAAGTACAAATCTACGGCTCCAAAACCAGAATATGCCGGAACACCATCTAACCAGCAACGGCGAATTTTTATCGGTGGGTCAGTATGTCCTAGGTTAAGAATTGCACCACTAGATTCCATCGGCTCAAAAGTGCCAGTGGTGATGACATCAACCTCCTTAGCAACTTTGGTAACACCAACTTCTGCAACTCTTGCCTTTAATTCCTCGGCAGTTAAAACCACCGCCTGTTTGCGGCTGATTTTGTCATTAATTTCCGCAATTGTTCGCATATTGCTAGTAACAAAATAATATACTTATCACAGTCTTGCTGCTTTATAAATATTTATAAATATTTATGAGGAGGAACGGCAACTGTACATCGCCCGTATCTGTGTCCAAGATATTCTAACCACGAGCCAGATGCATCTTGCGAAAGTTCCCTAAAGTTCAAAATCCATAGGAGACTAAAGAAAAGAAAGTTACTCTTATGGGTATGAAGGCAGCAAGTGGTGCAAATAGATAAGGAGGATTTATGCGTGCAGTACTGATGGCGGGTGGTTCAGGAACGCGGCTGCGTCCCTTAACTTGTGACTTGCCCAAACCAATGGTCCCTATCCTAAATCGACCCATTGCCGAACATATCATCAATCTTCTCAAACGGCATCAAATTACAGAAGTGGTTGCCACACTGCATTATTTACCTGATGTCATGCGAGATTACTTTCAAGATGGCAGCGATTTTGGGGTACAAATGACCTATGCCGTAGAAGAAGATCAGCCTTTAGGTACTGCGGGCTGCGTGAAAAATATTGCCGAACTTCTTGACGATACCTTTTTAGTCATTAGCGGCGATAGTATCACCGATTTCGACTTAACAGGGGCTATTGAATTTCATAAACAGAAGAAGTCAAAAGCGACTTTGGTTTTAACCCGTGTCCCAAATCCGATAGAATTTGGGGTAGTGATTACTGATGAAGAAAATCGAATTCGTAGATTTTTAGAAAAACCCTCAACGAGTGAAATTTTCTCCGACACTGTTAACACAGGCACATACATTCTAGAACCAGAAGTTCTGGAGTACCTGCCAGCAAACCAAGAATCTGACTTTTCCAAAGACTTATTCCCCTTGCTATTGTCGAAAAATGAACCAATGTATGGTTACATTGCTCAAGGTTATTGGTGCGATGTCGGTCACTTAGATGCTTATCGTGAAGCGCAGTATGATGCGTTATACAACAAAGTTAAACTTGACTTTGCCTACAAAGAACTTTCCCCTGGGTTATGGGTAGGTCAAAATACTTTTATTGACCCCACAGCACAAATTGAAGCTCCAGCCGTCATTGGTGATAATTGTCGCATTGGAGCAAGAGTACAGATAGAAGCCGGAAGTGTCATTGGAGATAATGTTACCATTGGCTCTGACGCCAATTTCAAGCGTCCGATTATTTGGAATGGAGCAATCCTTGGCGATGAGGTACAACTCAGTGCTTGTGTCATTTGCCGTGGTGCGCGTGTAGACCGCCGTTCTCATGTTTTAGAAGGTGCTGTAGTTGGTTCGCTTTCGACTGTAGGAGAAGAAGCCCAAATTAGTCCATTTGTACGTGTTTGGCCCAGTAAAAAGATTGAATCTGGGGCAATTTTGAATATTAATTTGATTTGGGGTAACACTGCCCAACGTAATTTGTTTGGGCAACGAGGGGTCCAAGGACTAGCTAACATCGACATCACCCCAGAATTTGCGGTGAAATTGGGAGCTGCATACGGTTCAACCTTAAAACCAGGTTCTCGGATCACAGTTTCTCGTGACCAACGCAATGTCTCTCGCATGGTGACTCGGTCATTAATTGCTGGTTTAATGTCAGTGGGTATCGATATTCAGAACCTAGATGCCACAGCTATTCCAATAGCTCGCACAGTCATACCTACTATGAGCGTCAGCGGTGGAATTCATGTGCGAGTGCATCCAGACCGCCCCGACTACATCTTAATTGAATTTATGGATGCGAAGGGAATCAATATTACCAAATCCTTGGAAAAGAAAATCGAAGGCGCTTACTTCAAGGAAGATATGCGGCGAGCGCAAACTCATGAAATTGGTGATGTTGCTTACCCCAGTCAGGTCATGGATCGATACTGCACGGCTTTTGAGAAGATGTTGCATATTGATAGTATTCGCAACAGTCGGGCAAAAGTTGTGATTGATTATGTTTATGCAGTATCTGGGGCTGTATTACCTCAAATGCTAGATAAGTTTGGGGCTGATGCAGTCGTGTTGAATGCAAGTCTCAATAAAGCTGCAATGTCAGCAACTGACCGCGAAGCACTTTTGACTCAGCTAGGTCATGTGGTAGAAGCATTAAAGGCGAACTTTGGTGTGCAGGTTTCCGCGAATGGAGAACAACTCATTTTAGTTGATGAATCTGGCATTCCGATTCGTGGGGAAATGTTAACAGCACTGATGATAGACATGATGTTAACTGCTCACCCCAGAGGAACCGTTGTGGTACCAGTTCATGCTTCTAGCGCTGTAGAACAAATTGCTCGTCGTCATGATGGTAAAGTCATTCGCACAAAGGCAAATCCTACAGCATTAATGGAGGCTTGTCAGAAGAATTCTAATGTCGTTTTGGGTGGTAATGGCGACACAGGCTTTATTGTACCGCAATTGCATCCAGGGTTTGATGCTATGTTTTGCACGGCAAAACTCATTGAAATGCTGACAATACAAGAGCGCTCTCTCGCCTCTGTGCGGTCAGAATTACCCCGTGTGGTTCACAAAGCATATACAGTACGTTGCCCTTGGACTGTTAAAGGAGCGCTGATGCGTTACTTGGTGGAAACTCATCCAGCTCAAAACTTAGAACTCGTTGATGGAGTGAAAATTTGTCAACCGTATGATGATAATTGGGTATTAGTATTGCCGGATGCTAGTGAGCCAATAGTACATTTGTACGCTAACAGTAATGATCGCGATTGGGTAGATGAGTCATTGAGAGAGTATCGTGCTCGTGTGCAAGCGTTTGTTGAAAGAGAAGAAGAACAAATGGTTAGTGAAGTGTAATTAACGACTACACATGACTAATGGCTCGTAACCATTAGTCATTTCTTTTGATCCAGCGAAAATCAAAGCGTAGACTAATTTAGATGAATATGTGACTGTATTCTGCTAGCCTAATATGAGCAGTGTAGTGTGACTCACTCCGATGCTATCAGGAGGAATAAAAAAATGCCCGGACACGATATCATCGTCGTCGGTACATCAGCAGGCGGAGTCGAAGCACTGACTAGCATGGTTAAGAATCTACCGCCAGACTTGAATGCTGCTGTCATGATTGTCCTTCATGTACCAAGCCACGGTACAAGTGTTCTGCCAAACATCCTTAATCGTGCTGGAAACTTGCCAGTGTCTCATGCTAAAGATGGTGAGCAAATTCGTTTGGGACAAATATATGTTGCCCCACCAAACTATCACCTCTTGGTAAAACCTGGATATATACAGTTAACACGAGGACCCAGAGAAAACGGTCATCGTCCAGCTATTGACCCGCTTTTTCGTACTGCAGCGCGAGCATACGGGCGGCGAGTCGTTGCTGTAGTGTTAACGGGTGTGCTTGACGATGGTACGGCGGGACTAAGGGCGGTGAAAATGCGCGGTGGTGTTGCGGTTGTTCAAAACCCTGAGGATGCGATGTATGCTGGGATGCCGCGTAGTGCAATTGAGAACATAGATGATATAGACTATATCCTGCCACTGTCGGCTATTCCAGCTGTTTTGGTAAATCTAGCTAACACGCAGGTGGAAGGCGAAGAAGATCCCGTGCCTGAGGAGATAGAAATTGAATCTAACTTGGTGGAGTTGGATATGAACGTGCTCAACAACGAGGAACGACCAGGTAAACCTTCTACTTTTGGCTGCCCAGATTGTGGTGGTACTCTCTGGGAACTTTCAGAAGGAGGTTTATTACGGTTCAGATGCCGTACTGGTCACGCTTTTTCGGCAGAAACCCTGCTGGCAAAGCAATCTGATGCTTTGGAAGATGCGCTATGGGTTGCCCTGAGGGCATTGGAAGAGAAAGCATCTCTATCACGTCGCATGGCGAAACGGATGCGCGATCGCAACCAACCCTTATCAGCACAACGGTTAGAAGAGGAAGTGCAAGATACCCAAGAACGTGCTGCGCTTATTCGGGATGTACTGCTCAAAGGTACTGCTACAGATACACAGGAGAGAACTCAAGCGCTCAAAGACGAAGAACCAACAGATATCTTGTGATGTACTTAGCTTCTGGTAACAGCAATATTCCAGTTTTTGCTTCCAAGCAGTCCGTCAATAAAAGCTAGCTCATACTACCAAGTAGATTCAACTAAAAACTTTGTTATTTGTGTAACTAAGTCACCAGAGTCAAAAGGCTTAGTCAAGTAATTTTGAAACCCACATTGGAAAGCAAATTGGCGTGCTTCTTCTGTATCTAGAGCCGTTAGTGCGATCGCAGGTATCTTCCTTTTTTGTGTATCTTCAAGTGCTCTGACTTTGCAAATTAATGAATAACCATCCTCTTCTGGCATCGCAATATCGATAATTAAGAAGTCTAGTTCAAAATGTCTAATGACCTCAAGAGCTTCGCTGGCTGATGTTGCCGTCCTGACTTGAACGCTGTAGTCTTCAAGAACAGCAGTCATTAAAATAAGAGTATCTGCATCATCATCGACTAAAAGAATCTGCAAATCATTAAGATTTTTTATGTTTATATCGTCTTGAGGAAGTTGATTACCAAAACTTTTTGACACTATAGTAGCCACCTCCGCCATTTCGCCCCCTGATGTCACTGCTCTTTAGAACTGTGCTAAAAAAGTTGCACTTTTGAGAATAAGTTCAACACCTTTATTCTGACTTTTACATTTTGAGCTTTGACTGCCCTTGCTTTACTTGTTGTGTTATGGCTACACACATTGTAAACAACTAGCTACATAGTACAGATTAAGAATCTACTCATTTACGATGCTTTGTCTGTCCGGTACCGTACATAAGCCATAAATATTAAAATGTTAGCAATTAACTCACAAAAATTTGTTCCAAAGATAATTTTGTTTCAAGCCAAAACAAAAATCATTGATAATCCAGAAAGCTGTATGTTTAAGTGACAACTAGTTTTAGTTTAATGAGGCTAGTCAGAACCGTGTCACCAAGCTTTCGTCATTCAAGTGAAAATCGTCTTCTAGCCACCTTGCCAACAGAAGAATATGAACGCCTCCTTCCTCACTTGGAGAGTATCTTTTTGCCTGCGAAGCAAATTCTCTACAACATTAACGAACCTATTGAGTACGTGTATTTCCCCAAAAATGGCATTATCTCTTTAGTGATTATCATGGAAAACGGCGCGACAGTCGAAGTCACTACAGTGGGGAACGAAGGAATGATTGGTTTGCCCGTATTCCTGGGAGCAAATCGACTTCCTAATCAACAGGCTATTTCACAAGTTCCTGGCGAGTCGATGCGGATGAAAGCAGAGGTATTTAAAGCTTGTGTCACCCCAAGTACTACACTATACAGGCTGTTACAATACTATACACAAACACTTTTCAACCAGATTGCTCAATCAGTTGCTTGCAATAGCCTGCATTCTATCGAAAAACGATTCTGTCGTTGGCTTTTAATGAGTCATGATAGAGCTGAATCTGACGAGTTCCCACTCACTCAGGAGTTTCTTGCTCAAATGTTGGGGGTTCGTCGTGCTGGCGTTAGTGTGGTAGCAAGTACTTTTCAGAAGGATGGAATCATTAGCTACAGGCGTGGACAAATGAAGATTCTTAACCGAGGAGGTTTAGAAGCAGCATCCTGTGAATGCTATGCAAAACTTAAACAGGAGTTTGAATGCTTGTTTGATCAAAATTCAGGACAATTCTAAATATAAAAGATTCTATGACCAACCAAGAAATAAATCCTGAACTAGAAAGTTTATTAGAATACATTAAACGCAACCGAGGCTTTGATTTTAGCGGTTATAAGCGCACAAGCTTAAGCCGTCGAATTCGTAGACGCATGCAAGTGATTGGTATTGAAAATTACACTGATTATTTAGATTATTTAGAGGTACACCCGGACGAGTTTGTTGAGTTATTCAACACTATTTTGATCAATGTCACAGCTTTCTTTCGTGAAACACAAGCTTGGGACTACATATCTAGTGAAATCATTCCTCAAATACTTGTCAGGAAACATCTAAGCAAACCAATCCGCGTATGGAGTGCAGGATGTGCTTCTGGAGAAGAAACCTACACCATAGCCATTTTACTTGCTGAGGCGTTGGGTATGGAACAGTACACCGCAAGAGTCAAAGTGTTTGCAACAGATGTAGATGTGGAAGCTCTCAATATGGCTCGTCAAGCAACTTATAATTCAAAAGAAGTTCAGGGCATTCCCGCAGAACTACAGGAAAAGTACTTTGACCGAGTTAACGGTCGTTACATCGTTCAAAAAGAACTGCGTCGCGGTGTTATCTTTGGTCGCCACGATTTGGTACAAGATGCACCTATATCTAGAATTGACCTCTTGGTATGTCGCAATACTTTGATGTATTTTAATACCGAAACTCAAGCAAAAATTCTTGATCGCTTTCACTTCGCTCTGAATGAAGGTGGTTTTTTGTTTTTGGGGAAAGCAGAAATGCTGTTTACGCGAAACCACTCGTTTACTTCACTAGATTTGAGGCGAAGGGTATTCACTAAAGTTCCTAACGGTAATTTGCGAGATATGCTGTTAAGCATGGCTCATTCTTCTGGACAGCAAGCCGTTCCAGATATGGTTGATCAAATCCGCATTCATGAAGCTGCTTTTGAAATTGATCCTGTTGCCCAAATCGTTGTAGATCTTAACAGTATAGTTCTGCTTGCCAACGCTGAAGCTCGTAATTTGTTTCATCTTAATCCAAGAGACTTGGGTCGCCCATTGCAAGATTTAGAACTTTCTTATCGACCTGTGGAACTGCGATCGCGCATTGATCATGTTCGCAGCAATCGTCGCACCATTACTTTAAAAGATATTGAGTGGCCTGGTACAGACCGCGACATGAAATATCTGGATGTCCAGATAATACCCCTGATGGACGATAACACTGACGAAATCTTGGGTATAAAGATTATCTTCATTGATGTCACCCGCTTTAAAAATCTGCAACAGGAACTGGTACACGCCAATCAAGAACTAGAAACAGCTTATGAGGAACTGCAATCCACAAATGAAGAGTTAGAAACGACTAACGAAGAACTTCAATCGACAGTGGAAGAGTTGGAAACAACCAACGAAGAACTGCAATCCACAAACGAAGAATTAGAAACGATGAATGAAGAACTGCAATCTACTAACGAGGAATTGCAGACGATGAATGAAGAACTGCGTCAACGCAGCGAAGAGCTTAACAGAGTCAATGGCTTTTTAGAGTCAATTCTGACCAGTTTACGTGTTGGAGTCGTCGTTGTTAGCCCTGATTTGCACATTTTGATTTGGAACCGCAAAGCTGAAGATTTGTGGGGGCTACGGTTTGATGAAGTTTTTTCAAAGCACTTTATGAGTTTGGACATTGGTTTACCCTTAGAACCACTCAGACAGCCAATACGGACAATTCTTATTGGGGAGTCAGAACACTATGAAGTGTTGCTAGATGCGACAAACCGCCGGGGTAGAGCAATTCAGTGCCAAGTGATTTGTAACACGCTCTTAGGTAACCGATCTGAAATTCAAGGAGTTATTCTCCTTATGGAAGAACGGGATCAAGTAGAATAGTCAAGTTTTATAACTAATTTGTGTTTGACTAATAAGCAGCCAGATAGATTCTACATATGAACACGATATGTATCTTGATTGGTAGAGGAGAGCAACAAGAGGTGCGCCGTGAACTTGGAGAAGTTTGGTCAGCAAGTAGAAGAAGTACGCCAGCGTGGTCAACTATTACAATATCGTGCTAGCGAATCATCCAGGCTTCAGGAAGATACACTGTTACGAGCTCTTGAGGAACTTGGCACCGCTTTAGAAGAATTGCGTGTGGCTGAAGAAGAATTGCGTGAACAAAATGAGCAATTAACATTTGCTAACCAACAGGTAGAAGTAGAGCGTCAGCGCTATCAGGAATTATTTGATCTTGCACCAGATGGTTACTTGGTCACAAATCTCGAAGGGAAAATTGTGGAAGCCAACAGTGCTGCTGCTCAACTGCTCAACATCTCGAAAAGTTTTTTGATAGGTAAAGCACTGATTAATTTTGTTCCTGAAGAAGAACGTCGCGCTTTTCGTACTCAACTCTTACAGCTATCTGATATGGAGCGAATACAGGAGTGGGAAATTTGCTTACAGCCGAGAAAAGGTAGCATATTTCATGCTAGCCTTAGTGTAACCACTGTGCGTGGTCGTGCTTTGGGCGGCTCACAGATACAGCATCAGCAAGGCAAACCCGTAGGCTGGCGTTGGCTTGTACGGGATATCACCTCCCGCAAACAAGCAGAGGAAAAACTGCGCTCGATTCAGCTACAGAATTTAGAATTACAACAAGCTGCACGCGTTAAAACTCAAATGATGTCAGTTGTTTCTCATGAACTGCGTACACCTTTAAATTCAATTTTAGGGTTTTCCCAACTGCTGTTGCAGCGCTACTACAATCTGTTTGTCCCTGAATTAAGAGACATGGTAGAACGGATTATTAAAAGCGGCAAACATTTACTGGCACTCATTGAAAGTATGCTGGACTTCTCCAAATTGGAGAGAGATAGGCTAGCACTAAATCTACAAGAATTGAACTTAGTAGAATTAGTGACAGCTACCGTAGAGGAGCTGCGTTGCCTTGCCGAACAGAAAAACCTAACCTTAGTTTTGCATGCTAATATCAAAAATCCGATAATTGTCAACGATAGTGTTCGTCTGCGACAAGTATTAGTGAACCTGCTTTCCAACGCCATTAAGTTTACAGACACAGGAGGCGTGTTTGTGGAAGTACAGCAACTCAATCAAAAACAAATTGTTGTAATGGTTAAGGATACAGGTATTGGCATTCCAGAATCGCAATTAACACACATTTTTCAAGAATTTTGGCAAGTTGATAGTTCTACTGCACGCAAGCACTCTGGGATTGGTTTGGGATTGGCGATCGCAGATAAACTAGTTCGCTTAATGAAGGGTACCATCACAGTAGAAAGCAACCTCGGTGAGGGTTCCACCTTCCGTGTAGAACTACCACGCGAAGTCGTTCATTAGTCATTTAGACTTCTTCGTACTTGCTACCAAACCTTTATCGTCGCTTCGCTCCTGGGTGTAGGGGTGTAGGGGTGTAGGGGTGT
>NZ_QMEA01000104.1 GCF_012912105.1 Brasilonema sp. UFV-L1
GCTGTATTCTGCATTCTTCTTCAAACTGGTAACTGATAACTGATAACTGACAATGTTTTTCTCTGGGCGAGTTCAAAAGCCTTAGATTCAGTTTGTGGAAGTATGAACCATCAAGCTGTCTAAATAGGCTAATGTTTGCTTTCGCAGAGAATGTAAAAACAAGAGTTTTTACACTATTGCTGATACAGTTATTTTCTTTGAGGTGACTTCCTGCTTTTGAAGTTATAGCTTTTAACCCACCAGATGCAGTTCAATCAACTGCTTCTTCAACACAACAACTTTCTTTCTAGGCATTTCGTAGCAACAGGAGAAATGTCTCCTTCATTCACCTACAGAAAAATGCAATTGTTGTTGAACTTCTCGTGGTACTTCTATTCAAATACAACTAAATACTAAGGGGGAGTGTCTCCAACTTCTGCCATGATGTTAAAATCGACCATCGGTGCAAACAAATAAGCACTTCCGCGATTGCTATAACGGCTTTGCTGCAGCCAGTTTTTTGGTTGTGCTACTTTCATCATGTTGCAGGCAGATGGTTTACCAACTAACTAGATCACGCTTGTTGTCACGACGCGATTTTATCAACCATAGCATTTATAAGTCATATGGTAGGCACAATGGCATCAGACTACAGACGTATCTTGACTCTTCTGGTCTGATAATAGCAAATAGGAAGAAGCGGTTTGATGGGAAACTCAAAGCTTAACCAAACTTTCACTTAAATGACTTAACGTAATAAACGTGTGTTTATCTCTCGCAAACATTATGACATCACCACCCCAGCTGCTGACCGATCCGTTTGTGCAACTACCAACAGACACTTCAGTGCAAGTCGTGTGGTTTACTGAATTTGCTGGTTATGGACATGTCGTCACCGTAGGTGAGAATTTAGCGCAAACTGCGATCGCTACAACGACTCAACTCAAGCGCATACGCGAAGATCAACACTCACGAGTCAAAAATCAAACTGAAGACGGACAAGTTTATCAACATCCTGTCTCACGTGACATTTGGCGACACGAAGCCCAAATTACAGGCTTGACTCTTGACACGCGAGTTTCTTACCGTATAACAAGTGTAAGGGAAGATGGCGAAAGTGTTAGTAGCAAAGTGTTTACTTTTGCACCCAAGCCTAGTCCTGGTAAACCACTAAAAGTTCTACTGACTTCTGACCATCAAATCAAGCCAATGGTTGCAGCAAATCTGCAAAAGGTAGTCGAGACGATTGGACGAGTTGATGCGGTTTGGTTTGCTGGTGATTTGGTCAATATTCCGGATCGCGCCTCAGAATGGTTTGATGATAATCGTGGCGGTGCGTTCTTTCCTTGTTTGCAAGGTCGTGCTAATTATGAAATGAACAGCAACGGAGTCAACACAACCTACACAGGCGGCGAAATCATTCAACACGCGCCGATGTTTACTTGTATTGGTAACCATGAGATTATGGGACGCTATGGACGTGAGAGCATAAATGATGAATTTGATGCGACGATTCCTCGTGCAGTTGCTCTCAAGTTATATGGAGAGGAATTTTTAAAGGATAATTCTTTTAATAGTGATACCTATGAAGAGATTTTTACCTTACCACAAAGTCAAGAAGGTGGAAAAACTTACTACGCAGTCAGCTTTGGTGACGTGCGGTTAGTTGTTCTGTACGCGACAAATATGTGGCGGACTCCTAACTTAGATGCACAAGCTAGAGGTCGATACCGAGAACGAGAAAAAGATTTGGACACTCCAGAAAATTGGGGTTACGGACAACATATTTATGAACCAATTGCCAAAGGAAGCACGCAGTACAATTGGCTAGCACAAGAACTTAACAGTCCTGAATTTCAGCAAGCAAAATATAAAGTTGTGATGTTGCATCATCCGCCTCATACATTGGGTGGTAATATAGTTCCTGCATATACAGAACCTGTACAAATCACCGAACGCGATGCTGATGGCAACATCAAGGCAGTTCGTTACGAGTACCCCAAGGATGCAGATTACCTCATCCGTGATGTTGTGCCTTTACTTGAGACTGCTGGTGTGCAGTTAGTATTTTATGGGCATTCTCATTTGTGGAACCGCTTTCGTAGTCAGTTGGGAATGCAGTTTTTAGAAACTTCTAATGTTGGTAACTCTTACGGTGCTGCTTGGGATGACAATAAGCGAGAAGTCCCTGTTGGGTACAAAGAATCTTATGCTGAACTTGGTAATCCTAATGGTTTAGAACCTGTAGTACCAACAATTGTCCCATTATTGGGAGAAGATGGTAAACCAATGCCCTACATTGCAAGTAATGATATCACGGTTTTTAGTATCTTTGACACAGGTACGGGTAGAATTAGCAGCTATCGTTTTGATACGCGTAAGCCAGATTCGGAAGTTATTAAGTTTGATGAGTTTGAGTTGAAATAAAGAACACTCTTGAATGGCGATCGCCGAAGTGGCGGCTTCCGCATTGTCTTTCTTTGCGGCGAGGACGTGGTAGCATCGCATGAAAATAATTTTTCTGTACTCAGTGCGATCGCAAGGGTGTAAGGGGATGTCATAAGTTTTAAATTTTTACATTTGTGCGTCCGGAATCAGCTTTTTCAGAAGTGATTTTAAGTATAACTTCACACAAAACATGAAGGTCAATTCGCAACAAACGTAGTCGAGTTTAGAGAAAGGACAAATTATGAACGCTATTTCCGTTGTACTTAAGGAAGGTTCAAAAGGTGCAGAAGTAACTAAGCTACAAGAAAGTTTGAAAAAACTCAATTTTTATTCAGATGTTGTTGACGGTATTTTTGGACCAAAAACTAAGGAGGCTGTGATAAATTTTCAAAAATCACAACAACTCGTTGCTGACGGTATTGTGGGCGAAAAAACTTGGTCTAAATTAAATGCAGCATTGCAACCAAGTGATCCACGTTCCAATTTTCGGGTGATTAACGTACAAGAATTTATCTCTTCTAACCGGATTAAAGTCTCTAATCCAAAAGCAGTCGCTGTACAATTGTTTGACAATCACAAAGAAGAAGAGGGAAAAAAGTCAGAGGAGATCGTAGTTGCATATCCGACAGGAGAAACTGCTGAGATTGTGCATACCATAGTAGGATTGCCTGATGATTCAGTCAACGCAATACGACGACGCATCGAATTAAAAACCAAACAAAACAAGTGGGAGATTGTTTGGGTAGGTGAGCAATATAAATGTCAACTAGGTCGAGGTTCTCAAGATTGGTCTAGTAATCTTTGCTCATAACAATCACCTTCGCCAAAAAGTAGGTATTAAGTTTGATGAGTTTCAGTTGAAATAACGAGACTTTATTGGTTTCCATATATTAACGACTGAAACTGGGTTAGGACTTGTTCCTAACCTAGTACAACGTGGTCCAAATAAAGCTACCATTCCAAAGCACAGCATTAGAAATGTTAGTCTTTCCAGTCTTGCCTCTGGTGAAATGAGTCATGACTCTTGATTTTAGAGTCGTATTTTCTCAAAACGCTCTCAAGCTTAATAGTAATTTGATCAATCCTCTGTTTGACTTTTTGGATGTCAATAGTTCTCCAAATGTCTATGCCGATAAATTTTTTATCATCTTTACTGTTGTTAGACACGGTATCTTTGGAAAAAAAGTTCTACGCTTTGTTTTGATTGTCTACAATTTTTACAAACTGTAATGATTTTGGGTTCTCTCTTTTGGTATAAAAAGAACGCAATATACTCTTTTAGTGTCAATACTGCTCGGTTAACAATATTTTGGAGACTAGAAACCCGGTTTCTAAACGATGAAATACTTACCCACCAGACGTTTACAAGAAACCGGGTTTCTAAGTTATTGCTATCCCTTGCAGTATTGGTTTTATAGGACTTACGCAAAAACCCTTTTAAACACTCTTACTTCGTGCTCTTTGCGTCCTACCCTGCGGGAAGCCGCTCCGCGTCTATGCGGTTTATTTTCTCATTATTTTGCGTAAGTCCTGTTTTAGTGTAAAATCTTCATAAGATAGCGAAAATTGCAAAAAATCTAAATTTTCAACTTTCTTCTTCTTTGATAACTTGTGAACTTTTTCATCGGTTGCGCTATTTGGGCATATAAAGGTTGGGTAGGCGAACTTTTCCCTCAAGGAACTCGCCAAAGTGATTTTTTGCAACTCTACAGCCGACGCTTCACCACTGTAGAAGGTAATACTACCTTCTACGCCGTGCCTAATCAAGAGACAGTCACCCGTTGGGCAACACAGACACCCCAAGATTTTGAATTTTGTCTGAAATTACCGCGAGATATTACCCACAACGGACGATTGCAACCTTATATCCCTGATGCTTTAAAATTTTTGGAAGGAATGCGTCCTTTGGGTAAACGTCTTGGACCTGTTTTTGCTCAGTTACCCCCAGCTTATGCACCTACACTGATTGATGATCTGGGCGCATTTCTCGAAGCTTTGCAGCAAACGGGCGTTCGTTTAGCGCTAGAAGTTCGTCATCAAGACTGGTTTACAGAACCATTTGCTGGTGAGTTGACAACACTTTTAAAAAGTCTTGGTGTTGGAAGGGTTCTGCTAGACTCGCGTCCTATCTACACCGGAGATGATGATCCGCAAATACAATCTGAACGTCGTAAACCCAAGGTACCTGTGCAATTTAGCGTGACAGCGCCTTTTAGTCTGATTCGGTTTATTTCCCATCCCAATTTACCAGTGAATCAGCCTTTTATGGAAGAGTGGGTGACTCAGATTACGCAGTGGTTGCAACAGGGAACGCAGATTTATTTTTTTGTTCATTGTCCTGTGGAAGAGCGATTACCTTCGGTAGAGCTTCGCTTAACGCCTACTACAGCGCGTCATTTTCAAAAGTTATTGGAACAAAGTGGTGTCGCAGTTCCTCCTCTTCCCTGGAATATCCTTGATAATCCCCCGAATCAACTCAGTTTGTGGTGAGCGTACTGTGGTAATTTGAGTAGAAGAGCTAAAGGAGGGTTAGATGAGTCGTCTTCTTTATGAAAATTCTATTTCATATAAAGGTTATCTCATCATTCCGTTTGTCTTTGGTAACATTGATAGTTACGATATTTATTCATATAAAATCTTATCAGAGATTGCACAGAAAAGTCAATTTCACAAAGCAGAAAATCCAGCAGGAATCTATGGCAGTAGTATAGAAAATATTATTGATATTGCCAAAGAACATATTGATAAATATTCAGATTTTGTCAGTCATTGCGATAATTTTAAATTTCGCTACGTTTACCGCAACAACTTAATTATCGTCTTTCAAGAGGCTGGTAAATATTTCTATGACCATTATCCGCCGGATTCACTGAATAATATTGCAGCACCAAAGTTATTTCTTTCGGAATATGAATGTTTGAGATGGATTAAGCAAGGTATGGATGGGTTGCACACACGGTAAATATAAAATGGCACTTCACGAGTTTTGCTTTAGTTATCCGGAATTGGCAAAGGCGCAAGTGTTAGTATCTTTAAGAAGCGCGTAAGGAGAAAGAACGATGACTGTATTGTTAGCCGTCAAGGTAACCTTGACTACCCTAAACCATCGAACACAAGGCGCAGAGATTCTCGTTCAGTCCTTTGTATTGTAGGAATGAAGCTCAAAAATCCTCTGTGTATCTTGTGCAAAACAAGTAGCACACATTGAGGAAATTAAATGAATTTAGATTGTTTAGGCTGGAGCAATTTTTTTGCTAACAGCTTTGAACCCTATCGCCAAGAAGGATTTACTGTTGGTAGGGTAGCCATTGAACATAGAAAGACATACATCGTTTACAGCGAACACGGGGAACTGTCAGCAGAAGTGACAGGTAAACTGCGGTATCGGGCTTCCCAAACTAAAGATTTTCCTGCAGTCGGGGATTGGGTTGTTATCCGTGCAAGAGATTGTGAAAAGCAAGCAACTATCCACGAGATTTTGCCTAGGAAAAGCAAATTTTCCCGTAAAACAGTAGGCGCGAAAACAGAAGAACAAATTGTTGCAACCAACGTTGATACTGTTTTCTTAGTCTCTGGATTAGATGGAGATTTTAATCTTAGAAGAATTGAGCGCTATCTGATTCTGGCTTGGGATAGTGGTGCAAATCCGGTGATTGTCTTGAATAAGGCAGATTTGTGTGAGAATGTTGAACAGTGTTTGGCTCAAGTGGAGGCGATTGCCCTCGGCATATCCATCGTAGTCTTAAGTGCGACCAATCATCAAGGATTTAATGCCTTAAAACCACACCTCCAACCAGGACACACGATTGCTTTACTTGGTTCATCTGGCGTTGGTAAATCTACCATTACCAATCAACTCATGGGAACAGCTGTTCAAACTGTTCAATCAGTGCGACAAGGTGATGACCGAGGTAAACACACAACGACTCATCGAGAGTTAATTGTACTGCCAACAGGCGGTTTAATTATGGATACCCCAGGAATGAGGGAAATCCAAATTTGGGCGGGTGACGAAGGTTTGCAAGAAACGTTTGCAGATATTGAAACATTAGCACAGCAGTGTCACTTTCGTAATTGCCAGCACAGTTACGAACCAGGTTGCGCAGTACAGCAGGCGTTGGACGAAGGGAGACTTGATTACCAAAGGTTTCAAAACTACCAAAAACTGCAAAAGGAACTCAACTACCTTGCTCGCAAACAAGACGAAAGACTCAATCTAGCTGAGAAAGAAAAATGGAAGAAAATTCATAAAGCTATGCGAAATCACAAGAAGCATTAGATAGAAACACAAGAACCCGGTTTCTCGAAGAAACTGGGTTTCTTAATTTACGGTAACCAGAATTCAGGCAAAATAGATTTGCCAATTTGACGCGCCGTCTTGTTAACAGTTCTTGCTAATTGAATGTGTGCCTCATCTGTTTCCACAGGTATAATTTTGGCTGGCGTACCTTCTCCAAAATAGGAAATCACTAAATTTGCTGCTTCTAAACCTGTAACGTAAGCTTTTTCCTGTGACCAGGAACCATGACGGGTTACAATCCAATCACCACTCATAAAAACATTTTTAAAACTCGTTAATGCTGGTAACATATAACGATAGCTACCAGGTGCAAAATGAGAGACAGCTTGTGGTAGACGAATCACGCTGCTATCAACAACTTTGGCTTTGCGAAACTCCGGCACACAATTTGCTAAATAACGCTGAACTCTTGGAACAATTTCCTCATTTTCTAAGGAAATAAACTGATTAGCATGATAAAAATCAGCTTCAACAACTGTACCAGATTCGTTACGGTACTCGTCATGCAATGCATTCAAATCAAAAAATGTCCAACCGGTTGCTGTATCAAATCCAAAACAAGCATTAGAAGGACGAGGAATATGAATCTTACGGTCAAACCATAGCCGAGTTGCTAAAACATCAATTGCTCCTAGATTGCTGACATTGCGAAATTCATCACGCTTTTGCAAGCTGGGGCTATTTGATAAAATCTTTTTCATCCCAGTGATACCAACAGCAAAAATGACTGCATCAGCCTCAAAGATTTCATTATTGCAAACAACTCCTGTGACTTGATTATTGTCATCAACAACTAAGTCAGTGACTCGACGATTTGCTAAGACCTTTGCCCCTGATTTTTCAATACGTTCTACCCAAGGGCGAAAGATTTTTTCTCCTACAGTTCCCCGACACCAAACTACATCAAAATCCGGTTGATGCGCCAAGATAAAATAGTAAAGCATTCCTATCGTTGCTGCTGCCGAACACTGTTCTCCTGGAGCAAATAAGCCCACCAATAACATTGGTTCAAAAGATTCGCGGTAGAGTCGTGCAGAAACGCCAAAATCTTTGAACAATTCACGAGCAGTTACAAAATCATAACGCCGCCAAGCTTCATCAGAATTATCAAAATCAATAATGGCGTAAAGTAAAGGCAAGGCACTAAGGCGATCAATCAGTGGCAAACGTTTAAACTGTGTATATAGGAAAGTTCCCAAAGGTGTGGGGAGTTGTGGTAACTCCTGAAAAATGGGTGATTCAACTTCTAACCCTGCTGGAGAATATTGCGATGAACGAGTCCAAGTTGTAAAGGGATTAATTCCTAGTTGATTTATCAGAGAAAAGATATTTCTGTAAGGATACCAAAAACCATGAATACCCGCTTCAACAGAACGTCCTGTGGCTGTTTTCCAACCTGCAACCAATCCACCAGGATAAGAACCTGCTTCTAGTAGTGTCACGTGGTATCCTTGTTTTGATAAATGGTCAGTTGCTCCTAAACCAGCCCAACCAGCACCAACAACCACCACTCGCTTGTCTTGTGACACCTGTGACATATAACCCTCCAATTTTATCCCACCATCAAATTTAAAACATTTGGTGGAGATATCCTCTCATTTTGAATGTGTTAGTAGCGTGCCGTAGGCAGCGAATGCGCGATCGCTCCTTTGTAACACATTCACGCAGCGTGTCCTCTGGACATAGTGCCATACTTTGAATTAAGCCAAAGGCTGAGACGAACCATCAATCTACCTGGAGTGACTCTTTCACACTATTAAGCATTCGCAAGGCTATATCGAAATCGGGAATAGCGTGGTACAGGCATTGTTTGCTTTGCAATTCTACATAGAGTGCAAAAACTTCGTGTTCAGACGCGAAAATCTCAAGTTCATACTGGATTTCTCCTCTAGCTGCGCTTGTGACAATTGCTTGCTGAGAATATCCGTGTTGGGTAAGCCAGATCGTGTATCTGTCAAATAATGGCACTTGTTTTTGGCTACCGTATTCGATTAAAGTTACTGTCTTAGCTTTCTTAAACTGTTTAATTTGTTCTTGGTGCATTTTAATTTGAAGATAATGAGCTTTATTAGCAATAAACTGACAACCAAGCTCGATATAAATAGCTTTAAATGCCTTCGCTCGACTAACAACTTCCTTCGACTTAGCTCTAAATATTTTCGACTGACTAACAATTTTCTTCGACTGAGCTCTAAATGCTTTTGACTGACTAACAACTTTCTTCGACTGAGCTCTAAATGCTTTCGACTGACTAACAATTTCCTTCGACCTAACTATAACTTCATTAGCAATACCTTTCAAAGGTTTTATTCTCCTGCTTAAGAAATATCATAATAGTACGCAAAAAAAAGTACTGTACGGCACGCGAACAAGCTATTTATTGTCTGACAAACACTAACACTACGTTTCTCGATTCGACCATGACCTTTATTTATGTGGGAGACAGTAGATTCCGGTATAAAATTTATTTTAACAACTCTATTAATTGCTCGCGGTAGCTGGCAATCCAATCCCCTATTGCCAAAAATCCTTTATTTCCGGGCGCGATTGCGCAGGGCGCAGACGTCAAAGGCGTATCGCCAGGGTATGTCGTAGCCCAGCACAAGGACAGGGGTCTCTAAGCTCCACAAAAGCTTCGATAATTGCTGGCTGACTCATGATAGTAGATACATTCCATTGGTAGTGCTGCATTATACCATGCAACTTTTACATTTAGAATGAAATAGCCCGCCAGACCAATACAGTCTCGAGTAACTCATCTTATACTAAGTTGCGTTCAAAGAAATAATTTCAGAAACGAACCGCAAAGACGAGGCAGTGCGTTGCCAAGAGAAGTTTGAGCGGAGGTTTCCTCCGATCAAAGCTATGCCCTACGGGCACGCTGCGCTATCGGGGGGTTCCCCCCGTTGTAGCAACTGCCGTGCAAAGAGCGCTTTAGCGCAGCGTGCCCGTAGGGCATAGGAAGAAAAAAGAAGATTACCTGTATGAATGCAACTTGGTATTAGACGATGTGGAGCGTACTTTTTTACAAAGTCTCAATACTACAAAAATTGCTGACGCTTTGATCAGCGTCAGCAGCAGATATAGCTGTCAGTGTCGGGGACACTACAATACACATTAAGTAAAAAAAATGAAGAAATTCTGAGGTATCAAAGAAGCCAAAACTGACACTTCGTGTACAGCTTTGATAGTTTACGTCACAATCTAATTTACTTTAAATGTCCGCACACCCTCTTGCAACTGCTGGGAAATCTCCACTGTTTTTTGCAGAGATGTGGAAACTTGAGAAAATGAGCTGCTTGTCATTTCAGAAACTTTGGCAATGTCTTGCATGAGAATCGAGACTTCTCGGGAGGTTTGCACTTGAGAAACTGTAGCATCAGAAATTGACTGCACTAATTGATCAATGTGACGACAAACTTCAAGAATATGGTTCAAGCTGTGTTTGGTATTTTGAGCCAGATGAGTTCCTTTAATAACTTGCGTGCTTCCCAACTTCATAGCCTTGACAACTTCGCTAGTTTCTAGTTGGATATTGGCAACAATTTCTTCAATTTCTGAACTGGCTTGGCTACTTTGAGCTGCTAATTCAGAAATTTTTTCAGCAATGACAGCAAAACCTTGCGCTTCTTTATCAGCACGCCCTGCTTCGATATCAGTGTTGATAACTAAATTAGTGTTGATCACTAACAAGTTAGTTTGTATGGCAATTTGATTAATTAATGCCACCACACGCGAAATTCGTTGCAAAGACTCTCCAAGACGCTTGACTTTGATC
Organism: Brasilonema sp. UFV-L1; assembly: GCF_012912105.1. GTDB lineage: Bacteria > Cyanobacteriota > Cyanobacteriia > Cyanobacteriales > Nostocaceae > Brasilonema. Next base: position 10,506 of record NZ_QMEA01000104.1, read on the forward strand.
TCTGTTCCCTCCATGACTTCGCGCAATTTGAAAGTATTTTCGACTGTCAAGTCTATAGCTGTACTACCTACTTCGGCAGCATGATATGCTGTACCAGCAACTTCTGCAGCTTGTTTGGCACTTTTTGCGACAGCTTTAATCGATTGCCTCATTTGATCAACAGCATCCAGGGTAGTGTTAATTTCCTGTGCTTGTTTGAGTGTTTCAACAGCCAGTTCACCCATTGAGCTTGAGTTATCTGCAACTGCAGCATTTACCTGAGTTGCGGCTAGTTTGACTTGGGTAACAATCTCCCGCAAACTTTCTAATAAAGAGTTGAAAAAGTCAGCGACGGTACCAATTTCTCCATCGGTCACTTCAGCACGTACCGTCAAGTCACCTTGATATGCTCCTTCTAGATGGTCTATCAACATTAAGAGTTGTATTTGTAGTGTTTCTTTCTGCTGACGTTGCAGTTGAGAAGCTTTTTCTGCAGCTTGACGTTCTTGTTCAGCTTGCTCTAAAAAATTGGCTCGTTCTAAAGCTAGCCCAAGAATTCTGGCAAATTGCTCAAACAAATCGATTTCCGATTGTTGCCATAGACGAGGTTGGGAGCATTGATGGGCGATTAATAAACCGAGCAAGTTGTTATCTACCAAAATTGGTGCAACCAAATTTGCTTTGACTGCAAACGGTTCTAGTTGTTTGAGATAACATTCGTTCAGCTCAGCCTGGTAAATATTATTGATGGCAACAACACGACCTTGGCGATATTTGTCAATATAATTTTTCAAACATGGATCGTAAATTTTTGCACCTAAAGAACAAGGCAAACCTACAACTAGCGATTCTGCAATGATGCTTCCGTGGAAATTTTCGTCTATTTTGTAAATGAGTGCTCGCTCCACTTTCAAGGCTTTACGAATACTTTGAACTGCTAAATTATAGATATCTTGTGAGTTTTGAGTTTTAGACAAGTGAATGGCAAGGTCTTTGAGTGTCTTTGTAACTTCAAATAAACTCACATGTTCTAAAGTCAATCCCACTTGAAGTGCCAACTGCCGCAAGAAATGAATTTCATAGGGCTGCCAAACATGAACTTTCTGACAGTGATCAGCAATCAAAAAACCTAAAACTTGGTTATCTTTTAAGATTGGCGTTACCAAATTGGCTTTGATTTGCAATTTTTTCATCAATTTCTGATGCTCAAGAGAAAAACCTGCTTCCGAGACATTGTTAACAGCCATAACCTGAGCTTGTTTGTAAGCCTCTATGATTTCTCTATGAATACAAGCATCTTCAACTGTCTCCCCAAAAGCTACAGGTAAACCAGGAGCAACAGATTCAGCTATGACTTGTTCGCCTCCTTTCCCATTGAACTGATAAATAACGACTCGATCCGCTTTGAGTGCTTTTCTTGCTTCTGTGACTGTGATTTTGAACAATTCTTCAGCATTAAGCGAAGAGCGAATTGAGAGCAAGATGTTTGTCAATAACTTTAATTGCTCGGCTTCAGCAGTTTGTTTTTGTATTAAATCTTCTACTTGGTCTGTTATGTGATTAATTTGAGAAACTAAGATTGCAAGTTCATCTTTGCCTTTGATTGCAATCCGAGTATCAAAATTACTTTGACCTAGTTTTTGCACTGCCATATTAGCAGCTTCAATTGGCTTCATCAAACAATTAGCTATACATGCTGCAATTCCACCAACTAGTAATCCCGTTATAAACGTCCCGATCTCCAATGCTAGTAATAATTGTCTCTGGGTTGCAAATGCAGTTGCTGTATTTTGACTCAATACTAATGTCCAGTTCAAATCTGGCAAACCTGCTACTTTTTGCCAAGGCACATGAGTCACTAATTTCTCTGTATTATGTTTTTTGTCAAATAATATGTGAGTTTTTATTTTTTTATGTGCTTGTAGCTTTTTCCAGTTAGGAATTTCTTCTTTTGCTTCTAAACTCGTTTGATTCCCTGTTTTAGAGAAAAAGATTTTTCCGGAAGCATCTATGAAGGCGTAATCATCTTGAGTCACTTGGGGAATCAAGACCTGTTTTACCAAAGATTTGACGGGTATAATTGTCCGGATAACATAGAGGATTTCACCCGTATCACTGTCTTTGACAGGTGCAGCTATGTAAATTTTAGATTTCTCTAGGTTTTGTGTAGCTGTAGACTGACTAATATATGGCTCGTTATTTTTGAGGACTGCTTGAAAATACTCTTCGTTTTTCTGGTTCGGAATCAATTGTCCTCCTGAATCTGCAACCAAATTACCCTCTATATCAAAAACGGCAATATTTTCATAGCTATTTTCAATATTTAAATAGTTACTTAGCCGTGCTTGCATTTGTTCACGGCTGATGACTCCAATCAATTTGTGATTTTGTAGAAGTGTCAACTGAGAGAGGATTTCAATATCTCCATATCGTCTCAGCATAAAATTGCTAATATTATTTGCTAATAAGCTGGCTTTTTCTTGCCTGTTAATAATAATTTCTTTTGTCGTTGATTGGTTCAACAAGTAATCGGTGACTGCCCCAAGTCCTAATACTGGCAAATTTCCAATCAGAAAAGTAAATGCTATCACTTTGGTGCGTAAACTTGTCCGCCTTAACCAAGAAAAAATATCTTTTTTCTCAAAGTTTGTAACAGGATTTTCTTGCAATTTTCTGAATTTTTTTTGTTGTATAACCATATACCAATCTTTGGAACTGAGGTACTTGAAAGGTTACATTTGAAAATTTCCATTGGATGGAAATTTTTGATGAATGAGTAGATGCAAGTTCCTGTTTCAAAAAGACTGAACTAAAGCGTATAACTTTTTTCGTTTAGTGCATTAGAACCTTCTAGATTCCAATTCAGAAATTTTGCAATCTGGGAAACCAGAGTTAGAGAGTTAAAAGGTTTGGCGATCGCCCCCACCGCACCTAATCCTAAAAACTGATGCCCTTCAGTAACACTCTGGTTAAATGTTAAAAAAACTACAGGTATTCCTTGAGTTTTGTCATTTAAACGTAATTGTTGCAAATAAAACAGACCATCCATTTCTGGCATGATCACATCTAAAAGGATGGCATCAGGTTTTAACTCCTGTGCTTTGAGTAAACCCTCTGTGCCGGATGTTGCGACTTCAACCTCCCATCCTGCCAGGGTTTGCAGACAGGTTTTTACAATGAACAGTATGTTAGGTTCATCATCAATACATAAAACTCTTTTAGCAACAGGTTTTATCATTGTCTTTGGTTCCTGAGCACTAAGTATGAAGCTATACGATGAAGATGAGGAAATTCTGAGGATTCATAAGATTTGCCGCCGTCTAAATAATAAGTCTTTCACTAAATACGATATCAGACATTTTCTCAGGCAAACTTATTCCCATTCCAATAGTACCTTAACCTGATCTGACAACTGTATAGGGTCAAAAGGTTTGGCAATCACACCTGCAATCCCTAACTGTGCAGATTCATTTGAGCTTATAGGGTGTGTCTTAGCAGTGAGCAAAATCACTGGAATTGTTCGGGTAACCGCATTGATTCGCAATGCATATAACAACACCAATCCGTTCGTATCCGGCATCATAACATCTAGCAAAATCGCATCAGGAATTTCAGTTTCAGCCAAGAGCAGTCCCTCGCTACCAGAATGAGATATTAGCACTTGCCATCCTCCTAAATGTTCTAAACAAACTTTAATAACTGCACACAGATTTCTTTCGTCATCAATGACTAAAATGCGCTTTGCAAACATAGTTTGAAAATATAGTTTTATTATTTGTAGCTTTCCAGTCATTAGACAGATTCTTCTGTCTCTTTTTGAAGATAAATCAAAAAAATAAGAAAATAATGAGGTTTTTCAGAATTATTTCATAAAGATACTTTCATAAAGATATAAAGATATAGTTAATTAAGCAAAACTGGTGCAGAGCTAGGGTCAACAATTAGGGGGGTCACGGGTGTAAGGGTATAAGGGTGTAGGTCCTAACAGCAACCGTATTGTAATATAGCCTTATGTTTACAAAACAAATACTATGCTATTGCTGAGCATTTTCTACTAATTAAACGATTTGGTTCACCAATTTCAAGGGATCAAAAGGTTTGGAAATCACGCCTATGATGCCTAACTGTGCATATTGTTTCAAGTCTATCTGCTGCACTTTAGCAGTCATCAAAATCACTGGAATTTTTTGAGTCAATGGATTCTTTTGTAACTGTTCAAATAGTGCCAGCCCGTCCAGATCGGGCATCATGACATCTAGCAGGATAACGTCAGGAAGTTGTGTTTGAGCTAATATTAGTCCTTTGCTAGCTGAGAAAGCCGTTAGTACTTGCCAATGTCCTATGTTTTCTAAACAAGCTTTAATCACAAGACACAGGTTTTTCTCGTCATCAATGACCAAAACACGCTTTATTGACACTCCCCAACCTAAAGGTACGGGGATTCTTGGGCTGAACTTGCCTCCGCCAGGTTTCCCCTCTTACAGGTCTTACGGTTCATACTTGTCCGAGACACAGCTTTTTACACTACGCCCCACTTAAGGACACGCCACATGCTACAAGTCGGCAGAGCCGCCCAACGCAGTGGCTCAACTCCCCAAGCGTTTACCCGTTTCAGGGTACGTTCCCATGTGCCCCATGGTACGTGGATTACTCCAAAGCTTTTTAATTTTTGACAATCGTTTGAAAGTCTTAGCTGTTTATCGAGTTCTCGCTGCTCGTTGCCCCTAAAATTTCTAACTCAAAGTGTGTCTTAACTGTTTCACGATGTTAGAGGAGTTTCACCCCGGCGTCTCGATTATAATACGTTTTGGCTAAAGCCGTCCTAGAAGGACGGGGCTTTAAACCCAGTTTTTCGGTAACATAGCTCTACCGTGAAAGTGTGAACTTAGCTTTGAGGCGGTCGAGGTAGAGTGAAGTAGAAAACGCTTCCTTTGGTTAAAACACTCTCGACCCAGATTCCGCCCCCATGCTGTTGTACAATACTGCGACAGATTGCTAAACCTAAACCAGTTCCTCCTTTTTGGCGTGAGTCACTAGCATCAACCTGTTGAAACCGTCCAAAAATCGCTTCTAGCTTGTCACTGGGAATACCTCTTCCTTGATCTTGAACTTTAAATAAAACATGATCTGCTAAAAGTTCAACACTCAACGTGACTGTAGTTTTTGGAGGTGAAAATTTAATGGCGTTGCTTACCAAATTGACAAGAGTTTGGATAATTTGGTCTGGACCTCCCCAAACTTGCACGGAACAAGGTAAAATAGAAAGTGTAATGTTGTTTTCTGCTGCAAGCGATCGCATAGTTTCTACACACTGACGCATTAATGTAGCAGCATCGCACCATTGCTTGACCAAAAAAACTTTGTTAGCTTCTAGGCGTTCTAAGTCGAGAACATCATTTACCAAACGAACCAAACGTTCTGTGTCGCTAGCGGCGATTTCTAACATTTGTTGAGAAGTTTCGGGCTGATTTTTGAGTACGCCAGCCGCTAGTAATCCCAAAGAACCGCGAATAGAGGCAAGAGGTGTTCGCAGTTCATGGCTGACAATTGAGATAAATTCTTGTTTCATTCTCTCAATCGCCTGACTTTCCGTGATATCTTCTACTGTACCAACATGACCGACGAGTTCACCTGACTCGGAAAAGATGGGAACTATCTTAACCTGAGTAAACCGGATAGTTCCATCCTGGTGAACAAAACGCATCTCGTGAGAGAATTCTGTGTCTAGTGAGAATGCAGTCGGATAGACTTGAGAAAGTTGGTAGTCTTCAGGGTGAATAAACTGTGTCCAACCATAGCCAAGAGCTTGTTCAAAGGTAAAGCCACAAATTGCCTGACAACGAGGATTAGTATAGATAATTTGTCCTTGAGCATCTCCTTTAAAAATACCCACAGGTGCCAACTCACTCAAAGAACGAAATAGAGTTTCGCTACGGCGTAATTTTAATTCTATTCTTCGGCGTTCGTGCAGTTCTTCTTTCAGTTGCTGGTAGAGTTGTGATTGTTGAATGGCGATCGCCATTTGGCTAGTTAACTGCTTGAGTAAGTCTATTTCACAGGTTTGCCATTCTCTTGGTTCGCTACATTGGTGGACTATAAGCAATCCCCAAATGGTTTGCTTTTGGATAATGGGAATCACTAACTCTGCCTTAACTTGAATTTCTGCTAAAAAGTCCGTAACACAGCAAGGTATTATTTTCTCCTGCTTACTGTTGTCATTAAGGATGTAAATTTCTCCTTGGAGATAGCGTTGGCGACATTGTTCTGGGAAAGCCTCTTCAGGAAATGTCCGATCTAAAATCCTAATCCATTCTTCTTCGACAACAGCTTCAGAAACGATTTGTCCAGTCCCATCTGGCTGCATTTGGTAGACTATAACTCGGTCAGTTGCGAGCAATTTATGTACTTCGACGACGACATTATTAAGGATTGTTCTTAAGTTGAGAGACTGGCGTATTTCTTGAGTCAGGCGTGTCATCAACTGTTCTCGTTCTACTTGCTGTTGCAGGATTGTTTGAGAACGTTCCAGTTCAAGTGTACGTTGTTGAACTCGGAGTTCTAATTCCTCATTAAGTTGCTCAAGGGCTGCTTCGGCAAGTTTACGTTCTGTGATATCTTGTGCAATCCCAACTAAGCGGTGGAATTGTCCCAACTCATCCTTGAGTGGAAACCCTCGTTCTTGAATCCACCGTACTGTTCCATCTGGACGGACAATGCGATACTGATGCTCAAATTCTTGAGGTATTGTTTGACGAAAAGTTGCCTGCGCTTTTTCAGCGTCCTCAGGATGTAAGCTATTTATCCAGTCATCCCAACTATCATACAAGTTTTCACATTTACGCCCCCAAATTCTTTCGTAAGCCGGACTAACGTAGATGAGCTGCTGGTTTGCAAAATTCATTGCCCAAAAGACATCTTGAACATTCTCTGCAATTTGGCGAAATCGTTCCTCACTCTCTCTGAGAGCAACTTCGGCAAGTTTGTGTTCAGTGATATCCTCTGCAATTCCAATGATACGTTGGATTTGTCCAAATTCATCCTTAATCGGAAACCCCCGATCTCGAATCCACCGTACTGTTCCATCTGGACGCACGATGCGATACTCATGTTTAAATTCTTGGTGTTTTTCTTGATCAAGAGTCGCTAGCACTCTTTCACTGTCATCCGGATGTAAGCTACTTATCCACTCATCAAAACTAGGATACGAGTTTTCAAACTTACGTCCCCAAATTTTTTCGTAAGCTGGACTAACGTAGATTGTCTGGTTCTTTATGGGGTTTACTACCCAAAAGACATCCTGAATATTCTCTGCAATCTGGCGAAACCGTTCTTCACTCTCTCTCAAAGCAACTTCGGCGAGTTTGTGTTCAGTGATATCTTCTGCTATTCCAATGATACGTTGGACTTGTCCAAATTCATCTTTAACCTGAAACGCCCGGTCTCGAATCCATCGTATCGTTCCGTCTGGACGCACAACGCGATACTCCGTGTCATACGTATTTACAAGTGTGTTTTGACAAAGATCAATATATGAAGTGTAAACTCGTTCCTGGTCTTCAGGATGAATACCATTCACCCAGTCTAACTCATTGGCGTACAAGCTTTCACGCTTACGCCCCCAAATTTTTTCGTAAGCTGGGCTAACGTAGAGTATCTGGTGGTTTTTACCGTCAGACATCCAAATAACATCGTGAATGTTCTCTGCTATTTGGCGAAACCGTTCCTCGCTCTGTTGCAAAGCTACTTCGGTAAGTTTTTGTTCAGTGATATCCTGTGCTATCCCAATGAAACGCTGGACTTGTCCAAACTCATCCTTAATCGGAAACCCCCTGTCTCGAATCCACCGTACCGTTCCGTCTGGACGCACAATGCGATAGTCCGGATTAAACTCTTCACCTTGCAACACGGCTTCAAAATTCAAAGCTTCCACTCGTTCCTGGTCTTCAGGATGGATAGCATTGATCCAATCTCTCCAATTGGCGTATAAACTTTCGCGTGTGCGCCCCCAAATTTTTTCGTATGCTGGGCTGACGTAGATTATTTGATTATTAATGTCATCTGATACCCAAAAGACATCTTGTATATTTTCTGCTATCTGGCGAAATCGCTCTTCGCTCTCTTTCAATGCAATTTCTGCTTGCTTTCGCTCAGTAATATCTCGCTGCACTGATACCCAGTGAGTATACCAACCAGTTTCATCTTTGACTGGAAAAATACTGATTTCGACCCAAAATTCTCTGCCGTCTTTAGTATAGTTAATCAACTCAACCTGCACTGATTGCCAGTTTTGCATTGCTGCGCGAGTTTTATCTAAAGCTGCTCGGTCAGTTTTTTCTCCCTGGAGGATACGCGGTGTCTTGCCTAAAACTTCCTCTTGAGTATAACCTGTCACTTGGGTAAAAGCCGGGTTCACATAGACAATTCGCGGGCCAGGAGAGTCAAGAGGTTCAGCTTCAGTAATGATCACTGCGTCATTGGTATGCACAACGACAGACTCCAACAGACGCAGTTGTGATTCTTTAGCTTTGCGATCGCTAATCTCGATAATAGTTGCTAGCATCCGCATTGCTTGACCTTGATCGTTATAAAAAAATCTTCCCTTTGCCGAAATCCAGTGCATTTTGCCATTCGGCTCACAAATTCGTAATTCTTGATGATAATCACGCCTTTGGGTACGTGCTTCATTCAAAGCGAATTTCACAGCTTCTTTATCATCCGGGTGAACAAGAGCCATAGCAGCGTCGTAAGTTTTTGGAAAAGTTCCAGGTGCTACTCCAAGTAACTGTTCGTCACTGCTTGAGAAAATAACACTATTACTCAGCAAATCCCATTCCAAAATAACCATTTTGGCTGCTTCTAAAGCTAGGGCTAGTTGCTGATTAACCTTGGCTATTTCATTAACAGGACACATAAGATTTTCTAGGATTTGTTCTCAATATCTCAAAATTCTTTGTTAAGTTTTGTTAAAATAGTACTACAGCCGTGAATTTCCTGACTACGGCGTTTGATGAACAGTTAACTTTTGTCTGTGTGTCCGCTCTAACCGATTAAGGACGCGAGTAACCAGTTGTTCTGCCATAAGTGACTTACGTACATAATCATCAGCTCCAGCTGCGTACACTTGATGCACTATTTTTGCATCAAAATGGACAGAAAGAAACAGTACAGGCAAATGACTCCAACGGCTATCTTGACGAACCACTTGACATAGTTCAATCCCATTAAAATCAGGCATTTCAATGTCTAAAATCAGCAACTTGGGAGCCGTCGCTTCTAACACCTTCCAAAATTGTTGAGGGTGTTGCAGTGTTGTGACGTTGAATCCCCAAGGTAAAAGCAATGTTTTCACATGATTTAGCACAATGGGGTCATCATCTACAACCATGACTTTCGCTTTAGGAGTAGTATGTTGATGTAGTGCTGTCCTGACAGCAAACAACACCTCATCAATAGATACAGATTTTTGTAAAAAGATATGTGCTCCCAGACGTGCGGCTTCCACTCGATAACGAAATTGATTGGATGCGGTAAAAATGATAACCGGAATTTCAGACTGATGTTGAGCTATTTCTGCTAAGAAGGCGAAACCATTGTCCTGTGAGTAGGAAAAAGTCAAATCCAGTAAAATGACATCAGGAGGGCGCTGAGTCATGATGCTACTTGCCGTAGTAAAATTTGTTACAATTTCTACCTGCAAATTCCAAGTTGCTGCTTCTACTTTGATTAGTTCTGTGAACACAGTATCATCATCAATGATCAGCACTCGTGCAGATGGTATTTTAAAGGTAGGAGGTGTAGCAGGTGTAGATGGCTGCTGGTGTAATATTTTTTTCAGTGATGTGATTAATTTTTCTAACTTCTTTAACTGCAAGGGTGGGCATTGCTTCTCAAAGTTGAGGGTTTGCAGTAATATTTCAATTTCCCGTGCTATCTCTGAACCTCTATGCAAACCATAACATCCCAAAGTACCAGCTAAGCGGTGAGCCTCTATCTGTGCTTGTTCAAGTAGCTGACTGTCTCGGTTTCCAGTTGGTAAGTGTGCTAACACTCGTTCAAATAACTTTAACTGTTCTCCCAACCGATTCTCTCTAAATTCTTCCCATATTCTTTTGATCACAGTTTTAACCTCTGCTTCAGCTTTGTGCTTTTCCAAAAGCTCGGTATGTGATATCGTTTTGTTCAGACTGTGGTTATGTGATCGTTGTGTGCTATCTTGCTTTTCATGTTCTCGTAGCCGATAGCCTAATCCGTAAACTGTCTCAATCAAATCTTTGGTCATGCCTACTGCTTTTAGCTTTTGCCGTAAACCTTTAATTTGCGTTGTCACAGCTTCTTCTCCAGGAGATTCAAAGGACGACCAAACGCTGTCAAGCAAAGCACTTCGACTGAATGTTTGACGAGGATTTCGCAACAGGAGCTCTAGTATACCATACTCTTTGGGGGTGAGGTGCAAACTCTTGTTGTTGTAAGTCACTTCTCGAATGTTTGTGTCAAGTTGTAAGTTTTCCCAACTGAATACTGTGGACGTCATCACCCTTTCTCGCCGCTGTAAAGCTCGAATCCGAGCGACTAACTCTGATATATCAACAGGCTTGACTAGAAAATCATCTGCACCCACCTCTATACCCATAACGCGAAGGTTGGTACTATCAATTGCAGTCATCATCAGAATAGGCACTTGGCAACCCTCCAGACGGAGTTGGCGACAAAGATTAAGACCATCTATCTTAGGAAGCATGACATCTAGCAGAAGTAGATCATACTCAAATGTCTTTGCCAACTCAAGACCAGATTGACCATCATTTGCAATCTCAATCTGGTATTTATACGCTTTGAGTGCTTTTTCAAGTAACAAAGCATTGAGGTCATCATCTTCAACAACAAGAATTTTCATGCGAAATACTCCCTTCTTGAGAGATCCACTTTTACTCTAGGCAAGAACATTAAACCCAATTTTTCAAATTGTTTTTCAGTAGAAAATTAGTCCTTTTTTAAACAAGACACAGTTGTGGTGTATGCAAGTTAAGGGTGTTTAGCATATCGTTTGATCATATTTGCATAGGAAGCCACCTTGAGTATCAAGAATAATTTCTAAAAAGACAGTATAGCTATAGAATTGATATTTTTATATAATTTTCTCAAAGTTTTCACTGAAATCATCCGTCCGTAAAAACACAAATAATTCCAAAGGAGGAACAAAAAGCTTGTATTCTAATATAGATTGATTTTCTGCGTAACGTACAGGGGTACGTGCTCTGACTAAGTATCAACTCAGCTACAATAGAATTTGCCTCGACACAGCCTCCTGTTACTAAGTCTAGCTTTGCTTTAATAGTGATGAGTATATCTGCGCTCTAGAGAAGATATCACAGCCCTGGTACCAACCCAAAAAAGGACAACCAAGAACATATTCATTCCTAAATGAGGAATAATCTAATGAGCAAATCAGTAAACAGCAAAATCAGTTTGAATGACTTTCAACTTCAAGATGGCATCTATTTCCCTAACGATTATGCACAGTTGAACAGTACTGAACAAAAACAAAGATGGGACAAAATTGGCGAGACATACTACGGTTCTCAAAAAATTGAACAAGCAGAAGAAACATCACCACTGAAACAAGATTACACTCTTTTAACCGGAAGACCTGGAGGAACTTGGAATAAGTTTCCGATCAACAAGTCTGTAGATTCTATTCTTGAAATTGGCTGTGGTTATGGTCGAATTCCTTTGTTTCTTTCAAAAGATAAAAATTTAAAATGTCAGAAATATTATGGAATAGACATCTCTGAATCTTTATTGCGACGCTTACTCAAATGTAAACAAGAATATGATTTTTTCCCTGGAGCAGAATTTTCTATTATTTGTGCTTCTGCTGAATTATTGCCTTTAGAAGATAATTCTGTAGATTTGATAATTTCTAATTGTGTCTTTATGCATATACCAGAAGCGCAAATTAGAAAGCTCTTGGTTGAAATCTCTCGTGTCCTCAAACCAGGTGGAACTTTCGTATTCAATCATTCTTTTCACAACAAGTCTTGTCCTTCTCATATTATTCATAATTTAATCAGAAGGTTCAATCCAAAGCAGAACTCAGTTTATCTCAAGCAATATTCTGCAGCAGAAATAGATGCAATGTTAACTGCTTCTGGAATGAAAGTTAAGTGTCCACAATACACTGTAGAACCAACACAAGAATATGCAATTTTACCAGAAACGATCAAAGGAATCCGGATACCATTTGCTAAATTAATTAATAGAAGTCTCAAGCCATCAGCAGCTATGAAAGAAACTTTGGCTTATGGCTATAGTGCTTACAGTAACCAACTAGACTAACTTAAAACAGTACACAGTACACAGTGAAGGAGTCAGGAGGAGCCAGCGCCGGGGTGAGG
>NZ_QMEA01000105.1 GCF_012912105.1 Brasilonema sp. UFV-L1
TACGGGGATTTGAGAAGCCCACACTGACCCGTTAGGGCAGTGTGTGGTAGTTCACGTTTTAACAACCGTCTGATTGCCATAGTTGGCGCAGTTGCAGGAAATTGTGTTTAATAACTTAATAATTTTATAATTACATACAGCTTGCTAGGTGTGAATTCCGGGTGATACGCGCGTTGCATTCATACGTATAACCTCACCCTCGCTTTTAGCTTCGCTAAAATCTTTCCCTCTCCTTATTAAGGAGAGGGATGCCCGTTAGGGCAGGGTGAGGTTCCGCTACCGTGGTGTACACATTATCTCCCTAGGAAAATTCCCCCACATTTCTTTTCGTGCTTGGGCAATATCTTCCTCAGTAATGTCTACTTTTAAGTCAGCGCATAACCCTTTGACACTGCGAAGTGGGCGCTTATGAGTTACTTGCTGTTGTAAAAAAGTAGCAAAATTCAAGACTTCTTGTTGCTTTTCTGGTGGCAATTCCCGCAACTTTTGTAGGACTGCTTGCTCTAGGTTCATCTAAAAATTCCCTTGAGTGTGGAAACCTTGTGTCAAAAGACCAAGATTGATTCTACTTTAACCTGTCAAGGATATTTCCAGGTGAAATATCAGGTTTGCTAAGAACGCAACAAGTATTAGGATAAATATTATCATCTATCTAAAGAGATATTATTATAGGTATTTTCAAAAACTAGCCAGAGATAGATACCTCTTTCTAAAGAAAGACTAGATAATACCTTCGTTTGTAGTTACACATCCTCTTAGAAGTATATTATTCATGTGTCTACAAACATTACTTCTATAAAATTTGTAACCCTCATATGGTAAACACCCCTCCATCGCTGTTTTCAGAAGATCAATACAAGGTAGAAGATGCAGAAGCAGAAGTCTCAGCCATTATAGAAACACCACCATCAGAGACAGAAATTGATCTAGAGTTCCTTTACACCAGAGATATTGAATTTCGTCAGGAAACGATTTACTTTCTTGTGGTGGATCGCTTTTATGATGGCGATCCAGAAAACAGCGAAGGTGAAAATGCAGAACTGTATGATCCAACAAGACAAGATTGGGGTAAGTATTGGGGTGGTGACTTGCAGGGGGTCATCGATAAGTTAGATTATCTCAAAAATATGGGAGTGACTGCAATTTGGTTAACTCCTTTGTTTGAGCAAATTGAAGATTTGTTTGTTGGCAATGCAGCGATGCATGGCTATTGGACAAAAGACTTTAAGCGGATTAATCCTCGCTTTATTGCAACAGGAGAAGAGCCTTCTTTAAACAAAACTCAGGAAACAAGAGATACAACATTTGATAGGTTAATTGATGAACTGCACAAGCGTAAGATGAAGCTGGTGCTCGATATTGTCTGCAACCACAGCTCACCTGATATCAGTGGTACTAAGGGTGAATTATACGATGATGGAGTCAAAATTGCTGACTTTAACGATGATGTGAATCACTGGTATCACCACTATGGTGAAGTCCAAGACTGGGAAAACGAATGGCAAGTGCAAAATTGTGAACTTGCAGGTCTTGCAACTTTTAACGAAAATAATACTGAATATCGTAACTATATCAAATCAGCAATTAAGCAGTGGCTAGATCGTGGTGTGGATGCACTGCGGGTAGATACTGTTAAACATATGCCCATCTGGTTTTGGCAAGAATTTAACGGTGATATGTATAATCACAAACCAGATGTGTTTATTTTTGGTGAATGGATCTTCAACCATCCCTCTGATGATCGCTCTGTAGAATTTGCCAATCACTCTGGGATGACGATTTTAGACTTTGGGCTATGTGTCGCAATTAGGGGAGCTCTAGCACAAGGTGCGAATGGTGGTTTTCATCTCATTCAAGACATTCTTGATCAAGATCATCGCTACAACGGGGCGACAGAATTAATTACATTCATTGATAATCACGATATGCCCCGTTTCCAATCGCTGAACTCTGATCCAGCGATGCTCATGGTGGCAGTTGTTCTGATTATGACTTCTCGTGGTATTCCTTGCATCTATTACGGTACAGAACAATATCTCCACGATGACACTAATGGTGGAAATGACCCCTACAACCGTCCAATGATGGAAAATTGGGATACGGAGACTGAAATTTATCGTTACACCAGACTACTTTCTGGCTTACGGCGACTCAATCCAGCGGTGTCGATGGGTAGCCAATGGCAAAAATACATTACACCCGATGTTTACTGCTACGTACGTCGCTATCGGGACTCTTTGTGCTTTGTAGCACTCAACAGAGGAGGAGCAGTCACTGTACCAGAAGTTGAGACAGAACTACCAGATGGGGAACATACCTGTGTGATGACTCGTAATAAGTATGAAGTGAAAGACGGTAAAATTTATGACTTGCAACTTGAAGAGCGAGGCGTTATCGTCTTAAGCCGTGTTGGAGAACGGGTGAAAGGAGAAACCATTGTGCGAGTCCAACTCAATGGTGTAGAAACTCAACTAGGTGAAACCATTGTCGTGATTGGAGACTGTCCGGAGCTGGGGAACTGGGACATTGGCAAGGCATATCCTCTGGAATACATTAATACCAACACATGGTTTGCCGAGATTCCCTTTAACGAAAGTGCTGGGAAATTGATTAGTTATAAATATGCTATGTTGCGGGAAGGGCGATCGCCCCTGCGAGAAAATCTCATGAATCGTCGCTGGGTGATTGCAAAAGAAGGTACCGTTAAATGGCGTGATACTTGGGCTTCCGGACGCGAATCGTAACAAGAGGAGTCAGAAGTCAGGAGTCAGCACTCAGAAAGTTCTGTCTCTTGAATTCTGAATTCTTCCCACCAAAAAAATCTAGTTTACAACAAGTCTAATTATTAACTAATAACTGATCCCATATCCTGTAGTCTGGCGACCATCTCAGCACGCGCTGAGACTTCTAGCTTACGGAACATCCGTTTGAGCGCTTGCTTGACAGAATTTTGTGTAATCCATAATTTTTCACCAATTTCCGCATTGGTTAACCCCCGCGCTACCAACTCAGCAATTTCTAACTCACGGGGAGTCAGACGACTTGCTAAGGGAGAGAGAGATGTTTTTGGTTTTGTGCGTAGGGTTGCAAGTTTTGCTGAAATATGAAGACACAGAGCACTCATGTCAGCGAGATCATTGACGTTAAAAGCGGGAGTTCCACTCGCACGGGCGAGGTTAAGCGTCCCCACAAGACGACCATCACAGACAATTGGTCCACTCATGACGTGTTCATGGTCATGGCGTGAGCAAAAATGTTTCCAGTCTCCTGTTGGTAACACCAACTGTTCGTGAACAGGAGCATGACGTTCAACGACGTAGCGCCCAACTGGGTTGCTTTCCATACACACACCAGGAACATCCTGAACATCCATCTCTGTCAGGAACGGCTCATCTAACAAATGGATCCCCCAATGTTGCACGCCAAAATACTCCGCCACTGTATTTATTAGAGCTAGTCGTAACTCTTGCTCATTGCTCACAGAAGCTATTTCATGAAATACAGTTTGAAGAGACTTAACCATAGGTGTACCCACTTGGGGTCTATGCGAAACTTTATAATTACTTCTATGCTAATAGCAGCCAAGGTACAAAGCTAATATAACAGGTGACAATAGGAGAAACAATGACAGTAACACAAGTTTCTGCTCAAGAACTTTTTCGTGCTGCTTACGAAAACCGCTACACTTGGGATCACAACTTCCCTGGTTACACTGCAGATGTCACCTACAAGCAAGATGAGCAGGTGTTTACAGGTAAAATTCGTATCAACGCGAATCTCAAAGCCGATGTTTTTGAGGTAGAGGATGAACAAGCCAAGCAGGTGATTAATAATCAAGCCTGGGAAATCGCCATTCACCGCATTCGTCGCTCCTTTGAACAAACTCACGGTGAGAATACATTTCGCTATGGTGCGACTGATGAAACTGGTGCTGTTGAAATTTTGCTAGGCGGTAAGTCTGAGGGCGATCGCTATAAAGTCCGCAACAATGAGGTGTGTCTCGTCCACCGTCATATCCACGGCGTTGTTGTAACGATTAATACCTTTAGCAGTCATGATACAGGAGAAGGCTACCTGTCTCATCAATATGACTCTGTTTACCACGATCCGAAAACGGGTGAACAAAAAGGCGGAAGAAGCGAGTTTACAGATGAGTACGAAAAGGTTGGTGATTACTTTATCTTAAATCGCCGAGAAATTCGTACCGAGACAGCAGAACAACCATCCATTCAGGAAATTATCTTTTCTAACATTCAGTTGTTGGAACCTGTTGCTGCTTAAGTTTTCTAGTAGGGCTAAAATCTGCTATTTGCAGATCTTAGCCTGTATTTTCATAGATTTACTTTTTTACCAAGTTGCCTATAAGTTTTACTTGGTCTTATATAAACAATCTAAATATAATTGAGTTTGACTCATTTAGTTTTTCTAGTGTTTTTGACTTCTGTTGTACGACAGATAATTGGTGCAGAAAGAACTACGAAAGCAATCAAAGCCAGATTAATAAACATTGTTTAACCCCTGTTATGTTTCAAGTGATTCTGGGTATAAGACAGCTGATAGTTCCTGCAAAGTTCCAGAGATTTCTGGTCTGTATGACAGTTTTCAAAGCTTCATATGAAAACCTATTTTTAAGTCTCAATGCTGCTGTATTTGTAAGTCGCAACACTAAAAAGCCATTGGGCGATCTGCGCAAAGCGCAGCAGCGTTAGCTCCGGCCCCCTAAGGGGCTAGCTATCGCCACGGAGTGAGAAGTTTTTAGCGCTACAGGTTCTAGAGTCAGTATTAGCCGCTATGTTCACACTAAACCTAACCACAGCAGTGCTTTGTACCTGGTAGGCTAATTGATTAAAAAGATTCAGCTACACACTCATTGCTGAGGAGTAAATCATTACAGGTAATCTTAGAGCACGGAAGGGAGTAGCTATTAGAAAACAGATTAATTCTTACAAGTTAGAATTAATATTTCTGGAGAGTTAAACAATGCCACATCAAACCATTGTCATTGGTGCAGGACTTGCAGGTCTGAGTGCAGCTTATGAATTGGTACGTGCAGGCATAGATGTCCAAGTTTTTGAAGCGCGTACACGTGTGGGCGGTCGAGTTCATACCGTTCAACTTCATGCAGGACAATATGGCGAGTTAGGTGCTGAGTTGGTGGACGATAACCACACTGCTCTCATAACTTATGCAACTGAATTAGGTATTGAATTAGATTCAGCCTCTAAATTTCCTGATGACCTTTACTGGTTCATCGACGGAATGCTTCATAATCGTATGTCCCTGACACAAGAACAAACTAGTGCTTTGGATAATCTCTACGCAAAACTCCAAAGCCTGCTTGAAGAGCAAAAAGACCCTCAACAGACCTTAGATGAGTGGTTGAATGTAGAACCAATTGAACCTTTTGCCCGTCGAATTGCACGTTGGTTGGCTTCTGCACTATTTGCCACTGATTCAGAGTTGATTGGTGTAGGCTTCTTTGCTTATGTTGCGGGTTTGGGCAACGGAGGCGGTAATATGAGAGTTCGTGGAGGTGTTTCACGTTTAGTAGATGCTTTTGCTAAACATCTGGGGGAGCGAGTTCATACTAGTACTCCCGTGCGTCGCATCCAGCAGACAGATGAGACTGTGAGTGTCAGTGTTGAGACAGCAAGTGGTTTAGTTGAGGTTATGACTGACAGCGTGATAGTGACGCTTCCCTGGAGTGTGCTGCGTGACATTCCAATAGAAGCACCGCTCATTAACGCACAGCGAGAGGCTATCTCTAGCCTACTTTACGGAGGAGTTGTTAAGACGCTATTGCAATACCCACATCGTTTTTGGTCAAAGTCCAACTTTGGAATTGTATTACTTGAGGGCGAGTACCAAGCTATTTGGGAGCCGACCTTTGCTCAGATGGGGACAGAAAGAATTCTTTCGTGTTTTAGTGGGGGTACTCGAAGTTTAAAGCTGTGTGAGCAAGCAAGTGACTTAGCGCTTGCAGCAGTGCATACCATATACCCTGATGCACCCGAGATTATTCTTTCTAGTTCACATGACTGGAACGCTGATGAGTGGGCACGAGGTGCCTACTGCTACTTTAGGCCAGGAGACTTGCATCGCTTTGAGCCATACCTCACCCTGCCTGCTGGTCGGATTTTCTTTGCTGGTGAGCATACTGCTCCTCTGATGTATCGCGGTTACATGGAGGGTGCGATCCGCAGTGGTCAACGTGCTACGCAGCAGATTCTTAACCTATTGAGTGAATAAGCCAACTCTATTTAGTGAACATCGATAATAGGTTGGAGAAGAAGCGCGATTGCTCCTACAACCACGAAAGATAACGTTACCCAAAATAACACAATATTCAGTTGCATGTTGATTTACCCCACAGAGAAATAAGTTACACCAATCCTATAAATATTGGAGACAAATAATCGTCTTTCTCTGGTAAGGTTTCTAAAAACGAATTCGGGTATATCAAATAGCAAGGGGAAAGCCTGTTAACAATTCAAAATTCAAAATTCAAAATTCAAAATTCAAAATTAAAGACAGTTTCAGACGGAGATTTAAACCCCGACTGAAACTGGGACTTCGTATAGACGAAGGGGTCTCAAACCCTTTAATCTACGATGATTCCCCTTGCGACATTCACGAGACTGATGTCTCTAAACTTATCAAGCTTGCAGTGCCACGCTGCTTTCTGTGAACTCTGCTAATACCCATGCAGAGTAGACGTCTTCAATAAATCTACTCTGATTATTAACGATCTGACCGTTAATTGCTCGTACTTTTAGGGTGGTTAAATAGACTCCATGCAGTATTTGATGTCCATAACCGATAACTTGACCTATTTGTCCTGTGATTTGATGCTGTGCGTAATCTCCAATGTTCAGCATATCAATAACTCCCTGATGTGAAAAGTTTAGTGGTCTGTTTTTTACTGTTTGTACAGGTTTGCTGCTATTTGGTGCAGCCATCAATCAGAGTTGCTCTGTTTAATTCTTCTCTTTATTAGTGCTGTGTTTTAAGTGCTTAATCCGGAGTATTTTCCATCTTCGGTCTTAGTAATACTAGTCGCCAAGGCTTAGAAGATACAAAGAAGGCGAAAAGCTCTTCAACACTATTAAAGTTGTAGAAATTAAGCTGCAACTTGAGGTTTGGCCTCTATTGAGGTCATACTTGAAGCCAGTAGATGCGTGTAGAGCTGAGTCAAGCGGGATGCCACACCATGCCAACTAAAGGCAATTTCTACTCGTTGCCGACCAGCTTCACCGAGTTGATCCCGCCAAGCTGGGTTGAGCAAAATGCGGTCAATAGCAGCAGCAAAAGCGACTTCATCTTTAGGGGGAACGAGTAACCCAGTCACTTCAGGTACGACTGTAAACCGCAATCCCCCGACATCACTAGCTACGACAGGAGTCCGACTCGCCATTGCTTCAATTGCAACTAAACCAAAAGGTTCGTAATGACTTGGTACAACACACACATCTGCAGCTGCATAGTAGGAGGGAAGAACAGTATCATCTAGGCGACCTGGAAAGGTTGTACAATCTTCCAATCCGAGTTCAGCAACGATACTTGCGATGCGATCGCGCTCAATCCCATCGCTATGACCAGGACGATAGCCACCTCCAATGACGAGTTGTAGGTTAGCTTGATCCCGCAAACTAGATTTTGCGATGGCTCGCACAAGTGTCTCGATCCCTTTACGCTGATCAAAGCGACCGACGTAGACAACCATCTTAACATCAGGTGCAATTCCTAACTTTTGCCGTGCTGCAGACCTTTGAATAAACCCAAACTTATCGACATCAGTCCCACAAGGAATGACTTCGATTTGTCCTTTAGTGGAAACGAATTTTCGCATATGTTCCTGTTCTTGAGGACTAGTTGCAACAACTCGATCCACAGTTTCTAGACAGGCTTTTTCAATGGCTATTCGCCTGCTTGCAATTGCTGGGATATCAGAAATAGTGTTGTACTTGACAACTCCTAAAGAGTGATAAGTATGCAACTGAATTAACGGTTGTTGTTTTTTCAGTTCCAAACCCACCCAAGAGGATAACCAATAGTTAGTATGAATTAAAGGGTAGTGAAATCCTTGCTCTTGTTGAAATGCCTGAAACTCTGCAATGAATTCTGGCAGATGGTGGAATAAGTCATCTCGCCCTATAAACTCAGCAGGTCCAGTCTTCAACCGGATTGTACGACAGAGTGGTTCATGTTGCACAATGGCAGCCTGATCAGGGTGATTTTGGCGAGTGAACATATCCACCTGCCAACCTTGCGCAGCAAGCGCACAACCTACTTGACGCACATAGACATTCTGTCCCCCAGCCTCTTCCTGTCCGATTTCTGCAGCAGGGTCTCCATCAACAGAAATCAGAGCTATGCGATGTTTTTTGGTCGGTAACATAGTTGAACTTCACCATCATATGGCAATTTATCCTGCCTCACAGACCGGAAGAAAAGGTAATAAAGTTCTTTTCTCATAGTCAAGGACAGGTACAACGAAGCGCACAGATACCAGCCAAGGACACTGACGAGAACAATGCATTACAAAGTAGAATGCGGCTCGTTCAGTCTCCTCTCAATGCCGACGAAGTTAGCTGACGGGCTAGGACTGAGAGATGTCCTTCTCGCAGAACAAAAGAAAGAAAAAAAAAGACAGAAGAAAGAACCGGAGTAATTTTGTCTTTTTTCATTCTTCATTCTTCATCTTTTGCTCTTCTATAAGATAAGCCCCAAACTTGGTTCCTCCGTTCCAGGTTTACCCCCGATGTAACAAAATGTTTGGGGTAATTTGTGGATTAGGCAGACCGATGTAGATTTGTTAAGAATTTAACGCGTAAGCGTTATTTAAGTCAACCTCTTTTTGGAGTGATTTTTGCTAACTACAAGCAATAATCTCCTCTCAATATGTTCCATTGCAAGTTACACATACACTAAACAGCTTTGTCTGGCGATATGGCCTGGTGAAAAAATTAGACAGATATTGCGTTTTTAGCTTGATATCCCATTTCTGGTTGAAACATTATATAGATTATATCTTCAAAAGAGAAAAAAGCAGAAAAAAAATAAATATTAAACATAAGTTAATCAAACCATAAAAAATTTCATCCATGAAAACTTAATGAGTCATTTTTTATAAGAAGTTAGAAAAATATCATTCTTATTAGCAAAATATCTTGTTGACAAGGTAGTTAAATCACATGACATTTTTGTTAAACAACACGACAGAATACATTGTTCAAACAACAATATATGTAGTGATGACTTCTGAAAAAAAATTTGTTGACATTGAAGTTACTGATTGGTGGCTTGAGATAGATGAATAGTCTTTCATAAGAGAATTACCTTCAGATATAAATGAGGAAAGGTATCTGTTCAATAAAACAACAAATATCTATGCTAGCATCGACGATTTAATTGAGAGCGATTGCAAGGGAGCACAGACGCCGTCCGTATCCTTCGTCAAGAAGACTGCCAAAGAGAAATGAGCAATGCAAGAATTATTACAACGGCAATTATAGGGACTAAACCCCGTCCTTAAGGACGGGGTATTTCCTTGTTACGGCAATGTTTTTTGATAGTCATCATAAAAGGGGATGGGCAAGCAAAAGCCCCTGCGAAAAGGCAGGGGACATAGAAAAAAACAGCACGAGAAACGGCGACAAGAAAAACGCTCTCAAAAGCTAAAGCAGTAAAGTTTTGGGAACGTTCAAACTTGGATGATCGAAATTTTATTTTTCTCCTTAATTCTGAGATTTTTATGAGGATTCAAGCTTAAACTTATCTACTTCATTGCCCCAAGTGTTTTAACTAAAGAGGATTGGCAAGCAAATATCTCCAGCTTGTAATCTCACTTCTGTACAAAGTTTATCAATACGTAAAACTCCTCTGAGTTGGAGGTATATTCCCGCTTAGGAGTCATGCAGCAAAAGCTCTTGGCGGGATTGGCACAAGCTGAGGGGCTGTCAAGCAAGTTCCTTGTCTGTACCAGATGCCCTCAACCTCGAAAGCCTCAAATTCGGTTGTTAGAATTGCCCATGTTTGCTCGTTGAGTCCGCCAGAGTAAGTCCAAGTAAATCGGCTTTCGTTGCGTAGTCGTCGTTCCAGTTCTGCCAAATCTTCAGGTAACCAAAATCGGGTCATGACCCTTTGTGTGGCAATCTCAGGAGATGTCTGTAACATATCAGACATCGGCTTATTTACAATAATTTGTTTGTGGTTATCTTGTCTGATTATACTAACCGGACGTTCATTGTCAGCAGCTGCTACCATCCGGCGCAACAATTCTACTGGTAACTGCAACTGACTGCAAAAGACTACACCCCCCACGGGCAAGAAGCGATCAGTATTTTCAATGGGTGTAGACGGTTTTTGAGATGCCATCCACCCGTAAAACTCGATAGGTTGCTTGCAGCGTTTCCACCCTATCCGCACCTTCCCTTTAATTTTTGCAGCGGTTTCGCTTAAAGTATATCCATAGTTTTGGGCAAGATGGATGGCTTCTTGTTTTGTAGGAGTAAGAATAGAAATTCCATCTTGGGACAGTTTACAGTTCCAACCTGGTTGATTTATTAGTCTCAAAACACTCACACTCATTTTTTACACTTTCAGAATCGTTATGAATTAAAAGTTAGTTGCTAAATCATTGTTAAGCTGTTAACCGTATAACTTGCAGATTTTTCGTTGAGACTGCCATGAGTCATGAGTCGTTTGTCTTTTGTCATTCCAAATAGATATGGACAGATTTAGAAACCTGCTTTTATATAACAAATGCCTAAAGAACGACCCTTGTAAAAGGATTTGCAAATTAAATGCGTAACAGCTTATATCTGTGCTGTTGCAATTATCTATAGTAAAAGAAAGTGAGGAAATTATGTAGTTTACTGGCAATGTTTGTAGCTATTTTTTAATATAAAGTTACACTTTATTGTAGTAGAGGCAAGCAGAGAAGAAGATAATTGTAAAGTATAGTTAACCCGGCGTTGCTAGTTATGCGATACACACATGCAATCAGCCTCCGGCTTATCGCCTGTGTATCTGTAAGATATAAGCTTTTGGCGTCTGCGCTCTACCCAATTGCCTGTTACAAATCTCTACATTACCCCTCAGGGACTTTTGCAAGAGGTGTGGTTGCTCGTTGAGTATGCCGCCAAGTAAAGCTCACTGGCTGACTAGTCGCTATCTGAACACCTTTGTTTGTTGTCATTAACTCATGCAAATTGATTAGAGAAGTTTTTCTACCTAAAGACTGATTTTTCTTCCCATCTCAATTATTAACGAATCGGCTAAGCAACTTAATGTATATACTAATATTTGGATGGGCTTTTTTTGCCCATCTTTTTAGGCAACTCAACAAACAAGCTAGTTATCAACGTGAGTAGCTAGCTGTCAGGTTCATCTACTTTTCTTTACCAGGATATTATGCCTAGGGTCATCTGCCTTTCTTACTTGGTTTATAGCCCTAAGCTAAATAAACTATTATGCCATTGTGACTATAATAGCGCTTGTCATTTTTGTATGTCAACTATGTAATTGGCATGAAATCATGGCTAATTATTTGGGTGTGATTGAGAGAGAATAAAGACAAACATAATAATTAAAGACAAACGTAATATAGACAATCAACACAATGACCGACAAAAGGCGTTCTGCTGATTACAAGCAAGTTAGCGGCTACGTTCCGGTAGAGTTGGCGCGGGAGTTCAAAAGTATCTGTGCTCGTGAAGGGGTATCCCAAAGCGACGTATTAGAAGAGATGCTCCTAGAGTGGCTAGCCAAAAGAACAGCTTGTAATTCCTCACAATCTCAACAACCAAGTCCTCCGATAAACATCGCTGAATTGGTTCAAGTTAACATGACAAAGCTGAGGCACTCTGGTGTCAAAAATTTGCAAGCCCTTGCCAAAGAGGAAGTACTGCCCACACCAGGAGACTTTGCCATCATCACTTCTACTTTGGGCATCCCAGAGGAAGAACAAAAAAAAATTTGGCAACAAACTTTTCTTTGCTTACATAACGAATCCGATGGTGTAACAGATGAGTGTGAGTGCTCTTAAAATCCTTAACCAACCGGGCTGGAGCTATAAACTCTCTCAAGAAGGGGTTTCTATCCTTGCTCCTACAAAACAAGATGCAACTTATTTTGCTCAAAGCTACGGGTCTGCCTTAAGCGAAACTGCAGTTAAACTCAAGGGTAAGGTGCGGATAGAATGGAGAGGCTGTAAGCAACCTATCGAGTTTTACGGGTGGATGACATCCCAAGAACTGTCTACAGCAGGGGGGAGTGGTAGTCTCTTGCCTGTAGGGGGTGCAGTCTTTTGCTCTCAAGTGCATTTACCAATAGAATTACTGTGCCGGATGGTGGCTGCTGCTGACAATAAACGTCCGGTTAGTATAGTCAGACAAGATAACCACAAGCAAATCATTGTAAATAAGCCAATGTCTGATATGTTACAGACATCTCCTGAGATTGTCACACAAAGAGTCATGACCCGATTTTGGCTACCTGGAGATTTGGCAGAACTGGAACGACGACTACGCAACGAAACTCGATTCACTTGGACTTATTATGGTAGGCTCAACGAGCAAACATGGGCAATTCTAACAACTGAATTTGAGGCTTTCGAGGTTGAGGGCATCTGGTACAGACAGGGAACCTGTTTGACAAACCCTCTGCTTGTGCCAATCCCACCAGGAGCTTTTGCCCCAGTGTGAGGAGATAATTCTATCACTTTGGTGAAACTACTTTACTCACCTACGCCCATGTCCCCTACTATCCATTTCTAGCAACCTTTAAAGTGAAATCGCATTAACCCGGCGTTGCTAGTTATGCAATACACACATGCGATCAGCCTCTGGCTGATCGCGCTTGTGCATCAATCTGGAGGAATCGTGCAATTTTTCACAACCAAGTGTGAGGTAGCGCTACGCACTTCCTCCAGTATAACTAGTAACTTGCTTTTTCAGCAATTACCCCTTCCAATTCTTCATCTGCCAACTCATACAACTCGCGTAACTTCTGCAACTTCTCCTCACCAGCCTCCCAAAAACCACGCCCATGCGCCTCCAACATCCTCCCCACAAGATTACGGAAAGCTTCCGGATTCGCCTTCCGCAATTTCTCTGCCATCTCTGCATCTAAAGCGTAAGTATCAGCAGCTTGGTCATAGACCCAATTATCAGTAAAATCCGCAGTACCGCCCCAACCAATCAACGCCGTCATCCGTTGAGAAATTTCATAAGCACCACCCGAACCCTGATTCGCCATCGCCTCCGCCCATTTAGGATTCAGCAACTTGCTGCGATACTCCATCCGTAACAAATCATCCAAATTCCGGGGAGTCGTATCCTTCGAGAAACTTTCCACAAAACTAGTAGTCACTTTTTTCCCGCGTTGTTTCTCCGCCGCTTTCTTCAACCCCCCAGTATTGGCATAATATTCTTGAATATCAGTCAAACCGTATTCCACCGAGTCAATTTCTTGGACAATGCGATCGCTTGTTTGCAAAAGCTTCTTCAACACTTCTGGTCTAGCTTGACCCTTATCTTGCCTACCATAGCTAAACACATTGCGACCTTGCCAAGTATCCCCCAACTCATCCCCAGATTCCCAATTACTATCAACCACCCGATCATTCACCAAAGAACCAAAATCACCCGCAGGATTAGAAAACAACCTCGCCGAAACATTCTCCAGCCCTTGCGCCTTCAAAGCCAAAGCGTGTTTCCTAATAAAATTCTGATCCTCCGGTTCATCAGCCTCAGCCGCCCGTTCAAACAAATCATCCAACAACTCAATAACATTCACAAAACTATCCCGAAAAATCCCCGACAAATTCGCCAACACATCAATTCGGGGATGTCCCACCTCAGCCAAAGGCTTCAACTCATAACGAACAATTCGCCCCGTTCCCTCCTTCACAGCTTCCGCGCCAACCAACTCCAAAAGAATACCAAGAGATTCCCCCTTAGTTTTAATCGCATCCAAACCCCATAACATCACCGCCACAGTCTCCGGATACGTCCCATTCTCTTGCAGATGCTGCGCAATAATCTTTTGACCAATTTCCCTTCCTCGTGCAAACGCCGCAGGCGAAGGCATACGATAAGGATCTAAAGCATGAATATTTCTCCCCGTAGGCAAAACACCCACACCATCCCGCAACAAATCCCCACCAGGCGCAGGAGGAATATACTCCCCATTCAAACCCCGCACCAAATTCCTCAACTCATCAGTAGTTTGTCCCAACAACTCTCTAATTCTCTCCTCTTCCTCTTGGCGTTCTTGGCGTCTTGGCGGTTCGTTTCCAAAATAAGCCTCCAAATACCCCGCCAACTCCTCCTCACTTGGAACTTCCCCCAAAACATGCAACCCAGAAGAAAACAGCCGATTCTCTAAAACCTGCAAATACTCGTACAACTTCACGAGATAATCATCAAAAGCATGACCACTAAACATGCGAATATTCTCAGGCGTAAACCCAATCCCCAACCGCTTCGCATCCTCAAACGGACAATCAGCATCCAAACCAGTATCCACAATCTTCTTACAAATCGCTTCCTTAAGAACATAATTCTTCTGCGGATCCTCTCGATACTCCGCAATCAAATCCCGCAACGTCACCAACTCCTTATACAAACCCGCACGCCCATAAGGCGGGACATTGTGAGAAATCAACACCCCATAACCGCGACGCTTCGCCAAAATCGATTCCGAAGGATTATTCGCGGCATATATATATAGATTAGGCAAATCTCCCAACAGAATATCAGACCAAGAATATCCTGTATTCCCCAAAGGAGAACCAGGCAACCATTCTACAGTACCGTGCATTCCAAAGTGAACCACAGCATCAGCGTCAAATTCATTTTGCAGCCATTTGTAAAAAGCAGCGTACTGCGGATGAGGAGTTAAATCCCGTTCAAACATCAACCGCATCGGATCACCTTGTAATCCCAAAGGTGGTTGTACACCTATCCAAACATTCCCAACCTGAACACCACCAATATGAAATTCATCGCCATAAGTTTTAATTCCAGTACCTGTCAGAGATTTCCATTGTTTTTCAATGCGGGATGTGCGGAGGTATCCCAGCCATGTTTCCAAGGTGCGGACATTAACTGATGAGGGAGCAATATTTCCTTCATCTTGCTTATCTTCCCCTGAAAGTTCATCTGCTTGTTTCACCAGGCGAATCAATTCTTCGGAATCTTCCGGTAAATCCCCAACGGTGTAACCTTGGTCTTTGAGTGCATGGAGGAATTTTAGTAAACTTTTTGGTACATTTAATAATGCAGCTGTTCCCACAGCACCATAACCAGGGGGGAACCCATACAAAATAATTGCAATCTTGCGTTCAGATACAGGTTTTTGCCGTAAAGCAACCCAGTTTTTTACTCTCCCAATTAATCGCTGCACCCGTTCGGGAACCAAATAAATCTTTTCTCCCACCAAGCCACCAAGGGGAACGGTGTCGATCGCCCCATCTAGTTCTGGTAAAGCATATAAAACAACACTTTGCAATCCTCCAATACCTTGGCGCGTCCAAGAATAAATATCTTGAATCAGCAATGGTGCGGCGACAATGTATGGTACATTTTTAGCAGTGAGGATGCGTTTTGCAACATCAACTTGACGTCCCGCTTCCATTGAACCAGCAGGACCACCCACAAGAGGAAAGCCAATCGTTGAGACAATGGCGTCAACCTTGACTGCTTCTTTTGAAAGAGAGGCAATTTCTACGTTTCCTAGTTGTCTTTGTTGGGTTTCGTAGTCGGTTGTCATCCAATCTCGCACCGCGACATGACCTTCTACACCGTTAATAAAGATGGGTAATGGTATCAAACCAGCTTCTTCAAAATGACGGATGAGTTGAGGTATGTAAGTTTGTTTAGTAATAACGTGCTTGCGATAGAGGAGAATTCCTACTACTGGGTTTTGGGTGGAAAATTTTCCCCTTGTCTCCTTGTCCCCTTGTCCCCTCCTTTCCTGCTGATACCATTCCAGATACTCGCGTGGCGATTCAAAAAATCCCTGGTAGTCGGGATGCAACAGCCCCATATTCGGGGTTTCAACTGGTGGGGGAATTTCGCCTACCTTAAGACTTAAATATTTTTCTGCTAATGTCCAGAATAAAGCTGCAACGTTTTCTGGTCCACCAGCATTCCAGTAACCATAGATAATCAGCCAGTTGCGTAAGTCTTGCACTTTTTGCACTGGCACATATTTCAATAGTTTTGGTCCTATTTTTAGAAAGCTAATATAACCTGCGAGTTTATCTTCTTCTCGTCCGTTGCTGAATTTGTCAAGGATGAATTTAACTGGTTTGGGCATTCCTTTTGGTTGATTGCCAATGGCGAAAGCGCCCAGCTTGGTTAAACTCATCAATTCTAAAGCTGACTCAAATACAAGGCGGATGGGGATATGGGATATGCGATCGCGTAACCACAGCACTTGATCATAGTCAAACACTAAACTGCCAAAAAACACATCAGCATTCTGAAGTGCTGCTTCGATTTCAGTCCGTTTGGTGGTGATGTCGCGATCGCTAAACACACAAACATCCAACTCACTGACACGAGAAGTCGCCAAAAAAGCTGCCTTCCGATACAAGTCGGCGTTGAATGATTCAAAACCAGCAATTAAGACGATACGTTTCATGTCCTGAGATCAAAAGCTGACTAATCGGTTTTCTATTTCTTATTGTGACACGCTTATTTTCCTACCATGACCAAACAAGGAACTCACGAACGTAAGGATTCAGAATGATAAACACTACATATGAAGTCATATAATAATGCAGAGGCAATGGCAAATGCGATCGTTAAAAGCTTAACCAGCTCATGACCAATTGCTTTTGTTAACCACATAGTTCCGTTTTACATAGTCAAAGGGCGGCAAACTACTACACACGGATTTAAGCAACACCTATTTTACCTTTAGGGCAGAACACAGGTGTTAATCGCCTTGGATGTACTACCAGACATCCCCTATCCCTCACTACAATATCTTGCAAGCAATTAAAAGAGTTTGGGATTACTTTTCTGCCAATGTTAAATGCACCATTTACATCAGCATGAATTCTAAAACCATCTTTACTAACGTACCACGCACGTTTGACACGCTTTCCAGAAAAAGTATTTTTTATCACGCCACTTCTCTCAACGGAGGGAACCTCCGCACGAGAGTGGCTCTTGTTGTTAGGGTCAAATGTTGGGATGATGTCCCAATCAATTAGCGAAGCCTTACTAGTGTAAGATTCTTCACCAACCTTAACGGTGATATTAACTTTCTCAAGTTTATAAGTTAACATTTCAATAAATCTAGCGTGTGGTATTTGAGTAAATGCCTGGTTATTCCTCTTGCCAATATTAACAGATGTTTTCCACTGTAAGTTTTTACCTATAGCTACTAGCCGTACACCTTTTTTTACTAGTTCATCAACTATCATTTTTGTTGATTGATGTAAGTAGCTATCAACAAAATTATTGCGATTCCGAACAATGTTTTGAATCCGTCTAGATGTACCTCTACCATCAGGTAAGAAACCTCTAAATCTTGCTAGCTGCTTATTGTAAAACTGGTTGGCTGATTTTAAAGGTTTACCGTTTACGGCTATTGGTTGTATGGTAGGGTCACTAAAGACAATCGTTGCAAGATTGTCTAATCCGATATCGATAGAAGCTGCTAACTCTGGATTTCGACTACAGAAAAATTCACTTTTATCCGGGATTTCGGAAACAATTTCTATTACAAAACATCCGCTTAGGGGTACTATTCTTACCTCACACAAGTCATCAAATTTTAAACCGGGCTTGACTGGTATTCTAATTGGTGACATTGAAGGAACAATGTAACCTTTCTTAAATTCCTTTTTACTAACAGCCTGATAATTGAACTTTACAACATTTTTATCGTCAATATAACTGGGTGGCTTTGGATAACCAGTAAACTTTTCCGGCTCTAATTTGTAAGCATCTATTGCTTTGAAGTATGCCGACCATGCATCGGCGTTTTGTTTCAAAACCAGTTGAGCAACCTTTGCAGGCATTGCAGCATAATTGCTATCTGATTTAAACATTACATCTAACTTAGCTTGAGATTGCGTACCCCAACCATAGAAAAAACCTTGTCGTTGTGTAAATTGTACGGTGTTATAAAGCTTGCCAGATGCACAAGTCATTTCTGAGCAATAAGCAAACCATTCATGACTTGATTTAATTGTGTTTCTCTACTTGTTGCACTGATTCGGATTTTTCTGTAATCTAATGGTAGTTTACCAGCATTAAATTGATTATGTCAATCGGAAAAAAAGGATTTCAAAAAGGAAATGAGTACAGTTTTAAACCAAATGGTACTTGTCCATTAGATCCAAAACCATTAGCTATCAAGTTACGTACTGGACAAATTGCCAAATTAAAAGCCATCCCTAACTGGCAAGGACGGCTAAGAGACTTAATTGATATGATGATTGAAAATGAAGAACATACTATATATGACTAGATATGACTACAAAATAAATGAAGTTTTCTAATACCTCTTTGGGGAATTCAAAATTCAAAAAAAAGATTCCTCCTTTTGAATTTTGAATTTGTTAGCGCAGCGAAGGCAGGCAGCACAGCGAGGGTTTACGCTGGGTGTAGCATTGTCAAATGAAATCCATGTCTTGTCTGGGCTTTCAGATACCGGCGCTGTAAGGGTTGCCATTGCTGCCATAGTTTACAACGATTTTGGGCTAACCAAGAAGCAAGAGTTGGAAATTGAGAGCGTATTTCTGAGTTGAAAACATCTGCAAGCCACTGGGTCAATACTACACTATCTTGTATTGCTCCCAAGATTTCTTGAATACTTTTTACTTCTGCAAGACAAGCTGTGTAAGACTGACCGTATAAGTCAGTAAATAACTCCATTTGGTAGCGCAGGCGTTTGGCTTGTTTGCGTAAACTGTGAAGAGTATCCCCATTTGTTGCTAATTCTTGCTCTACTCTCTGAGCTTCCCACTTCCCAGGTATAATAACCTCAGCTTCTTCTACTTGTCCTTCCACTTGCGTCCCAATCAGCCAACCCGGATGCAGCAAAAATTTACTAACCTCTGGCAAAAGTAAATCTGGTAGCACCTGCTGAATTGGCATATATGCTAGTGGTTGATAGGATGGTTCTTCTAACCACTCTTTCAATGTGTGTTTTAGAGATTTGTAACGTTCATCTTTGAATGTTGACTTGACATCTACTAAAGCCTCTTCACGTTGTTTACTCAAAGCATCCAAAGCTGTTTGCAATGAGTGCTTTTCTTTGCGAGGTAAATGTGATTGTTCAAGTTTTTCTAAAGTCTCTTTTAGCACGTCTAAATCACGGAGGTTACCCAAAGTACGCGCGATTTTACCGATATTTTTATCACTAGCCGGTTTTTGCAAATCTACAGCTGGTGAAAACCCTGTTACGGCTGTGCGTAGGCGACGCATTCCCACTCGCATTTGATGCAATGCTTCTGGATCTTTATCTTTCTTGACTGGTGTTTCCAGTTTGATGGTTTTCTGACTGTGTTTTTGAATTGCTGAGTAAGCGTAATTTCCTAGAGTTTTGATTTCTTGTTTGGTCGCGAATGTCATAGTATTTGATACACCCCCTTAGAGCCGAGTACTTAACTGAATGAGGTTATTGAATGGTAACATTTTTTCAAAAGTTCATCTATCTTTTATTTTGTCATTTTTTTGATGAGCTAAGTAGCTCAACTCCATTGAACGCAAAACGTCGGTAGCGGAGTGCATAGCGTACACGGAGGGCATACGAAACGCAGCGTAGATAAAAAAGCGAGTGCATTCTTTGAGTGCGACGAGCGCGGCTTTCCGCAGTCTTTGCAATTGCTTGGCAAAGACTTTATTAGATGTTTCTGTTTTTCAATATTGACCTATTTAAATTTTCTCAAAAATTTGTGAGCAAAATTTATACGATTTTGGATTTGATATTTTCAAGCTAGTGTGAAGAAATTGCTAGTCGCACACAATACCTAATCTGTATTCACAGTTGCTTAGCTAAGATGAAATTCCTTCTTGATATTTTTTAGAGGTGTTAAATGCAAAACTCATATCGACTCAATCAAGTTTTACTGACTTTTACTGATGGATTTAAAGAGCATCGTAATGACCTTTCTGCAGTTCTGCTAACTCCTGAAAAGCACTTATGGTTGGGGTCAGATGAAACCTCAACGATTGAACGGCTATCTTATGTAGATGCAAATAACTTTGCAAAGCATAAACAATTTCACGTAGCAGAGTTTATCAGTTTACCTGCACCAGAAGAAGAGGAAATTGATATTGAAGGTTTGGCATATGCTGACTATTACCTGTGGTTAATTGGTTCTCATAGCTATAAACGTAAAAAGCCGAAATCTCAATTTTCTGATGATAAAAACATTAAAAGACTAGCAAAAATTGTATCAGAACCCAATCGGTATATCATCGGACGTATTCCAATGGTAAATGGTGAATTATTTGCATTATGCGAACATCCAAAAAATCCTAATGTACAATTAAGTGCTGCCAAACTTGAGGTCACAAAACAGGGTAACTTGCTCATGGAAGCTTTAGCAGATGATCCACATTTGGGCTTTTTTGTGAAAGCAGAAATTCCTGGTAAGGATAATGGTTTTGATCTAGAAGGCATAGCCGTTTCTAAAAACCGAGTTTTTCTAGGTTTGCGTGGACCTGTATTACGAGGTTGGGCGATGATTCTCGAAATAGAGTTAGGAAATTCTAGCCCAGGACTATTAAAACTGAAGAATATTGGAGATGATAAAAAGGGATATAAGAAGCATTTTGTCTTCTTGAATGGTTTAGGAATCCGGGATTTACTTTTCGATGGTGACGACTTGTTGGTTTTAGCAGGACCGACAATGGATTTAGATGGTCCTGTGCAAGTTTATCGTGTGGAGAATGGCATTCATTTACAAGAAAATGTTCTCAATTATCCAAAGCATGTGCTTGATATCCCATATGGAAACAGAGATGACCATGCTGAGGGAATAACTTTATTTCATGATATAGCTGGGGTACCTTCACTACTGACAGTTTATGATTCTCCAGCAAAAAATAGATTGCTAGGAGAAGGTGGTGTACTAGGAGATGTCTTTAAGCTGAAGTATACAACAGATGCTCAAGAACAGACCTTACGGTAATCTATCCTACGGGAACGCAAGGGCGGCATACGGATACCGAAAGGAGTAGTCAGGCTGCGACGCATTGTCTTTGGAAAAACAGCTAGCCTTCCTGGTTAACGGGTTGGCAAGACGGGTATTCTTGGAGTTTATGTCTATTTCTCCTGTAGCATTTGATAAATTGACAATTTATACTCAACGCCCAACACATACTTGTTGCAAAATATGAAGTAGTTGCATCTGGAGAGTAATTTGTGGTTATCAATGTTCCTCGTCCTAAATCAAACCATCAGCAGACGTTGGGAGAAACTAGCCAAAAGTTAAGTTCATTTCGAGAACGGCATATTGGACTATCACCGAGTGACATCCAGCAAATGCTTGAGGTGTTAGGTTATAGTACTCTTGATGAAGTGATTGACCAAGCAGTACCGCAGGCAATCCGGTTATCTCATTCATTAGAGTTACCAGAAGCACAAAGTGAGTACGCAGCACTGGCTCAGTTAAAAGAAATAGCTTCCAAAAATCAAGTTTTTCGCTCGTTTATTGGTACGGGGTACTACGACTGTATCACTCCATCCGTCATTGGTCGCAATATCCTAGAAAACCCTGGTTGGTATACAGCTTACACTCCCTATCAGCCAGAAATTGCCCAAGGACGACTCGAAGCGCTGCTCAATTTCCAAACTCTAATTATCGACTTAACAGGTTTAGAAATTGCGAATGCTTCATTGCTGGATGAAGCCACAGCAGCAGCAGAAGCGATGAGCATGAGCTA
This sequence comes from Brasilonema sp. UFV-L1, assembly GCF_012912105.1. Lineage (GTDB taxonomy): Bacteria > Cyanobacteriota > Cyanobacteriia > Cyanobacteriales > Nostocaceae > Brasilonema. The sequence continues at coordinate 21,921 of NZ_QMEA01000105.1, forward strand.
TGGTGTTTGTAAAAATAAAGCAAATACCTATTTTGTTTCGCGTGAGTGTCATCCCCAAACGATAGATGTGTTACAAACACGTGCTCAACCTTTGGGAATTGATATTATTGTCGGTGATCATCAAACTTTTGATTTTTCTGAGCCTATTTTTGGAGCAATTCTGCAATATCCCGCCACTGATGGTACAATCTATGACTACCGCGCTTTTGTAGAAAAAGCCCATGCTGAGGGAGCATTGGTAACGGTAGCAGCAGATCCATTAAGTCTGACTTTGCTAACACCCCCTGGTGAATTTGGCGCTGATATTGCTGTAGGAAGCACTCAGCGGTTTGGTATTCCCTTGGGCTACGGGGGACCTCATGCAGCTTACTTTGCCACAAAAGAAGAGTATAAGCGGCAAGTTCCAGGGCGAATAGTTGGTGTCTCAAAAGATGCTCAGGGTAAAACTGCATTGCGTCTTGCCTTGCAAACCCGTGAACAGCACATTCGCCGCGAAAAAGCGACTAGTAATATTTGTACAGCACAGGTGTTGTTGGCAGTGATGGCAAGTATGTATGCTGTCTACCACGGTCCAGATGGGTTAAAGAGAATTGCCGAGAACATCCACCAAATGACTGTGGTGTTGGCGAGAGGATTAAAACGTTTGGGCTACAGCATCGGTTCCGAATATTTCTTTGACACCCTGCGAGTCAATTTAGGAGAACGCAATTTAGATGAGATTTTACAAGCTTGTGAAGCACGTAAAATTAACATACGTATTTTCGATACAACGACTGTAGGTATATCCTTAGACGAAACCACCACAGAACAAGACTTAATCGACCTTTTGGAAATTTTCGCTTCTGGCGACGAACCACCCTTAACCCAACAACAACTATCTTCCTCTCCACCTCCCCATTGCCCCACCT
>NZ_QMEA01000106.1 GCF_012912105.1 Brasilonema sp. UFV-L1
GACCCCGTGACTGTCGCAGTCAAAAATACAAGGGTTGTCCATTTTTGCCCTTGGGTTTGCCCAACCCTATTACTTCGACACACCGAGGAGACAACACAGATTAACAAAACGAGGGCTGGCTGTCTGGTGGAGGGGACAATGCGTCGGCTGGCTCAATTTCTGCGTGTAAGACCCCCGACCCAATTTTTTTACGTGTAAGACCCCGCCCCTAGTTAAAACACAGATGTAGTTTTCCTCCGTGCGTCAAACTACATCTACGGCTAGCGCCGCGCTAGTCCCTCTTAGGGACTAGCGCAAACGCTATCAGGAGTTCTCACCCTCCCACTATGTTTTGATAGGAGCTTTTTAAAATGCATAAGTTAATGTTGTGTTCAACCTAATTACTCATGCAGCAAAGTAAAATTGCATTGAATTAACATTGGAGTTTTATGTATCGACGCCTTGGGGTAGGAGAACACTTGCTTTGGTTGTATGACCAGGCAGTACCGTGCCATTTTACATTGACTGCACAGGTAGTGGGAGAATTCAGTACTGACCAATTGCAGCAAGCACTCGCCCAGGTTCAGCAACGTCATCCATTGCTCAGAGTGCGTATTGTCCTTGACATATACAGACAACCCTGGTTCATTGAGGACGTTGCGAGTATTCCGTTGCGAGTTTTGCAACGACAGTCCGAGAAACACTGGGAGCAAATAGTAGAACAAGAGTTTTCTCATCCGTTCGACTGGAGTCAAGCTCCTTTGGTGCGGGTGGTAGTTCTTCACTCCAGCAATGTCTCAGAACTGGTTGTTACCTGCCATCATTCGATTGCAGATGGCTTATCAACTGCGTACTTGTTGCGGGATATTTTACAAGTGCTCGGTACACCTAATTGTGAGCAGCAGCTTTTACCAAAACGCCCGCCTTTTGAAGCTTTGATTCCAGAAATAGCTCTTGCAAGCAAAGACAATATATCTCACCAAGATTTAGAGAACTCAACACAGACTGCATTCGCGCCAAAAGCAGTCAGTCAATTATTCATGGCTGACGATGAACCAAAATCCAACATCCAAACGCTTGAATCGACTATCAACAATTCTACCAATGCAGAGGCAATCTTATCTCAAAGCAGTCGTCCTCGCCTACTTTCTTGGTCGTTGTCCAAAGAAGAAACTTCCACTCTCATCAACCGTTGTCGCCAAGAGCAAACGAGCGTTCATGCTGCTATCTGTGCTGCGTTTCTCTTAGCGATTGATAGCGAAAGCGATACAAAAGCCCAGCAAAACCATTTTCAAGAGCCGTCTACACTGAGATGTTTGTCGCCCGTTAATATCCGTCGTTTGCTCTCGCCCCCGATTGAGGAGGATTTTGGCTACTACTTCTGTCTAACACTTACGTCTGTCACCGTTACCCCCAATTTAACTTTATGGAACTTGGCGCGATCGCTCAAATCTCAACTTAATCAACAAACCTTACCGAACGCAATTTTTGCGCATATCCCTGAAACTCAAGCTTTTTTATCCACAAACCCAAGCCCCAACATAGTACGAGATATGTTGCAAGACTCGAAAGGCTACGATGTTCTTGTCAGTAATCTAGGGCAATTAAATATCCAAAAGCAGTTTGGTCATCTCCACATTGCAGCAATCTATGCTCCTGCAACGATAACACCGATATATAAGCAATTTGTAGGAGTTGCTACCTTAGAAGATAAGATGTTTTTTACTCTTGTCTATTCAGATATATCCCCAGCAAAAGTGGAGCTTCTTCAGAAAGCGGCGATGCAACAACTTGTTTTGTAATACTATATACCGTTTCAGCCGCCAACGCATGCTTATGCACACGATAACACTCACCGATTACCATCTTTTGTATCTTTTGCAACTAGCTAGCCCAGCTTTACCTGTAGGAGCCTATAGTTATTCTGAAGGCTTGGAAACGCTCGTTGAGAATGGCACGATTAATAATCAAGCAGCCTTACAACATTGGTTAGAGGCGGAACTGCGTTACGGCGCAATTCGTTTGGAGGCGGCGGTGATGGTACGAGCTTATCAGTCTGTGAAGGTGGGTGATTTCAAGGCGCTATCATATTGGAATCTGTGGTTATCTGCTGTTCGAGAAACGGAAGAATTACGCGCCTCTAGCTGGCAAATGGGGCGATCGCTCCTCCGGTTACTTGCAGAATTACATCCACAATTCATACCTATTGTCAACACTGTTGGTAATCCTTGCAATTATGCAGTTGCTTTTGGTATTGCAGCTGCTCATTGGGATATTAATATAAAAGCAGCATTACTAGGATATCTGCATACTTGGGTCGGTCATATGGTTACTGCTGGGGTGAAGTTAATCCCTTTGGGACAAACAGCGGGACAGCAGTTATTGCTGGATTTGCAAGGATTGCTTAGTGATGCAGTAAACGAGATTATCGAGTTGAAAGATGAGGAATTAAGTTGTTGTAGTTGGGGTTTGTCGTTGGCGAGTATGAAACATGAGACACTTTATACAAGACTGTTTCGTAGTTAAATCGTCAAAATGCCAACAGCAGGATGCGGAGAAAGTCAAAAGTATTTTACTAATGACTCATGACCAATGACTAATGACTAATGACTATGAGTGCGAATGCTTTTCGAGTTGGTGTTGCAGGTCCGGTGGGATCGGGTAAAACGGCTTTGGTTGATGCTTTGTGTAAGGCGATGCGTGACAAGTATCAAATTGCCGTGGTGACAAATGATATTTATACGCAAGAAGATGCTCAATTTTTGGTGCGTTCTCAAGCTTTGGTAGGCGATCGCATTTTAGGTGTAGAAACTGGCGGTTGTCCTCACACTGCTATTCGGGAAGATGCTTCGATGAATTTAGCCGCCATTGAACAATTGGAGATGCGGTTTTCAGATTTGGATTTGGTGTTTTTAGAAAGTGGTGGTGATAACTTGGCGGCTACCTTCAGTCCTGAGTTGGTAGATTTAACGATTTATGTGATTGATGTTGCTGCTGGTGATAAGATTCCCCGTAAAGGTGGTCCTGGAATTACTAAGTCTGATTTGTTGGTGATTAATAAAACGGATTTGGCTCCCTATGTTGGTGCCGATTTAAGTATCATGGAACGAGATGCTAAAAAAATGCGTGGAGAAAAACCTTTTGTTTTTACAAATTTGAAAACGAAGGAAGGATTGGTGGAGGTCATTCAGTTTGTAGCCACAAATATTTGTTAGGTGATTATCAAAATATTAATCAGGTAGGTTCGTTCAAGGAGGTGACGTAACCAGCAAACTTAATTTGAAAAACGAAAAATTTATATTCATGTAATCACAGAGGAAAGCAATGGCAACTTTTGAAGTTATCGCAAAAGAAGGATTGCGCTTAGTCAAGGTGATTTTGCAAAACGAAACCGTGAGAACGGAGTCTGGTGCTTTGTACTATATGCGTGGCAAGATTACTATGCAATCTAAAGCACCAACAGCCGGTAGTTTTTTAAAATCTCTAGCAACAGGTGAAAATATTTTTCGACCTACTTATACAGGAACTGGTGAATTATATTTGGAGCCTTCTTTATCTGGATTTCACATCATGGAATTAAATGGTAGTGAATGGATTTTAGATAGAGGAGCATACTGGGCAAGTGATGGTACTGTAGAAGTCAGCGTTGAGAGAAATAAATTATTTTCTGGTTTAATCGGTGGCGAAGGTTTGTTTCAAACTAAAGTCAAAGGTAGAGGTAAAGTGGTCATGGTAGCGCAAGGACCTGTTGAAGAGGTGCATTTGCAAAATGACCGCTTGGTTGTTGATGGTAATTTTGCAATCGCTCGCACGAACACCCTAAATTATCGAGTTGAAAAAGCCACTAAGTCTATTTTCGGTTCGATGACTTCGGGTGAATTTTTAGTCAATACTTTTGAGGGAACCGGTACTGTGTTACTTGCTCCTGTTCCTTATTGGGGAGTGATGTTGCTGCGTCAGATGAACTTAGCGCGTCCGACAAATACTTCTGGTTCAGAATAATTAGGAAAGTGCAGAAAAGAAAGGAATTAGAGAATTTCTCGTTCCTTGTCTCTGGCAAGGAATGCATAACTGTGGGCTGCTGCCTCAATATATCAAATAATTGCTGGGAAAGAGAGCCTCCTGTAGTACATTCCTATGCAGAGCATAGGAACGAGAGAAAAATACAAACATAACAAAATACCATAACAACAATGCCTCATCACATTCTCAAAGCCACCAAAGAAACCGTGCATCTAGGTGGATTCTCTCATCTTTTAGAACCAGCACTCACGGTTGACTCTGGCGACACAATTGACGTAGAAACATACACTGGTTACTACGTTTACGACAAAGCACCACCAGAGTTTCTCACACCTGCATTCCTTGATATTTGCCAAAATCTTCCTCCAGAACGCAAAGTTGCAGCAGGACCACATTTACTAACCGGACCAATTTATGTGCAGGGTGCAGAACCTGGAGATGTTTTGGAAGTCAAACTAGAAGCAATAACACCGAGTTTACCTGTTGGCTTTAATGCAATTCGCGCAGGTTGGGGGGCATTACCACATCAATTTCATCAACCAGCTTTGAGATTTATTCCTCTTGATTTAGAAAATAAGATTACAGAATTTCCAATTGATAGTGGTATCAAAATTCCTCTGAAACCTTTTTTTGGTATTCTCGGTGTCGCGACTACAGAAGCATCCCGAAATTCAATTCCTCCTGGTGATTATGGTGGTAATATTGATAACCAGGAACTCCAAGCTGGAACCAAGATTTTTCTGCCAATTTTTGTTCCTGGTGCTTTATTTTCTATCGGTGATGGACATTCAGCACAGGGAGACGGGGAAGTTAATGTTACCGCAATTGAGACTTCAATGAACGGCACGATTCAGTTAAAAGTTCGCAAAGATTTACAATTGACAATGCCAATTGCCGAAACTCCCACAGATATCATCACAATGGGATTTGGTCAAACATTGGATGAAGCTTTGGAACTGGCTTTAAAAAATATGATTTCTTTTTTAGAACATTTCATCAAGTTGTCACCTGAAGATGCTTATGTCTTGTGTAGTTTAGCCGTGAATTTTCGTATTACTCAAGTTGTCAACAGTCCGCAAAAAGGTGTTCATGCAATGTTACCAAAGTCAATATTGCCTTTTGATCAAGGAATCAATTTCTTGATTGAATCTAAAAAGTGATTTTGAGATAATAGGTGCAAGATATAAGCGCCCCACAATGGGGAAGTCAAAAGTATTAAACCCCCTCGCAACTTTTGAAAGAAGCACCATTCTTCTTTACTTTCTGAAATCCTTGCTATGTAAGCGTTAGAAAATGTACATATTAGGAGTTAGTTCAAGTTAGCACTCGATGCTTAAACTCTTCTAGAGCGTCGATACAGTAATGCCAAAAACCCGGTTTCTTTAAACCGAATCGACGAAATATCAATCTTTTCAGGCGAATAAACCGGATTTTTTATCCTCGATTCTGATGAATGTACCGGCGCACTAGTTCAGAAATTGCTGAATTCTGAATTCTTCTTTTTTGACTTCACTGATTTCTGCTTGCTTATTTTGCTTGTTTACCCACACTGCTATTCCCAGGGCGAAGACTGTGAGGCTTGCTATGACAGCTCCTCTGATATACGCCTCTTGTAATCGCCGTTTTAAAAACCGATTTAACTTTGCTTCAGAAAGCTGGCGCTGCTTTTTTTCCTCTTGCAATTCTTTTAATAATTGAGCGCCTCGCTGCTGGCGAATAAAACTCACAAGATAGTCATGAACTAATTGAAATCTGTCAGTTGGGACATCTGGTAGTAGAAAGATTAATCCTGCTTTGACTAAAATTTCTAATACGAAATCTAGCTTTTCGGCTTTATTTTCTAAATTATCTAATAGTTCAGCACGACTTTTTCGAGGACGAGTGTTGTTTTCATCTGTTAGTAAATATAAGACTAACTGGGCGACACATTCATTTTCTGGACCGCAATCTTTAATAATTTCTTCTAAAAATCTCTCGATAAGTTTGCCTTTTGGATTGTCTCCTAGCTGCTGATACTGTTTCAGGGTTGTAATTTTATCTGTTTGCAGTTGCGAACCTACAACTTGCAATTCTATTGGGCGTATCTCTCCGACTTCTTCTGCTAAATCTTGCACGAGTTTATCAATTAGTGATTCTTCTAAGTAAAACTGGGTTGATTCACTAAGCTTTCGGATGATTGATTTCGCTTCATCTCTCACAAAATTACCCAAAGTGTAGAGAATTTTCTTATCTAAAATATTATTATTAATAACTTCTAAGTTAATGAAATCCTGGTTATTACAAACCAATAAGTGATGCAGATAATCCTCCCGCATCGAACAAATAATTTTCACATAAGGTATTTCTAAAAGTTGAGCCATTAATTCATAAGTATGTTGCCGATGCTCCGGATATTTATATAGAAACAAATGTTCTTCAAATTGGTCAAATATTATAACTGTTAATAGATTCTTATTAATGTTTTGTCTCAATTGCTCTAGCAGACTTTCTATCGAGTCTATGTTCGCAGTGTCCGGCTGTATTTTTTTCTTTTCTATCAGTGCTTCTGTTAAAGATTTGCCTAGTTCTCTCATACTATAGTCAGGATAAACTTGCTGCAAAACAGGTAAAACATCACGAGTCCCAATCGATTTTTGTTTCAAAATTGGTATTAAACCTGCCTGCAAAAGTGAGCTTTTGCCCACGCCTGATGGTCCAACAATGATAGTAAGTTTGTGGTCAGGACGACCTAAGCGCTCAATTAAGCGGTCGATATCTCTGTGTCTTCCAGAAGCAACTATTTCTTGCGCAACAGTTCCTTGGCGATCGCACTGAGGCATAACAGGGTTATCCACCTGTTGTTTTGCCTGCAATCTGCCAGCACCAATGAAAGCTCGAAAACCGTACTGTTGCTCAATCGAGCGCTGTTGTTGCTTAATCTCAAAGGCTGTGAGATATTGCCTTTGCTGGAAGTAGCACTTTCGCAATTCTTCCAAAATCTGCAGGTAAAGAGGCGGATCGTAATGAATTTTAGTTTCTACTTTCGCTTTTTCCAAGGTTTTAATCGCTTCTTGGATTAAATTTAAACCTTGCTGTGCTCTTGCTAATGCTAATAAATAACATCCTTGATGATAAGAAAGTGCCCAGTCTAAATTTTTCCTCAGCGCAGACGAAATAGGAGTTGTTGAGACTGCACAAGAAGCACTTAAAAGAAGCGAGAGTGCTGTTTGTGCATATTGTTTCGCTTTTTTCCAATCCAATTTGGCTAATTGCAACTCAGCCAGCAAACCGTAAGCTCGTGCTAACCGAAATGGATCACAATAGATTTGATGGAGATTTAATGCTTTTTGAGCAACAGTTGCTAACTCATCCCACTTTTTTTGCTTTTGTAGAGTCACCCCCAAAATGTTGATAAACTTGGCAGATAAATGAGGGCGATTTGCTTGTTCAAATACGTCAACACATCGCTGAAAATAATCTTTGGCTTGAGCGTAAGCGCGATCATGATCGCATTCCGTTCGATTTCTCTCGGCAAAAGTGTACCACCACAATCCCAGACTGTATAACACACACCCAAGCCGTTCCAGATTCGGGTTAATTTGCCAAAGTTCTAAACTTCGTTCCAAATGATGCCGAGATTGCTCTATTGAGGTATCAGTATCTCGACTCAGAACAAATTCCAAGCTTGCTTCTAATTCAGCGCTTAATCTAATATCTCGATTTTGTAATTCGTGCTTTGCTGACTCCAATTCGACTCGGTGTGGTGAACCAATGCCTAACTCAAAATCATCACTATCCAAAAATACGCCCGCACCTGCTTCTAAAACTTTGCTAAAAACAGCATCGGCTGTTTGCTCAATGAAACTTACTAATTCATGAGTGGGGATTTGAAATTCAACTGTTGTCGCCCAACTGTAAAAATCCGGTGCTAACCTAATAATTTTTTTCAGCACTTTCTCTGTTACCCAGACAACGAGCGGAAAGTCTAAATTTTTACGAAATTCCTCTCTGATGTTATTAGCACTAGTCAGCACTTTATCGAGAGCGCTGATTGATTCTAAGCCGCAGATAATTAACGCTTCCGGCTTTTTTGTTCCAAGTTCAGATTGGATAGCCCCAAACAGAGTTTGAACAGATTTATCCAGAAGAATTTCGCTGATATCGACCGAGCAATACTTTGGCAACTTTGAAACTAAGCGCTGTTGCTTTGCAACAGAATTACAATGAGCCAAGATGAAGGAAAACTCGCCTGCATTCCACTCAATTGCTCTTGTCAATTCCTCCAACGCTTTCTGGTTAGAGTCATCGGCAGTATTTTCGGCTCGTTGTACAAAAGTCATCAATTTAATTCCTTGGCTTCTGCCAGAATTGGGTTCACCTCAAACCAAGACCCTTGACTGTCGCGATACTCATAGACGAACATACTCCGAATCAGAACTAAGTAACCTTCGTCTCCAGTCACGAGTTTGCGCTTATGAACCTCTCGCAGCAACTCCCACTCATCTTCCGTAATCGCCAATGACATTTGATTGCGGCGCGTTCTAATCACGCTTTCTAAACCTTCACGACCAAGCGGCGGTATTCGGTACTTTTTGATCCAGTCATTGAGAAGCCTTAACAATTCTCGGACGTGACCTCCACTGACGCGGCATAGATGATCTAGAGTTTGAGGGGAATCAAAAACTTCTGTGATTAAGTTGACTCGCTGTTCTGGTGGAACATCGGGGAATGCTCTTGCCAGGACCATCTGCCGTAGCAATGCCATTCCTTCAGTACACTCGGTACCATCTCGCAACCGCACTGACACCATTGGTAGCACTTTAGGATCTACCATAAAACGCTGAGTTAACCGACCAATAGCATTAGAAAACAGCAAGTCAAGCGGCATTGTGTAAAGGACGTGGCAGTCCAGTTGGCGCAACTGGTCGCCCCGATCTACAAATAAATATTCAGTTTGAAGACGTCCCCAGGGTTTCTGAGAATTTTCTAGGCGGTCGAGATTATCGACGATCACAACCAGTCCTTTTTTGCCGTGTTGCTTGAGTTTCTCCTTGGCGGGTGTCAGCAGTTCTGAATTAATTGCCTCTAAAATTCCGTTTGTTCGCGGCTCTAAATAGTTTCTTAACTTACTGCGAAGTTCTGGGCTATTTTTGGCTTTAGCTGTAATCTTGCCAATGCCTAGCGCTACCAACGAGATACCTTTCTTACTGTTAGCACTGACTTGACCGAGACCTAGAATATCCGCTTCCAAAGAAAACTGTTCCCCTGTGCTAGCAGTGACTTTGCCAATCCCAGGAATTGTCGCTTCTGCAGAAACCTCCATTTCTGTCTGCAACAGTTTGGCAGCACCTGCAAGCAAATTCTTCAGCCCTTTGGGTTCAGCAATTTCGAGTTTTTCCAAATCTTTAAGACTTTCACTCACTTGGCGGGCGATCGCCAACAAAATATCGCTAATATCAACATCACCAACTTCCAAGTCTTGATCCGACTCAAAATAAATGACGTGAAATCCTTCGCGCTCCAAATCCGCCTTTAACCTCAGCAGCTCAGTAGACTTGCCACAACCGATGTGACCTGTAAACAGTTCGCAAGTCGGTTTATCTGGCGAAAAGAACGTGATATTATCTTTAAGTTCCTCAATAATCTTGCCACCGCGCACTGAGGAAAAATCAATGTAATACTTCTGGTCTTCCTCATTTTTTGCACTTAGAGTCCTACTAGGATTAGTAGCATGAAAAAATTTCCGTAAATCTAGCACCATAACCTTCGCTCCGCTGAAATTCAAGTATTCGCTGCCTACGGCACGCTACGCTAACATTCAAAGTTCAAAAAGAAGAGCTATGTTGTACATAATTTTAAGTACTATTACTGATTGACAAAATATATAAAGTTAACCCTTCATCAACGACTCCAGGCAACTCTTCTACTTATCTATTCGGTGAATAGGTGAAACCAAGGTTTAGTTATGCAGTCATCAAACAAGTATTAACTACAAGACTTACGCAAAAATCGCCCCTAAGGGGGCGCTGCGCCAACGTGTCTACACTACGCTATCGTTACGTATGCCTATGGCTGACGCCACGGCTATCGCCGAACGGCACGCGCTGCGGGACGCGAACAGCATGACAAATCAAGGTTTTTGCCGAATTTATAAACACGCTCTAACATCATTTTGTGACAAATTATTTTGCCATTAGGAAGGAAGTGAATTGGCACTTCCTGCTATATCATTGAGCTTATATTTTTCTAGTTCCCCATGTAGGTTTTCTCCAGCAACTTGACACTGGCATAGATAGCATCAATATGGGGTGTGGGAGTTTGCGTGAGTCTTCCCAGTTCTGCGACAGCGCCGACGATCGCATCAACTTCTGTCGGACGAAACGCTTCAATATCTTGCAGCATCGAAGTTTTGTGAGCACCAACTTTTTGGGCACCTTCAATACGCTGCTCTAAGGTGATGCCAAAATCAATCCCTAGCTTTTGGGCGATCGCCTGTGCTTCGCTCATCATCTGTCTTGCGAGTTCGCGAGTCAAAGGGTATTGGCAAATATGATCGAGTGTTGCACGCGTCAGGGCGCTGATGGGATTAAACGCGAGGTTTCCCCACAACTTCACCCACATATCGGTACGAATTTGAGTGCGTATGGGTGCTTTCAAACCTGCCAACTTCAAAGCTTGCGCTAACAACTGAATCCGTTCGGTTTTAGAAGCATCGATTTCACCAAGACTGAAGCGATCGCCTTCAATATGTTTAATCACACCCGGTTCAACTATCTCAGTTGCTGGGTAAACAACACAACCAATCACGCGGTCAGCACCAATATGAGCTTCAATGGTACCATCCGGATCTACAGATTGAATTTGAGTTCCCTCATACTCGCCACCGTGTTTGCGAAAGTACCACCAGGGAATGCCATTCTGAGCCGTCACTACCATTGTTTCAGGTTTATACAGAGAGGGGAGACTGGGGGCGATCGCCGCCACACTCGTAGTTTTGACAGCCAAAATCACCACATCTTGGATTCCCGCTTGACTTATATCACTGGTTGCCAAACTTGGAGTCGCTATGTCGGTCTTGCCATCCGCCATCATCAGTTTTAGCCCATTTTTTTGAATTGCTTCTAAATGAGCACCACGAGCAATCAACGTCACCTCATTGCCCGATAGAGCCAACTTTGCTCCCAAGTAACCACCAATAGCACCCGCGCCAACAATACAGATTTTCATGATCACTGCACACCACAATTTTGTAGGTAGAGTACCGGAACCAGGAGAAACAATAGAGGATACAGGGAGATGGGGACAAATGAATTCAAAATTCACGCATCGCGCAGGATCTATCGCAAAGCGAAGGATCTAATTCAAAATTTTAAATTTCTGCCCATCTCTCCCATTTTTGTTACGCCTGTCGTATCCTTTGCAAGACAATAAAGCTTAAGAAGACAATGATCCCAGTGGTTGTGACAAGCATTTGTACCAAGGTCATATTTTGTAGCTTCATTGCCAGCAAGTTGCAAATTAAAGCAATAGACCAAAGAATCAGTGCAGCGTGGCGTTGAGATAAACCCCAAGCTAACAAGCGGTGGTGCAAGTGATCTTTACCAGGGGTACTCAGAGGATTTTTCCCTGCCATCAGGCGTCGGATAAACACTTGAGTGGTATCGAGTACTGGTAACAGCAAAAACAAAACGGGTGCTACCAGGGAGACAGCCGTGGGTCCTTGGATGTTACCTAAAATACTAGTAGCAGCTAGCACATAACCAAAAAAGTAAGCTCCAGCATCACCCATAATAATGCGTGAGGGATGGAAGTTGTGACGCAAGAAGCCCAAAGCTGCACCTCCCAATGCTGCTAGAACTAATGTTGCTGCTGCACGGTTAGGAACCTGAGCTGAAACCGCTAATAAACTTATGGCGGTAATAAAGCTGACGCCTCCCGCCAAACCGTCCATACCATCCATTAAGTTGATGGCATTCGTGATACCTACTACCCATAGTACTGTTAGTATTATTGAGATTGTAGAGTCAATAGGAGTTCCAAAAGAGAATTCAATGGTAATACGATTAGCAACCAATAATAGAGCGGTGAGTATCTGAATTAACAATCGAACAAGAGGGGGTAAACCAAACTGGTCATCGATAAAGCCCACAAGAACTAATACCGAACCTCCCAAAAGAATTGTCTGTACCTGAGCGAGTACTCTTTCAAGTTCAATCGGTCGTAACAGACTAGCCAAAACCACAGCAGCAATGACTCCTGCGTAAATAGCCAGACCTCCTGCATTAGGCAAAGGTTCTCGGTTAAGCCGTCGTGCATTCGGTTGGTCAGCCCAACCTACTCGTAAGGCAAACTTGCGAACTGCCGGAATCAAACGCCAAGTAACGCTACAAGCTAAAAGAAATGTAAATACTACTGCTAACCAGCCGGAACCGCTAGGATCAGCAATGCCAAGCGAACGAAGGGAGCTATATATGTTCATCTCCCGATTTAACTATTACTGCTACTGTTTATAAGCATCAAATGTATATTAGTCAATTTTTTCCTAACTCTCTTGTGTAATCTCTTAAGAAGTTGCTTCTCATAATTGGGATTGTCGCCCCTAGTCTTGGGTTCGTGATCTCCGTTTTTGTCGCCTTCACGAGTACTCGTACAGCGGTCCACGACTGTCGTGAGGAAAGGTTGTCGGATTTTTCTCATTTTGTGCGTCCTTTGTTCTCTTTGCTGACGAGGTCTTACACGTAAAAAAATGGGCGGGGGACAAATGCGTGACCGGAACTCCGCAGTAGGCAGGGGAAACGCTCTAGCCGCAAAGCATAGAGGCGAACTTGTTCCTAAATTCTTCACGTGAAAGGATTAGCAGTCTTGCCCGCTGAGTGCTAAATTGTCTATTGGAAGCGCTAGAGAACACAAAACATGGCAAAAATTGTTGCATTTGATGAAGAGTCGCGACGGGCGTTAGAACGTGGCATCAACGCTCTTGCTGATGCTGTGAAAATTACTTTAGGACCAAAAGGTCGTAACGTTCTGTTAGAGAAAAAATTTGGGGCACCCCAAATTGTTAACGATGGTATCACCGTTGCCAAAGAAATTGAACTGGAAGACCCGTTAGAAAACACTGGGGCAAAACTCGTCCAGGAAGTGGCGTCAAAAACCAAAGATGTGGCTGGGGATGGAACCACCACAGCGACTGTGTTGGCGCAAGCGTTGATTAAAGAAGGTTTGAAGAATGTTGCTGCAGGTAGCAACCCTATTGCCCTAAAGCGGGGAATTGACAAAACCGTTGAGGCGTTGGTGCTGGAAATTGCAGCAGTCGCTAAGCCTGTAGAAGGTGCGGCGATCGCCCAAGTTGCGACTGTTTCCGCTGGAAACGACGAAGAAGTCGGTCAAATGTTGGCTGAGGCGATGGAGAAAGTCACCAAAGACGGTGTGATCACCGTTGAAGAATCTAAATCCCTGACAACCGATTTAGAAGTTGTTGAAGGGATGCAAATTGACAGGGGTTATATTTCTCCGTACTTCATCACCAACAACGAACGGATGACGGTGGAATTTGAAAATGCCCGCATCCTGATTACTGATAAAAAAATCAGCAGTGTCCAAGACTTAGTTCCAGTTTTGGAAAAAGTCGCTCGTTTGGGTCAACCGTTGCTGATTATCGCCGAAGATGTAGAAGGGGAAGCTTTAGCAACTTTGGTAGTCAACAAAGCACGGGGAGTGCTAACTGTCGCCGCCATCAAATCCCCTGGATTTGGCGATCGCCGTAAAGCAATGTTACAAGACATTGCCATTCTCACTGGCGGTCAAATGATTTCTGAAGAAATCGGCTTAAGCTTAGATACTGCTTCTTTGGAAATGCTGGGAACTGCCCGGAAAATCACAATTGACAAAGAAAACACTACCATCGTCGCTGCTGGTGAAAACGCAAAAGCAGACGTACAGAAGCGAATTGGTCAAATTCGTAAACAACTAGAAGAAACCGATTCAGAATACGATAAAGAAAAACTGCAAGAGCGGATCGCCAAGTTAGCCGGTGGAGTTGCAGTCATTAAAGTGGGTGCGGCGACAGAAACCGAACTCAAAGACCGTAAACTGCGAATTGAAGATGCTCTTAATGCTACCAAAGCTGCTGTGGAAGAAGGAATCGTTCCTGGTGGTGGAACAACACTGATTCATTTGTCCAAGAAAGTGCAAGAGGTCAAAAATACTCTTGAGGTAGAAGAACAGATTGGGGCTGATATTGTAGGGCGATCGCTTGAATCCCCCTTGCGTCAAATTGCAGACAACGCTGGTGTTGAAGGCTCTGTTATTGTCGCCAGAGTGCGGGAAACTGATTTCAACATTGGTTACAATGCTGCTACTGGGGAATTTGAAGACTTAATTGCTGCTGGAATTATCGATCCTGCAAAAGTCGTGCGTTCAGCCTTACAAAACGCTGCTTCCATCGCTGGAATGGTTTTAACCACTGAAGCGATTGTCGTCGAGAAACCTGAGAAGAAACCCGCCGGTGGTGCGCCTGACATGGGCGGTATGGGCGGTATGGGCGGTATGGGCGGCATGGGCGGTATGGGCATGATGTAGTCTTATTGACCATGTACAGTCTAGTAGGGTGGGCACTGCCTGCCTTACTTATTTTTTGGTGATTAACAAGCTTTTTATCCAAAATATGGGAGTCAGGAGACAGAAAAATTCTGTCTCCTGACTCTTAATTTTCATTCGTTCTAGTGACGAATTTGTCATGATCGCTATTAAATACGGAAAAAATTATACCTTATTTATTCAGATCAACCACTGCTGTACCTGGAAAAAAACAAAACTACTTAAATTCTTTAAATTGTTTTTCAACAGCTCATTTTTTTCTGTCATGGCTAAAAGCTTGATTTTACAAACGTTCCAGCGTTTTCCTTTTAAAAAACTATATTTTTTACATTTAATTCAAGTATAATTACGGTGTTTTTTTTATGAAAAACTGGATACTAGCGTCATTGATTTGTAATAATTAAATTAACAGCAAGTGCTCAACGAGGGGAACCTCCAAAGGCACAGTGGCTCAGCAAAAGCACACAACTTCCTAATGTTCGAACAAAGCAAAAGTTAAAAAAGAATTCAGAATCCAGAATTCAAGAACGAAGCCTCTGACGATTGACACCTTCTCAACAAGTACATTTTATTTGCGCCTACTTACTAATATTTGAACACAATGATTGAAAATATTCTGCACTGCAATCAGCTTTTAGCTTTAATTGTATCTAACAGTTTTCAAAAATCTGGAATTCATTTCTTTACTCCTAATAACCTTTCTCAACAGTTGGCTTATATGCATCATCCAACAGGGAAAGTTATTCAGCCTCATGTTCATAACTCTGTTCGCAGAGAAATTATTCATACACAAGAAGTTCTGTTTCTAAAAAAAGGTAAACTGCGGGTAGATTTCTATAACGATCAACAGCAATACTTAGAAAGCCGTATTTTAGAAGCAGGTGATGTCATTCTACTAGTGAGTGGTGGTCACGGTTTTGAAGTGCTTGAAGAAATAGAAATGATAGAGGTGAAACAAGGCCCTTATGTGGGAGAACAGGATAAAACTAGGTTTAGTGGTATCACTTCAGCGCAAGTAAAAATAGCACAGTTAAACCAAGAATTAGAAAGAATAGAAGTGAAGCAAAATTCGTATATTAAGAAAGAAGATGAAATGAGCTTGATTGGTATTGGTTCATAACAGACAAATATCATAGAGTTATAAAAATTGATGAGATGTGTTCGGTGTATATGAACTGCTCTGCAAGTCAAGTAATGGTCATTGAATTAAGTCGATAATGAACCCAATTCCAGTAAATGAGCCTCTGCTAGATGGTAACGAGAAGAAATACTTGATTTCATGTATTGAAACGGGCTGGATTTCTTCTGAAGGACCATTTGTTAGACAATTTGAAGAAGAATTTGCGAACCGTATGGGACGCAAATATGGCATTGCTGTCAGTAACGGTTCTGTTGCTCTTGATGCAGCAATTGTTGCATTGGAAATTGGCAAAGGAGATGAAGTGATTTTGCCGACTTTCACTATTATCTCCTGTGCTGCAGCTATCGTCCGCGCTGGTGCAATTCCAGTTGTCGTAGATTGTGATCGCAACACCTGGAATGTGGATGTTAGCCAAATTGAGGCAAAGATAACATCCAGAACAAAAGCAATTATGGTTGTCCACATCTATGGTTTACCTGTAGATATGGAACCAGTTTTAGCCTTAGCTGACAAGTATGGCTTATATGTGATTGAAGATGCAGCTGAAATGCATGGTCAAACCTATAAAAGTATTCCTTGTGGTAGCTTTGGCAACATCAGTACATTCAGCTTTTATCCCAACAAACACATCACGACAGGTGAAGGAGGAATGCTGCTCACCGATGATGAACTTTTAGCACAAAAATGTCGTTCGTTGCGGAATCTATGCTTCCAACCAGAAAAACGGTTTGTGCATGAGGAGTTGGGTTGGAATATGCGGATGAGTAATATACAAGCAGCGATTGGGGTTGCTCAATTAGAACGCTTAGATGAGTTCATAGCACGTAAGCGACGAATAGGACAGATTTATACAGAATTATTTGCAAATATTCCTAGTATAGAATTACCGCTGCCACAGACTGAATATGCAAATAATATCTACTGGGTATATGGTTTAGTTCTGAAAGACGAAGTATCGTTTGATGCAACAGAAGTCATGCAGCGTCTTGCTCAAAAAAAGATTGGGACTCGTCCTTTCTTTTGGTGTATGCATGAGCAACCTGTATTCAAAAAGATGGGATTATTTGAGGGAGAATCTTACCCAGAAGCAGAAAGAATTGCTCGTCGAGGTTTTTATATTCCTAGCGGACTAGCACTGACGGATGAACAAATGGAACGGGTAGTGCTGGCAGTTAAAGATATATTAAAATGAAGAGAATTCTTAAGCAAATTCCATTTGCTAAACAGATTTACCGACAATTTCAGGAAACCCAGTATAAGCGCCAGTTTGCTGGAGACTGCTACGGCGGTTTTTGGGGAGTCTTTCAAACATTTGAGCAAGCTATCCAAGCATCACCGAGAACGAAAAATATTGGATACGATGATGCCAATCTAGCTCACGAATACCAGCAAATGCTAGAGGAAAATAACTGGGAGAACAGCGGTGGTGTTGTTGGTTCTTTTGATTATCCAGTTCTCTTCTGGCTCAACTCAATTTTTTCTCATGAGGAGATTCAAACAATTTTTGATTTTGGCGGTAATGTTGGAATTCATTTTTATAGTTATGCAAAATATATAGAGTATCCAGCCAATTTAAAGTGGACAGTTTGCGATGTGCCGACAATAGTTAATGCTGGTGTAAGTCTTGCTACAAAACGCTGTGTTCAAGGATTAGATTTTACCATCAATTCTCAAGATGTAAATGAGAAAGAAATTTTTCTTTCTTCTGGAACCATTCAGTATGTAGAAAGTTCAGTTAAGACACTTTTTAAAAATGGTAAACCTAAACATGTATTGATAAATCGTTTGCCTTTATATGATGGTGAACAGTTTGTGACTTTACAAAATGGAGGCAAGGTTTTTTATCCACAGTATGTGTTCAAGAAAAACCAATTTATAGAAGAATTAAGTACGATTGGTTATGAGTTAATTGATATTTGGGAAGATAGAGTTGATTCTTGCATAATTCCCTTTCATCCAGAAAAATCAGTTTCTTGTTATCACGGATTGTATCTAAAACTTAAGTATTAATCATCATGACTATTTTTAACAACTATGCTCGGTACTATGATCTTCTGTATCGGGATAAAGATTATCTTGGAGAAACACAGTTTATTCAACAGTTGATTAAAAGCCATGCATCAGAGACTCGAAACATTTTAGAGTTAGGTTGTGGTACAGGTATTCACGCGCTTTTGTTGGCAAAGCAAGGTTATCAAGTTCATGGAGTAGAAATTAGCCACCAGATGCTGCAAAAAGCTGATGAACGCCTCTGTTGTCTTTCACCAGACTTAGGCTCTCAGCTAAAATTTACTCATGGAGATATTCGTACCGTCAGGCTAAATCAGACTTTTGATGTTATTTTATCTCTATTTCATGTCGTTAGTTACCAGACAACGAATGAGGATTTACTAGCGACTTTCGCGACAGTTAAAGAGCATTTGAAACCGGGTGGAATTTTTATTTTTGATGTTTGGTATGGACCAGCAGTGTTGAGCGATCGCCCCACAGTCAGAGTAAAACGTTTAGAAGATGAGCAGATTTTCTTAACGAGAATTGCTGAACCAGTCATGTATCCAAATGAAAATTGTGTAGATGTCAATTATCAAATTTTCATTAGAGAGAAAAATAGTGACACTGTTGAGGTGTTACAAGAAACTCATCAAATGCGCTACTTATTCAAACCAGAAATTGAGTTTTTATTGCGAGAATTTAAGATACAAATTGTTGCTTCTGGTGAATGGATGAGTAATCAGGAAGCAGGTTTTAATACCTGGGGAGTTTACTTTATTGGGAGAGCATGAATGAAAGTTGCTGTCTTTTTAAGTGAAGAATTACCAGATATTGGTGGTGGTCATACATTTAATAGTGAAATATTTCATTCGATCCTAAAGTTAGAAACAGAAAGCAATCACACTTTTGTCGTATGTGGTTGGAGTGAAAAAACTCCTTCTGCAGTCTTACTGTCAAAGAATATCCAGTATTTATCTATTTCTGCTAAGTTACAAGAACGTAGAGAATATAAATTTTCCGCCATTCAAACTGCTGTTTTACAGAAGCTGCGCCATCCACGAAGTCGTTTCAAAATAGAACAATGGCATTCAAAATTTCTTCTCAATACTCTAGTTAAAAATGGCATCGACATTATTTGGCATTTAAGACCAGATTGCATAACAATGGAGCTGCCTTATATTACAACAGTATGGGATTTGCAACATCGTATGCAACCATATTTTCCAGAAGTCAGTATAAAAGGCGAATGGAATACGCGAGAACAAGCTTATGCGACTATGTTAAAGCGAGCTTCGTTCATTATCACAGGGACAGAAGCAGGAAAGATGGAAGTTGAGCGACTTTATCAAGTACCAGAAGAACGTATTAGAGTCATACCATTTCCAACGCCCAGATTTACCTTAAGTACTACTTTAGATGACGATCAGCAAATTTTTCAGAAGTATAATCTTCCACAAAATTATTTATTCTATCCTGCTCAATTTTGGTCTCACAAAAACCATGCTGGTTTGCTACTAGCTGTTAAATGGTTAAAAGATAAATATAATCTTATTTTTCCAGTCGTGTTTACTGGCTCAGACAAAGGAAATAAGGAATATATTAGGAAAATGGCAGATGAATTAGAGCTATCTAAACAGGTTCATTTTCTGGGATTTGTATCTCAGGAAGATTTAACTGCTCTCTACCGTAATGCATTTGCCCTGACTTTTGTAACATTTTTTGGTCCTGATAATTTACCGCCTTTAGAAGCATTTGCTTTGGAATGTCCTGTTATTGCTTCAAAGGTTTCAGGTGCTCAAGAGCAACTAGGAAATGCAGCGTTATTAGTTGATCCCAAAGAGCCAGAACAGATTGCTCTAGCTATTAAGTCATTATGGGATGATACGGTTCTGCGTCAGACTCTTGTGGAACGTGGATTGATAAGAGCATCTAAGTGGACAGGCAAGGATTATGTCAAAGGTGTTTTTTCACTTTTAGATGAGTTTGCAGCTATTCGACGTTGTTGGAGTCGTACAAATTCAATACTACTCGGTTAAAAAAATTGGCGTTGATTAGTCACGCATTGGTGTAAAAAACCCGGTTTCTTTGAATTGAGCAAAAAGCTTTAACTCGTTCTTTTCATCAAACACTAAACCGGGTTTTTGGGCTTACTGTACTGGTGCTTTATCCAATGCGAGTAATCACCTGATTAACACGGGGTTTACCAAAGCGTTCCCAAGCGTTACCACCACGTAAAAACAGTTCCATCCAACGAACTGATTTTGATCCATCAGCCATTGACCAACCAGAACTCCCAGGAGAAAAAGCTAAAGTTCCTTCTGGCACTTTAAAACTGCCATCGCAGTATACCGCATCACTGACAACATCACCAACGCGGATGACAACCTTTTCTTCTGGTTTAAGATTGACAGTATCTGCTGCAATTGTGGTTTTAATGTTACCGTAACCATCAGTCCAAGCAACGCGATCGCCTGGATAATCAGGTATACTACTTGGATGCAAAACTTCTCCTAAAAGGCTAAAGTCGCCTTTAGCAATAGCTGCTACAGCATTGGGAAAGACATCACGTGAGCGAAACTGCGAGCCGCCTCTAGAAACCTTGACAATATACATATTTTGTGCATATTTCTTGAGAAAAGAGAGACTGTAACCAGCATTAACGCCGACGACTTTGACACCGTTAGGTAAGACTACATAAGTCAGTCCTTCACCTTCATTGTCTTGTCGAGGTTGTTTATCATCTTGGCGAGGCGCACAGTTATGATAAATAAGACGCTCCGGAGGACCAGGATTAAGACCTAGTTGGGCAATCCAAAAACCTGTCGCCAGAGTACTAAAGGCAGGAACTGAGAGAGTGTGAATCTGTGATCCAGGCAGTACCATGAGTAACCGTTGTGTCACCTCAACGAAAGCCGGATCACCATTACCATAATCTGCAATTAAGGTGATGAACATAAACTTTGAATCTCAGACTAACCTTAAATGGACTCTTGTGGGGGATGAACAGAAGCTATGGCTAGTCGCACAGTAAAAGTGGAACCTTCACATAGCTTACTTTTGACAGAAACAGAACCACTACAACGACATAGCAATAATTGCACAATTGATAGACCTAAGCCAACACCACCAGGATCTTGTGTTGTAGTTGAACGTAAGCGATAAAAGCGGTCAAAAATTTTAGGAATCTCGCTATCGGTAATACCAATACCAGTATCGCGAAATTCTAGTTGAACATAATCACCCTGAACACGCGCTTGTACCCAAACCTGTCCACCAATGGATGTGAATTTAAGACTGTTAGAAAGCAAATTAATCACAATCTGCCTTAGTCCACCGCTGACACACCAAACAGCAGGAAGTTCAGTTGGTACGGTGTAAGCGATCATGATACCTTTTTCTCGGGCTAGAGGCTGGTAAATACTAACGACTCCAGGTACAACTTCCGAAAGACGTACAATCTCCAAAGGCATCTGCGCTAAATCCCGCTCTAACTGTACCAGATCCATGACACCGGTAATCAAAGCATTTTGGCGATCGCACTCTTGTTTGAGCATCTGAAAATACCGTTGTCGCTGAGTGGGTTTGAGATGAGGGGAACTTAAAAGACTCAGCGCTGTCTTCATGTGTGTCAGAGGTGCTCGCAGTTCTTGACACACATTGCTCAAATATTCATCTTTGAGTTGTAGCATCTCGTGCAGTTTTTGATTTTTCTGCTGCATCCTAGCAACACGCCTCATCGTTATTTGACGATGAATTTCATCCTGTCGCTGTAATTGTTTTGCCAACAGTTGACTCATGAGTGTTGGACTTGGTGCTGGCGGACAAATAAAATCAGCAGGTATCAGTAAGGATGACTCTGGTGTGATAGCCTGTTTAATAATATCTAACGCTTGTTGAATAATTTGTCCTTCAAAAGTCGTGACAGCAAGTAACGGTGGGTTGTTTTTTCTGCTTGCTTTCGCTAAGCTGTTGTTGCCTTTTCTAAATGGTCTATGAGCCAGAATGAGACAGCAAAACTGTGACGACAACACCATCACAAAGTATTCTCGTTGTAACAGGCTATTGGGTAGGATCTGAACCCTCAAAGATTGGGAAGATAAAGATATAGGAGAAGATGGGGGAGCACAAAAAGACACATACTGAGTGGGTTCCTCGACTTGTAGAAGCTTGGAAGGTGGCGACTGTTCGTGAAAACGGGGAAACTCAGACACAGAGACAAAACAATTCTCTGCGTCACTTTGTCTCATAATCTGGGCGTCTTCACCCTCTTTTTCTACTTCCGTTTTGCTTTCCTCAATGCGCAAAGTACGAATGACATCAGATACTGTCAGTTGTTGGTGATAACGCTGAATTTCTGAGTGCCAAATTTTTCCAGGTGGTAGCTTGATCCACAAAGTAGCTGCAATCTGTTGCTCAATGAGTAAATCAACTTGTGATCTCAAAAGTGACAGTAGAGTAGCAGGACTATGGGGCAAGAATTGAGGAAGCGTTTGCATCCCTGAAGTCAGCTGCTGATAAACAGACACATCTTGAGCAAAAAAAAAGTTCATGGATTAAGCACAACAAGGAAAAGAACGAACCAAAAGAGACTGGCTAGTTTCTCATCTTAAATTAAGAAAGTCGCAAAAAAACTTTATCTTTTGGTTAGTATACTCCGTAAAATTCAAGAGTCCCTGAGTTCAGTGGGCATGGATAGGGGTTGGAAGCTGTAACTTGATTTCTGTACACA
>NZ_QMEA01000107.1:0-22235 GCF_012912105.1 Brasilonema sp. UFV-L1
TGCCCAACCCACGCGGCTGGCTCCCCAAGTGGAGCATAGCCGCGTTGGAAACCCTTCTGCGCCGTGCTGGCTCACTGATAACTGATAACTGATAACTGATAAGCGTATTGCTGCATAAATGACAAAACTGTAATGAAAATGTAAGGCAGACTGTCATTTGCTACTGATGTAATCAAAGGTATGTAATATATCTCTATCTTCAAGGTATAGAAGAGCGTATGACATTCGATTCTACCCAACCTGTTACTTTCATGCCGCCTAAAAAAGGCTCCCTCAAACAGGGGCTTAGCAAATGGCTGGTTGGGCTGCTTATTTTAGGTACATTGACAGGAGGAGGATATGCGGTTTATCGTCAGGTGATTGTTGTTCCACGCCAAGAAGCCAGACGGCAAATACAAACAGCTTCTGTTGAAAGGGTTACCTTACCCATTACTATCTCAGCCAATGGTACTATCCAACCTAAGCAATCAACTAATGTCAGCCCCAAAAGCTCAGGACGTCTGAAGAGTTTACTAGTGGATGAAGGAGACTCCGTGAAAAGTGGGCAAATTTTAGCTTACATGGATGACTCTAACTTGCAAGGGCAACTGCTGCAAGCAAAAGGTCAACTCACTTCTGCACAAGCAAACTTAAAGAAAGTCACAGCAGGAAATCGTCCTGAAGAAATTGCTCAAGCCCAAGCACGCTTACGGGATGCACAGGCGAATTTAGAAAAGTTAGAATCAGGTAACCGTCCAGAAGACATTGCCAAAGCTCAAGCCGAAGTCAAGAAAAACGAAGCACTCATAACACAAGCCCAGTCTCGACTCGAACTAGCACAAGCGCGAGCCAAACGCTTAGAAGCTCCCACCCAAGAAGGTGCTATATCCCGCGACACTTATGAAGAAGCTTTGAGCGAACAACGCAACGCCAAAGATAATCTAGAAACAGCCAAAGCAACTTTAGCTGCAGCACAACAAGAACTTACCAAGCAAAACAACGGCTACTTACCACAGGAAATAGCCCAAGCCCGTGCTCAAGTTGAAGAAGCAAAACAAGCTTTAGCTCTGTCTAAAGCAGGAAGTCGTCAAGAAGATATTGAGCAAGCGATCGCACAAGTCACCGAAGCACAAGGCTCTCTCAAAACGATTCAAACTCAAATAGAAGATACGGTGATTCGCGCACCTTTCAGTGGAATTGTCACCAGTAAGTACGCCGATCCAGGAGATTTCGTCACCCCAACAACATCGGGAAGCGATGTTTCTTCAGCAACTTCCTCTTCAGTATTATCTCTTGCATCCACTTATCAGGTTGTGGCAAACGTAGCCGAAAAGGAAATTGCTGATATCCGTGTAGGACAGACTGTTACGATTAAAGCCGATGCCTATTCAGACAAAACCTTTCAAGGAAAAGTGGCTCAAATAGCAGCTCAGGCAGTTGTGGAGTCAAATGTGACTAGCTTTAAAGTAAAAGTGGATATCATCTCAAACTCTCCAACAAATCTCCTCGTCCCTGGAATGAACGTCGATGTGAAGTTCGATGTTGGTAAATTGGACAATGCAATGGTCATACCTACGGTTGCGATCGTACGTCAGCAAAATGGAACAGGTGTCCTTGTGCAGCGCGAGAATGGCAGACCCAAATTTACTCCTATCGTCACAGGAGTCACAGTTGATAACAAAACAGAAGTGCGTTCTGGTTTAAAAGGTGATGAGAAGGTTGTAGTTAGTGCTCCACGGAATTCTCAATCTGGCAATCGTTCTGGTAATAATCGCTCTCTTATACCTGGGTTAAGTCCTGGTGGAGGTGGTCGCCGTGGAGGTTTGCGCTAACTTTTTTGAACTATGGCAATCCTGTTTGAGTTGTGAGAGTTAATTTTCAAACGAACCGCCAAGACGCCAAGAGCCAGTCTTCCGCCCCGCTTACTACGGTTAAAAAAGTAAGTGTTAATTTTCAAACCAACCGCCAAGACGCCAAGAGCGCCAAGA
The DNA here is from genome assembly GCF_012912105.1 of Brasilonema sp. UFV-L1. Taxonomy (GTDB): domain Bacteria; phylum Cyanobacteriota; class Cyanobacteriia; order Cyanobacteriales; family Nostocaceae; genus Brasilonema. The sequence goes on from NZ_QMEA01000107.1 coordinate 1,968, forward strand.
CAAGAAAGAAAAAGAGATTAGACGACTCGCCATCAATCGTTTACTTAATTTTGAATTTTGGATTTTGAATTGCTTATGAGGTCCTCTACTTCAATTGATGTTAGTTCAGTATCAATTGTTGAAATTTTTTCGATGGCAACAGAAGCGCTGTGGAGTAATAAACTCCGCTCCGGACTAACCATGTTGGGCATCATTATTGGGATTACGGCTGTGATTGCCATTACCTCAATTGGACAAGGTGTGCAAAAATCAACCGAGCAGCAGTTACAGGGATTGGGGTCTGATATTATACAAGTCTTTGCTGGTGCAGCCAGAAGCGGGAACGTTAGACAAGGAAGTGGCTCTGCGACAACGTTAACCTGGGATGACGCTTTAGCGATTCAGAAACAGGTTCTCTCTGCTAAAGCTGTTTCCGCTTATTTGCAACAGACAGCTCAAGTCACTTATGAAAAACAAAATACTTCAACAACTATTATTGGAACAGATGTCAACTATCCAGAGGTAAGAAATACTCGCGTTCAGGAAGGAAGATTTTTTACCCAAGAGGAAATTGATTCTGCTAAACCTGTGGCTATCTTAGGTCCAACAGTACGAGATGAACTTCTAGGAATGCAAAGTAATGCAGTAGGAGCAAATATCCGTATTCAAGGAAAAAGTTATGAAGTCATAGGCGTCATGGAATCAAAGGGTGCTCAAGGTCCATTCAATATAGATGAACAAATTTATATCCCCTTAACGAATATGTCTGATCGACTTGTAGGAAACAATGCCTTAGCAGGGATTGCGATCAGAGGAATTTATGTAAAAGTGAACAGTCAAGACCAGTTAGAAGGAGCACAGTTTCAGATTACGAACCTTCTGCGGGTACGTCACGACATTTATCCACCGCAAGTAGATGATTTCAGGTTGAGTAACCAGGTGGATATTATCAATACGCTGAGTAATGTTGTAGGTTTATTTACAGTCATGGTGGTGGCGATCGCCGGCATTTCTCTTGTCGTTGGAGGAATTGGTATCGCCAATATCATGCTTGTTTCAGTTGTTGAGCGAACACGAGAGATTGGAATCCGCAAAGCTGTTGGTGCAACCAATGCTGCAATTTTAAACCAATTTTTAACAGAAGCACTCGCGATCGCAACAGCTGGAGGTGGAGTTGGAATTGGACTTGGGATTGCGATCGCCGCCTGCGCAGCAATGATCTTCCAATTTCCCTTTGTTGTCTCTCCTTTGTCAATCATCATTGGTTTTGGTTTATCTATCTTGGTTGGGTTGTTCGCTGGCGTTATGCCCGCTCGCAATGCTGCCAAACTTGACCCAATTACTGCGTTACGGAGTGACTAAAATGGCTGCAACTATGATTTGGATGGAATCAATTACGAAAAGTTATCGTTTAAACGATATGGAACTCCCGATTCTCAAGGGAATTGACTTATCGATTGAAGAAGGGGAATACGTCGCCATTATGGGGATGTCTGGTTCAGGAAAGTCCACATTGATGAACATTATCGGTTGCCTTGATCGCGCAACCACAGGACACTATGTCCTAGAAGGGCGCAATTTAACCACATTAGCGAATGATGAACTCGCTTACATTCGTAATCAACGCATTGGCTTTGTGTTTCAACAGTTCAATTTGTTAGCACGTTCCACCGCGCTTGATAATGTCATGCTGCCGATGGTTTATGCTAAAGTGCCAAAGTCGAAACGACGCCAACGGGCAATTCAAGCTTTGACTAGGGTAGGACTGGCAGAGCGCTTGTATAACCGTCCTAGCCAACTTTCAGGGGGACAACAACAGCGAGTGGCGATCGCCCGCGCCCTTGTCAACCGTCCTGCTCTTGTACTCGCAGACGAACCCACCGGAGCTTTAGACACCAAAACGTCTCAAGAAGTCATGGACTTACTAACTGACTTGAACAACCAAGGCATTACTATAGTTCTGGTGACTCACGAACCCGATGTTGCTGCTCAAACAAAACGCACCATTCATGTTAGAGATGGTTTAGTTGTGGCATGAGGTTGTGTTCAAAAAAATGGTAGTGCTCTGATGGAAGTATTTAAAAAAAGATGAATTACAGCACATTTCAAGTAAATGAAGTACACTACTGAAGTCTAAAAGGCAGATAGAAAGCTCTTTTTACTTCTGACCGGAGGCGGAGCTTTCCTTGCTCCGCTCCTGACTCCTGACTCAGGAATTGCTGCTGTAATAAGGAACTCATAACTAACTTGTTTTAAAAACAGGCTTTTTAGTTAATACCAATTGCTCTAATAGCTTTGTGGCAAGAGTTGGGGCATCATAACGACTCATCTCAGTTTTAAAGTTTTCTGCCCTTTGCCGATAATGAGATGAACTCACAATTTTCATCACAGCCTCTCGAATCTGTTTAGGTGTAGGTGTACTTGTTTTCAGGTCAATTCCCACACCAGCCCATTGCACTCTGGCACAAATTTCTGGTTTCTCTTCTGTCTGACCAGCAGTCACCATTGGCACACCATTTGCTAAGGCAATTTGTACACCATTGAATCCACCGTTTGTCACCATGACATCAACATAAGGCAAAAGATGCGCGTGAGGAAGAAATTTTTCCACTCTGACATTATTAGGAATAGAAGTGAGTTGTAAATTTTCTACTGATTGTCCTCCTGTTGTCACAACCAGCAATACATCCTCATTTGCAAGAGCCTGAATTGTTGGGATAATTAAATCTCCTGCCTTGGTTGCAACTGTACCCTGTGTGACATGAATAATAGGTTTTCCAGATTTGAGATCATCCCACCAAGGTGGAGGCGTAAAGTCTGATGAAGCACTAGGTAAAAAGGTTCCGATGAAATGGACTTGAGGCGGAAGGTCGGTGCGATGATACTCAAAAGATGTTGAGCCACTCCGCGCTCGCGCATAGACGCGGATTCAGGCAGAGTTGAGACTAGCTTTTTGCTCGTTATAGCTATCTGGCTAGACGTTCTGCCTTTATTGGAGAACCGCTCAAAGGGAGAATCAGACTTCCTGCTTTGGGACGCGCTTACTTGCTTGCGGTTTATTGAACGTTGCCATGCCTCTAACAAGAGCGACTCCGCCCCCGGATACTCTTTTAAAGCATCCTGCAATAACAACACATCCTGATTAACGAACCTACTCAAAAACGCGCTAAACAAATCTCGGTGATGCTCTGGGATACCCGTTACATCTCGGTGAACCCGTTGGGACAGTGATTTCTTGATGCGGCTACCGTCCAAATGGGTTTGAGATAGCGCTGTTTTTTGAGTAGAGAAATTAATGAACGAACCGCCAGCACTCTCAGCCTTGCGTTTCAGTTCTGATTGTACAAAACCTGGAGATTTAGCACAGATGGCTTTCCCGTATCGTTTCTGCCATCCTTTCACCGATATATTCTCGGTTTTTATGTGCTTGCCATGTCTGAGAATTTCGTTAACAATACAACGATTCTGAGTCTTGGCATAAGCAGCTTTGCGGCGTTCCAGTTCACGCTTCTTTGCAGATGCTTTGAGATAATTACTAGATTTCTTCCATTGAGCCTTACCTTTCTTGACCTTTCCTTTCTTAACAACGGTCTTGCGCCCTTTCCTCGCATCAAAGTTTGGTTCAAAGTTGTCTGGGTTATTGGCACGCTGGGAGCGCTGCATCTTTCTTTGCAGTGCTTGTATCTTGTGCTGAAAGGTCGGAACATTTTCAGCAAACGGCAACAAGTCAGCGTACTTGTCACCAACAAAAGCAATGTTAGATATATTGAGATCTAAGCCAATCAGTCCATCAGAAACATAGTTTTGAGGTTTCTGGTAAGGTATACCTTCGTTCACTAGCTGAGCATACCAACGACGCTTACCATTTAAAATGCGCCACAACAAGCGAACATACTTAATCGGGGATTCAAGCCCATGCTTGATAACTGGGTTGGCTGGGTCAATAATTGACTTTAGTTTAAGGTTGCCCCAAACCAAATAATTATCTTTCCATCTCAAACCTTGCTTGTTGGTTTTACCTTCCAGCGAATGGAAGCGACTCGGTACTTTGTAACGTACGTCTTTAGCGCGTCCAAGCATAACTCGTTCACTCGCTTTAAAAGCACGAGTTGCAAGTTTGTGTTGAGTATTGGAATCAACTTTTTGAGCTATCCACTTTGAGTCATTGCTTGTCGAAGTTGCAAAAGAATGCAGGTCATACTCAGAATATCTGTATTGCTCTCTTGCTTTCTTGAATGCATCACTGCGTTCTTTCTTTTTTGTCTTAGGAATTTGTTTAGCTGCTTGATATGACTCAGAGTTACGGACTAGTTTTAGTCGCTTCATTGCTTCATTTAAACACGCATTATATAGCTGTCTTCCTGCTTGAAAACGAGATAACAACTCTGTTTCCTGTTTGCTATCTACAACTAACGGTATTTCTGTTATAAAAGATGGAGACGCACTCCGAGCCACTTGACATCACCCCCTACTCATTTGCTAATCTTTGTTTTAGTATATGGGCGGTGTTCTAGGAATGTCAACAGGCAAAGGTAAAAAAAGGCTTAGGGATGTCCCAGCTTTGTACGATGAATTAAAAAGCGCTCACAGGCTGATGCTAACTCCGACTGCGTGGAAGAAATTACAAGAAATAGCTGTACAAAAAAGCACTAGTGTTAGTGAATTGATTGAAACTTGGGCAAGAAATTATGACGACGAATAAATTCGTCGTGTCGCATTTCCACCCCGATCTTGATTGCGGGGCTACCATGCTCCCGCTAGCTTTTAGGTGTCCAGTAGCAGCAATCGTACCAATTAGAAAACGAGCCATATCGCTAAAAAAAATTGATGATTTTGGAAGATTCGTGCAAATTTCTTTAAAAGGATTAATCCCCGCCCTTAAGAGCGGGGTCTTTCCTTGTTTAAGCAGTTGTTAAGTGTACCCGTAGTTTATTCTGGGCTTTAGGAGGAACTAGCACGGGCGCAACAGCAGAATACTCTGGCGTGATCACCCAATGATATTTACGTAGCAATGAAGCCAGAAAAATCTTGATTTCCATCAATGCAAATTCTCGACCGATGCAAACGTGGGCACCACCACCAAAACCAAGCAACGAGAACGGTACTTTTTTATCTTCTTCGCGTGGTGGGGCAAAGCGATCTGGATCAAATTCTTCTGGATTCGTATATGTAGAAGACAGTCGATGCGTCACAAATTGCGAAATAATAATCGTCCAACCTGGGGGAATTTGATATCCTGCAAATTCAATCTCCTTAACCACACCCCGCACAATTAAAGAAGTTGGTGGGTAGAGTCGCTCAATCTCTTTCAAAAAATTAGTCATTTGCGGCAATTGTCGCAGTTGCTCAACATTTAAATCACCACTGCCAACAACTTGTTCAAGTTCGCAGCGCAGACGTTGGCACCACTGGGGACGCGCCGCCAACTCGAACATTGCCCAAGATAATACACCCGCTGTTGTAAAGTGCGAAGCATTTACCAAATGCACCACTTCATCCATAATTTGCTCATCAGGTAATGTCTTCCCTTCTGTATCAACGGCTGCTAAAAATAACCCCAAGGCATCCTGTGAAGCAAGCAGTCTTAACGCTTGTCGTCTTTGGGCAATGATTCCCTGGAGTTGTCGTTTCAACTTTTGGCGTGCAATTTGTCCCTTTCCAAATGTGGTGAATGGCAGATTTAGCCGAAACAGCGTTAACGAAGCTTTAAGCTGTGCTTCATACCATTGCTCGATTTCGTCAATTTCCTGATTTTTAGGTACGCCTAATAACAGTCGCACCCCAACCAGCAAAGTCATCCTTCGCAACGCATTTAATAGAGGAACCTCACCCTGAGTCGCCAAGGTTTTGAGGCTGGCTTGCACAATTTCCTGCATTGTTTCAAAGTAACTAGCTATTGCCGTACTGTGAAACGCAGGCATCATTAGCCGGCGCGTGTTTGAGTGTTCTTGTCCATCTTGAATCATTAAGGTTCGCCCGAAGGCAGGCTCTACAAAATATCGCCAACCCAAATATGAAGACAAGCGGTCTGCTTGCTCAATAAGCACGAGTCTGTTTGCCTGGGCACCAATCAAAACGGCACACTTTTGACCCAAAAGTCGCATCTTAAAGGCAGAACCATACTTTTGCCACTTTTGCAGCAAACAGTACCCTTCACTTGCAGCAAACTGAAGGTCACTCAAAATTGGCACGCCGAAATCACCCGGCATTTCCAGAGCCGATTTAAGTCGTTGCATAGCCTAGCTTCAATTAATTAAAAATTTATTTCATAAATATCAGCATGAAACACTCATAGCTTGTCTGTCAAGAGTGAATGAAATTTTTAGTTCATTATCTAGTAAAAAAGCTTAGATGCTTGTAAAATCTATCTATAGAGGCTTGTCTGTTGCAAATAAAATTAATTTTTTACTGTCGTGGGTGGAACAGCAAATACCAAATCTTCATCTAAAACCAAACGAGCGATACGTGATGCAGAGGCGACAAAGCAGCAGATTCTTGATGCTGCGGAGATAGAGTTTGCCAAGCATGGACTGTTTGGGGCGCGTACTGAGGCGATCGCAAACAGCGCAAAAGTAGCGCCCAGGATGATTTACTACTACTTCCAAAGTAAAGAAGGACTATACCAAGCGGTGTTGCAACGACCAGCAACCCAATTTCAACAAATACTAGAGCAGCTAAATTTGGAACAGTTACCAGCACCAGAAGCGCTAAGAATATTTTTGCAAACTATAATCGCTTACGAAATTTCTCACCGCTACCAAGGAATGTTGTTATTTCAAGAAGCGAATCAAAATCAAGGAAAGTATTTCCAGTTAACAAGTTGGCAACAACCAATTGGATATATAACTCAAATTTTAGAAAAGGGGATGCAAGAAGGGGTTTTCTGTAAGTTAGACCCATACATGACCACACTGAGTATCGCTGGCGTGTGCGTTTTTTATGCTAATGCCTACGAAAACTTAAAATATCTGACCCCTGATGTCGAATTGTTAAGTTCTGAAATGATTGAGCAGTATACCCAAGCAGCTATCAACTTGGTTTTAAACGGTGTACTCTCTCAGGATAAGTAAAAGCTCTGATCAACTGTTTTCAGCCCTCCTAACCTGAAACAGTCCCGATTTTGTCTTAAGTGAAATGTTTTCCTTGATCGAGCGTGCCATTCGATACTAGTTCTGAGTTTCTGGTGTCTGATTTTGTACGCTTTGCCTAACTGTGACGGTATTTTCTAAACGACCAATACCTTCAATTTCCACACGAACGCGATCGCCTGGATGTAAAGGTCCTACCCCCAATGGTGTACCCGTCAGTACAACATCTCCCGGTAGTAGCGTCATCACCCCAGAGATATAGGAGACAAGAAAATCTGGGGAAAATACCATCTGGTCAATACAGGCAGATTGTACAGGATTTGCTTCCTGATTCAAAAAAGTCTGCAATTTGGCTCCGGGGCTGATTTCTCGGACAATCCACGGTCCCAAAGGACAGAACGTATCAAAACCTTTAGCTCGCGTCCATTGACTATCCCGTTTTTGTAGATCCCGCGCTGTGACATCATTAGCAATAGTGTAACCCCAAATCTTTGTTTGAGCCTCCTCTGGTGTACAACTCGTAGTGCGATCGCCAATCACTAGGGCTAATTCTCCTTCATAATCCACTCGCTGTGACTGCGGCGGATACTGAATTTCTTCCAGTGAAGCAATGATAGACGTAGGTGGCTTCATAAAGAGCAAAGGCTCACGAGGAACTTCTGTTCCCATTTCTGCCGCATGCTCTGCATAGTTCTTGCCTACCGCTACAATTTTGGAAGGAGCGCAGGGAGCCAAGATTTGATAACTTTCTGGTTCCAAAATCAAATCAGTGGGTTGCCCTTGTAGCCAAGGTGGAGCATCTAGCACATCCACCTTAAGAGAAAGTTGTAGCAAGCCATAGTATACTTGCCCTTCTGGATTTTGAACTCGCACATACCGTTGTGCCATAACCTTGACCAGTATCCTTTTGTGCAATTAAACCGTCACTGTGCAATATTTCAATGAGCGACTTGGTGAAGCATAAAAATGAAAAGCTGGTAAGATTATAAAACTTGATGGTAAACGACAAAAACCTATATCTTTTACCAAAAGATACTAAGTTAGTACACTTTTGTACTGGTTATACAATTGTGATTGTAAAGCCTGAAAACTCTAACATAATTCTTACACATTTCTCATCTAGACTTGTCAATTTTAATTATGCTTTGCTGAAAATATGCTAATATTTTCTATACAGTAACGGTTTTACCGTTGCCGGAGCGAGGATAAAACCTAAGCGCGTAGACTGGCGTTTGATAAACGTGCCACAGGCGAGGATAATCGTACCATAGACACAGAGTCGTTAGTAGCGCCTCCTAAGAAGTTTTTTCTAACTTCTGTTCGATACGTAGAGTCGTCAGTAAGACGAAGCTAGACTATGGACAGGTGAGGCAGTATGGTCTTGGGTAGCCACTCCACCCTAGCGGCACGGCTTCCTTAAAGGATGTGACGTAGTTCCTTCAAACAAGGGTAGCCCCGGAACGGATAAGCTCCCTATGAGCGACTGACTCATCCAAAAAGAGTGAGTGCCGACACCGCCAGAATGAAACAGGAAGTAAACCTCGAACAAGCTCAGTTGAATAGCTTTTATGAGCATTAACTAAACTTGAGTCGGATTTACCATATAACGAAGAACGTCAAAAGGTTCCTTGTTGCTTGAGACGTTGATAAGTATTGGTATCGTTAATAGCGATCCCATGCAAGTTAACATCAGCAGCCATATTGTCCATAAGGAGAGCAAAATTATGCAAATAGTTTACGAAACAATGTACATCCTCCGTCCCGATTTGACCGATGAACAGGTGGAGCAAGCGATCGCTAAATATGAAAACTTGCTCAAGGAAAACGGAGCAGACAATATCCAAATTCAAAATCGAGGTAAACGTCGTCTTGCTTATGAAATTCATAGGCAAAGAGATGGCATCTACATACAGATGAATTACACTGGGGCTGGCAATATCATTGCGATTTTGGAGCGCTCGATGCGTTTGAGTGAGGAAGTGATTCGCTACCTGACGATGAAGCAAGAGGTTAAAGAGCTACAAGTTGATGAGGAAGCAACTCCAGCTGCTAGTGGTATTGGTTAATTAATGATTCACGCGGCTCTGTTGCCCTGAATTTTCTGGTGAACCCGTTTGGCGTAGCCGTGCCGCAGGCATAGGGTGAAGCGAAAATGAGCCGCGTTTATGTGTATCAGATGCATCTAAATTTTTCAAACATCATCTTCAACATAAGGTATAATAAGGAGCACATAAAGGCACCGTATACACAAATGAAATGAGGCGGGTTCGTCAAATCATCTCGCTGATTTTAGACTATAGAAATATGTCAATTGACAAATACATAACTGCTGTAGTCGTATATGAAAAAAGATTCGCAATGGGAGCGGTAAGCCACTGTGAGCCAAAATGATACTTCTACTATTCAAGCTCTCTCAGCAGAAGCCTCGAAACTACGTCAAGAGTTGCAGCTTCGTGATCAACTTGTTCAGCAACTGTCTCAAGAACTCTTCCGGCTGGTTAAGGGCAACACTAACTTTATGTCCCAGCCGGAAGTATCTGAGCGTTATCTAACTCAGTTACAAGAATTACGAGAACAGCTACAAGCTGTAGAGCAGCAGGTGACTTTTTATCAAGAGCAAATCTGTGCGCGTGACGCTGAGATTTATCAATTACGGCAGTCTGTACAAGAACTCAGCGATCGCAGTCGGATGCTTGAGCAGGTTGTACAAGAGTTACCTCAAATTTATCGTCGTAAATTTGAAGAGCGCATGACTCCAGTCAGGGAAAAAGTAGCAACGCTACAGCGGGAGAATCGCCAACTACAGGCAGAACTTCAAAGTGTCAGTTACCGTCTTGCTCTAAAAACTCGTACTGCTTCTCACAGTGGAGTAGATTTGCCAAATTTTGGGCGCGTAGCATCCTCTGAAAATAATATTTCCACGCAAAATGCGTAAAGTCTTAATAATAGTCGATTCCGATGGGAGAGAAATGACAGACTCTCCCATCGTAAGAAATATGGTATCAGCAATAGAGATGGCGATCGCTGAAGATACTACACAACCAACCTCTGTGCAGGTTGTTGCGGTGAATGATTTTACATTTGTTGACGAAGGCTTAGGATTGAAATCCTGGGAGCCACAAACTTCTTCTCAATTGCAGGAGATTATTTATTGCCCTTTAACCCTGTGTTTGCCTGAGAACTTGGGACTGCCGTTTGAAGGAATTATTCAAGCTTGTCGAGATGTTCTTGGGTTACGCCAACAAGTACGACAGCATATACAAGTGGCTGTCGGGGATGGTTACTATTGGTTGCCAGTGGTACTGACGGCTAAAGGACCTCTTTATGGTGAAGTTATTACTTTAGCAGAGGAGTTCAATAAGAAAAAGTTACCAGACAATTTATTGCTGTGCGACTTAACTTATTCTCAACCCCTCCATTTATCAGATGCTTTGCGTCAAAAACTATATAAAATGGCACATAATCTCCTGCAATTTCTATCAGTACCACCAGCGACGTATTTGGTGCAGTTTGGATTAGAAAAAAGTGAAATTTGTTTTGACCGTCTTTGGCCATTTCCTACTGCACCTGCATTAGCTAGCATTGGCGTACAGAAGCCAGACTTATTGACTTGCCATTGGTACTGCCTCACAGCAAAGCCAATACTCGACTTAACTATCATTCCTGTAGCCTAATAGGATTTCAGGCTACTGTCGCTGAACTTTTTTCTTGAACAAAAGTGAAAATGTCTTCGTAAGTGTGAATATTTCAAACAACGGTGAAAATGTCTTCATAAGTGTGAAATATCTCGAACACAGAATCTAGTTGGGTCAATTCCAAAACTAACCTGACGGAGGATTGAACATTGCAAAGAACCAAGCGACAACCGCTTTGACGCGCCGATTTTAAGTCTTTGATTAGGGAAACTAACCCAGAGCTATCCATGAAATCAACTTTGGCTAAGTCAATAACCCAGAGTTGATTACGTTGAGGAACTACGGCAGCCATCTTTTCGCTCAAAGCCATACCACCCTCTGAATCTATGCGTCCTTCGGGTTGAAACAAAACGACTTGATATTCTGGTGTGATAGTCATGAATTTAACTGGGTAGTTGAAACACTTTACACAAAAACAGAAAATAGACACAGCTACTGATTTATTTTTAACCACGAAAAATGACGCTGAATTCGGTTCCCAAGAACCGACAGCGAGGCGGTTAAGACAGATATTTTCAGTATCCATGCCGTATAATTTGTCTTGACTTTACCCAATATAGGCATAACCATATGCGAATTTCGGTATAAACCGTATCTTTTACCAAAAATTTACAATTTCCTGATGAATTTATAAATTTTTTATAAAAAGAAATTATGAACTACCAGTATGTCTACGGATGTGGTATTTGCGCAATCCGTAGGCATAACTGATGTAACGACCATTGATTTTTAACTATGAATTCCAAAATTTTGCAGAATACGTAATTGACACCTCACCCAAAAAAGAGTCAATATAGGAAAAGGTAAAAATTTGTAAAGATAACGGTGCTGGATGTCCCTTGAATTCGTATCACTGGAAAACATCCAAAAAGTTGCTCACGAATATGGATATTGGGCAGTTTTTTTGGGAATATTGCTAGAGAATTTAGGCATCCCTGTTCCAGGTGAAACCGTTACCTTGATTGGTGGGTTTCTTGCAGGCAGTAAGGAACTCAACTACTGGCTTGTTCTGAGTGACGCTATTGCAGGTGCTGTGATCGGAGGTATCTGTGGCTACTGGGTTGGTAGAAATGGTGGCTGGTCTTTACTAGTGTACCTGGGTAGCTTTTTTAGAATTTCCGAAGCGAGACTTTTGAATATCAAAGAACAATTTAGTGAAAACGCTTCTAAAGCAGTATTTTTCGGGCGCTTTTTTGCTTTGCTGCGAATTTTCACTGCACCACTTGCTGGAATTGTTGAGATGCCCTTTGGCAAATTCTTGATATACAATGTGGCAGGGGCGATCGCCTGGGCTAGTGTTATGGTGACACTTGCTTTTTTTGCTGGAAGAATCGTTCCCTTAGAACAATTAGTAGCTTGGGTGAGTCAATTTGCACTTTTGGCGTTGCTGATTTTAGCGATCGTGATTGCTGTCCCCATATGGTTGGAGTCCCGGAAAAAGGAAGGCGAGGAGATAGGGAGATAGGGTGATGGGGTGATGGGAATTTGAATGAGTTGACTCTTGTTATTCTAAAAGGCTAGATATTGCACCGATTAACTCTACGGTATTAACTGGTTTGGGCAAGAAAATGTGAAATCCTGCCTTTAGGGCCTCGATTCTGTCTTCTTCTCTGCTGTAAGCTGTGAGTGCAATAGCTGGTATTCTCTGGGTTTGATCTACCTCTTTGAGCCTAAGTTGATGAATTAAAGCGTAACCACTCGTGTGTGGCATTCCAATGTCACTAATGAGTATATCAAATTTGAGTTCTTCTAAAACCTGTAAAGCTGCACTAGCGGATGTAACAGCAACCACCTTTGCGCCTGCGCCTTGCAGAATTTCTTTTAATAGCTCTAAAGTAGAAGTATCATCATCAACCACCAGGATTTGTACATCATGGAGTTGTGAATGATGAGAAGTTTGTATCCGACTGACTTTTGGCTCCTGTGTCTTCATTTCTAATAGTGGTAGCTTAACAGTCAAAGTTGCTCCTTTTCCTTTTCCTTGACTTTCTGCCGCAACTGTGCCACCGTGCAATTCTACGAGTTGTCGAACAATCGCTAATCCCAAACCAAGCCCATTATTAGAACGTGTCGTTGTACTGTCAGCTTGGCGAAAGTGGTCAAACACGTGAGGTAGAAACTCAGGACTGATACCTTCACCAGTATCACTCACTTGAATAACTGCTGAGTACTGAGTCGTCAGAAGCCTGTGGCGTGCGGAAGTTTCCGAGAACAATGCTTCCTGTTCGCCGTAAACGTTACCGTTAGGCGCAGCCGTGCCGGAAGCATAGGGTAGGATAGAGCTACCGCTAACAGATGAGAAAAATCCTTTGGAAGAAACTGTCTGTTGTGTTGGCTGGACTGTTGTGATTTCGTCAGAAGAGTTTAACTCAGCGCAAATTAACAGCCTCACTTGTACCCGTCCCCCGGAAGGAGTGAACTTAATAGCATTAGAAAGCAAATTCCAAATAATTTGATGCAAGCGATTTTCGTCTCCCATCACCACCGCGACTGAGGTTTCTAGTATGGGTTCCAAGGTAATCGATTTTGCTTGGGCTGATAATTGTATAGTATTAACAGCGTTCTCAATTACGCTGACTAGATTAATAGGAGATACACACAGATGCATTTGCCCTCGCATTAAGCGAGAAGTATCGAGAATATCATTAATTAACTGATTCTGTTGAAAGGCACTGCGTTCTATAATTTCTAGACTATGGTTTCTAGTTGCTTCATCAAAGTTGCGGCTACGTAGTAACTGTGCCCAACCTAAAATTGCGTTTAAAGGAGTGCGAAGTTCGTGGGAGACAATCGCAAGAAATTCATCTTTTAAGCGATTTGCTTGCTCTAATTCTTCTTCCCGTTGCTTGCCCTCGGTGATGTCCAACACCACTCCTATCATGCGCACAGGTTTACCCATTTTGTTATAGTAAAAATTACCTTTTCCTAAAATCCAATGGACACTTCCATCAGACCAAATAACGCGAAATTCCTTGTTGTAGTCAGTTTTTGTTTTTAAAGCATGATTAATAGCTTGAGTAATTGTTGCTCTATCTTCTGGGTGAACACAGGCTAGAAATGCTTCATAATTTCCTAGAAAACTTCCTAAAGGTAAACCAAATAATTGTTCGTGATTTTCAGACCAAATCACTTTATCTGTTACCATGTTCCAGTCCCAAGTGCCCAAATGAGCAGCTTTCATTGCCAGTTCTAAACGCTCTTCGCTAATTTGCAATCGCTCAACAGCAACAGCATATTCGTGGAGTAATGTCTGTTTTTCTAAACTTTCCCTAATTGCGATTATAAGTAACCAAAGCCTTCCCTTTAAAACATAGTCATTCAGCCCAGACTTCATAGCCAAAACAGCAACTTCTTCGTTGCCGTTATCAGTGTACATAATGACAGGGCACTTTGGATATTTAGCTTTAATGGTTTTGAGAATCTTTAAGCCATTAGTCCAGCGTAGACAATAGTCAGTGATGACGATATCAAAATGACCTGCTGCTAGCGCTTCCTCAAAAGTCTTAGCATGAATAATTGAGGTGACTTCTATTGGAGAAAATTCTTGCTCTAGTTGCCTTGTGATCGACAGCTGATCATCAAAGTTGTCATCAATTAGGAGTATGCGAAGCATGATATGTGTTATTTAGAAGACGTAGCCAGAAAAATTCAGTGTAATTTTTAGTTGACTGGTTAGTTGACTGGTGAGGTATCACACCCTTTATATCATCTCCCGTAAAACATCTGTAACATCGGCGAATTAACGAAGATATCAACAAGATTTTTGTCTCAGTAATTCCACTGTTTTTTCTTCAACCTAAAATTACCAATTCTTTATAAATAGAAAAAAGATTTTTAGAAGTTTTATAAAACTTTAAGTACTATGTCTATCTTGTCTGTATCTCCTACAGCAAGCATTGCTGCTAGAGTAGCGGGACGCAACCCGTTCTGTGTTCTGACAACTGTGTTCTTGTGAAATTTAAAAATTTTTGAGTGTGTTGGGGGAAAGCCTTAATCTCTAGAACAAAGACCTCTCTAAAATCAGTATAGGGTCAATAAGGGGTGACGCCTGTTGGAGTTACGTCTAGTTGAAACTATCTGATGCCAAAAGTATAGTCTTCATCAATTAAGTTTAAACATGGATATCAAAAACGGCTTTGTAGATACTGTAGGTAACACACCACTGATTCGTTTAAACAGCTTTAGTGAAGAAACTGGGTGTGAAATTCTTGGTAAAGCAGAATTTCTCAATCCTGGTGGTTCCGTTAAAGATAGGGCAGCACTTTACATTATTCAAGATGCTGAAGAAAAAGGTTTGCTCAAAAGGGGTGGTACAGTCGTAGAAGGAACTGCTGGTAATACTGGCATTGGGTTGGCACATATATGCAACGCCAAAGGCTACAAATGCTTGATTATAATTCCTGACACACAGTCTCAAGAGAAAATGGATGCTTTGAGGGCATTAGGCGCAGAAGTTCGCCCTGTCCCCGCTGTACCCTATAAAGATCCTAACAACTACGTCAAACTTTCTGGTAGAATAGCAGCCGAGATGGAAAATGCTATTTGGGCAAATCAGTTTGATAACTTAGCAAACCGACGTGCTCATTACGAAACCACAGGACCAGAAATTTGGGCACAGACAGATGCTAAAGTTAATGCTTGGGTAGCTTCAACAGGGACAGGTGGAACTTTTGCTGGTGTAGCAATGTATTTGAAAGAAAAAAATCCAGCCGTGAAATGCGTTGTCGCTGATCCAATGGGAAGCGGACTTTACACCTACATCAAAACAGGCGAAATCAAAATTGAAGGTAATTCTATTACTGAAGGTATTGGAAACAGTCGCATCACCGCCAATATGGAAGGCGCACCTGCTGATGACGCCCTCCAGATAGATGACACAGAAGCCTTGCGAGTTGTTTACCAGTTACTGCGCAAAGATGGCTTATTTATGGGTGGTTCCACAGGTATAAATGTTGCTGCAGCTGTTGCTTTAGCAAAACAAATGGGACCAGGACATACCATTGTCACTATCTTATGTGACAGCGGTTCCCGTTACCAGTCACGCATCTTCAACCGTGAATGGTTAGAATCAAAAGGTCTTTCTCTAGATGAGTCATGAGTTAGTGGTTACTAGAACAATTAATAACTAAGACCTACAGCAGATTGTTTGTGCGTGAAGTACAAAGAGTAAGGTCTAAAAGCCAGACAGAATACCCTTTTTACTTCTGACTTCTAACTTGGTGACTCCTGAGTTCTGTATGCGCAAGCGTCCGCAGGACATATTCTGCTGTAACAATTCACAATAAGTTAATGATAAATGACACATGACAAATGGGAAGTATATCTCGCTTATCTAATTCCTCACCAACGCCACTTATTTTTCCTAAGTGCGTCCGTGTGTGCCAAAATCGCACTTGTCGCAAGCAAGGTGCAGCAAAAGTCTTGACGGCTTTTGAAGCGTTACCAACTCCTGAAGTGACTGTAACTGGTTCTAGCTGTTTGGGACAATGCGGTAATGGACCAATGGTGCTGGTGCTACCTGATATGGTTTGGTACAGTCGCGTTCTACCAACAGAAGTACCTCTGGTGGTAGAACAGCATTTACGCGGTGGTCAAAGAGTGACAAAGATGCTCTATTATCGGTTTCATCCACAGGGATAAAGTTAATTATTAACAGTTTATAGAGAACTGAACTGCACTCTTTTTGACCAAAGCGAGACATCTCATTATGAATATTCAGCAGCTACGTCAGTCTTTGAAACTTAAGTGGGTGAGTTACTACTACAACAATCGTTCGTGGCTGGAAAAAATGCGAGTTTGGGGAACTTACGATGGTGAACGTCGCCCGAACTCTGGTTTTATATTGGCAACTTTGTCTGTTTTGGAACCACAGTTTGAACAAATGTTGCCTTTTATTTCGGAACTCAACAACAATCCTGATCAGATTGTTGTCGCTTTAGGTCTTAACTTTAATCCTGAGGAGCACTTACACTTGGTAGAATCACCACATTCTGTGGCTGAAAGTGAGGTAAACTGTGAGCCTGCTCTCCAGTTGTTGCCTCATCAGTCTGTGACTCCCAGTGTCATTACTGTAGGACAAGAAAACAATAGTACAGCTGTATCATCTGTTGCAATTCAGACTAAAGAGACTTGTGAGGTTCCTTTTCAAAGGCTAACCGATTGTAAACCTTTGATTTTTGGTGCAATTGCGAGTGAGGTGACAGGTGAAAGTCAATTCGTACAATCTGTTGCAGTGACTAGCGCTCAGATGGAAAGCAACTTTATGCCTTTGATGAGTGTGACTAGCACTCCGATGAAAAGCAAATCTCAGTTTACACCTGTGACTCTACCTGATTTAACCAAAGTTGAACCCAAAAGTCAATCTGTCCCATCTGTTTCCTTTACTGCATGTATGGGACATCAAAACAAACCCAGTTCATTGCTTGCGGTTACGACTGCTGATAGGGAAAGCAAAAGTAGACTTGTGTCATCAGGTGCGATCTGCGCTAAGCACAGCAGCGTTTGCGCAGCGCCCCCTAAGGGGCTAGCTATCGCGGTTTGCGAGGTGGAAAGCAAAGCTGTTTCATCTGTTAGTCTGGCTACAAAGATGGAAAGCAAAGGTAGACTTGTGACGACTCCACCAAAAGATGCTCATAACCAAGTTAACCCACCACCTGCAGGCACGAGTCGTTTAGCGAATTGGATAGATGACTTTTGCCAAGGCATAGAATGGGATAGAGAAGATACTCGTTTTATTCCTTGACCGAAAATCGAAGGGCGCAAGCCCATGATACGTACCCAAAAATGACTAGTAATGAGTAGAGATGGGCAGGAATTAAGTTATAGTTTCTAGCCCTCTTTTAATTCGCCAACAGTCTCATTCTATTCGCCCAATACTCTTCAAGCATCCTCTTAACTTTGTTGCAGAAAACGAAACCTGGTTGATTTAATTTCCACGCAAGCTTTAAACTAAACTCTATATAGATTTAGTGTATTTTCTGAGAACAATTTAATAATTTGTATTGACCTTCCGTACTTATACGGAACTCATTTTTCTGTGCATACTTACCAATATCAACTTGAATATGAAAGCTAACTCGACAAAAAGCGATTTTTTCAGATATTCAAGACCAAAATTTAAGCTTTACAGTTTAATCTGCTTGCTGAGTGTCGTTTTCTTATCCGAATCAGTTGGAGCAAAAAGCACATTAAAGCAGTCGCAAATCGCACAACAGCCAACTACAACACAGCAAGATGCAACCCGCGCTGCTGCGGAAAAAGTTTTTAAGGAGGGGTGGGCACTTTACAAACAAGGGACAGCAGTATCTCTGCGACAGGCAATAAAAAAATACCAAGAAGCACTGGTATTATGGCGCAAGGCAGGGGATAAATTATGGGAAGCTACTACCCTCAATAATATTGGCTTAGTCTACTCCAATCTAGGAGACAAGCAGAGTGCCCTCAAATACTTCAACTCTGCTCTGCCTTTGATGAAAGAAGTGAGCGACAAAGCAGGAGAAGCTGCTACTCTCAGCAATATTGGTGGTGTCTACTCCGCTTTGGGAGATGAGCACAGTGCCCTCAAATACTACAACTCCGCTTTGATTTTGAGTCAACAAGTACGCGACAAACTAGGACAAGCAAGAACCTTTAACAATATTGGCTTAGTCTACTCCAATCTAGGAGACAAGCAGAGTGCCCTCAAATACTACAACTCTGCTTTGGTTTTGAGTAAACAACTACGCAACAAACTAGGAGAAGCAACAACCCTCAACAATATTGGCTATGTCTACTCCAATTTAGGAGACAAGCAGAATGCCCTCAAATACTTAAACTCTGCTCTGCCTTTGAGAAGAGAAGTGGGCGACAAAGTAGGAGAAGCTGCTACTCTCAGCAATATTGGTAGTGTCTACGACGATTTAGGAGACGAGCACAGTGCCCGCAAATACTACAACTCTGCTCTGTCTTTGAGTCAACAAGTGGGCGACAAAGCAGGAGAAGCAAGAAACCTCACCAATATTGGCGGTGTCTACGACGATTTAGGAGACGAGCACAGTGCCCTCAAATACTACAACTCTGCTCTGTCTTTGAGTCAACAAGTGGGCTACAAAGTACAGGAAGCAAGAATCCTCAACAATATTGGCGCAGTCTACTTCGATTTAGGAGACAAGCAGAGTGCCCTCAAATACTACAACTCTTCTCTGCCTTTGAGAAAACAAGTGGGCGACAAAGCAGGAGAAGCTACTACGCTCGACAATATTGGCTTAGTCTACGATGCTTTAGGAGATAAGCAGCGTGCCCTCAAATACTACAACTCTGCTCTGCCTTTGAGAAAACAAGTGGGTAACAAAGCAGGAGAAGCTAATACCCTTTACAACCTTGCTTATGTAGAACGCGATCGCGGTAACTTGCAAGCAGCCCGCACCAACGTAGAAGCAGCTATCAAAATTATCGAAGAGTTACGCACCAAAATCGACAGACAAGAACTTCGCACTTCCTACTTCGCCACAGTTCAGCGTTACTATAAATTCTACATCGACCTGCTGATGGAACTGCACAAAAAAGATCCATCCCAAGGATACGACGCATTAGCCCTACACATCAGCGAACGCTCCCGCGCCAGAAGTTTGATAGAACTATTAACCTCAGCAAATGCCAACATTCTCAAAGGCGCAAACCCAGAACTCATACAACAGGAACGCAGCTTACGACAGCAAATTGATGCCAGAGAGACACTGCGGCAAAATTTAGAAAATTCACCAAATAAAAACGATCTCACCAAAGCATCTATTCAAAAACTCACCACAGAAATCGAAAATCTCCTCAGCCAATACCGGGAACTGCAAGCCAAAATCCGTACGACTAGCCCAGAATATGCAAAACTGACAAACCCAAACCCCGAAAAAGACATTCTCAAATTACCGCAAATCCAACAACAACTTGATAAAGACACTTTGCTATTGCAGTATTCTTTGGGAAAAGAACGCAGTTATTTGTGGGCAGTCACTCCCACCTCTATGCAAGTTTATACCCTCCCCGGACGCAAGGAGATAGAAAAAGTCGCAGAGGGATTCCATACAGATTTGCAGCAAGCAACAGCTACTGACTCAGCCATTAAGAGCGCAAAACAACTCAGTCAACTCCTGATCGCACCTGTTGCTGATAAATTACACCGAAAGCGTTTGGTGATTGTTGCTGATGGTGCGCTGCAAACGATTCCCTTTGGGGCATTAGCTGATATTACCCCTGGTAAGCTACAGTGTACACCCAAGTCATCCCATAACTCCAAACTTCCTCGGAACCTCACCCTGCCCTATCGGGCATCCCTCTCCGAGCTCCGGAGAGGGAAAGATTTTAGCGCAGCGAAAAGCGAGGGTGAGATTTTGAGCCATCGGAACCTCACCCTGCCCTATCGGGCATCCCTCTCCTTAGTAAGGAGAGGGAAAGATTTTAGCGCAGCGAAAAGCGAGGGTGAGGTTTTGAGCCATCGGAACCTCACCCTGCCCTATCGGGCATCCCTCTCCGAG
>NZ_QMEA01000107.1:22265-26481 GCF_012912105.1 Brasilonema sp. UFV-L1
ATTTTAGCGCAGCGAAAAGCGAGGGTGAGGTTTTGAGCCAGATGTGCATACACGGTAGCCCTGCTAGGGGAGAAGCCAAATACCAACCACTAATGATAAACCATGAAATTGTCAATTTACCCTCAGCCTCAACGATCGCCATCCAACGCCAAAAACTTGCCAATCGCCAACCCGCACCCAAAGCCATAGCCATTCTCGCCGACCCGGTATACAGTGCTACCGACACACGAGTGACAGGTAAACCGGAAAATACTCAACTCGGTTCCGAACTCGAAATTGAACGCTCTGCCCTTAACCGTTCCGCCAAAAGCCTGAAACGCAATGGTTGGAACAGGTTAGGCAACACAGAAATAGAGGCAAAAGGAATTTTAAAACTGATACCACCAGCAACTAGCCTGCAAGCATTGAACTTTGATGCCAATTACGACTGGGCAACCAGCAGCACCCTCAATCAATTCCGTCTTCTGCATTTTGCCACTCACGGGTTTGTCAATCAAGAACAACCAGAGTTATCCGGGATTGTACTGTCATTGGTTGATAAAAAAGGCAAGCCAATCAGAGGACACTTACGCTTGGGAGATTTGTTTAACCAAGACTACCCAGCAGAGTTAATCGTCTTGAGTGCCTGCGAAACCGGACTTGGTAAAAATGTCAACGGTGAAGGTTTAGTGGGGTTGACACGCGGCTTAATGTATGCAGGTGCAGCGCGGGTTATGCTGTCCCTGTGGCAGATTGACGACGAAGGCACATCAGTACTGATGCAGGAATTTTACAAAGAAATGTTGCAGCAAAAGAAAACCCCACCATCCGCGTTACGTGCAGCCCAAAGAAAGTTATGGGAAAACCCAAAATGGCGTAGCCCCTATTACTGGGCAGGTTTCACCGTACAAGGAGAGTGGCGTTAGATACCTCACCCCAGCCCTCTCCTTATAAAGGAGAGGGAGAAAAGCTCTCTAAACCTTTTGGTTAAAAACGACATGGAGAAAGGCAAGTCTCTCTAAACCCTCTCCTTAATAAGGAGAGGGTGCCGTAGGCGGGTGAGGTTTCTTCGCTTGAAACAGACGATATACAAAAACTATCAAACCAACACAAAATACCCATGAAAAACAAACTCCAGAGCAAACAATCAATTGCATTATTTATCGCAGTCACTTTCAGCGCAATTACCTTAAATATTTGGGTGAATGCAAACGCCCAAACCACCACAGCAAAACCAACTCCACCCAAATATACCAAATTGCAAGATGTCAAGAACTTCAGTATCAAAGGAAACGGTAAAGCCTTTCAACCCAATAATTTGCAACAGACGAATAAACCAGATAAAGCTGATGATCAAGAATTTCAACGCAGGGCAATCATTGGTTGGGATGACCGAGTTCCTATGTTAAGCCGACAATATCCTTGGTCGGCAATTGGTAGAATACAAGGGCTTACCACCGAAGGCAAGGACTATCATTGCACAGGTACATTAATTAGTGAAGATGTCGTTTTAACTAATGCACACTGCGTTATTGACCCCGAAACACGCCAATTTAGTCAAAAAATCTTGTTTTCACCAAATGTTATCAATCGCAAAATGAAAGATGAATCAGATATCGCTCAAGTTCAAAATGTCATTTATGGCACTGATTTCACTGGAACTAAATTAGAAAATCAAACTAACGACTGGGCACTTTTGATACTCAATAAACCTATCGGCTTAAAATACGGTTACATAGGTTGGAAATCTTTACCTTCATCAACTCTCACCAAAAACCGCAATAAATATATTTTCGTTGGTTATTCTGGTGATTTCCCTAACACAGACAAAGAAAACTATCGATTTTTTACCGCAGGTAAGGGATGGACAGCCAGCGTGCAACGGAATTGCAGCATTGTGGGTGAAGAAAGCAATGTGTTGTTACACGACTGTGATGCCACTGGTGGTTCTTCCGGGGGAGCAATTATTGGTGTCATAGGTAATCAACCTTGTATCGTCGCCCTTAATAATGCAGAAATTAAAACTCGTGATGGAAGAGGGATAATCAACTTGGGTGTGAAGATTGATTTCTTAGAGGGTGTTTATAGATAAAAAATAAACACCCTCTGATAAAAGAACTGATCACAATTGTGGGTAGTCCTGAGAAACAAACGGGATTTCTACGACTTCGCCCTCAACTTCTCCGACATGAACTTTCAAACCAGCACCACCAGCCTTACTACGGATGTAGCCAAGCCCAAAGTGACCATCAAGGGTTTTTGTGTAACTAGTTAGTTTGCCAACTTTCTCATCCCCAATGGTAATCACACTTCCTGGCTCAGCGGAACCACTGAGGTTAATCCCCCAAAGGTGCTGTTTGACACCTTTATAGGTGTTTAACCGAGCGATGGTTTCTTGTCCTATATAACATCCCTTATTGAAGGAAATTGTCTGCCATAAGCCTGCTTCCAGAGGATTGTATTCCTCGGTCAGTTCATGGTCTGGAGCCGGACGACCTTGTAATATTTGCAACATTTTCCAAGTGCGATCGCCTATTGGAACTGCTTTAGCTTCTAGAATTTGATTCCAAACTTCTTCTTTAGCTGAAGCTGGCAAAATTAGAGTATATCCAGGAGAAGCTAAGCCACTACCAACAGCGATAAAACCCTGACTCACTGAAGGGATAGAAATGTGAGTTCCATAGGGTTGACCAATAATTGACTCAGCGCCCAGCTTTTCGACAACAGTATCACTTTCTGGTCCAATGAGGCCCAAAGTTGCAGTTTCCTCGCTCACATCTGTCAATTGCACTTTATCAGCAAAGAAGATGTACCGGTCTAGCCATTGCATGAGAAACTCGCGACGGTTTGGCGAAACCAGCAACAACACGTTATCTTCTAGGATATATGCTGTTACCAAGTCAAGAGTGCGGGCGGTAGAATTGACAAAAACTGTATCACAGCCTTGTCCTGGCTTGAGGCTTTGGATATCGTTTGTGCTTTGATTGTGTAAGAAGCGGAGGCGATCGCCATCAGAAACTTTGATCCGTCCCCAAAACGAGCGATCGCATATTGCAACAGAGTTTTGTACCGCTTGGATACCCGCGGCGTCGTTATTGTCAATGGCAGATATAGACATAGTTATTTTCTTCCAAAACCTTGACCCCGCGTCGTCTTTGACCAAACGAACAATTCACCATTTTCACCACCTGCAGCAAGTTGTTGACCATTGGGATGCCAAGCAAGACTTGAAAACCCAGATGAAACGCCTGTAAGAATTTGAGAGACTTCTGTTGCTTTTTTCCACAAACAAATCCAGCCATCAGCAGCAGCGGAAGCAAGCAGGAAGCTTTTCGGTGCAAAGGCTATTGCTTGGATGATATTAACATGATTCGTTAAGACTCTTGCTTCCCAACCTAAGGAATCATCAGCTTGCTTTTCCCACACGACTATACCATCAACACTGGAACAAGCGACCAGAGGGGCACCTTGTTGGGTTGTTGGTTCTGACCATGCTATTTGGCGAATTTTCCCAGGAAAACCTCGCATGACCCAAGGTTCTGCTGTGCCATCAGAAGATAAGAAATGAGATTCTACAACAGTGATGGTACGGTCCATATTACCAGAGGCAAGGTATTTCCCGTCCGGCGACCAAGCTATTGCTAAACTGGCAGAAGGTATATCGAGGATATACGGTTCATCATCCCAGTTTTGGCAGTCCCATACCTTGGCTCCCAGGTAACCACCAATTGCTAGATACTCTCCATCGTAACGCCAATCAATACCAAAGACTGATGAGTTATCAAAATTCAAAGTGGCGACACTCTCGCGAGTGTCAGCATTCCACACTTGAACATAAGGCCCTAAGCTAAAAGCGAGCAGATTGTTGGTAGGACTCCATGCCAGTTTATCAACCCAAGCGGGAGCATTTTCCAAAGTGGCGATTAATTCACTTTCTCGCCAGATTTTCACCTTTCCATCCTGTCCACCAACGGCTAAAAATTGCCCATCTTTAGAGAAGGCGACACAGTTTACTGATTCACCTTTTGGAGTCTGTAAAGTTGTCAGTTCACCATCTTGCAACAGTACGACTTCACCAGCTGCAGAAGTTGCTGCTAGGGTTGTACCTTTTGGAGACCAGGCGATCGCTGTCACATAATCGCAAAGTGTCCCTGAGTATTGCTCTTCAAATTCCTTGGAGTTGAGGGTTGAGGGGTTCATGGTTTGTAGAGGAGTGGGGGGAGTGGGGGGAGTTGGG
>NZ_QMEA01000108.1 GCF_012912105.1 Brasilonema sp. UFV-L1
GGTGGGGAGAATAAATTTTGGTTCTTGAAATTGACTTTTTATTCAATTAATGCGTATTCACGAGTAGGAGACTGGACGACGGGTTTTTGTCCTCGAAGTACTGAGTTACCGTTAAAAAGCTGTCGCTGGTCGATTGGCGATGGGGATAGCCAGTCTGACTCCTGCATTTGACCGCTTTGGCTATAAGCAGCAAGTGCGTTTTCGTAACATACAGCTTGTATATGAGCTTCTGGAATTCCCCTTTCTCGCATGAGATGGGCTGTTTTGGGGACAGCGAGTGGATCGCTGACTCCCCAATCAGCACTGCTGTCTACGATGATGCGATCGCATCCATAATGACGTACAACCTCAACCATGCGAGCATTTCCCATTTTGGTATTAGGGTAAATTGTAAAAGCTGCCCAAAAACCGCGATCCAGAACTTCCTGGACAGTTTCTTCATTGTTGTGATCCATAATGACTTTTGATGGATCTAATCCATGCTCGATACAGACATCCATACTGCGACTGGTGCCTGCTTTTTTGTTGCGATGAGGTGTATGAATCATCACTAGCATATCTAGTTCTTTTGCTAGTTCTAGTTGCAAGCGAAAGTATTTGTCTTCTTGTGGAGTCATATCATCGTAGCCAATTTCACCAATAGCAACGACTCCCTCTTTACAGGCATACAGAGGCAAAAGTTCCATGACTTGCTCTGCCAATGGTTCGTTATTCGCTTCTTTGGAGTTCAAGCCAATTGTACAGTAATGCCTTATACCAAACTGAGCAGCGCGGAATCGCTCCCATCCGACTAAGCTGCTAAAGTAATCTTGGAATGAACCGACGTTAGTCCGAGGTTGTCCCAACCAGAAGGCAGGTTCTATTACAGCGACAATGCCAGACTCCTGCATCTTGTGGTAATCGTCGGTTGTGCGGGAACTCATATGAATGTGAGGATCTATATACATGATGTCACTAGTGTTCCTACTTATAAAATTAAGAATTCACTTGTTGCAAGCGCTTAAGCGCTGACTAGGAAAGAGTTAAGCTGTTCCAAGTCAGATACCCGGATTGAATTTGGGCTTGTAAATCTGGATAACGGGCAAGAACCTCTTGAGCATTTGGTAAAGTACACTCAGCAGTAGCAAGTGCGGCTGCGGCTTGTTGGATTGGGTCGGGGTCTTGTATTGCTCGCTCCAAATCCCTTAAGATTGCATTGTCGGCAAATCGCCCTACAACTCGCCAAAGTTCGGGAGATACTGTGCGCTTTGCTGCCCAACGTTCATGGGCGTAGTCAACCAGCATTTTAGCGAGTTCTGGATTTGCACGCTCTTCAAGCCCCTGAATCAGATGTAAAGGACTGCTCACAAATAAAGCTTTCAATATTATCTGATTCCAAGCAAGGTCACTCAGATACTCTGCTGGATAAGGATTTCGTAAAGCCACAGCGTTGAAAACTGCTGTCATATTGCTGCGAACTCCCTCAGCGGCACGAGTGCGAAACTTTTCTGGGTAAGGTAGAAGGGGTAATGCTTGGTAAAGCGCTATTAACTCTCCGACATCAGCGGCTGTAAAAACTCGCTCCAGCGTCTGTAGATACTTCTCCTGATTGTTCTGTGGTAAAGCTAGTAGCAGTAAGGTGCGAGCAGCTTGATCTACACTCCAATAACTGGGAAACCAACCTGTCCGGACTGCTGAGGCTGCTTCTAAATCTGTTTTTGTCAGCTGTAAATCGTTTTTGCCTGTATAACGAGGCACAGCGCTAAAAGCACTAAAAAACACTGGCCTATTGACACCAGTTTTAACTTGCTTTATCTTATCATCTAGCCAGGATAAACTTTCACTAAAAATGCGTTGTGTCAGCCAGTGATGCAGTAAGCCAGAGGCAGAAACTGTAGTTTTTTCTAAATAACTTACACAAACCATTATTTTTAATATTATTAATTCTCGTTTTTTCTACCAGAAATAAGTAATTGAGTAGACAAGGATCTTATCTAAACTCAGGTTGTCTATCGAATGGAACCAGAACTTCTAGGAATACGTTCCCAAGTTGTAACCTGGGAACGAAACTAGATAAAGGTTGAGGATATGCAAAGTTATGAATGTTTAAATAGCATTTTTTGGCTATTCCTTTAAACTGAGGGCTGTTTTTTGCTGCCAATTTTTCCGCAATGTAGTAGCAGTAGCACCAATTCCCAACAAACCCAAACCTAGTAGTGAAGCAGGTTCAGGGACTTTGGTTGCGCCGTCCTTGACGACGTTTAACACTTGAACGCGCCCTTGGAAAAAATCCCCGACATACAGCTTGCCATTTTTGAGGGATGTGCCACCCGTCCAGTTAAATTTGCCTGGTCTGAGATCGAGAGGTGAACCAAAGGGTGGTTCATTTAATGCAGGAGCTGGTACAATTTCGCCAGACGCATTACGAGCAGGTTCGCCAAATGAAGTGAGGAATTTACCGTTTTTATCGAATACCTGGACGCGGCTGTTAATAGAGTCAGCCACATAAATATTTTCTTCCTCATCCACTTCTAAACCGATTGGCTGATTAAATTCTCCAGGTCCGGTACCTTGTGTACCAAATGTAAACAGAGGATTACCTTGTGGATCGAGTACCTGAACGCGGTTGTTAAACTGGTCACTTACATAGAAATTTCCACTGACTGGGGAAATTCTTAAACCTGCTGGCCCTTGAAACTGCCCAGGCTCAGTACCAGTGGTGCCAATGCTACCGATTAGCTCGCCGTCCTTAGTGTATTTATTGATTTTATCGCCGCTAAAATCACCTATATATACATAGCCATCTTTGTCGAAAGTCACACCAGATGGTCCAAAGAAAGCTCTACCCTCTTTAAGACCGCCAAATTCACCAAATGAGTTAATAAAGTTACCTTGGGGGTCGTAGACATTCACACGGTTGTTGTAAACATCACCTACATACAGATTCCCAGTCTGCGGATCGATTTCTAGAGCTGACGGCTCGTCGAATTCTCCAGGTCCTTTACCGCCCTTGCCAATTGCTCCAATATAAGTCCCTTGAGGATTGTATACTTCAACTTTGTTACCAATCTCCGGGTTAAAACTGCCGTCCGCGTTCAGACCGCGACCGTTACTGACAAGGGTATTCCCTTGGCTATCCACCGTTATGCCTTGGGGAACAAAAAGTTGCCCAGGACCAAAACCAGGGCTACCAATGTCACGCTCGTACTGTAAGCTTAACGCCATAGCTTGAGCAGCAGCTGCTGCTACCAGAAAACCGGCACCAACGAAGGCAATTGACAAATTTTTGACTAATCTCATAGTGAATATTCTGTGTTATGAGTTATACTCTTACTTGGATTGATCTTGTTCCCAGCTCTAGTCTGAGAACCTCAAATTTGAGCAGTTGCCTTATTTTTGAAACAAAGCTTTCTATTTAAGGCAGCAGCCTATTTCTTAGGCATTGCTTAGCAATGCCTAAGAAACAAGAAATTAAAGAGTCTCTACCTTAGCTAGCAATTCTTCTTGGCGTTTACGCTTCATGACTTTTGCGCCTGCTGCAGTAGCCAGTAATAAGCCCATCACAGAAGCGGGTTCGGGTACTTTCGTTGCGCCAGATTTGATATCAATCTTGACGAGTTGTCCTCCTCGTTCTCCTGGTGCGAGTCTAGCACGGTTTGAGGTATATAAATTACCATCTGGACCGAAAAATAACCCAGAAGCTGCCTCTAGTCCATTACCACTGATGATAGTTTCGCGAGTACCATCTTTGGCAATTTTGATGATAGAACCACTGATATCACCAATGATGTTACCGCCTTGTTCAATAGCCTTCCATTCTGACTGATTGATGTGTTGCAGAGCATACAAATTGCCCTCAGAATCGTAAGTTACACCAGTTAGCTGTGTAAAACCATCCGCTATGGTTTGTATTGACGACAAATCATCTGGGTTAACTGAATAGATACGTGCTTTACCTTCTGGATAAGGAAAAGCAGTGTATTCAGCAACTGTTAAACTCCCATCAGGAGCAACTGCAATACCAGTGGGAACTGATTGAGCGTTTGGATTAAATTGAAGTGCTTCTTCTGTCAGACCATCAGGAAGAGTCGGGTATACAAGGCTACTCTGGTCTAACTGTTTTGTAGGTAACGCAGCAACTTGCTCAATACCACTGCCATCAAGTCCTACCCTGTATATAACGTTAGAACCCCCATCAACCACGTAGGCTTTATCATCCTTGATTGTGAAGCCATAAGGGTTGTTAATCACATCAGAGCCATCAGGATTAAATGTGGCTTCATACTTTGCAAAATCGGCAAGACTTGTCAGCGACCCAGTGTTTAAGTCTAGTTTATAGAGTTGTCCGAGAGCAGGTGATTGTAACACCTGATCACGCAAGTTCGGATCGCCTGCTAAGCCATACAAAACATAAGCGTTGCCTTTAGAATCAAATTTGAAGTCCGCAGGACCGGCACCTTGTTCCCCAGAGGGCGATAATGCTATGGACGGGAGATTTGAGAGTACAGTTGTTTTTGTACCTTCTGGAGCAATTTTAACAACAGAACCAGTATTACCAGAACATAAAGGAATATATCCTGCGCTGGGTGATGGTATACAGTTGACTCCGCCGTTTCCGTCACCTCCAGAACCACTTTCTGCCAGATAAATATTGCCCTGTGAATCCCAGTCAAAATTGCGTGGGTTATTCAATAAGTCGGCAACTACTGACAGTGAAGCTGCTCGCGCAGCCTCTGTTCCACAAACAGTGGCAACACAAATAGAGAAAACTGTAAAGGCAAATGACTTGAATTTCATACTTAATTTAAATCGAGTGTTGGTAGTTGTGGAATGTTGTACGGTGTCAGAGATAAAGAATCCCAGTGATTGGGATGATGTGGAAATTACGCATCTACTGCGACAGCCCCTCTAGGTTGAGAGGAACTGGTATTGCACCCGCTTGAAACTTGTTGTTAAAATCGCAGGAATCTTGTTCGTGTGTTGAGCCTATTGTCTTTTACTCACTAAACAGATCTTGGATTTTCAATTCTTATGACTTGCCCTTTTCCCGGATTACCGCCTCGGTTGATCACATACAGAGCATTATCAGGACCAATAGTCAATGCACTAGGTGTCTCTAGCCCATCACCACTGAGAACAGTTATGAAGGTGCCATCAGGAGTGATTTTGATCAGACTTCCATCCAGTTTTCCTTTCCAGCCTGACTGATTCATGTGTTGCAATACATACAAGTTGCCTTGCGTGTCGAAAGCCAAGTCAATCAGTTGTGTAAAGCCATCAGCAAACACTGATAGTTGCCCATCAGCATCAACTCGGTAGATTTTTGCTCCACTTTCTGGAAAAGGAAAACCAGTAAAAATACTGACGTAATCAGCACCATCTGGACCTTTAGCGACTCCTGTAGGTACAGATTGAATCGTTATTTGCGATGGTGTTGCATTACGATCAGCGCTGGGAGGTGGTACATGTCCTCGGTCAAAATTTTGCGAGTTAGAACCAGGAAAGATTGGATTCATAACCAGCTGCTGGGGAAATACAGCAATTGTCTCCAAATGACTTCCATCGGTACCTACACTCAGCAAATCGTTTGCACCCGGATCAACAACAACAATCTTGTCGCCATCTATTAAAAAAGCCAGAGGATTACTGACAACATCGCCTCCATCAGGATTATGAGTCAGTTCATAGTTGGCTATATCGACAACAGTCGTCCACGAATTCGTCTCGAAATCGGGAGTGATAATTTTTCCTAAGTCAGTGTCACCAAGTGTGCTGTGGCGTAAGCCTGGATTTGCAGCGTACCCAACGAGAACATAAGGTTTACCTGTAGTATCAAATTTTATATCGTGAGGACCGGCGGCTCCAGTACCATCTGGAAATGCCAAGGAAGGAAGTCCAGTAAGTATACGTTTGATTGTATCATTCTCTACTTTTGATACAGCACCAGTTGTGCCAAAAAGTAAAGAACCTTGACCACTAGGTGATGGAATGCTAGGTCCATCTCCCCCCGTACCAGCCTCTGTAATATAGAGATTACCGTCAGGAGCAAAGCTTAGACCTTTCGGATTATTAAGACCGTCGGCAAGTACCGTAAAAGATGCAAGAGTGAGTTGTTCCAGTTTCATTTGTCATAACAGAGGTCGGCTTTGGATGTGATCTGCGCGCATTGCACATCGCTGACAACAAGCAGTGATGGCGTTTTTAGCCTGACGATGTGTTTATAAATGATTTGATAATTGTTATATGATGAGAGTTAGTTGTTAGTTGTTTTACAAAACGACTAACGACTAACAAGTGACTACTTAGCTTGTGGCATATAGCTCAAACCTTGAGCTAACGTATCAAGGTTGCCAGCTTTGGCTTCCAACAGACGTTTAATGTTCAAACTCTCAGAGCCAAAGTCTTCAATCTGGAGTTTACCGTGAGGCAATTGCTCGCCGACTTTCCAGAATGTAATCCGATGCTGGATGAACCCAGGTGCTTGTGGATCACCAAAAGCATAAGAGGTTGGGATGAGTAGCACCGGAGAGCGCTGATAAAACCCGTAGTCTGGATAGAAAAATTCGTGCTCCAGCAAGTACCATTTGCTTGTGGCTTGGACTCGCTGAGTCACTTTGACCTTTTGGTCATATTCATCGCGAAACTCGCCCGAAGAGTGAGTTATTTCGCCATCTGCTCGCAGCAAGTGTGCCCAATCATCCATGTTGCGCAGATCAGACAAAAACTCAACTCCCATCTCTATTGGCGCATTGACATAAACAGTGTCAGTATCAATGTAATAACGCCCTTTTGCTGCAGCACTAAGGCCAGCTTTGCGTTCCAAATTACCTTTGAGAGAACGGCACTCGGAAGTATGTACCGTGTGGATTCCCTCCATGATCAACGGACTGCGCCGTTTTGGATCGACAAAGCTGATCCAGTGTAAGTACACACCTTTTTCATCCGTTCCCGGCTCAATGTAGTCGGCAGGAAAGAGCAGGACAGGATAAACTTGATAATATTTTTGATATTCTAACCCACAATGCCACTCAATGCCGTAAAAATGCGGATGATCCAGTCTTTGGACGTGATAGTAGAGCTTTTTCTGATAACCAGAGGCAGTTCCGAGCCAGGTGTCTTCGTCAATTTGCTCTTCCATCCGGCTATAAAGCGTCCACTCACCTAGGTTTTTGAGACTGCAAAGGTATTCATAGGCAGCCTCTGGAGTGGTTGCTATATATGCTGATGTTGCAAATGTATTTCTTTCTGTTACCATTTGTCACTCCTTTAAGCCACAGCCATTGTTTTGAGATGTCTGGCTTTGAGGATTCTGTCTTCTGCCAACTGCTTAGAAGCATCGTTGGTAGTGATACCCTGCTTTTGTGCTCTGTCAAAAATGTCAAGCAGCGTGTCGTAAATGTTATTCACTTGCTTGAAAGCTCTTCCTTCGCTGTAGCCAATCATTTCGTTGTAAACGTTGATTAGCCCACCTGCATTAATGACGTAATCTGGAGCATAAAGAATTTCTTTTGCTGCCAGCATTTGACCGTGGAGTACTTCTATTCCTAGCTGATTGTTGGCAGCACCAGCAATAATTAAAGCTTTGATGCGAGGAATTGTTTCACTATTAAGAATTCCGCCTAGAGCACAAGGAGAAAAAACATCGACATCCAGAGAGTAAATTTCATCTGGCTCCACAACAGTGGCACCAAAAAGACGTTTGACTTGCTCTGTTTTCTCTGGACTGATATCGGTAACAAACAGTTTTGCTCCATGTTCATGCAGGTGTCGGCAAAGATTTTGACCGACATTGCCTAAACCTTGAACAGCAACTTTCAACCCTTTGAGGTCTTCGGTTTGTAAACGAAACTCAACTGCAGCTTTCAGTCCGAGAAAAACTCCCCAGGCTGTTACAGGAGCAGGTCCACCTGAGCACTCTTCTACCCCGACAACATATCGAGTTTCTATGCTGATTGTTCTGACATCTTCGGGGGTCAAATTGACATCTTGACCTGTAATGAATCGTCCTTTGAGACTTTCTATAAAACGTCCATAGGCTCTGAACAGGTCTTCTGTCTTATTTTCAGGATGAGCAATAATGACTGCTTTGCCTCCACCAACTGGAATGTTAGCACAAGCGGCTTTGTAAGTCATGCCACGACTGAGACGAAGAGCGTCTTTTAACGCAGCAGCTTCATTGGCATAAGGCCACAATCGTGTTGCTCCCATTGCAGGTCCCAAGCTCGTGTCATGGATAGCAATAATTGCTTTAATATCTGGGTCTTTTCCATGACAAAATAAAATCTGCTCGTGACCCATTTCTGTAACAGTTTCAAAAAGGTTCACCCTAGTCTCCTCGTATATTTATATCTTTGTAGTTAACGCTCTTTGCGCTTGCTACAAACTAATTAGACATTTGGAAATGATACTTGTGGAAATGACACATGCAATTCAGTTTTTTGGGACGGGGTGGACTTCACTCCTTGTGATGCTAGACCGGCGTTGCGTCCTTTAGATGGTGCGCGTCTATCTGGGTTAATCACGACATCAATCACGATTGGAGCAGTTGCAGCCATTGCTTGCTCTAGTGCTGAAAACAGGTCTGCCTCTTTTTTGATGCGAATTCCTTCTGCTCCCATACCGCGAGCAATCATGGCAAAATCTGCCTCTGGAATTAACGCATCTGCACCTGTGAGTCCTAACATTGCCATACCCTGATGGCTCATGTTGTAGCGAGCATCGTTGAGGACAATCCAGACGGCAGGAATTTGGTATTTTACAGCTGTGCTGATTTCATTATTCATAAGCATTGCTCCATCTCCAACGATGGCGACTGCTTTGCTATTACGTGCAGCACCGGCTCCCACAACTCCCGCAACTGCATGACCCATCGCTCCAACTCCAGTGCTGATTCGGTAACGATTTGCACTTGGAAATCGCAAGAAATGGGTTGACCAAAGGAACGAGTTACCACACTCCGCGAAGATTATGGCATTGCTGTTATTGATGATGACCTGTTGAATTGCTTCCATCAACGCCTCTGGTCTGACTGGAGAGTCTGAACCTGGTTGAATTGTCTGGCTTTCGGGACGAGGAAATGATGAAGATGTTACGGCTGCACTGGCTAAAAGGTCATCATGTTGCAATAGTGCTTGCAAAAATGCTCTAATGTCCGATTGAACAGCAAAAGTTTCCGCTTCTGGATACGCAACTCCTGGTACTGTTGGATCGATATCTACATGTACAAAGCCTCCTGGAGGAACTAACAATTTATTCCAGAAGGAAGTCGGTTCACCAAGGCGTGTTCCTAGAACGAGTGTGCGAAAAGGCGTTTGCTGTTGCATATAGGTCATTACAGAACCATGACCTCCTAAACCTGTCACCCCTACGAATTGAGGATGTTCTTCAGGAAAGATGCCTTTAGCGCGAGGTGAACACATAACTGCTGCCCCGGTTCTCTCGGCGAGTTCGAGAATTTCTTCTGCTGCGTCACGAGCACCAAAGCCTACCCAAATCGCAAATGGTCCTTCTGATAGCAACTGCGCGCATTTCACAATTGCGTCTTGAGTTGGGGCGGTCAAAGAACAATAGATTCCTTGGAACAAGGGTATCTCATCAACTGGACTTGTTTGCACTGCGGTCGGAATACTCAAGTGGGCAACAAAGCCCCCTGGTTGCGACAAACCCAGAGCAAGTTTACGAAAAATCTGTGGCAGTTGTGCAGCACTTTCCACAGTGATAGCATAGTTAAACAGCGCTCCTGGGGTAAATATTCCCCCAGCTGGCAGGGTGTCGGTGCTCGTTTCTTGTATGGCCCATCGTCCGCGCTGTGGTGAGGAGGTGCAAGCTGACAGCAAAATCACTTTTGCACCTTCACCTCTAGCAGCAAACAATCCGGTCAGAGCATTGGTTATCCCTGGTCCGGCTGTTGTAAATACTATGCTGGGACGACCAGTTGCGAAGTACGCCTCAGCTGCTGCAAAAGCAGCCCCAGCTTCGTGGCGACAGTTCATCACTTGCAAAAGGCTATTCGATAGCGCTCCCCAAATACCCGCCATCGCACCTCCGTTAACACCAAAGGCACAGGTGACTCCCAAATGTTCTATCATTCTGGCGATCGCATCTGCAACTGTTAGCGATCGCCTAGAACGTGGCTCTGTGTCAGGCAATCGCTCTTGCACAACAGGTGCATTTTTGGAGTGACTATTCGAGTCACTATCTATCTGATCTTTAGAAGACTGTACGCTATTAATTAGCTCTGACTGTGTACACTCAACTGGTTGATACACGTCGTACGGCTGAGTGCCGACTTGAGAATTTGTTTGAGTATTTTGGCTCATTGCGTCTACATATTCCCTGATTGTTGGAGAGGTGCCAGTTAACTTCCTCAGGCTGCACTTGTACACACAGCCTGATCTTTTTCGTCATGTCATCTACCATTTTTTTACATTCTTATAACCCAGGTTGATGAACACTGGGAAATGCGAATAATCACTTTTTCATCTGGAAAAAACTCGTACGGAAGAAATTAAATAACTGAAGCTGTGCTTATGGAAACAAGAGTACAGAAGCTAAAGACTTAACTGCAATGAAATATCTTTTGATTGGGTTGTCAATTTTTTTGTTTGTACTAAGTGTAATTTTTACTTACCTATTGGAACAAATTATTCCATCTTTAGGTAGTTGACAGTCTATCTTTGAGTGAAAATCTCTTCAGAAATTTTCACTTTTACACAAGAAATAGACTTACCCAAGAACAACCAAGGATAACTGATGGACAACACCGTTGCAAAAAGCGATTATGCCAATTCTTAAAATTATTAATAAAATCTTTATAGAATAGCTTAGTTTACAGAAAAAGTGCCAGATGTCATAGTGTTATTGCTGCCAAACATTTGTTAAGTATCGCTTTTGTTATCATTGCTACTAATATTGTTTACAATAAATATATCTTTGGGGGGATGATAAAGCTTGTATGCATTTTAAAAAAAAAATAGGTATTTCTTTTGACGGATGATTGCGTAAATAATTTTGTAGTTGAATTCATAGAAGACTACATCAAATAAAACAAAATTGAAAACTAATGTGTTTCCTGTATTCGAATGTTCTATCATATATAGCAGCCTGCTTAGATGTCAGTAAAAGCAGGCTGCAACTCTCCAACTTCTGGGCAGCTTTTAACATTAATGATATTGACTTTATTTGTCCATCCATATTAAATTAACTAATGATTATTAATAAGTTAAGGTTGGGCAAAGATAAACCTTAAAAGCAAATTTAGGAAATTTCGATAATAAGCCCATTAATCGCTGAAGTGCCAAACAATACAAAGAGAGCGGAAGAGGGCTATGAATCTTGGCGACTACATGTTATTTGATGCTAATTATCAATCAATACTACAGCCGGAAGAGGAGTTAAAGCTGCTACAGAATCTCATTAACCAGATTGCAGATACTGCCTTTTGTATAGGGTTGAACGCGGAAATTATCTACATTAATGATGCGATGTGCCACATGACAGAGTATTCTCGTAAAGAATTACTCTTAATGACACTGGAAGATATAGATGTAGACTTTTCGCCACAAAATTGGTTAGAGAAATGGACAGCCCTCAAGCAACAAGGCTCTCTCACCTTTAAATCCAGATACCAAACAAAAAGAGGTCGAATATTTTTAGTAGAAATCACTCTAACTTATATAGAGCACCAAGGTAGAGAATTTGGCTGTGCGTTTGCCCGCGATCGCAGCGAAGAATTAGTCAATTTGGGTGTGCAACAGTATGTCAATAGAACCCCTGATTTCAAAGAGGAGTTAGAGCAAGAAGTTATTGAATATCAAAAGACAGAAACAGAACTAGAAACATCTCTTTCCCTACTTCGTTCTACCTTAGAATCGACTGCAAATGGTATACTTGCAGTGAGCTTTGAAGGAGAAGTTCTTTGCTACAACCAGAAATTTATGGAGATGTGGCAAATTCCAAATTCGGTTAGCCTGTCAAGAAAATGTTACCGAGCGAAAGCTTTTTTTGAGAACCAAGTTAAAGACCTAGAGATTTTTCGTCAGGCTGTTTGGGAAATGTCTAGCGAGTCAGATAAAGAGAGTTATCACTTGGTGGAATTGAAGGATGGAAGAGTTTTTGCACATTACTCTGAGCCACAGCGGCTTGGCAACAAAATTATCGGTAGAGTCTGGAGTATCTGGGACGTTACTGAGTCCAGAAAAACAGAAGATGCGCTTAGACTCAATGAAGCCAGATTTCGTACTTTGGCGGAAACAACAGAAGCTAGTATTTTCCTCATCCAGGATCAGCGCATTTGCTATGTTAATCCTGCGGCAGAGGAACTGACTGGCTATTCAAAAAAAGAATTGCTGAATAATTTTAATATTAACCGACTGATCAATAGCAAAAAACTTAGGCAAGTCTACAAGCAAGATGGAGCAAGTTACAGTGAATATCAGGAGATGCAAATTCTGACAAAAAATGGTGTGGTGCGCTGGCTAGCTTGTACAGTGGGACTACTAGATGAAGTGCTGGATTTCGCGAAAAAGCCAGTCGAATTAGTAACAGCTATTGATATTACAGATTATAAACAAGCAGAATCAGAGGTTCGTCAAGCTCTAGAGCAAGCAAAACGATTGAGCGAACTTAGAGAACGCTTTGTCTCTATGCTTTGCCATCAATTTCGTACTCCGCTCAACATAGTCTCATTCTCTGCTGATTTACTCAGACGTCATATTCACCAATGGACTGAAGAAAAAAACCGTTCGTATCTAGATTTGATTCAAGTTGCAGTTCAACAAATTAGTGAACTACTAGATGAAATTCTTTTATATGGTCGGGCAGAATCTGCTAAACTAGAGTGTGTTCCAAGACCACTTAATATAGATAGATTTTGCAGCGATATAATAGCGCAGGTGCAGATAGCAAGCGGTAACCAGAAATCAATCAATTTAGTCATTCAAGGTAACTGCTCTACTCCTTATTTAGATCCGAAACTGCTACAGCATATATTAACTAACTTACTCTCGAATGCTATCAAATATTCACCGACCAATAGCACAGTGAATTTTAGACTTTGCTGTAAAAGTGAAGAAACAATTTTTCAAATTCAAGATTCAGGTATTGGTATCCCCATAGTTGATCAACAGCAAATATTCGAGCCATTCTATCGTGGTAGCAATGTTGACAATATACCAGGTACTGGACTGGGTTTATCGATTGTTAAAACCTTAGTTAATTTACATGGCGGTGAAATTACCGTGGAAAGCGTGGTTGGTGTTGGCACGACATTTACTGTCAAATTACCATCAGTTCACTCTTAACTCTTATCCTAAACTCGACACACAATTCACTCATCCTTTGCTCCCTGTAATTTATTCTTCTAATTGAACATGATGCACGAATCATCAAAAAAAATTCTTATCATTGAAGATAATGCCATAACCCGCAATATCTTCTTAGACGGTCTTGAGGCTGAAGGTTTTGATACTATAGGTGCTGAAAATGGTAGTGTTGGTATCCTAAAAGCACAAGAGTGTTTACCCGATTTAGTGATTTGTGATATTATGATGCCGGATATGGACGGTTTTGCTGTTCTTAGCATGCTGCGCCAAGATCCTGTAACTGCAATTATGCCTTTTATTTTCCTAACCGGTAGCGCTAGTCACGCATCTCTTCGCAAAGGCATGGAATTGGGAGCTGATGATTATCTTACCAAGCCTTGTACAGTACAGCAATTGTTAAGGGCTATAGCAATCAGACTAGAAAAGCAAGCAAAACT
This sequence comes from Brasilonema sp. UFV-L1, assembly GCF_012912105.1. Classification (GTDB taxonomy): domain Bacteria; phylum Cyanobacteriota; class Cyanobacteriia; order Cyanobacteriales; family Nostocaceae; genus Brasilonema. The sequence goes on from NZ_QMEA01000108.1 coordinate 13,739, forward strand.
TATGCAGTACTGGTACACTGCTTGTTGCCAAAATTTATCAGCACCAGTTGCAGCAGGTACAACTTCATCAGTGGATTCAGAATCTATCTTTCCTTCGGTACCACAACTTAAAGAAGTATTCGACTATATAGAGGCACATTACGACCAAGGTATCACTTTGTGTGACGTAGCGGAAGCTGTGGGTTACTCTTCAGCTTACTTGACTAATAGAGTGGCAAAAATCACAGGAGAAACAGTCAACGTCTGGATTGTTAAGCGTCGGATGTCAGCAGCACGTTGTTTACTCCAAGATACAGATCAAACAATCGAGCAAATTGCTTCAGCGCTGGGCTATCAAAATGCGTGTCATTTTTCCCGTCAGTTTCGTCAACATCACGGTATCCCTCCCCAAACCTGGAGAAAAGAACATCAAATGATTCGACATTGCAAAGTCGAAGTTTGACACTGTGTTGTTGTCTGTATGAATTTTGAAGCAAAGTTTTGTCATACTGCCAAATCTAAGGCAGTATTTTCATTATGGCAATATCGATTGATATGAAATCCGGATGATTACAATGTTGGGAGCAGAAAGCCCACGGCGCGTCTTTCCGTGTGGATGAATGCGTGGCAAATGCGCGTTGCCGCATATATAGCTATAAATCCGCGCATCTTGTACAAATGTAGGAGTCGTAGTAAGAGCTTCGATAAATCTCTGTTCAACGCCGTCGGGCAGTCGGTGTAAGCTTGTAGAGGGTAAAGTAATCTGAAACGTTGCTGTAGGTCGCAATCTTTAGGGCATTTTAGGTCTCCCTGTGTTCGCGCAGCGTGCCCGATAGGGCTTAGCAAGAATCCCACGGCTTTAAATCAAAACGAGCTAACGCCGAGTTTTGATCGCCGTGGGAGTGTCAATTATCGTATACGGGGACTGAACAAAATTACAACCGTTCCAAGCAGGGAGATTGTAACGCCAAGTAAGTCCCACTTATCTGGTTTGACACCTTCAGCCAACCACAACCAAACCAGAGATGAGAGGATGTAGATACCACCGTAAGCGGCGTATACTCTTCCAGCATTTGAAGCATCTACTTTGGTTAGAGCAAAAGCAAACATGATCAAAGCTAAGACTCCTGGAACAATCCACAAGATGCTCTTTCCAAGTCTCAACCATACCCAGAAGGCGTAGCAACCGGAGATTTCTCCAATAGCAGCAATTAAGAAGAAGACAAGTGTTTGCATTTTCAGTAAAGGTTTAATTCTCCAAGATCTCCAATAATTGCTCTTCACTCAACTGAGAAATTCCCAACTCTTGCGCCTTTACTAACTTAGAACCCGCCTCTTTCCCGACAACCAAATAATCTGTTTTCTTGCTCACAGAATCTGTCACCTTACCACCAGCTTTTTGGATAAACGTCTTTGCTTCATCTCGCTTTAAGGTGGGAAGCGTACCGGTAATCACAAAAGTTTTCCCAGCAAACTTTTGATGACTCTGACTCGCTTGTGTTTCTTCCACTGTACTCGCAAATTGCAAACCAGTATCTTTCAAGCGAGAAATCAAAGTTTGATTTGCACTAATGTCGAACCACTGGTGTACAGACTGGGCTATTTCCTCGCCGATACCGTAGACAGATTCAATCTCAGCGCTTGAAGCTTGCGCCAACTGTTCGACTGTGGGAAACTTCTGTGTCAATAATTGAGCATTCACGCTACCAACGTGACGAATACCTAAACCATACAACACGCGTGACCAAGGTTGGTTTTTTGATTGGGCGATCGCCTCCACTAACTTCTGCGCCAACTTTTTCCCCATTCGTTCTAATTCACATAACGTTTCTTCTGTCAAGCTATACAAATCAGCAACAGAATGTACTACTCTTCTATCCACGAGTTGATGCACCAGTTTTTCGCCCATACCTCTGATATCTAAAGCATCGCGACTTACCCAATGTTCAATCGCTCCTTTAAGGATAGCCGGACAAGAAGCATTAACGCAGCGAGTCACCGCTTCTCCCATTTCTCTAATCACAGGTTGTCCGCAAACTGGACAATGGGAAGGCATAACAAAGATTTGAGTATTATCAGGACGGAGTTCTTTAAGAACTCGCACCACTTCTGGAATAATTTCCCCAGCTTTACGGACAATGACTGTATCACCAATACGAATATCTAATTGAGCAATACGGTCAGCATTATGTAGGGTAGCACGAGAAACCGTAGTTCCTGCGAGTTGTACAGGGCGCATTTGAGCCAGAGGAGTCAGCGCCCCTGTTCTTCCTACATTCACAGCAATATTTTCTACACGAGTGGGTGCTTCTTCTGCTGCATATTTTAAGGCGATCGCCCAACGAGGAAACTTTTGCGTAAACCCCAGTTGTTCCTGAAGCTTAAAAGAATTTAGCTTAACGACAACACCATCTGTCATGTAAGCCAGATTCAACCTTTGAGTGTCCCAGTATTCATAATACTGTGCAACATCATCCATAGAAGGACAAAGCTTATGATTAGGGTTAACGCGAAACCCCAAATTTTGTAATAATTCCAGAGCTTCCCACTGGGTATTAGCAATACTAGCATCATCTCTACCAGGAATATGTAGCGTGTAGGCAAAGAAATCTAACCGCCGTCGGGCTACAATTTGAGAATCTAGTTGTCTTAAGGTACCCGCAGCAGCGTTTCGAGGATTAGCAAAGACTGTTTCACCTGCTTTTTGCCTTTCCTGATTGATTTGTTTAAACACTTCCAAAGGCAAAAACGCTTCACCCCGCACTTCTATTCTCTGTAGAGACGTTGCATGCAACGTCTCTACTTCTTCTAGATTTAAGCGCAAGGGAATTGAGCGAATAGTCCGCACATTTTGGGTGATATCTTCACCCGTAACTCCATCACCCCTAGTTGCGCCTCTGGTAAGAATACCATTTTCATATGTCAACGCTAAAGCAGAACCGTCAATTTTCAGTTCGCAGACATACTCTACTTCTCCTACCTTAGGTGCTTGTCGCCGCCAGCGTCCTTCCCATGCCTTTAGTTCTTCAATGTTAAACGCATTTTCTAAACTATATAGTGGGACATTGTGACGAACTGAGATAAATTGAGTTGCTGGTTTCTCTCCCACTCGTTGAGTCGGGCTATCAGGTGTGATTAATTCTGGATATTGATTTTCCAGCTGTTGCAATTCTCGATATAGCTGATCGTAAACTGGGTCCTCCATAATGGGAGAATCGAGGACGTAGTAGGCGTAGCTCGCTTTTTGTAGTAATTGTCGCAGTTCTTGAACGCGTTGTTTAGCTTCTGTGTTTATCGCTTGTACTAAATCCATTTGATTTTACTTTACCACTGGATTATAAAATAAAAATATGCAGTCACGGAATTAAACTTAAAACGCTAAGCGCGAATATCTACCTTTAATACTTCTGGTTTCTATGCTATCCATAATGGCGATAGCGTTTGCGTAGCGCCCCCTGCGGGGCTAGCGCTGCTGCTTTCAGCAGATCGCACGGCATCGTACAAAGGAGAACGAGTGCAACTAGTAGTGCGCCAAACCAACAATGCTTGGTTAATCAACTTTTAAATTCATCTTCTTTTCCTCTTCCTATGGGCCAAGGGCGCACGCTGCGCTAATGCGTTCTTTGCACGGCAGTTGCTACAACGGGGGGAACCCCAACGCCAGATACCTACGGAGGGAAACCCTCCTGCAGTACTGGCTCCGCAACGCACTGCCTCGTCTTTGTGGTTTTTTTTCTACCCCTCAGGCGTTGCCTTGGTAGAGTACTAGCGCCCATTAGGGGTTTACGTCGAACTTAGCTATAATCCATATAGTGCGATACTCTCAATTACAAGGTCTGTGCTTGAATAAGCTTGCTTGCAAATGAAAGTCAATGTTAAGTTTTGAATGTTTGATGGTTGTAAGCGCTTTTGTACCTGCTGAGTTAACTCAGACGTAATGTCAAAATTAAACTTTTTTATCCCTTGCTTTGGACTTGGTACATCAAAAAAATTGAGCGAACCGATGTAGTAAGTATCGATTTCAGCAATTTCTTGAAGGCTTGGTAGATTTAGATAAACGCTGTAGCTTTGTCTTGGTTGAGCTTGATATGCGATTTGAACTTCTAGCAAATAATCTTTTTGGGACCTAGCTGTATTAATTTCCAAAGGGGTGGATAAAGGAAAACAGATTTGTGTTGGTGTAAATTGATTATCTGTCAATTTTGTTTTAACTGTTTGAGAGGAAATAAGCTTTGCTTGCATCCGATCTTGATTTGCAACATTGAAAGACGAGAGGGTATTCACTGAAACCTCTTTATGAATTTGACCAATTTTATTTGGCAATAAGTGTGCTTGTGTATTATTAGGTAACAGTATAATTGAGATAACCAATATAACTAAAAACAGAGGAAAAATCAGCTGACTTATAACTTTTTTACCCATAGTAGATAATTTTAGTAGATAATTTTGTCAGGAGCTACTATTTATTCAATCTTACTACACGCAAAATTCAATGGTGTTTTGTTGACACTCAGTCAATATAGTTGAGTTAAACTAGAGATGACTTTTGGTGCTACAACAAATAAAAGTGATCATGTACCTCATAGAGTTGAAGTGAGGTAATAGTGATCACTTGAAATCGGTTGAGTCAAATATTGTACAAGTTCGTAACCATAGGGAAAATAGCGTCTATTGTTTGTAGTTGCGCTTTAGCGCTACAGATGCGAAGCAGCTTCCGATAAAAGGTAAGAATTCAGCACCCAGGAGTCAGGAGCCAGAATTTGTCAGGATCTAGGATAATTGGTATATTCATTCATCAAACATTCTCCTGATTCTTTAACTATTCTGAGTCCTGGATTCTGGCTCCTGAATTCTTACGATAAAAGTAGCGCAACTACAAGCTCACGCTGGCTTGCTGAGTGTAATATTCTCAATGTAAATTTCCTCTTTTGGAGCAATACTGTCTGAGACGAACTTCACCTCTATATTTTCTACTTGAGGCTTTGTCAATTCAGATAACTGTGTATTAACTTCATTAGTGATGTCAAAAACAAAGGTTTTGCTGTTTTCCTCTGCGTTGTGTAGTTCAAAGAAATTCACAGAACCAACATAATAGTGTTCTATATCACTGATGACGCTAGAAAGTGACTTGATACGAGGCAAATTGACATAGACATTATAGTTGCCGATTGGTCGTTTTGTGAAAGACAATTTAACTTCCAGCAAATATTGTTCTGGTTGTACAGGTGTTGTTACAGTACGAGCTTCTGATGATACTAGACGCTTTTGCAGAGGTGTAGACAATGGTACGGTAACATCTGTCAATTTATCTAAGCTTTGATGAAGCTGTTGCTTAACAGCCAGAATCCTGGGTTGTAAAGCTTCTCTTGCACTCAATTGTGTTGATTGTACGACACGACCTCTGACTACTGCTGTTTTTGCATCTGGATCTAGCTGATCGTATTGATAGTCTACACTGTAGATTCCTTTGATGATGTTAGCCGGAGTGTTGTAACTCACTAGATTGTTATTTTCATCGGCAAAGGTATATATTTGAGCTAAATTCGATGGTAAGGACAAATCCTGAACTGTTGCTTTTCTTTTCTCTGGATTTACTGCTTGCCAAGACTCCCAGTAGCGGTCGATATTAGAGTGATGAATCCAAAAGATTGGATCAAATCCTGCAGTCTCAACATCCGTCATCAACCCAAAATTACCATCAGGAGATGGTTGATTATTCCAGATAGGATTGGGTACATTACCAACAACACCACCAATGTAACCGTGCATTTCACCATGAGGAGAGTTGTTGATTTGATTGCTAAAGTTGAACAGGGGATTCTTGGTTTGATTAAAGCTATCAGCCCCGTATGCGTTGTTTTTATCCTTCTTGATCTGTTGTTGTTTGCTTGATTCAACAGCTCCACCTACAAAATTGAGAACACTATTCCTCAAATTTGTGTACAGAGAGCTAGATGTTGTCACAAATTGTGAGGGTATAGTTCTTTGATCTGCCCTAGTATAATCCCAGTAAGGAATTGCAAATTGAGGATTGTCAGGAGAGAGTTTACGAACAATTTTCTCAAAGTAAATTAAGTAGAGTCGATGCCAAGGTAAAAAGTGCTGATCGGCAATTTGACTTATTGGTAAGTTTAAATTTTGATCCGGTAACCCATGAGTGCAATGTTGCCAAGCATTTAAGAGTTTTTGTACCTCCAGTTTTTGCTGTGGATCATTGAATGCAATTTGAGTATATTTACTACAGAGTGAGTTACTTTGGGGAAACTTCGTCAAACTTGGAACCCAATGTATTGCACCTTGGTAATACCAGCTTTTAGGATTTTCGCAAGCCAAAGCTCGCATTTTTGCTAAGGCATTTACTAGTGAGTCTAAATCCTTTTTACCTTTGTCAGAGAAAACACTGCTGCGAGTAAATTGTATCTGTGCAACCTGAGCAGGTTGGGTATTTGGCTGGACAGATTGAGCATAGACTTGACTTGGCGCTAGCAGCGTGCTAACTGTAGTAAATACTACTAATATCACAGTGCTCAGTAACTTCTTCATCATTTTTTTGAACGTTCTGATAACGTACTATTCAAAGGACTTAAGTAAGCTGCGAAACTCTCTAACGAGAAGGCATGAAGCTCCATCTCTGCACAATCAAGGTACTGATATTCCTCTCAAAAATTATCTCCAGACGAACCAAAACTCATTGCAGGATGCCATGTATTGAGTCTTTGTTTGTCGTGAGTTTTTGATTTGGGAATATAGTCTGATAAAGTATGACAGTCTGTCATACTTGAAGTGACTTGATTTTAGCAAGATATATTATGATTTCATGTTTTTAATTTATTTAAATTAACAAAATTTTCAACTCCCAATTATTAAGTGGAATGAAACAGCCTACTTTTTCAAAAAGGGGGGAGATGTCAACTCAATAGACGGATGCAAAGAATTCCAGTGTAATTCGTACTCTTCCTCAATAAGTTCCTGTCCCCAAAGCATCTGTTTATGATGCTCTACTGTTTTGACAAATCCTGCTGAGTGATACAATTTTCCTGCAACGGGTAGTTCACTGATTGTCTTTAGGAAAATGGAAGTGTATCCACAATGCTTTGCAAATTCTAAAGCTTCATTGAGGAGTCTATGCCCAATTCCTCGACCTCTGACAACTGGATCAACAAGTAACCAACGTAACTGTGCTCTAGCTTCAGAGGCTTTGATCACACCAATACATCCCACTAATTTTCCCTCAAGTTCAGCTAGCCATAGCCGCTCTTTACTGAAATCAAGATACTTGCAAAAGTGTACTAGTGTTTGAGCTACATATCCTTCAAATGTGTAGTCGAATCCATACTCTTGGGCATAAATGGTACCGTGTAACTGTAAGATGCGTCCAAGGTCACCAGGTTGTAAATCGTACCTCAAGGATATAAGTAAATTTTCTTTATGATTCGCTGCAAGACTCATAACAAAACCTCTCCAGACAACGCTGTACACTTTTAGATACAACTACAGCCTAGAAAACATGTGTTCATATGTCTTGAACGTTTTTGACTTTGAGTCGGTATTGTCCTGGAGTAATCCCTACATAACGCTTGAAATGTCTAGTAAGATGACTTTGATCGGCAAAGCCAACTGCTAATGCTACCTCAGAAATAGATTGTTCTTGCAAAAGTAAGGCTTTGGCGCGTCGGATGCGAACTTGAGTTTGAAACGCATGAGGAGGTAACCCTATTTCTTTACGAAAGACGCGAACTAAGTAGGAGGGATTCAGGTTGGTGAGATGAGCAAGTTGTTCTAGGGAAGTATCTTGCTCAAAGTACGCCTCCAGATATTCTCGCACCCGCATGACTGCTTTACTTTCTTGTCTGATTCGTCTTAAGTTAAAAGAACAGTCTGCATAGCGTGCAATTAGATATGTAAATGCTTGGAAAAATTTGGATTCGCGTTCTAGCCGAGAAGCCGATTGTTCAAGAGTAAGATGCAGGTTACAAAAGAGATTAGTCAGATGTCTGTCATTGATGACAGGGAATGGAAAGTAGGGAATAGCTCGATAGTCATTAAGATTTTCGTCAATAACATTTTGTAGTAAAGTCGGATTAGGATACATTGCTCGGTAGCTACACCCAGTTTCACCTCTTGCCGCAAGGAGGCTCCCAC
>NZ_QMEA01000109.1 GCF_012912105.1 Brasilonema sp. UFV-L1
CTGCTGACTTCCCAGAAACGACACAACAATTTTCAGCATTCACACCACAAGCTTCCGAACAAACTGCTGACTTCCCAGAAACGACACAACAATTTTCAGCATTCACCCCTGAAGCTTCCAAGCAAAAAGTAAAAATTGATCTCGATACGCCAGTACCTCAGGGTTTTGCTACCGGCGGAGAAGTAACAACTACTTATGTTCATAACAATCAGCAGGTAGCACCATCTGATACTGTAGCTGCGATGCTTACACCTGGGGAGTTTGTCATCAATGCCAGAGATGCACAGAAAAATCTTAATATACTAAAGCATATCAACAGTGGTGGTACAGCGAACGATACAATCTTTACTCATTCAAAGACATCTAATTCCAAGGATCCAAAAGAAACAACTTCTGTTGAATCTTCGACTAAAGTCGATTCTTTGCAAGACACTTCATTACAACCAAAAAACTCTGATAATATTTCATCTCAGGTATCTCATTCGCTGATTTCTTCATCTTTGGGATTGGACATTGGAAAGCAAAGGCGTTCAATACTAACTTCTCCAGAACTGAATACGAATGTCAGCAAAACAACTAATGTAGGTACACCTTCATTTCATTACTCATCACCTTCTTTGATTTTTCGACAAAAAAATCCCTCTCCTTCTACTAACACACCTTCTCAATGGTCGAGTCTTGAAGAATTACTAAATGAAAGTGCTGATGTCACAGACTTTAACTTTAGTGGTGTGGAATCTCATCGACAATCTGAATTCTCTCAAGTTACATCTCATGGTTCAAAAGTGCCATCAGAATCGCCAAAAGTCTTTACAAAAAATTTAGTTCAACCTAAAGGTTTTGCTGATGGAGGTGAAGTAACCAAAGCAGATATAAATACAAAAAAACAACCAATAACTGAGATGATAGAAAAACCTTCTAGTGCGAAAAACGAAGATGATGATGCAAATCTGGAAGTCTTGGCACGTGAAATTTACAGTAGATTGCGGCAAAGATTAGAAATAGAACGAGAACGTTCTGGTGTCTATTCAGGACGCTTACCTTGGTAAATTTAGTTTGAGCAAAGGAGAAATACTAAAATGGCAAGTCAATCGTTAGAGAAAGCCAAACTCATAGCTTATCAAGGTGAAGCAGAAGATATTGAGTTGATGTTTAATCCTACAGAGATTAGTTTCTCTCGTACTGTTAATTGGGAAAAGCATCGAGGTAATAGAGGAACTACGTTACTACCTAAAGTTAACTTTTCTGGCGTTGAACCTTACAAATTTACACTCAAACAATTAATATTCGATACTTATGAAACTAAAGAATCAGTAATGACGTATATAGACATTATCAAGCAAGGTGTAGAAACTATTAAAGGCAAACCTGATAAACGTCCACCTGTTTACATATTTACATGGAATGACAAGTATTTTCATTGTGTCATCCAAAGTTTAACCTACACCTTAACTATGTTTCTCTCTGATGGTACACCAGTAAGAGCGATGGTAGATATCTCCTTGGAAGAAGTAGATCCAAAGAACGTTTCTGGAGGAAAAAAATCGGGTTCTACAGGTCAAAATCGTCAGCAAGATTCACGTGTAGATCAACAAAATAATCGTTCTTCACAAGGACAATCACCTTCTAGAGAGCAAAATCAAAATCGTCAGCAAAATCAAGCTAATAACAATAATCGTTCTGGAAGACAACCGCGTTCTAGACGTTAAAATATTCCGCGAATATCTCGGTAATAACTGATATTATTAATATTTATAGGTTACTGCTTATGACCAGTCAAAGTCTTTATTTATGCAAACCCACAATACAATTTTCTAGCGGAGGACAAAACTGGGAAGATGGTTCGCCTGAGTTAATTAAAGATTTGTTGCAAATTACCATAGAAGAAAGTCTTCATTTACCAGCAATGTTTACGCTGGTAGTACATAATAGCAATCTTCCCACGAATGACGACCGTCCAGAATATCAGTTTTGGCGTCATGAAAAGTTGTTTGAAGTTGGTAAAAAAATCAAATTGGGTTTTATTTCCAGTACAACCCAAGATAAAAATTTTCAAAAAGAGTTAAAAGAGGAACTCATTGAAGGCGAAATTACAGCAATAGAAGTTCACTTTAATGATAAATCGGAAGCGCCGATTGTTGTTCGCGGTTATGATATTTCCCATCGTCTTCATAGAGGTCGTTATAATCGTTCTTTCTTGAATGTAACTGATAGCGATATAGTTCGTAAAATTGCCTCAGAAGTAGGTATAAAACTTGGTAAAATAGACGCCAGTGGCGAACCCCATGAGTATGTATTCCAAGAAAACCAAACTAATATGGAGTTTTTGCGCTCAAGGGCTGCTCGCATTGGTTTTGAACTGTTTATTCAAGGCGATCGCATAAATTTTTGTAAGCCACAAAGCCAAGAAGAATCTCTAAAATTGACATGGCTCATTGATCTGAGTAGTTTTAGTACTCGGATAACCAGTGCAGAACAAGTCAGCGCTGTAGAAGTACGTTACTGGGACTACACTAAGAAAAAATTAAGAACCGCAAAAGCTCAGAAAGAAAAAGTCATAACTGATACAGGTAATGGAGCCGGTAGCAGTACTAGTAGCAAATTCAATAACAGTCAGCCTCCTGTCATGACTGTAGTAGATAAACCCACTTTTAGCGACAAACAAGCAGAGATCATGGCTCAAGCTTTATGCGATGAACTCGGTGGCGAATTTGTATATGCTGATGCCAAAGCTGAAGGTAATCCGAAAATTCGACCAGGACGGGTTGTGAGTTTGGAGAAAATGGGCGATCGCTTTACCGGTAAATATTACATTACAGAAGTGCGCCACAATTTCACTCAAAGAACTTATACAACTGATTTTAGTGTCCGGGGGCTACGCGCTGGTAATTTATTTACAACATTATCACCGCAAGTACATCTGCATCCCGGTCAGACATTTTTAGTGGGTATTGTTACTGACAACAAAGACCCAAAAGGATTAGGTCGAGTCAAAGTACAGTTTCCTACCCTTACTGAAGAGCATACAAGTAATTGGGCGCGAGTTGTCGCCCCAGGAGCCGGAAAAAATCGAGGATTCGATTGTTTACCAGAAGTGCGCGATGAAGTCTTAGTAGGTTTTGAACATGGCGATATACACCGTCCTTATATCATTGGAGGCGTCTGGAACGGCGAGGATGCATCACCAGAAAATGTGAATGACGCGATTGATCAACAAGGAGATGTTAAAAAAGTCAGATTACGCACATTTAAAACTCGTACCGGACATACCCTACAGTTTGTCGAAAAAGATAAAAGCGCAAGTAAAACTGGTATTCGCGTAGAAACAGTTTACGGTCATAAAATTTACTTGAATGATAGTGACAAAATCATAGAAATTACCACCAAAGGCGGTCATTCTATCAGGATGGACGACCGAAGAAAATCAATTTCTATTAACTCAGCAGGTAGTATGTCATTAAATGCTAAGACGAGCATAGATATTGAAGCTAAAGCTACGATTACAATCAATGGTAAATTGATACGACTCAACTAAATATACAGGATTTGACAAATTCGTTTTGAATTTCTCCGGATTGCGAATTTTGACTGACTCGGCAGCGATACTAGTGTTGTGTTACATTAGCATTACCTGCACTCGCAAAGTATTGAACAATTGAGAGGAAATCATTATCGTAATTCAAAAGCAACTCATTAACTCGCAAATCAAGTCACCTCAAGTTTTCTTGATTGACCATGAGAACAACAACCGTGGCCTGATTGATACACGTGAGGCTCTAGAGTTAGCACAGAGCATAGAGCTTGACCTAGTTGTAGTCTCCGAAGGCAAAGAGGCTCCAGTTGCGAAGATTCTTAACTATGGTAAGCTTCAGTATCAAAAGAAAAAGCGTCAGGGACAGAGTGCTAGACCTACGGTAAAGGAAGTTCGGCTGCGTCCCAACGTGGGTGTGGCTGATTACAACTTACGCATTGAGCAAGCAGTTAAGTGGTTGAACAAAGGTGATTCAGTAAAGTTTGTTATTCGTTTACGAGGTCGAGAACATCAATATCGTGAACAGGCTGGAGAACTGTTAGAACGAATTGTAACTGCTCTGAGCCAAGTGGGTAAAGTCCAATCGCTTGATAAACGCTCACTGATTGCTCAAGTCATTCCTGCCTAAATTAATTTTCCAAGAATCCAGGAATATTTTAGTGCAACCAAGTAGCCAGAGGAACTGCCTATATCCTTTAGCTACTTTCATGCTGCCGTGTGCTATGATAATTCGATGCTGAAACGCAATCAGCGTCAAAGAAGCAATATCACACGGGTTTTGCTATAGGCTTTAGATACTTAGTACAACATTTCATAAATCCATGACAAATTGAATGACCTACTGGTAAAGCTTGAAGAGGCGAAATCAGGCGACAAACTTGTGAAATATTGTACTAAGTAGATAAACGTAATTGTGTAGAGGATATTCTCATGGGTAGACCAGCAGCAAGAATTAGCGACTCTGTAGCACATCCTTTACCGCCAGTCTTAACAGGAGGTCCTGGAAGCCGAAATGTGCTGATTGGCAATCTCCCGGCGTGGCGTGGTATACCTGCCGCACCGGTAGCTGGATTGCTCGCAGCTAAACAAGCTACTGATGCTACGATCATAAGTGTTGAAGCAGCCTCGAAAGCTGCTCTGGGTACACCAGCAGCGCCTGCTGCCATAGCCACAGAACAAAGTACCAAGACATCACTATTGGCTAGTATGAATAGTTCTATCAGAGCCAGCGCTCTTGGTGCTGATATTCATGTTTGCACGACACCCCTACCCGTCCCTCCCCACGGTTCTGGTGTTGTCATTGACGGTAGCAAAACAGTGCTAATTAACGGCTTACCTGCTTGTCGCATGGGTGACACAATTGTGGAAGCAATCGGTCCAATTAATAAAATTACCCGTGGTTGTAACTCTGTTTTGATTGGCGGCTAGCACAATTCAAAAATCTGTCTTGAAAAGTTCTGTTCGTCGAAAGCGAAGCGATCGCCAGACGTCGGCGCTTAGACTTTGGTGCAAAATCCATACCTGGATATGAAACTATCGACGTTTGGCGAATATGTTTAAAACTTATATGCGGATATTTTTGAAGTTATAGACCTAACAGCCAGAACGAGCGAGGATTGTCTTCATGCCAGATACGGTTTACGGTCAGCCAATACCATATTTGGGGACAGGTTGGGCTTTCCCACTCAGTTTGAATTTGCAGGGTGGGATACAGCTAAGTAGTGAAGAGCAGAAAGTCAAAGAATCCATTTGGATCATCCTCCGCACTGGAGTCGGTGAGCGAGTTTATCGACCAAATTTTGGCTCACGCTTGTCAGAATTGGCATTTGCGCCCTTAAATAGCGATACCCTAATCCGAATTCGCATTTATGTTTTAGAAGCCCTAGAAGTTTGGGAACCGCGCATAATTGTTGATCAAGTTCTGACCGAACCTGATCCGGTGCGTGGCAAAATAGACATCATCATCAATTATCGCCTCAAAGACTATTTTGACGTTAACAGCTTTGTTTATCCTTTCTATTTGCTAAGCATTGGTGAGTAATTGTGGAATTTGACTTTTTGCCTAAACTGCCAACTTCCAACTTAGATGATCGCTCTTTCGATGACTTAGTGGAAGAATGCATTACACGTATCCCTCGTTACTGTCCAGAATGGACAGATCATAACCTCAGCGATCCAGGGATTACACTCATTGAGTTATTTGCTTGGTTAACTGACCAAATGTTGCTCAGATTCAACCAAGTACCACGGAAAAATTATGTCGCTTTTTTAGAATTACTCGGTATTCGCCTCCAGCCTCCCGCCCCAGCACGAACAGAATTAACCTTTTATTTAACCTCCGACCTACCCGAAGCTTATACAATTCCTTTGGGAATAGAAGTCTCAACTGTGCGAACACAAGAGACAGAAGCTATTACCTTCAGCACAGATTCTCCTTTAATCATTGGCAAACCTTATCTACAGCACTTTTTAACGACCCAAACTGTTGAAGAAATTCCTCAATCTTTCCGAGTCAGAGTGATGAATCAGTGGACTCGTCAACCTGACGGTTATTGGGAAGGAAGCGAGCAAGCTATATTTGACGAACAACCTGAATTTGGAAACTGCTTTTACCTGGTAATTAATTCTGATGACCCTTTAGATGGTAATGTCTTAGCAATCACTTTGACTGGTCCTGCTGCTACACCGACTGGTATTAACCCCAATCAACCACCTCGTCGCTGGGAAGCTTGGGATGGACAGCAATGGCAATCAGTTTTATTACGCGAGGCAGATGATCTGACTCGCGGCTTCAGTTTTTATGAAATGGCTCAACAGGGTCGTAATCCTGAGCAAGGAGCAGACGTCGTTCTGCATTTACCTCCAAATTGGCCCGTAACCAATTTTACGACTTACAGAGGTCGCTGGCTGCGCTGTGTCTTGACAACTCCGCAAGAAAATCAATCAGGTTACAATCGTTCACCACGAATTACTGGCTTAGGGGTGCAGGCAATTGGTGGTACAGTTCGGGCTAGTCAAAGCACACTGATTCTGGATGAACGCTTGGGAATCAGTAATGGTAAACCCGGTCAGACTTATCAACTACAATCGGCACCTGTTTTAGAACGCCGAGAAAACGAGGAATACATCATCGTTACTCCCCCTGGTGGCTTGCCCCAAAGATGGATTGAGGTCAGAGATTTTGCCGATTCTGGACCATTAGACTTTCATTATACCATTGATTCACTCACTGGTACAGTTCAGTTTGGACCATTGATCAAAGAACCCGGTCAAATCAAACGACAAACGCAGATTCGCTCCCATTTACAGCAACCAAGACAACAAACAAGACAACAAACAAGACAACAAACAACAGCAGAAGACACATCAGTTCAAGTCACTGATATTGACACCCTTGAACATCAATACGGGGCGGTTCCTGCAAGTGGTTCAGAGATTAAAATCGCTGCTTATCGCATAGGAGGCGGCAGACAAGGTAATGTTAAAGCTGGTACACTCCAGTTTTTAAAGTCTGGCGTTCCTTTTGTTGCCAGAGTTATCAACCATAAAGCAGCTATTAATGGTACGGATGGAGAATCTTTAGAGCAAGCTGTCATTAGGGCACCGTCTATACTACGTACTCGCGATCGCGCAGTCACAGCTGAAGATTTTGAAGTTTTGACGCGGACGGCTGGCGGTGGGGCGATCGCTCGTGTTCGCTGTTTACCAGTCACGACTCAAACCCAAGCAGGTACAGTGAGTTTAGTTATTGTCCCTCAGACAAATACAGATGCCATCACTCAAGGGGAAGGCATCTCTCCAGAAGAATTTATCCTCAGCCCCACACTCCAAGAGCAAGTTTTGCAATACTTAGACGAAAGACGGTTATTAGGTGTACAAGTACAACTGCAAGAACCAGAATATATTGGTGTTTCCGTTCAAACCCAAATTTCTTTAGAACCGGCTTATGAAAATAGCCTAGCGCGAGAAGAGATTCTCCGCAACATTCGGGTTTCTTTGTATAAATATTTAAATCCCTTGACTGGAGGATTAGACGGTAAAGGTTGGCCCTTTGGAAGACCCGTTTATCAATCAGATATTGTGGCATTATTGCAACAAACTCAGGGAGTGCGTTATTTAGGAGCAGTTCTGTTATTTCCTATACGTAAGCAACAAGGAATTTGGCGGCGACAATCAGCATCAGAACCTCTGATAGACCCAGGTGCAAACGGTTTGATCTGTTCTTGGGCTGATACGGTTGTGCGCTCAAGTCATGTCATCGATATCATTAGTCGCTAAGTGAAAATACTATGGTTCAAAGTCGTTCTAGCCCAGCTGTGCGCATTGTATTAACACCAATGCAAATTCCTGAGGCTTTACCCGTCTCTAGTTTGACATCTTCTCCTTTAGAAAGTATGGATGTGGTTGGGACTAATTTGCTCTTGCATCCAGGAGAGCCAAGCGAGATGATTGTGCAAGTGCAAAACTTGGAAAGGCGTCCCTTGCGAATGAGTTTGACAGTTGAAGGCGATTTTCCCAGCAGCTGGTGTCAAATTGGTACAGAGGGTAGTGAACTCGCTCCTAGCGCAAAGATGGATGCTGTGCTTTATTTTCAAATTCCCACAACATTTTTTGAAGAACAGCAAGCAATCATTGCGGGAAGAACAGACAAATTAACTCTCAACTTTCGCTGCATAGTTTCTGTGTGTATTAACCAAGATACAGATACTGAACAAATTCAGCAAGAAGAATTTGGACTATATATCCGTCCCTACAGTAACTACATGGAGTTTTTGCCAATTTTGTATCGGGAAGTAGATTATATTGGTCGCTTCATGAAGATTTTTGAACAGGCTTTTCAACCTGTCATTGACAGTTTCAATGTTATGTGGGCAAACTTAGATCCATTGACTTCCCCACAAGCACTACTGCCTTTTTTGGCTCATTGGGTTGCTTGGCCTATAGATTCAGTCTGGAATCTCAACCAACAGCGGCGTTTAATTCGTCGTGCAGTAGAACTTTATCGCTGGCGCGGAACCCGTAAAGGTTTGCGTCTTTACTTGCATCTATATACAGGTTTACCTTTAGATGAGGAACATATCAGCATCACAGAACCTTTTGGTCAAAGTTTTATATTAGGAGAAGCAAAACTAGGCACAGCAGTGTTAGCAGGTGGGCGAGCATTTCACTTTGTAGTACACTTGCGTTCAGACCGCCCTCATAGTATCCATGAAGAGTTAATACGACAAATTATAGAACAAGAAAAACCTGCTTATTGCACTTATGAATTATTCATGGAAAATTTCTCAAGTTAAAGTTTTATATTTCATAGCAATCCTATCTGTCAAGTGAAATAAATATTAAATTAACGAACCGCAAAGTACGCGTTAGACGCGCAGCGGCGTGCCGTAGGCTAGTACACAAAGGAAGAAAAGAGAGAAGATGTTCACAAACAATTTAGGTTTGCTGTATATATTTTTAATAGAATGAATTGTCTCTTCAAAATATCAAATATTTATCATAATAGTCGAATGAATTAAGTGGAAAATTTTTCCTAACAACTTGCATCCAAAATCATATGACACATCCTTTTCCACCACCCCCCATCCAACCTTTTGAACGACTAAAAGCTACAGACGGTTTACTTATAGATGCTAAACGTTGGAGCAAAGCACACGATTACCATCGCAGAAAGCAAAATGTTCACTATCAATGCTTAAACCAACCAGGAATTGCTTGTGGTTTGGGTGTCCGAGTCATTCCTGCTCCCCGTCAAGCAGAAGCTAAATATCGCGATGGACGATGGGTACAAATTCAGCCTGGTATTGCAATTGATGTAGCTGGAAATCTGATTGTTGTGCCTAAGTCTTATGACTTTCCCGTTGATTTAGAAGTTGCAAAGACTGACCCGATTATGATCTATTTAATAGTCAGTTATGTAGATCCTAATGAACTGCGCAACGAACAGCAGAAAGATATCGTTCAAGAAATCTATCGATTTGACCAAAAGAATTCTACACCAGAAAGTTCAGAAATAGAACTTTGTCGCATACTTCTGCAACCAGGACAAACTACGATTACCCAACCTGCGGATGTTTTCTTTCCTGGTTACAACAATATTGATTTGTCGTGTCGCCGGACAGCACAAGCACGCCCCCAAGCAATTGTACGTATGGCGCAAGTCAATCATAGTGATAGTGAATGCGATCGCAATTTTTTTAATTTATCTTATTTAATACAATCTGTAGAACCACTATACCCCTTTTTGCGAGGAGCTGATGAAGCTGGTCAGGTCAGTTTACAGGAAAATATCCAAGAATATGACCTCTTATACCTTACGGGGAGACAAGCATTATCTCTAAATAATCCTGAATTTGAATCGTTAAAAAGTTACTTAAACAGCGGTGGAGTGTTTATCGTTGATGCACCGGCTGAGGCTACAGAACTTATAGAAAGTACTCAAGCCTTGGCTATTCAGTTAGAAAGCCCCTTGAAACCTTTAGAAGAATCGCGACGACATCCTTTAAGAACACGACCTTTTTTATTTGCTGCTTTACCAACAATCAATCAACACTTGATTCGAGTTTTGATTGGGGGAGGAATTATTTTAGTGATTGGTGACTTAGCAGCAGCTTGGGGATTGGATAGAGAATTGAGTTTACCCCGACTTGTGATTCGCACTGCTCAAGAATTAGGAGTTAATATTCTTCACTACGCTTGGAAGCGACGACAGTTGATTGGTTTGCAGCAAGAGGATTCTTCAGCGCAGTGGTAAATGCTCTAGTAGGTAGGATTAAGGATGAACGCAGCAGCAAGCAATGGGGAAATTAACAATCACGCCTATTTGATAGTAGCTCTTGATCAACTCCGAGAGATTTTACTGCAGCACGCCGATCCGAGTTTGCTGGAGGATGACGAATCTATAGGTGAGAGGAACCCAGTAGCAGAAAGTCTAACAGAAAACTCGATTCCACCTTCTGAATCATCCGCTTTAGAAAGGCTTTGCGCGATTTTTGGTCTGAGTGATTT
Source organism: Brasilonema sp. UFV-L1 (assembly GCF_012912105.1). GTDB lineage: Bacteria > Cyanobacteriota > Cyanobacteriia > Cyanobacteriales > Nostocaceae > Brasilonema. Next base: position 10,541 of record NZ_QMEA01000109.1, read on the forward strand.
TGAGCGGAATCTGTTGCTGTTGTGTGCTGGTATGGAACTGGATGCCAGTTTTGCAATACTTTGCGCTGCTGCTTGCGGAAATAAACAACGGACTTATCCTACTTTCGGTTTGGCGATGACAGTGTTAGAAAGTCTGCATTGGAGCGCCTTCACTCCCGCAGGAACGCTACGCAGGTGGCGGTTAATTGAGGTGGGAGATGGGAGTGAACTCATGAGTAGCCCTCTACGAATAGATGAAAGAATACTACATTATTTAATCGGTGTACAACATCTGGATCAGCGCTTGTTAGGAATGGTAGAGCCTGTGCAGGTGACGGAGGACTTGGTACCTTCTCACTTGCAGCTGATGCAGAAAATAGTCGCTGCTTGGTGGGTGGAAATTAATGATTATCTGAAGTTGCCAATATTACAATTATGTGGTAATGAAGTGGCTAGCAAACGCCCAATCGCGGCTCTAGCTTGTCAGTATTTAGGACTGAACTTATATACAATTTCAGCACATAGTGTACCAACAACTTCCAGCGATATCAACCAGTTTAAGCTACTTTGGGAGCGGGAAGTCGCATTAGCCAATAGCGTTTTGTTGATTGACTGTGATGATTTGGAGGCAACAGATACAGCTAGGGAAGGGGCGATCGCCTATCTATGTGAATGGCTGCGTTCTCCGATAATTATGACTACTGGCGATCGCAAACGAGCGCGATTAAGACCGTTACTCATTTTTGACATCGCACGCCCCACGACAAAGGAGCAGTACGGTGTCTGGGAGGCAGCGTTGGGGACAAATGCTCAATCTTTGAACGTTCAGGTCGATGCTTTTGTGTCTCAGTTTAATCTCAGTGCTCCCGTCATTCAAGCTGCTTGTTCCCAAGTTCACGTCGAGTGGCAGCAGGCACAGCAGTCAAAAGCTACAGAAGATTTTCAGTATCTACTTTGGGATACTTGCCGCGCTCAAGCCCGTCCTAAGTTGGACGATTTGGCACAACGGATTGATTCAATCGCAAACTGGGAAGATTTAGTTTTGCCAGAAGCTCAAATACAAGTCCTCAAAAATGTTGCGACTCATGTCAAGCAACGGGCTAAGGTTTACGAACTTTGGGGATTTGGTAATAAAAGTAATCGGGGGTTGGGGATTAGTTCTTTGTTTGCTGGTGTGAGCGGTACGGGTAAGACAATGGCAGCAGAAGTGTTGGCGCAGGAGTTGCGATTGGATTTATACCGGATTGATTTAAGTGCGGTAGTGAGCAAGTATATCGGGGAGACGGAAAAGAATTTAGGGCGGGTATTTGATGCGGCGGAGTCGGGCGGGGTAGTATTACTTTTTGATGAAGCAGATGCCTTGTTTGGCAAGCGTACTGATGTCAAAGATTCTCATGATCGCCATGCGAATGTAGAGGTCAGTTATCTACTGCAACGCATGGAATCTTATCGTGGGCTATCGGTGCTGACAACGAACCTCAAGAGTTCTTTGGATCAAGCGTTTCTCCGTCGTATCCGCTTTATAGTGCAGTTCCCGTTTCCAGATTCAACTCAACGGGCCCAGATTTGGCGGAGGATTTTTCCTAAAGCTACGCCGACAGAAGGTTTAGATTATCAGAAATTGGGACAACTGAATGTGGCAGGGGGTAATATTCGCAGTATAGCTATGAATGCAGCGTTTTTGGCAGCTGATGCAGATGAAGCGGTGACGATGAAGCATATGTTGCAGGCAGCCAAGAGCGAGTATATAAAATTAGAGCGTACGCTGACGGATACTGAAGTTAATGGCTGGGTTTGATTAGTACTTGCTGGATGAAGTGCATAAGTGAATTTTGATTTTGCCTATTAGAGGAGAAGTAGAAGATGTGAACTAATCTAGAAATAGGCTACTAATTCTACTACCTCAAATCAGGTTATCCCTATGACTAGCCGACAACACAGCCAAACGAAAAATACCCGAAAATATTCATCCACTATCTCAAGCGCTTCAACTGAGGGAATGTTTGAGTCGCGTCCGTTTGTTGTGCAGGCGTCTAGGGGAGAGAATTCACCGCAGCCAGATTTGAAGACATCTTTGATGCGGGCAGAACGTTACGGGCATCACCTTAGTCAAATACAGCCTTTTGGTAATGAAGCCACGACAGCAGTACAGCCTAAATTGGAGACGGGACAGCCCATACAGTGCGTTTTGCCGTTCTCAACTCTAGACAACATGGTTAGAAAGAAGGGCAAGTTGAAAAAAGAAAGACCTTCAAAACCTTCCGCGCACCCTGACTTGAAGCAGAATGATCCAACTCTAGGAACTTTGACAGCACACCACAAGTACGGTTATTCAAAGATTAACAACGATGTCAACACAGCATCAGGATCTGCGCCTATAGCTGGCACAGCCACGCAGAACATTGAGAATTGGGCAGACCCTAAAAAGACGAAACCAACTTTGACCCAAGGAGACGTTGCTTGGACTCCCCATAATATTTTTATGGGTCCTAATCCCAACGATAGGTTAGACGATCCAGGCAAAGTGCCTGGCGCATTACACCCTGATTTGGACACGCACTTCACAGCTAGTGGTACTGTAACACCCAATAGTCACTTGGCACTCGAAATTCAGCAAGCAGGAGGACTACCTCACTTCAACCCAGCAGATTTGGTAAAACGCCTCAACTCTTTACCTAATCCAAATCAAACTTCCCCATTTAAGCAAAGCGAATGGGTACAACCTATACCAGGTAAGTACCAACAAGCGGGAATGCCGGCTGGGTGGCATACTAGTATGGACATTAATCAGCGCATTAATTATGCAGAACAGAAAAAGACTGCAAAACTTTTCCAAGAACTTCCATTTGCTTAAGAGTACTCAAATTCAAAAATGATTCAATTTATTTTGTAGCTTAGGTATCTTGCCTGTGCGAGCAAGCCAGATACAAACCTAGACATTAAGCTTCATTAATTATTCTGCCTCTTATTAGGCTATCCCTATGCAGAGCCGACTCCGCACCCAACTGAAAAATACTCACAAACAAACATCGGCTTTCTCAATCGTCCCAGTTCAGGGAATGTTCGAGTCGCGTCCGTTTGTGGTGCAGCAGCAAACGGCACAAGAGTTACAGCAGCCTGATTTAAAGACTTCTTTGATGCAAGCAGAGAAATACGGACATCACCTTAATCAGTTGCAGCCTGCAAGTTTTTCAGTACAGCCACAGCAAAAAGCAGAGACTCAAGCACCGATTCAGTTAGCAAAAAAGCGTCCCGTCAATAATGACGGTAGAAGAGAAGGGCACAGAAATGACCGGAAAATGGTGGATTCTGTTGCATGGAAAAAAGGAATGAACCAACAGCAACGACGAGGATTTGGTAATTATATTGAAGAGGTTAAGCATCAGGAGGGGCGAGGCGGTGCTGATAACTTCACATACACAGAACTACTCAATTTAGCTGATGAGTTTTTGGGTCGATAATTATTTAACTGATAACTTCCAACAGTAGCAGGTCGATAAAATGAGTACAAGCACAATCTCTTTAAGACTATCTGGTAATCTCCCCCCTTCAGATGAACTGACAAAAACTTTAGGAATTACACCCACGACAATTCTCCACCGTGGAGAACGCGTTTCCAAAAATCGAGTCCAGCCAGTTGACATTTGGTCTTTAGAACTTGCTAAGTGTGACGATAACAGTACAGAGCAAGAGATAAACAAGCAGATTTTAGAGGCAGCGGTAGTGTTACAGCAAATGGCACCGGCGATCGCATCACTAGATCGAAATAAGTGCAATACAGATTTGTATATCAGCACTATCCGAGAAGAAGACCAAGGCGGGTTATCATTACCTGCAGAATTAATAGCAGCAGCAGCAGCAGCAAAGTTATCAATCCAGATTTCCATCCTCGTGATGCTCGATGATTACGAAGAACCGGAAGCCGCTTCTATCAATTCATGACTCTCCTTGGGATAGCTGGTATTTACAATAGAAGAAACTGCTTACTGTGTCTCACCCCTGTGTCATGCCAATCACCAGCGAAACCCTCAAGCAAGACCTAGACCAACTCACCCAAGACCAACTTCAGCAAGTGGCTGACTTTGTTGCCTTTTTAAAGTTCCGAGATAGACATCGTCGCCGACTTACCCTCAATCCCAGCCAGCTTGCTGCCCTTCTTACCACTGAGTTTGCTGAGGAAGACCGCGCTCTTGCTGAAGAAGGGATGAGTGATTATGCAGTGATGCTCCATCAAGAAGATCAGCTATGACTGACCTGCTTCAACGTGGTGAAGTTTGGCTAGCTAACCTCAACCCAACTCAGGGATCTGAACAAGCACATCATAGAAATTGGTTATCCCAAAAAGTAGAAAGTTGAATAGCTCAGGTGGGTAGCGATCGCCCGTAGGTTGAGTTCAGGCACAAAACACTTGCTCTGAAATTTTCTTTAACCATATTTAACTTAATATGTCAATACTTAAATCCTAAATTTTTGCCACAATAACTGAGGCTTAAGGAGCTATTGCACATCTTTATACAAAACTTCGATTTGATAACTTTGGTTTAACCTGGAAATAGAATATTAATTTTTCTGCAAGGATGAAGTATCCCTATGAAAAGCCGACTCCACATCCCACCAAAAAATAGCCAGAAACAGACATCAGCTTTTTCAAACGCTTCAACTGGGGAAATGTTTGAGTCGCGTCCATTTGTCGTACAGCAGCAAAAGGGAGAAAATTCACAGCAGTCAGATTTAAAGACATCTTTGATGCAAGCAGAGAAATATGGTCATCACCTCAATAAGATGCAACCCACAGGTGTTTTAGTCCCGAATGCATTACAGCCAAAGATAGGGACGAGACAGCCGCCGATTCAGTTAGGTAGAGTGAAAGCGCCCACTAAAACTAGCAGTGGACGCATCAGTCAGCCACCTCAGGGATTTGCCCCCGCATCTGGACAAGGCATCAAGAAGAAAAAAAGAATTAAGAGAAAACCAGGGGTAGAGGCGCAAAAGAGAATACCAGCAAAAAAATTACAACAATTACTACAGCAACAGCAAAAAAACCCTCAACAACCTTATGGGCATCTGAAAGATTCAGCGAATATTGGAAACCAAGATTTTACGGCATCACAAAAGAAACAGATATATGCCGCTAACATGAAAAAACACGGTCAGTTAACTTGCGATTTAACGGGACAATGCCTTATAAAACCCCAAAAAAGTAAAAAAGGCGTTAAGCCATCTTCTTTTGAAGCTCAGATAGATCATATTGAACCGTGGAGCAAAGGCGGAACCAATAGCTTTAAGAATGCTATGGTACTTTCGCGATACGTTAATCGCTTCAAATCGAATAAATAGCAAATAGTTTATACAATCACCTAATAACAGTAATATGATTTCTACAAGACACCTCGAATCAATGCCTGATAGAGATACGCTAGAGAGCCTTAGCCAATCTCTGGCAATGTTAGACGCAATCATTATGCCTGAATGGGAGCTACGCTATTATTCGTTTAACTCGAAATGGTCTAAAGGCGAGAAAATGGCATCTATGCAAAATGGTAGTGGCGATGGCTACTTTGCTCTGTTTTCAAAAGAAGGTGCTATTCTAAAGGGTTTCGTACAACAAGCATGGGAGGGGGAAGTTTATCCTGGAGTGCTAGACAATGTTCCAGAGGTTTTTTTGGACAATTTTATCAATGAACCAGCTTTTTCAATGGAATCCACCTCTTTTTGTGTTTGGCGCTTACCCACAGATTCTAGTTGGCAGGTTGGTAATATTGATATGCCTAGTGATTTAGATGATGGTTCTTCAAAACTGCTGAGTATTTTTGAAGACACCCCGACTCGCTACAAAAATTGGGCAGAGCAGTATTATGAAATTGTTCTCCCTCAAACAGAGGTTCTGGCAATATTTCAACATAGACCCTTGAGCAATGAATTAATTCAGGCAATTAACCCAGATAATTCATTGGAAGATTTAGCAGAAGACATCCTAGAAATAGGTTATCCCAAAAACTAGAAAGTTGAATAGCTTGGGTGGGTGGCGATCGCCCGTAGGTTGAGTTCACGCAGAAAACACTTGCTTTGAAATCTTCTGCTTGATGCATACTTACTTTAATATGTCAATATTTAACTCCTAAATTTTTGCCACAGTAACTGAGGCTTAAGGAGCTATTGCACATCGTTATACAAAACTTCGATTTGGTAACTTTGGTTTAATCTGGAAATAGACTCCGAATCGCTTCACCAATTGTTGCTATTTTGGCAAACTTCTCTGATTGATATTTGGATTTGATTGCGATTGAGGATGTACCAGCATTAAAAGCGCCAAACCTATCCCAACAGCAAACAACAACCCAACGATTAGCAAGACTTTTACAACCATTTTATTTGCTTGCTGCCCGTTTTCGTTTGATTGCATCATCGTTCCCTCTGGCTGCTGTTGTGCGGGTGTCACCGGAGGTCGTGGTTGCATCATCGTCCCCTCTGGCTGCTGTTGTCCGGGTGTCGCCGGAGGTCGTGGTTGCATCATCGTTCCCTCTGGCTGCTGTTGTCCGGATGCAGCAGGAGGTCGTGGTTGCATCATCGTCCCGTCTGGCTTTTGTTGTCCGGGTGTCACCGGAGGTCGTGGTTGCATCATCGTCCCCTCTGGCTTTTGTTGTGCGGGTGTCACCGGGGGTCGTGGTTGCATCATTGTCCCGTCTGGCTTCTGTTGTGCAGGTGTCACCGGAGGTCGTGGTTGCATCATTGTCCCGTCTGGCTTCTGTTGTGCAGGTGTCACCGGAGGTCGTGGTTGCATCATTGTCCCGTCTGGCTTTTGTTGTCCGGAAGCCGCAGGGGGTTGTGCTTGGATCATGGCATTTTGGTTGCCTTGTTCCACCGGAATCAATGGTTTAGATATAGTTTCGTCATCAGAACTTGATGAACCTTGTTGTATCTGGTTCACTGGTCTAGGCACAGTTTCGTACTCAGAATCAGGCGATAAGTCGGAGGCTTTAGCTTGTGCGTATCGCAAGATTTGCGGTTGAGTATTGACCTCAGGAGAATTACTTTGTTGTAACTGACTCAGAGTTCTGGGTACTGTTTCATCATCAGAACTTCTTGAGTGTGAGGATTGTCGTTGAGTAAAAATCTGTTGGTGCTGTACCCCAGGATTTCCAATTGAGTGTTTAACAGCAGCTTGTAATGCTTGATTGAGTTCTTCTACGGTTGCAAAACGGTCAGTTGGTTTTTTTTGCAAGCATTTCATCACCACAGCCTCTATTTGTGGAGACAGATGTTCGCAACCTAATTGCGATCTTATTGGTCTAGGTGGCTCATTATTATGAGCTAATAACCAAGAGGCTTCGCTGATATTACGAGACTTGATACTTAAACCAAAGGGATCTGCGGCACTAAGCATTTCATAAAGAATAATACCCAAGCTGTAAATATCTGCCCCAGCACTCAGGTTTTTGTCATTTTGGATTTGTTCGGGTGCGGCGTAGCGGAATGTCCCCAGAAATGTAGTTGTTATATTTGTTATGTTTGCTTGTGCAGAAGAATCATCACGGATTTTGGCAATACCAAAATCCAAAATCTTCACCCACTCTCCCAAATCTGTAGGAATTAGAAAGATATTGTCTGGTTTCAAGTCTCGATGGATGACTTTGATTAACTCAGTAGTTTTTCCTCCCTCTCTCTGTAGAGTCACTCCTTGATGAGCAAGCTGTAGACCTTGACAAACTTGTGAGATGATACTCACTGTTCGCGACTCAGATATCTGCTTCTCGCGCAGCATCAAATATCGCAGCGTTTCTCCGCGCAGATACTCCATGACATAAAATGGAAAACCTTGCGGCGTCACTCCACAATCACTAATTTTGACAATGTGGTCACTTGGCAATGCAGCACATACTGAGATTTCACGCTCAAAGCGCTTTCTCATCTCTTCTGATGCGACCAATGCATCTTTGAGTAGTTTCAATGCAACTTGATTGCCTACACGCATATCTGTTGCTAGAAATACGTCTCCCATGCCTCCCCCACCTAGCCGTTGATCTAAACGGTATCGCTGGTTATCACCTATAAACCGACCAATCCAAGAATTTGCAGGAGGTGGGGAATTCATTTGGAGGTATCCATTTTAATTTAAAGTTTTAGATTGCAACACACAATATTACTATGACAAATATAGCAATCCTAAATCATTCGTGTACAACCAAAAAGAACTTATGGCGGATACAAATTGTCTCACCCTGCTTATTTAATCTACCATTAGATAGTTGACAAAATGCTTTTGCTATGAGGAATGAGGATGAGTAATGCACTCTCTATAGCCGCCGTAACAGGAGTGATTAAATACTTGTTAGAGAATGGTCTAGTCAGTGATGCGATCGCAGCTAGTGTAGGCGATGTACTTGTCACTGCTCTACCACCAGATCGAATTACAGTTGGAACTGACGAACGTGCTCAACTCAACCTCTTTCTGTATCAAGTGACACAAAATCGTAACGTTGATTGGGTATCTCAGGAATTTCGCAAGGGACACTCAAGAATAATCAGCAATCCAAGCTATACAAATCCACCATTGGCTCTGGACCTTCACTACTTACTAACAGCTTACGGACCAAAAGATTTTCAAGCGGAGATTTTACTAGGGTATGCAATGCAAATGTTGCATAAATCACCCATAATTGCATCCGAGATGATTGAAAATGCTTTGAAAAATGCATCCCAAACCAGTACTTCCAGTGTTTTTTCTCAAGCTCTAGCTAGCGTGTCTGTATCTGTTTTAGCAGAGCAAATCGGGCAGATAAAAATTAGCCCAGAATTTTTTAAAATGGAAGAAACTTCTAAACTATGGTCTGCCTTACAAACACATTATCGACCTTCGGCTACTTACCAAGCATCAATGGTACTGATTGAAAGCCCTAGCGATCAAGCTGAAGGTTTTGACGTGATACCCTTATCTGGACCGAATATTGACCAGGTTACAGTTCCAGCACAACCAGAACAACCAATTGTTGTGGGTAGTAGATTGCTGATTCAGGGCAAGCGGTTACAGGGTGAAGTGACTAAAATTCGACTTGGTAGCATGGAAAAAATGCTTCCACCTTCAGATGTCAAAGAAACGCAAATTAGCCTGGTAGTACCATCAGACTTGTACGCAGGTGTACATGGTATCCAAGTCATACACCAGACAATCCCAAATGCAGAGCAAACGCATAATGTTGTGGAATCAAACGTTGTGGCTTTTGTACTGCATCCAAGCATTACAGCGTCAGTTGCTCAAGTGCAAGCTAGCGAGAATAATTTACGTTCAGCACAAATCAGCGTTAAATTCAATCCCAAAGTTGGCAATATGCAACGGGTAATTTTGCTACTTAATCAGATGTCAAAGTACGAGCGAACTGCCTACTCTTTTCCTGTTACACCACGCACTGAAGACACCGACACAATCATTATTCCTGTCACAAACATTCAGCCAGGAATTTATCTGGTGCGGGTGCAGGTAGATGGAGCGCAAAGTCCGCTGTATAAAAATCAAATTGGGGATTACGATTTGCCGCAGGTAAATATTGTGTGACACTCCTACACGCTCTCTTCGGTACGGTGTAGGCTTCTGCCGAAAATTATCCTTGCAGAAATTCGTTCGTGGTACTCCAATTGTTTCCCACTACCGCAGTTTATAGTCAGGCACGTGTCCCTCCCGACTCGAATGATTGAAAACCATTCACCTACGTTCCTTAAAGATTTTACGTATTGGAGGCAGTAGCCAGCACTATGGCATATTTAAGACCGCACTTCCCAATACAACGCCCTATCTTTAGTTGTCTAGGTACAGATGGTTGACCAGAATTTTAGTCTTTGCCAACACTTCTATATGTTAACGTAATGGGTAAACATTGTATGCCCATTATCAAAGATTCAAGATTAAGTTTAAGAAGATCAACTCGGAGATTGAATCAGCTACGATTATATGCCGCAAGTAAAGATAAGACGGTTACTCAAATTGTTGAGGACTGGGTTGATAGGTTGCCCAACACGGAAATTGGCAATGACTCATCGACCAACGAGCGCACGCTCCCTGAGTACAGGTACAGTGTGGGGCTTCTGCCGGAAGACAGCTAAAGTGCTACTCTTCCATCTGACCGCCACCACCTCCGCCTAACAGACCACCCAAGCCACCCATTAAGGCATTACCCATCATACCCATCATACCACCGCCAGCGCCGCCGCCAGCACCGCCGCCGCCTAACATACCGCCCAACATCGGCAACGCCGCCCCCAATAACGGCAAGAAGCACTGAACAGGTTGGGTGCTGTTCTGAATTGGTGGTGTAGTATTCGTTAATGAGTTATTACTCAAGCCGGGAATTTGCACTTGCTGACCTTGAGCTGCTTTTGCTCCCATATTATCTGCTTCTGTTTCCAAAGCAGAGTCAGCATTGATGGGAGCGCCTTTACTTTGGTGTGGTACTGGTACTCGTCCGGCTCGTTGCTGCACGACATGAGTGAGTTCGTGTCCTAAGAGTGCTTGCCCAGAGGAATTCTGGGGGTTATATTGTCCTGGGGCAAAGTGAATATTATTTCCTTGGGTAAACGCTAAAGCTCCAATTCCTTTTGCTTGAGCGCTGTCAGTATGAATGTTGACATCGGAAAAGCTGGTTCCGAATGAGTTTTCCATTTTTGTTCTGACTGGCGTAGGTAGGGAATTTCTATTAGAGGATGTATTTTGACTAGAATGATTTGAGGTTGAAGATTGAGCGCCTTGGTCTTTTGCTGATGCTTTAGTTTGAAGTGCTGTCACCGATGACGAATTGTCGTGAGTTGAAACCTGGCTGAAATTGTGACCAAAGCGTTTTGCTTGCTTGAGTTGAGTTTTCAGGTCAGACTGGTGGGAATCTGACTTTTTTTGCACAGAGAACCCGCGAGTTTCAAACTTATTCGCTGAATCCAAGGTGGAGGAGTTCGTTTGAGACTTTTTCTGAATGCGGTATGAGGTGTTCATGGGTAAACTTTTTTCAAGAAAAATATGATCAAGGGTTGGAAGCTGTAACTTGATTTCTGTACACA
>NZ_QMEA01000010.1 GCF_012912105.1 Brasilonema sp. UFV-L1
TAAACCCGTTACTTGTAATGAGGCACCGCAGTTTTTCCGGGTTTGATGAAACGGCTGCTGCCTCCTGAAGGCATTCTTATACGGAGCATAGGAACGAGAGGATGAGCGGAAGCAAAAAACTGCAATAGACCTCTCCAAAAATGGCTATGAAACCTTTACCGCGCTTGCACTAAAAATCATTTTTGGAGAGGTCTAATCAACGTTTTGGAGATGGACTGGTTACAGGTTTCGCAGTATCAGATGATGGTTTGGAACCCGGTTGCTGATAATAGCCTGCAACTTTTTTTACATAGTCAGCAGTGAAGCCACTGTTGCAACCTGTGTAGTTACCAGTCATCCACCAACAAGCAACGCCACGCACAGCAGCCATTTCATTATTACCAGTAGCAGTCAACTGCTTACTTAACTCCCGGCGTGTAATACATGAGACAACTTGGCGTGCTAACCCAGCATCATTTTCAAACTGTGTTGGTGTGACTTCCTTCTTAAGACAATTTTTTGACCAGCCTTTAAGGGTGTCTGGTTTGACTTGCCATTCACTATAATATCCATCATCTGCACGACCAGTTTTCGGTGCTGCTAGCCGCAGTGCTTCTACCATTGCGTTTATTTGAGTTTCAGACGCCGATGACTGTGCTTGAGCTAAAGAAGATTCTGGCAAAACGAGTGAAGACAATCCAAGACTCAAAAGAACTCCACTTACTAGTAATCGCACTGGTTTTCTCCTCACGAACTTAAACTTCTCTGTTATAGCAAAATTTGTAAAACGGAAAGCTTCGAGAATTACATAAGTCTTTTTTAAACTTTGTTTCAACTTAGGAATCATTGCAGAAAATTTCGATATCTTGAAGAGAACCCTTTCTTGAAATTAAGAAGGTGGAGATAGCAAAGCGGAAATATACAGCAGTTTGTTCGTGCGTGAGGTACAGAACCTAGACTTAAAAGCTAGCTATGAAGGCTGTTTTACTCCTGACTTCTGACTCCTGACTCAGGAATTGCTGCTGTCATAACCTTTGCTCTTATTGAGCTTGCATTTAAACTTGTTTTTTTGCAAGAAGTCAAAGTCTTGATTGGAGGTGAGCACAATGACAGGAATGTTCTTGTTTATGGGTTGCTGCTTTCTTTGGCTTATTGGTATAAGTCTCATAGCAGAAATTTGGTTTTTTGAGGAAGAGCAGCAGTTTTGACGACAATTTGTGATGTTTTTTTACCGGGGTTCCGACTGGAGAAATGGGCGGTCCACTTGGGACAAGAAATTGGGAGCGCCTTTGTAATGTTTATCTGTGAGACAAGACGCGTACCCGAAGTAATAAGGCGCTCCCAATTTCCCAGATAGAACCCCGTTTCACCCTCTTTGGTTGATCTGAAAGCCCCTCGATTGATTGCTGAGTCGCTTTGCGACACGCGCAAGGGACGCATCCGCTCGCAACGGGGTTATTAGGGTTTCGCCCATTTCTTTGTCCCAATGCGTTACCAAAAAAAATCATAAGTTGTTCCACATCTAGTTTACACATTGAGACAGCAGTGGGCAGGGGCAAGCGATCGCCCTCCAAAACCCAATACAGTTCAGTTAAGCATTTCTTTCTTCTCTTTGTGTCCTTTGCGTTCTTTGCGGTACCCTGCGGGAAGCCGCTGCGCGTCTACGTTCAAAAAATTGACTTTGACAAAGAGTTTTAGGCTTAACTGAACCGTATTGCTCCAAAACCTGTCAAGAATGTAAGCAAGTATTGGTTTTTTGTGGTGCAAAACAAAAGCCCTTCACAATGTTAAAAAGCACTGGGAAGGGTTTAAGAATTCATGGGATAGCTGGGAGTCTTTTTTATGACTGCTGCCTGTCCAGACTACAAATCCACACTAACCCATTAGTCATTTGTCAAGTAGTGAAATTCATGAGTTCTGCTCCGTTAAATTCAACTGTGAGTGAGCTTGCTTCTCTGCGGCTGATGGTTGCTTCAACCCAGTATAGATTTTTTACGAAGTCAAGAGTACCGCAATTTTGACTCGTAGTACTACTTACAGTACTACTCCAACTACCAAATTGGTCAGATTCTACTCTGCAAGTTTCAGATAAGGTTCCATCAGATTTAGAAAAACTCATTAAGCGACCAATAACCTGAAAGTCATCACCTGGTCCGTCGGGATCTTGATAGTAAATAACTAACTCGGTAAAATCTAAAGGAGTACTAGCATTAACATTAGTAACGGGACAAGTAAAACGAAGTGTATTGGTATGGTTGCCTCTATATTTAACGCGACCAGCAGCCGTAACTGCTTGATACCAGTTTCCTTGAACCGCTTCATCATCTGGAATACAACCACCACCAACAGTTTGCCATTCAACACTACCCACTATGTGATCAGCATGAGCTATTGACGGATTCAGCAAAACGAGGCTAAGTAAACAAAACAACAGAACTATTCCTCTGAGAATTTTCATGGCTATCTTTTCCTTATTAAGACGAACACACTAATCTACAGAGTGAAATTCCAGGTTTACTAACAATTTTGCTTTGAAAACACTGATTCCAGTCTTTTTCTAACTTTTTCTCACTTTTTCTGACTGAAAGCGATTGGGAATAATCGCTTTCAATATAACGGTTCTTGGTTCAGGGTAAGCGCGTCTTAAATGCTTCTGAACTGCTATTGACAAGAAGGCTAGGAACTGTAACTTAATTCCTACCCACTTCTACATCTTGAATGAGATTGACTTAGTGAAATAAATAGTTGGACTTTCTTTGTGTTAGACTGTACTAATTTATTGGGAATATATCCCCAAATCATGGTATTACAAACAGAACAAAAATACAAAAGAGATTTTACTATTGACACTCTTCGGGGTATAGCTATCTTCACAATGGTGGCTGCTAATTTAGCAGCTTTAGCTTTGAAGGAACCTCACCCATTTTGGTTTCGCTTATATGGTACTTGGGCTGCACCAATGTTTATTCTGCTATCCGGTTTCATGGTTGCCTACACCTCTAAAAAGAAAAAGTACAACTTTAGGCATTTTTTAGTTAGAGGTTTAATGTTGCTACTAATTGCAGTTCTAATTGATACTTTTATATTTCGCATTTATCCTTTTACTGGTGTTGATATTCTTTACCTAATCGCTGTTTCTTCTCCACTAGCTTACTTTTTCCAGAATTTAAAAACCTTTCCCCAATGTGCAATACTAACTGGTATTTTTCTATTAACACCTCTTCTACAAAAAACTCTGGGTTACACAGACTATCCAACTCAGTTGTATCTGTTTACAGGAAGAAGCGAAACCATTTCTAATCAAACAAGTATCATAAATCATTGGCTGATCGATGGCTGGTTTCCTCTATTCCCGTGGGTTGGATTTTCTTTTCTAGGGGTCTTATTTGCTAAATTACGCAAGTTTTACCCTTCTTTTGCTCGGAGAAATATCTTGCTTGGAGGAGGTGCAATATTTTTCGTCGGAAGTATTGTGTGGTGGTTTTATCCAGGTAAGTTGCTGACACGCGGTGGTTACAGTGAACTATTCTATCCGCCAACTATTGGCTATATTATGGTCGCGATTGGTTTAATGACAATGCTATTTTACCTTGTTGATACCAATCCATCTCTCAATATTTATAAGCCACTACAAGTCTTGGGTCAGTCTAGTTTATTTATATACATACTGCACAATGCAATCATTGCTTATGTTATCCCTAACCTGGGACTAAAAAACGATATTTTTAAATTCTTTAGCATTTACATTGTACTGGCGAGTTTGTTAATACTAATTGCTTATGGCTTAAGGGCTGTAAAAAAAAGGTGGAGAAACAGCCCCTATGTCATTAGATTTATAATTGGTGGGTAATGTCCTTTGCTTAGCGAAGTATTTAAGTAAATGATTCTCCTACAGTTCGTACATCACCATTGCCGTTCGTCAAGTATGATTTGTATTTAGCAATCAATTTTTGTCATTCTAATGAGAGATTCCCTTATGTAAGTGCATTCAGATTTAATAAAATTAGCAATAGCCGTATAGGTATACGGGCAATACCTCAATGAAGCGTGACAGAACGGGAAAATTTATCCATAGTTGGGAAAAAGAACCGAAGCAGGCAGTCAACTTATCGGTAACTAAGACAGCTTGGCAGATTCTAAAGCAGCAGGCGCGGGAACGTGGTATTTCCCGTTCTGAGTTGGTGGAACGGTATGCTCGTAGCTTGCAATCTGATTTGTCTTTCAACAAGCTTAGCTCTAATAACGTCAAGCTTGACGCTTGTCATCAAGCAGAGGAAACACAACAAAGAGCTGATAACGACTTAGAAGTATTTGTGGCAGAACGAACCTCCCAACTGTGTCAAGCTAATGCACAACTGGAAGCGCAAATTGTTGAACTGCAACGAACGATTGAAGCTTTGCAGTCGCGCAAGTTTGATTTAACTCCACTTCAGCCAGCCCAAGCAGCACTACAAGGCGATCGCGAAGTCATTCACATTCTCGAAAGCATCAGTGATGCTTTCATTGCCTATGATCGCGACTGGCGCTACACTTACGTTAATGAGGCAGCCGTACGGCTACTCAGGAAGAGCAGAAACGAACTCATTGGTAAGCGCGTTTGGGATGTGTTTCCTCCTTTATGCGGCACCAACGTTGAACGCATGCTGCACAAAGCGGTAGATGAACAAACTACGCTCGTGTTTGAGGATTATTACGCTCCTTTGGACACCTGGGGGGAAGTTCATGCTTACCCGTCTGCTGAAGGACTTTCTCTGTTTGTTCGGGATATCACCGAACGCAAGCAATTGGAACAACTACTCCACGAGAACGCACAAGCCCAAGCCAATCAACGCCAATGGCTGGAGGCGGTACTCAATCTGCTGCCCATTCCACTGGTATTTATTGAACCCCAAACGGCTCGCTTTACCTTCTCGAATCAGGCGGCAAATGAGATGGCAGGAGGTCAAATTCCTGACGATCGCCCTGCTGGGACATATGACGCAGAGTTTTCTTGCACCGATGCCACAGGGCAACTCATCCCGCCAGATCAACTTCCAGCAGTCCGGGTAGCACGAGGCGAAAGGATTCATGGGGCGGAGTTGAACTGGCACACTCCAACTGGTGTTTACTCGCTGCTCGTTTATGCAGATACCTTACCGGCAATGCACGAGCAACCAGCAACTTGCGTGATGGTGTTTCAAGATATTCGCTCTCGTAAACAGGTAGAGTTGCAACTTCAGCAAAGCCAGCGATTCATCCAACAGGTTGCCGATGCCACGCCCGGTATATTGTACATCTATGATTTAATCGAGCAGCGCAATGTCTATGTCAATCGTCAGATTGGCGAACTCCTGGGTTATACCCCAGAAGAAATTCAGGCAATGGGAAGCCAACTGTTTGTGCAACTCATGCACCCGGACGATTTTGCCACTCTTCCTGACCACTTGGAACGCTTTGAGCATGCTCAAGATGGTGAAGTGATTGAACGAGAATATCAGATGCAACATGCCAATGGAGAATGGCGTTGGCTTTGGAGTCGGGATCTTATTTTCACCCGCACACACGATGGGTTACCCCAGCAAGTGATTGGCATCTCACATGATATTAGCGAACGGCAAGCCGCGCTGCGCGAACGCAAACAAGCAGAAGAAGCTTTACGGCAACAAGCCGAGGCATTAGAGAACCAGCAGAAATGGTTGGAAGCGGTGCTTGATTTAATGCCGACGCCTATGGTATTTATCGAACCAGGAACAGCAAAGGTAACTTTTGCCAATCGAATTGCCAATGAACTGGCAGGTGGTGACTTACCCAAAAACAAATCCCTTGAAGAATATGCCGAGGCATACTACTGCACAGATGCAGCAGGTCAGCGCATTCCAACTGAGCGAATGCCTGCGGTTCTCTTAGCAAGAGGAGAAAGATTAGAAAACTATCAGATGAACTGGCATACACCTGGTGGTATTCGCTCAACTCTGTGCTATGGAGAAACGTTACCACCCATGTACGGACATTCAGCCATTTGCATTATTAGTTTTGTGGATGTCACTAAGTTGAAGCAAATTGAGGAGAATCTGCGACAGACCGAGGAACGGCTACAGCTTGCCTTATCCGGAACAGGTACGGTTGCTTGGGATATGGATTTGAGGGCAAATCATGTCGTGTGTTCTCCTAATGCTCTTGAAGTTTGGGGAATTCAAGAAGGGACGAAAGAAGACTTTTTTGCTGTTGTCCACTCTGAAGATCGGCAAAGTGTCGTCTTTGCTTATGAGCGTGCGCTAACCCCAGAAGAAGAATACGCTCAAGAATACCGCGTTATTGGTCCGGACGGAACGGCAAGATGGCTTCGCAGCCAGGGACGAGTATATAAAGATGCTGATGGTCAAGCTGTACGCATCGTAGGAATATCGATTGATATTACCGAGCATAAACAAACAGAACAAGCGCTCGCAGCAAATGGTCAACGATTAAGTCTGGCGTTGGCAGCTGCGAAAATGGGAGATTGGAGTTGGGATGCGGTAACAGATGTTGTTACATTGTCTCAACGAGCATCCGAAATTTTTGGCATTCCGTCTGGTCCTTATATGACCTGGACACAGATGCGCGACCTGCTTCATCACGAAGACCGACAGCAGGCTCGTCTCGCGGTCGAGCAAGCAATCGACTACGAGCGTGATTATGATATTGAATACCGGGTACTCCATCCCGATGGAAGCGAACGATGGGTTGCAGCAAAAGGACGTGCTCAGTATAGTGTTTCAGGAGATGTCTTGGGGATGCTAGGAGTTGTGCTCGATGTGACCGAGCGCAAACAGATGGAAGCGGAACTTCGTCGTCGAGAGCAAAGGTTCAAAACTTTAGCTGAAAATTCCCCAGATATCATCAGTCGAATCGATTCAGAATTTCGCCATCTGTATGTTAGTCCTGCTATCGAACAGGTGACTGACATTCCAGCAGAAGAATTCATTGGCAAAACGAATACTGACTTAGGTATGCCACAAGAGAATTGTAGGCTCTGGCATGAGAACTGGCAACAGATATTCACAACTGGGCAAAGTCGTTCGATAGAGTTCAGCTTTAAGGCACCTGATGGTACTCATTGGTATCATTCGCGTTTTGTACCTGAGTTTGCAGCTGATGGGACGGTCGAATCAATCATTGGCTATGCCCGTGATGTCACTTGTTACAAGCGAATTGAGCAACAACAGCGTTTTCTCGCTCAAGCATCGCAAACGTTTGCAGCGGCGAGTTTGGATTTGCAAACGGTTTTGAATACTATCACCCAACTTGTCAGTGAATATACAGGTGATGTTTGTGTGCTCAGTCTGCTGTCTGTTGATAAGCAGTGGCTTGAGCCTGTCTCTGTTTACCATGTTGATCCAGAGGTAAGACAGTTTGTGAATGAATTGTTAAGCAGTTACCCTCGCCGTGCTGATGAGGGGATTGGGGGGCGAGTGATGCAGACTGGAGTGGCTCTTTTGATGCCAGTGACATCACAGGAGGAGTTTCGTGCGGTTATCAAACCAGAGTATCAGCGCTACTTGGAGCGCTTTACAGTTTACAGCACATTGCTTGTGCCACTTAAGGTACAAGGACAAGCGATTGGAGTGTTGAGCCTGACTCGCAATCATCCCGGAGAACCTCACAATATCGATGACCAGACTTTATTTCAAGATTTAGCAGATCGGGCGGCTATGGCGATCGCCAATGCTCAACTTTATCAACAAGCTGAACTCTCACGCCAGCAAGCAGAGCAAACTGCTGATCGTAATGCACGTCTTTTATCGGTCACAGCAGCACTCTCTGAGCCGGTTACTCCCGCCCAAGTTGCGAAAGTGATTGTTGAGCAAAGCACGGCTGTTTTGAATGCCTGCTCCGCTATGGTAGCAATTCTAGATAAAAATGGTACGGAACTTGAAATCGTGCATTGTGTTGGGTACTCACAAGATTTAGGGGAATGGCGTCGTTTTCCAATCACGACACAAGTACCACTGGCAGAGGCTGTAAGAACTGGAGAATCCATTTGGGAAGAATCGACCGAAGCACGAGTAAGTCGTTATCCTCACTTGGCAGAATACTACGCTCAGTGTAATTACGCTAGTTGGATTTCGTTACCTTTAATGGTAGAGGGTCGAGCAGTTGGAGGAATATCTCTCAATTTTACTCAATTCTCACCTTTAAGTGACGATGACCGGGCGTTCGTCCTTGCTTTGACTCAACAGTGTGCTCAGGCTATAGTCCGTGCTCAATTATATGAAGCCGAACAACAAGCACTAGCCGCAGCCGTTCGCGAAGCGGCGCGTAGCGCAGCAGCTAACCGGACAAAAGATGAGTTTCTTGCTGTCCTCTCACATGAGTTGAGAACACCTATGAACCCAATTTTAGGTTGGACGAAATTCCTGCGAGCAGGCAAACTCGATCCTAGCAAGACTGCACTCGCTTTAGAAACCATTGAGCGTAATGCCAAGCTACAAGTCCAACTGATTGAAGATTTACTCAATATTTCTCGGATTTTGCAAGGCAAACTCAGTTTAAATACTTGTCCTGTTAATTTAGAATCAACAATTGAAGCGGCGCTCAAAACCGTAGATTTGGCAGCCCAAGCTAAAGCGATTCAAATTCAAACTCATTTTGAACAGAATGCAGTCAACGTTTTAGGCGATGCAACTCGTTTGCAACAAGTCATTTGGAATTTGCTCTCCAACGCTATCAAGTTTACTCCTAATGATGGGCGTGTAGAAATCCATCTCAAGCGAGTTGGAAACCAAGCACAAATTACTGTTAGCGATACAGGCAAAGGTATCAAGCCTGATTTTTTGCCCTACGTCTTCGATTACTTTCGTCAAGCAGATAGCAGTATCACTCGAAATTTTGGCGGTTTGGGGTTGGGGCTTGCGATCGCACGGCACATTGTTGAGTTACATGGGGGAACCATCCAAGCTGACAGTCCAGGGGAAGGACAGGGTGCTACCTTCACAGTCAGACTTCCTCTTATACCGACACCAACTTTAGCAATTGGGGAGGAGACATTGATGCAAGACGCACTCACTTTGCAAGGAATTCAAATCCTGGCTGTGGATGATGATGCAGATAATTTGGAATTAGTCACTTTTGTTTTAGAGCAAGCTGGTGCTAGTGTGATCTCTGTGTCTTCTGCAACCGAAGCGCTGCAAAGACTCAAGCAAACCCAGTTCAATATTTTGCTGGCAGATATTGCAATGCCTCAAATGGACGGCTACACATTGTTGCACCAAGTGAGAGCTATGCCACCAGAACAAGGGGGGGCAACTCCAGCGATCGCTCTGACTGCTTATGCAGGAGAAATGAATCAGCAGGAGGCGATTGCCGCTGGATTTCAGTTACATATTCCCAAGCCAGTTGATCCAGAAGTTTTGATTGAGGCGATCGCCCAAATTGTGTCAACTCACCCTACAGTGCGCTTGTGGTTGCGAACTTCAGAGAGATACTAATGCAGCAATAAATATTCTGAATCTTGCAAAAGCGTGAGTGTTGGGCAATCCCGTCAGGTACGGCTACAGGAGTCGGAATCAATACGCTACTTGGTGAGACAGCGCTGCGGGAGGGCAACTCTGGTAGAGCAAATTCTGACATAGAATGTAGAATGCCCTGGCTTTTCGTTAAGATGAGCGGTTAAGATGAGCGGAGCGAAATCTTAACAGCCAGGGGAGTGTCAAAGTTCGATGAATATTCAACAACCAAAGATTTTAATTGTTGATGACCATCGCTTACTGCTGAATGGAACAATTAGCTTGGTAAGCGAACGCTATCCCGATGCACTTGTATTATCAGCCCAAACTGCACACTCAGCCCTTGCTGAGGTTGCCCAGCATTCTCCTGACTTGGTAATTGTGGATTTATCCATACCACAAACAGCAGAAACAACAGCGCAAATAGAAAATGGATTGGGGTTGCTGTCACAATTAATGAAGAATTATCCCCATCTTAACCTGATGGTGCAAAGTAGTAACATCAAAGCCTTAATTCGCTTGATGCCAGAAATTGATGCCCATCAAGGAGGATTTACAATTGTAGATAAAAGTTCGAGTGTAGAAACCTTTTTAACCCGGATGGATTGGTCAATCCAGGGACTGACCCATACTAAAGATATTCAAGGGGATTTGGAAGTCAAACCAGAGTGGTTGGAGGTACTGCGACTTGCGTTTGAAGAAGGATTGCAAGATAAAGCAATCGCGAGCACCATGTATAAATCCGAACGCATGATTCGCCATTACTGGTCAAAAATTCAAGATGCATTAGAAATTTATCCGGAAGAAGGAAAAAATATTCGGGCATTGACCCAAATTCGTGCGCGCGAAAAAGGGTTAATTGACTGATTAACTAATGATGAAGTTAAAGGTGCAACGTCTATGATTTTAGATTCTCATAGTACACTAAAGCGTCGAATTGCTTTGGGTATTTTGAGTTTGATGACTATCGGTGCAACTATTTCCACGATTATTCATCGACTGAACCCCCAACAAAAGCGAATTTACCTAATAGTACCTCCCCTGTTTGCAATTACATCCTTAATATTACTAATTCGTCTTTATACAAAACCGCAGGCTTTACAACAAGTAATATATCTAGGTTTATTTGAGGCTGTCATTTTTGTGGTGTTTCCCTCTTGGTTTGTAACTATAGAAGCGTTTACCTCAAAGACTACCCTTGTGGGAAGTTTGCCCCCCAGTACCTCAGGATTATTCTTGTTGACAACGTGTATGCTGATAACCCTGCGTCCCCAACAATTGCTGAGGGCAATTATACTCACCTGGATAGCGGTCGCATCTCCCATTTTAACTTACTTAATCCTCAACCCAGTAGAATTGCGTAGCCCACGAGGAATGGATTTACTCATCTCTCTGGGACCAGTTATGGGAGTACAAAGTATCATAATTCTATTACATACTCGTCTCCAGTCGATAGTAGAACGTTTGTATGCCGAGCGTCTCCAATATTATGCTCAAATCATCGAACGGCAAAGTATTCGCCAAAAAGCGATGGAACAAGCCTTTACCCAAATTCATAATGGTCCATTGCAAACCTTGGCACTCCTCCACAGAGATGTGCAACAACAGCAGATAGCTTCTCCAGAACTTTTACAGCGCTTACATGACCTCAACACAGAAATTCGGGCAGTAGGACGCAGCCTAATAGATGAAAATGATACTGATAACAAACCATTGGAGACGCCAACAGCCTTAGAATTAGTAATCTCTGAAAATACCCTCCGCTTAGGGGAAGGAACCAGTATCAACCTCAATCTTCCCCTGCATAATTTATTACACGAGGTCTATTCCCTGACTCTCAAGCGTAATCTACCTTACTTTCAAACGATTAAAGTTAAAGTACGGAATTTTGCACCCATTAATCAACCGGACCTCACCCTAGAAATAAAACGTGATTTGTGTTTGTGGTTAGAGGAAGCCCTGTGTAATGTGGGTAAACATGCCCAAGGTGTAACTCGGATTATAGCAACAGGAGAACAACAACAGAACAAATACATCCTTAAGGTACAGGATAATGGCTGTGGGTTAAAACCCGGACAGCAAGAGGGAACAAAGCACAGCTACTTATTAGCAAAAAGGTTGTCCGGGGAATTTCGTCGGGAGTCTTTACCCAAAGGAGGTGTATTGTGTGAACTTTCTTGGTTCGTGGGATGATTGCCGAAAAGTGTAATACCAAATGGTCAAAAATCACCATAAGTATTGTCTGCAACTATCAATAATTTTCCTTTCATATTCGACCATACTGAAATCATCGTTCCCCGAACAAATGATTTTACAAGGTGATTGAATTATGAATATTAAAGTTATCGCTTTAGCTGCTATTCTTGGTTTCTCCGCGCCTGCAATTACAGATATTGCTTTAAATACGCAAACTGCTGTAGCTATGCCTACAGATTTTGTTCGTCCGACAGGTGCTTTTGTAGATAACAATCAAGAATGGGTTGTAAAGCTTAATTTAGACCAGTTTGGTATTTATACTTATGAAGGTCAAAATATCAAAAAAGGAAGTGATCTAACTTTAAAAAACTCAGAAATGTCTGGCAATAGTCAAAGTTACACTTATACTTTCAAAAATGAAAATTACAAATATATTATTACTTATCAACCAGCAGACACAAAACATATTCGTCTTACAGTTGTTAATCCCCAGGGAAGTACAATCTTAAATAAACTGATGGCAAAGGTATGAACTGATAGAGATGTTTAGACTATTTCCTTGAGGGAAAACATCATATTTAAGTAGGTGCAGCCTATCTACATTGACTGCACCTGTTTCTCTTAGCAGTATAGGAATAAGGGATAGGGGTTATGGATAGAGCGTTGATGGTGCAATGGCTAATTGTATTAGTGATAGTGGGAATAATCCTGTACATTCTATATCTATGCTTGCATTTGTGGCACCAAAAATATCTTCTATCACAACAACTCCAGCTTCAAAAAGATTTAATGGAAAAGACATTTGCTTCAATTCACAATGGTCCATTGCAAACGTTGGGGTTTCTCATTAGAGAAGTGGAAATTCATCAAGTAAATAAACAAGAATTACTAGAGTATTTACGTAGTATTTACCAAGCTATTTCAGTGGATATTGAAAACCTAAATCTTTCGCATTCCACGAAAAACAGATAAATCTAAAATCCTTAGTAAATTTAATAGTACGCCATATTTCAGGTAAATTTGGTTAAAAATGACATGATACGGTACCCAGTCTCTAGTGAGCGAGTCTGGGTCTTTTATTTTACCAATAAGTAAGATAGGCAGGAAAGACTGTCCTATAGCTGCTCGGTATGCCAGTGTCCGACTATGCACGCTCTCTTATGCAGAGAGAGAAAAAAATTCAACCCAAATGCTTTGACAGCGACCTCCGTCTTCTTATGCCTGTCTTAAGGGAATCTAGCGTTTCCAAGCAGTATTGGGAGGGGGAGGGAAGAATTTGGAGCGATTTTTAACCCATTGCCGAAAAGTGTAATGGACTATGGACAAAAATCACAATTGCCTTTGTCTGCAATTATCAATGATTCCCCTGAGATATTCGACCATACTGAAAACATCAAACACAAACAAATTGATTTCAAAAGGAGAAAGTTATGCCAGTAGATAATCAAGACCGTACATTGAAACTTGGCGATCAAGGAGATGATGTCAAGCATTTGCAAGAAGATCTGAATCTTCTAAAATATGGACCATTGACAGTTGATGGTGACTTTGGCACAAAAACAGAAGCTGCGGTCAAACGTTTTCAAAGCAAGAACAACTTGGTTGTAGATGGAATTGTTGGACCACAAACTTGGCAAGTTTTACATGAACAAGCAGCAAGGGCAAGAAGAGCCAGTTAGTTGAAGAAGCGCAAAAATCACAGTCTAAAAAGCTTATTCAATAGTCAGGTGGCTGATGCCACCCAGCCCTGCAAATCGTTGGTGATTCCGGTCAGTAAATTAACAACAAACAAATAAGGAGAAAGTTATGCCAGTAGATAATCAAGACCGTACATTGAAACTTGGCGATCAAGGAGATGATGTCAAGCATTTGCAAGAAGATCTGAATCTTCTAAAATATGGACCATTGACAGTTGATGGTGACTTTGGCACAAAAACAGAAGCTGCGGTCAAACGTTTTCAAAGCAAGAACAACTTGGTTGTAGATGGAATTGTTGGACCACAAACTTGGCAAGTTTTACATGAACAAGCAGCAAGGGCAAGAAGAGCCAGTTAGTTGAAGAAGCGCAAAAATCACAGTCTAAAAAGCTTATTCAATAGTCAGGTGGCTGATGCCACCCTACCCTGCAAATCGTTGGTGTATTCCGGTCAGTAAATTAACATTTATCGAGTTTTACACAGGACTCTTCGGATTTCTTATGTTTCGTAAAATTAAATCAAGATGATGAAAAGACGGACATTTCTATCAGCAACTGGTTTGACAGGAGCTGCACTACTTGGGTCTCAACTTCTGATTCAATCCAACACTTCGGCAATTGCACAAACATCTGGATATAAAAAGCCCAATATCCTTGTGATTGTCGTAGACCAACTACGCACTCCACAATGGTTCCCAGCACAAGCTACTCTCGACAATTTTCTAAGCGCGATCGCTCAATTACGAAAGAGTTCTGTCAGCTTCACACGGTACTATACAGCAGCAACAGCCTGCACTGCGGCTCGCGGTACATTGGTAACAGGTTTATACTCCCACCAAACGTTTGTGATGGATACACATTTGAACGAGGGTGGTGATGGTGGTAGTGTACTCATTAAAGCGCCAGCGCCAAGCCTTAACCCTGGCTTTCCTACCTGGGGAAAACTGTTGCGAACTCACTTTGGTTACAGTACATGGTGGTTCGGTAAATGGCATTTATCCACCACAGATTCCCTGGAACCCTACGGATTTAGTGGAGGAACTTATCCTTCCCCCAATGGTAATCCCGGAGAAGGTTTAGCAGTAGACCCTTACATTGTCAACGGCGGTACACCTCCTCAAGGGATTCAAGCCACCCAACAGTTCGCCGAGTGGCTCAATTCCAACGGTGCCAAAAATACTCCTTGGTGTACAACCCTCAGCTTAATAAACCCCCATGACATTTCTTGGTATCCCCGTGGGACGGAGCAGATACCAGCAGAAAGCAACCCGCCAAGTGTCTTCAAAGGTAAGATTCCCAACTTTGAGACTCCCGTCGAGTTAGCGAAAAAGCCCCGGTTGCAAGAAGCATTTCGCCGAGCAACAAACATAGGGGCTGGCTTCGTACCACCAAAATTCGGAGAACCCTGGCTGAAACTGTTGGATTCATACCTACTATTCCAACAATTTGTGGACACTCAAATTGGGAAAGCACTTGATATCTTAGAAAACTCCCCCTATGCCCAAAATACCATCATCGTGTTTACCTCAGACCACGGCGAGTATGGCGGTTCTCACGGGTTGCGCGGTAAAAGTGGTGCTGTCTATGAAGAAGCAATTAATGTTCCTCTTTACATCAAAGACCCAACTAAACAGTGGGTCTCCACCCCAGGAACAGAACGGACACAACTGTGTTCTAGCGTAGATATTGTTCCCCTGTTGCTTACCTTCGCTAGTGGAGATAATAGATGGCGCACCCAACCAGCATTCGAGCATTTAAATACACGTTTGGATATCGCCCAAATCCTACGCAAACCAAATGCGTCAGGTCGCCCCTACGTTCTTCATACTACAGATGAACTGGTGTTAGAGTTGATAGGCAAACTGCTAGTTTTAGGCGATACCCCAAATCATGTTATTGGATATCGCACAGACAAAGCGAAACTAGGAGCTTATAACTTCTGGCGTTCTGGCACCATAGATATTGAAACCAAAGGTATGGAAGCAGAACTTTACAACTACAGTACAGCTTCTGGACAGCAGGAATTAGATAACGTCAGCACCAGTCAACCCAAATTGTACCAACAACTTGTTAGCAATCTGTTTAATGACGCTATTCCCAATGAGTTGCGTAAACCTCTACCGACACCAGAACTGCAAGCCATACAACAACAAGCATTAAAAGACTATTTGTCCTTCGCCGAGCAGACAACCAAGACAAAAAGCAGGCTGGATAAAACAGATGAACGTCTCGAGGCTTTAAGTGCTGCAATTGCTAATTTGTAGCTTCACACCTTGAGAGCGGAAAATTTTGGGGGCAAGTAACTGTAATCCAATTCTTGCTCACGCTAACGGTACTCGTTTTTCTAATTTCACCTCAAAACGTTCTCCCGGTTTCGGATCTATCACCCGTGCCAGCAAATTGTTCTTTACAAGTAATGAACGAAATTCCTCAATGCTTCCCTTCGTTTGAACAAAAGAGTTGAGTAATCCCTCAAAAACCACATCTCCTCCAGCTGCTGTAGATAGCATGACTTGGGGTTGCAACCACTGAGCAACTTCTAAGGCGCATTTATTCCCTTTGATAATTGAGCCAACCAAAGGTAAAGCCAAGTCAATCAAAGGAGTGATAACGACATCCACTGAAGCAATTTCTTTAAGTGTGGGGGAATGATTTCCATGAGGCTCGTAATAGAGAGTAAAATCGCTTTCCAATTCTTTAAGGAGATATCCATTTTCTACCAAAGTTACACCGACTTGTGAGCCAGGAGTTGCTTTAATTTCAACGCTTTGATTGAAAACGAAAGTTTCCCCATGAGCGAGTGCTGTGACTTGAGTGTAATTTAACTGCTGTACAACCTTGGCAGCATTGGGAGAAGCTACAACTGGAATATTGCGATCAAGCCGCTTGAGCGTTGGTGGATGAGCATGGTCTTCCAAACCTTGAGATAGTAAGATTAGATCAATATTCTCTGGTATTAGGCGATCATGCGATCGCGAGCCTTTAAAGAACCAATCCTGACCGCCAAAAGTTAACACATCAACTAGCCAAGGATCAAGAAGTATTCGTTGTCCTCCGATTTCAAGTAGCCAAGAATTGTTGTCTAACCAAGTTAAATACATAAAGTTTTGTAAAGATAACACCTAAATTTATTATGAACTAACCAATGTCCTGAAGCATTTGGACATGCTTGTGTAGTGGTGCGAGTGTATTTGCAGTCATCATCCCACTAGCGGCGACTGCGGGTAAACCAATACCAGGAAAAGTTGAGTCTCCACAACACAAAAGTCCTGGAATAGGTGTACTAGAACCAGGAAAAAAACCTTTTCCAGCCGGAATTGCTGGACCATATGAACCTCTGTGGCGTCGCAGAAAACGCTCGTGCGTCAGTGGTGTACCAACCAGTGTGACATCGCAACGCGAGCGAATATCTGGAATGATTCGTTCTAAAGCTTGCCACATAACTTCTGCACGCAACTGCTTTTGTTGCGCATACTCCTCACTTTTTCGGTTCATTCCTTTCCACAAGTCGTAAGGTTCGTTTCCAGGAGTGTAAACGTGAATGACGTGCTTTTCGGGTGGTGCTAATGAGGGATCTAAAACCGAGGGAATAGATACCAAGACGACATTTTGAGGAGCTGTTACACCGTTTTCCCAGTTATTAACAACTATATAATGACACGCAAGGTCGCAACACAATCCTTGTGCATCAATACCTAGATGGAGATGCATAAAACTATCGCACTCAGGTGTTGCTTGTCGCTGTTCCTGAAATTGTTTTGGTAAGACTCCTTGTGGAAGCAACTTGAGTGTATCCCATACCGATGCATTAGAAATGACTGCTTGACGCGCTTTTATTTGTTTCCCACCACGCAAACCCACACCTACCGCACGCTTTTCTTCTACAAAAATTTGCTCAACATGAGCGTTCAACATCAATTGACCCCCGTGGCGTTCCAGTCCCCGTACTAAAGCGTTAACTAAAGCACCACTCCCACCGATAGGATAGTCAAGCACAACGCCTGGTCGATACCAATCTGCAAACATAAATGCTACCTCTGCGGCGCTGGTTCCATCTGCTGGTAGTCCGGAGAGAAGAAAACACAGCAAGTCAAGCCAGTTACGTATGAAAGAGTCTTTGATGACACCGTTCATAATTCGGCTAAACGGTCCCGTAAGCTTGGGAATATCTGCAATATGTTGGAATAAAGACGGGGCAAATCTGCTTACAGTCATAATCGCGCCAATATCAAAACGCAAGGCTGCTGGTGGTAGTGCAGTTGCAGCACGCGCTAGTGGTTCCATCACACGCTGTAGTGTACGCCACTCAGCGACAGCTTCATCACCACGAAACCGTTTTAGCACTTCACAAAACTGGTCATCACCAACTGAGGTGTCAAAATCTCCTTCTGGTAAACAGCATCCCCATGTATTGTAAGTTTTGCAAGGTAACTCCTCACCTATTGCATCTAGCACTTGTCTGAGAGGATTGGCAGAAGGACTGTAAGATAATCCAGAATAGAGCGATGGACCTGAGTCGAATTGAAATCCATCACGCTCAAAAGCATGCGCCGCACCACCTGGGATTGAGTGACTTTCGCAAACTGTGACATCAAAACCATATCGCGCCAGAAGAGCTGCACAGCTTAAACCACCAATACCACTACCAATAACAATAATATCTGTATCTTTATTACCTAAGATAGATGCAGTTTCAGAAGAAGTCTGATTTTTCACTTATCCTATTCCGTGCTAGTCTTTACGCATAATTCAAGCGTATTGTAACCTACTGTAACAATTATTAAGAGGCGGCAACAGAATTGCACATTATGCCAAAAACCCGATTATGGTCACCGGGTTTTCAATACTAGAGTGGGGTTATATCCCCTTCAGCTCATATAGATGTTTAGTTATAAATAATTAGACTTTGGATAAAGAAGTAAACGTAGGATTTTTCTATGTTTTAAGTATTAATACTTGCTGGACTCGGAATAATAATTAATTTTGGCTTATTAACATAATATATTATCTGCTTGAAAGGAAACCCGCAGCTTACTATTGTAATTTTTTTTGAAAAAAGTATTATTTTATTCTTTTTGATTGAATGTAGTTCAATGATAACCGAGTGCTACACATTCGGGTGCGGAATGTGGGATCCAACATGACTTGTCACCTTTAGCATCCGATTGGAATGACTGTACCGTATAGGCTGTGCTTTCTCCTAAACCCTTTGTAATCAAGCTTTTTGAGACTTAACGGGAAAAGTCAGGTTGTGTTTTGTGTTGGCTTATATTAGGTGGAAAAATGTAACCTGGTAAAATTACTGCCTAAAATAATCGAAGGAAATTGTTGCAATTCAGAAAACAGTATAGTATATTTATCTTAGGTGATAATACGGAAAAAGCATTTCCTTGGACGATTGTCCGTCATTGGTGCAGTCTCTTGGAAGTAAGCTTATGGGTCTTGCTCTACCTTAGATTCTGTTGATTTTCAGTCAACTAGCTTGGTTTCTTGTGTTATTGATTTAATTACTGGGGTTGTTACCTTTACATTTATCTACCCAGGGTTTTTTACATTTACGTCTACCTACAGACTACTCTTAGTAGCCAGTGCAAACGAGCATTATAAATCATAAATAGATAATAGATACTGCCTGATCAATTCACTGGAAACAATTTTCTCAATACCTTTATATAAAAAGAAAAAATTAAGACATGACTCCTAGGCTTGTCAGGAGTCACTATCATTCAACAGCGCATTATTGATGCGCGGAGTTGGGCTTCGATGGTCTTTGTGATCTCAGTCCCTCCAACGTAACCTTTTTTGTCGTGCGTCCACTAATAAGAAGGTCGAATTGCGGAGATAGTGTAACTGAAATTAGAAATATTTAAGGGAGATCGAATTGCACAAAAGGTGTGACAGAAATCGCAAACGTTCAAAGCGACGAGCTATTTATTGTCCAACTCATCAATGCTATCTCAACAGCATGAGTCAAAAGTATCCATTGTTTGCTGATCGCGCCGAACAACTACACCAACGGGGAATCAGCAGACAAAAGGCCTTAATGTTAATGGCGAAAAAGACTGCAATTTCCTTAGACTGTGAATGGTTGGAAGCATTCTGGTGTGAGCAGTGTAATGAATCAAAGTGGTATCACGTCAAAAAGCAGGCTTGCATCTATCACGTATCAGTAGCATCACCAGAACTTTGGCGACAAGCAGTGGGCGTCATTCATCTCGAAGGAAATCCTTCGGTTGGTGAGTTTACTCGCCGACATGCACGGAAAGTTGGATATAACGGCAAGGATCTTTGATTCAGAGGTTGAGTCAGTTGCGATAAGCCGGAGGCTTGACGCTGCGCGTATCGCAATTGAATGTATCAGTAGGATTAATATCTGCTAGTATGGATGATCTATCAAAATTTGAAGAAATTGATTTTCAAAAATATTTGCAGGTTCTGCAACGACGCTGGGTATCTGGGGTAGGAGTTTTTGGAGCAGTTGTTACCCTTGCATCTTTATATGCACTCTCATTGAAACCTACATATAAGGCAGAGGCAAATCTCCTGATTAAGACGAATCAAACTTCCTCACTAACAGGGTTAGGGGAAGCTATAGGAGCTATAGGACGGCTTGAATCTTTGGCTTTGACAAACAATCCGTTAGATACTCAGGCAAAAATAGTTGCATCTGTTCCAGTTATTGAGGAAACAATTGATTCACTTGCTCTCAAAGATGACAAAGGCAAACGGCTTAAAATCCGAGATTTTACTAAAAGACTTAAAATAGAAAGTGTAAAAGGAACTGATATCCTGCAAATTTCCTATACAGATAAAAATCCTAAGCTAGCTGCAGAAGTCGTCAACAAAGTTATCGAGATTTATATCAGGAATAACATAGAGGCGAATCGGGCTGAGACTGCCTCAGCTGGCAAGTTTATTAGTCAGCAGCTTCCCGATACTGAAAACGCCGTAAGAAGAGCAGAGACAGCCTTGCGTAGATTCAAAGAGAAAAATAAAGTAATCGCTTTGCAAGAAGAAGCAACTGCATCAGTCAATCGGATTTCCAAGTTAGAAGAGGAAATTTCTCAAGCCCAAGCTAAACGAGCTGATGCTATTGCTCGCTCGCAAAAGTTACAGAATCAGGCGAAGGTTGATTCACAGCAAGCTGTAACCGTTGCACAGTTGAGTCAAATACCTGGAACTCAAAAACTACTGGAACAGCTTCAGGAAGCTCAAAGCCAGCTTGCGGTTCAGCAAACCCGTTTACAGCCAGAACACCCTACTATTATTAATTTGTCAGAAAAAATTGCTGCTCTTAAGAGCTTGCTACAACAGCGGACAGAGCAGGTTCTTGGCAGCAAACAGCAAGTTAGTATGGGTAATTTACAGATTGGAGAACTGCGACAACAGCTAATTCAGGATTTTGCTCGCTCTGAGGCAGAGCGTGTCGGTTTAGAAAGACAAATTACTACACTACATAATGAAAGATCTGCCTACAAAGAACGAGCAAACATTTTGCCTCAGCTAGAACAGACACAGCGACAGCTTGAGCGGAATCTGAAAGCAGCTCAAACGACTTACGAAACTCTTTTGACGAGACTGCAAGAGATCCGGGTAGCAGAGAACCAAAATATTGGAAATGCCCGTGTCATCTCCCCTGCCTTGGTACCCGATCTACCGTCTGGTTCTCGAAAGAAACTGATTATCGGCGGTGGGGCAGTTGCTGGTATCTTGCTTGGTGTAATTGCTGCCTTCAGTTTAGATTTGATCGACCGCTCGGTTAAGACGGTTAAAGAAGCCAGGGAATTATTCCAATACACCCTGCTGGGTGTCATTCCTTCAGTAAGTAGGAGTGGCAAAAAGAGTTATTCTCTTCCCAAAGTGATTGGTAGGGATATTCCCCACTTTCCTGTGGGTGATGCATACCAAATGTTGCAAGCGAACTTGAAGTTCTTGAGTTCGGATAAAAAGCCAAAAGCGATTGTGGTTACGAGTTCCGCCTTCAAAGAGGGAAAGTCTGAGGTGGCTGCAAATTTAGCTGTGGCAATGGCTCAAGTGGGGCGTCGGGTACTGTTGGTGGATGCGGATATGCGTCATCCAGTCCAGCATCATGTCTGGGACATGACGAATGCAGTGGGTCTGTCTAATATCATTGTTGATCAACTTCCCATAGATACAGCTGTGCAGGAAGTCATGCCCAACCTCTACGTTCTTCCCTCTGGAGTTTTGCCTCCTAACCCAGTAGCGCTGCTAGATTCCAAGCGGATGGCTGCATTAGTCGCTTCTTTTGCACAAGAATACGACTTCGTCATTTTTGATACCCCAACTTTAGCAGGAACAGCGGATGCTGCTGTTTTAAGCAAGCTATCTGACGGCATCTTATTAGTAGTTCGTCCTGGGGTAAGTGACTATAGCAGTGCCAATGCGGCTAAAGAGTTTCTGAATCAGTCCGGTCAAAATGTTTTGGGCATGGTGATTAACGGCGTGAACGTGAAACGTGAACCTGACAGCTATTTCTATTACACGAAAGATTCGACTGAGGCAGGTTTTGCACCTGGAAATTCTGTACTTACAGAAATAAATACATCAGGGTTTATACGAAAGGAGGATGTTTAATGCACAGGCTCACTGTGTATTTACGCTCAAAAAGCAACGATTTCGACAAACTACAACAAATTTGATGCTACGTAAGTTCAACATTCAGAAGTTATCAGTTCTCAAATCTAATTCTCGGCTACGTGCGATTATTGCAAATACAGGTTGGCTATTTACTGACCGCATTCTTCGCATGGGTGTGGGTCTTCTGATTGGAGTCTGGATTGCACGTTACTTAAGAGTGCAGCAGTATGGTCTTTTAAACTACGCAATTGCCTTTGTCTCCCTGTTCAGTCCATTTGCCACCTTAGGGTTAGACAACGTGGTAGTTCGCGATCTTGTGAGAGACTCATCGCACAGGAAGCAAATTTTAGGAACAACTTTCTGGCTGAAACTACTTGGTGGAGTTGGCTCTCTATTGTTATCAGTTAGTTTTATCTGTTTGATACGTCAGGATGAAAACTTGACTATCTGGTTAGTAGCAATTTTAGCAACCGCAGGAATTTTTCAGGCTTTGGACACAATTGATCTTTGGTTTCAGTCTCAAGTGCAATCAAAGTATACAGTAGTTGCTAAAAATACAGCATTTGTAATCATTACTCTAATCAAAGTCGCTTTGATTAAGATGCATGCATCATTGATTGCTTTCGCTTGGGCGAGTTTGGCAGAGATTGGATTGGGTGCTGTGGGTTTAGCGATCATTTACAAAGTCAAGGGTCACCCACTATTGGTGCGGGGTTGGAATTTTCCTCTTGCTAAGGCTCTCCTCAAGGAAAGCTGGCCTTACATTTTTTCCAGTTTAGCCATTCTCATTTACATGAAAATTGATTTAATTATGCTAGGGCAAATGGTTGGAGATAATGCTGTAGGTATTTACTCAGCTGCAACTCGTATTTCTGAGGTTTGGTATTTTATTCCAACAGCCATCACTTCTTCAGTCTCTCCCTCAATTTATGCAGCAAAGCAAATAAGTGAAGATTTGTATTATCGGCGCATAGGGCAATTACTTCGTTTGCTGGTATTGCTTTCTCTGGTAATTGCCTTACCAATGACATTCTTGTCAGGAACAATAACTTCTATGCTGTTTGGTAATGCTTATGCAGGAGCAGGACCTATTTTGGCAATTCATATCTGGGCTGCGTTGTTCGTCTTTATGGGACTTGCTATATCACCTTGGTTTAATGCTGAGAGTTTGGCTCACCTTTCTATGTACATAACTTTTATGGGAGCAATTATCAATGTGGTGTTAAATCTATTTCTTATTCCTTCTTACGCTGGACTTGGTGCAGCAATTGCTACCGTAATTTCTTACGGCTTTGCCTCATTTTTAAGCAATGTTATTCATCCCAAGACCCGTAAAATATTTAGGCTTCAGATTCAATCTCTTATTATGATGCGTTAATCCTGACTTTTCATGGCATGTAGAAAAGACTATTTTGAGGGTTTTCCAAGTGCTTATTTTTTCGTTATACATTCTCATTAATCTATAAAAGCTGTTTCAAATCAAGTGAAAGTAATGCATAATTTTCAGCTGAAAACGCCCGTTGCTTTTCTCATTTTCAAGCGGACTGAATCTACGGAGAGAGTATTTGAAGCAATTCGCCAAGCAAAACCTCCTAAGCTTTTGGTGATTGCAGACGGACCTCGCACAGATCGACCTGGTGAAGCAGACAAGTGCGCTGCCACCCGAGCAATTATTGATCGCGTTGATTGGGACTGTGAAGTTTTGAAAAACTATTCAGACGTAAATATGGGGATGAAGAAGCGCGAAGCCAGCGGATTTGATTGGATTTTTAAGACTGTTGAGGAAGCAATTATTCTCGAAGATGATACTTTGCCACATCCTACTTTTTTTAGATATTGTGAAGAGTTGCTAGATTATTATCGCGATGACGAACGGATAATGCTCATTTCTGGAAACAACTTCCAGTTTGGGCGTAAACGCACAGAGCATAGCTATTACTTTTCCCGCTATCCCCATACTTGGGGCTGGGCATCATGGAGACGAGCTTGGCAGCATTATGATATTGAAATGAAGCTTTGGCCAAAAATTCGGGATGGTGAATGGCTTAAATTTATATTAGGAGAACCTAAAACTGTGAAATTTTGGTTCAAACAGTTTCAAGAAACCTATCAAGAAAAAATTAGTACTTGGGACTACCAATGGATATTGGCTTGTTGGATTAATAATGGTTTGTCTATCGTTCCCAATGTTAATTTAATTACCAATCTTGGTTTTGGTTCAGAAGCTACTAACACAAAAGATAGCACCAGCCCTCTCTCTAATATTCCTACACAAGAAATGTGTTTTCCCTTACAGCATCCATCATTTATAATTCGCCATGCTCAAGCAGATGATTTTACCCAAAAGACTCATTATCAGTATCAGCCAAATATACTTTTGCGTGCTGTTAACAAAAGTATAAGAATTCTAAACAAGATGACGAAGTAATTCTTTAGTTTAGTAATTTGTTATTATTTGTTTATTGTGAGCAATTTATTATGAGTGGCATTATCCAACCGATAATCTTTGAACCATTAAAGCATATATACAAAATGCTAAACCAGCAGGAGTATTTTACCTATAACCTGCTCAAATCAAAACTAGGGAGATTACCGCGTTATAATGATTGTCAAGTGAATGTTCACGGCTGGAATTTGTTAATCCCTGATTCAGCATCTTTTATACATTCATATAAAGAAATTTTTTGGCAAAAAATCTATAATTTTAAGTCTGCTAATCTTGAACCTAAAATATTAGATATTGGAGCAAATATTGGTTTAAGTATTCTATTTTTTAAGTCTTTGTATCCGGAAGCTGAGATAACAGCATTTGAAGCCGATCCTAAGATATTTAATTATTTAGAAAAAAATGTATATGGCAATGGATACAAGGATGTTCAACTCGTTAATAAAGCTGTTTGGTATGAAAACACGACTCTGAATTTCGTTTCTGACGGAGCGGATGCAGGACATATTGATGCGAAAATTGAAAATAAGAACACTTTAAAAGTTAAGACTGTTGATATCGTACAGATTTTAACTGAAAAGAAGTTTGACTTTATCAAAATGGACATAGAAGGGGCAGAAGAATTTGTTTTGCCTAGATGTAAGGATTTCTTATCGGATATTAAATTTATATTTGTAGAATATCACTCAAAAGTGGGAACCAAGCAATGTCTTGATCAAATTATTAGCATACTATCAAATGCTGGATTCAGATTGCATATCCATAATGCCATGGAGAGTATTTCGCCATTTATTGACTTAAAAACATATGCAGGCTTTGATTTGCAACTGAACATTTTTGGTTGGAAAGAAACTTAATATCTATATGCAGTCATATCAAATCTGTTACATACTTACAATATAGTGTGGCTCCAATGAGTCTTTATACCTGGATGGATTGCTATTGCCCCGTATTTTTACATGGAAACACTGAAAACTTGTGCTCATCAATCCAAAAGACCTTGAAGAGCAGAGTGATGAAAACGGTATTTCTGATTTGTCAGACCTACGGCACGGGTGTGCTCGAGGGAAAAGTTCCCAAATCTGATTTCCAATTTATGGAAGTGATTAAACCATGAAGGCTCTGATACTCAGCAATTCTGATATTTCTGGTGGAGCTGCTCGTGCTACTTATCGACTGCATCAAGGTCTTCAGGACATTAATTTTAACTCTCAGATGCTAGTGCAAGTCAAAAACAGTGACAATCAAGCAGTCATTGGCTCACGAGCTGTATCTGGAATCGGACAAGTTGTCACTGGCTTGAGATTGGTTTTAGATCAAGTACCTTTAAAGTTTTACAACAATCGTGTCAGTACTACTTTTTCTCCTCAATGGCTTCCAGACACAATCCACTCTAAAATTGCTCAACTTGCTCCAGATATCATTAACTTACATTGGGTGAGTGCTGGTTACTTGCAGATTGAAACAATTGCCAAATTTAATAAACCCATAGTCTGGACATTTCACGATATGTGGGCATTTACTGGAGGATGCCACTACAATCAAGACTGCGATCGCTACACAGCTTCCTGTGGTGCTTGTCCTCAACTTGGTAGTAGTAAAAATTGGGATTTATCTCGTTGGGTATGGCAGCGCAAAGCCAAGGCATGGAAAAACTTAAATTTAACCATTGTCACTCCTAGCTCTTGGCTTGCTCAATGTGTCAAAGTAAGTTCTCTATTGAAAGAAAGGCGAGTTGAGGTGATTCCCTATGGTCTTGATACTCAAAAGTATAGACCAATAAACAAACAGGTTGCTCGATCGCTACTCAATTTGCCTCAAGATAAAGAGCTTCTTCTTTTTGGGGCACTGCAAGCAACCAGCGATAAAAGAAAGGGATTTCACCTATTGCAACCAGCACTTCACAAATTGAATGAATCTGGGTGGAAAGATAGACTGGAATTGGTTGTTTTTGGTTCTTCCAAGGCAGAAAGCTCCACTAACTTCGGTTTTAAGTCTCATTATTTGGGTGTGTTAAGCGATGATTTATCCTTAGCATTAGCCTATTCAGCCGCAGACGTTTTCATTGCACCGTCAGTTCAAGATAACTTGCCAAATACTGTGTTGGAGGCGATCGCTTGTGGCACACCCTGTGTTGCTTTTGACATTGGTGGTATGCCAGATATGATTGAACACCAGAAAAATGGCTACTTAGCTCAACCTTACAAAATAGAAGATTTGGCTGGTGGAATTGCTTGGGTGCTAGAGAACAAAGAGCGCCATCAGAAACTTTCGTACCGCGCCCGTGAGAAAGCAGAACAAGAATTTACCTTGGAAATTCAAGCGCGTCGCTACTTATCTCTTTTTAAATCTCTTGTGATGGAATTTGAGGTATCAAAACACTGAATATTAGTAATTTTTTCTTATTTTAATTACTAATAAATGCAAATGAACAATCAATTGATGAATCGCTGGGTGAGGAACTTAGAAGTTGGAGTCTCCGTAATCTGGCTTCTGTATTTCATGGGTGTTAAGCTACCATCACCTTTCACCACGTTGCTGAATGCTCTAAGCTATCCAATTATTGCTATTTTGGTTATTTTACGCTGGAAGCGTTTACCCTATGTTGCTACTAGAGACATACCTTTGTTGCTCTTTATTGGAACTGCTCTAGCTTCTATTTTGTGGTCTGGCGATCACACAATGACCTTAAAAGGTGTTGGCGGTTTGTTGCGTATGTTGATGTTTGGGGCATACTTTGCTACTCGCTATAGCCTTAAGGATCAGATGAAAATATTTGCTTGGGTGTTTGGCATAGCAGCAATTTTAAGTTTAGCAGTTGCCTTAGCTATACCAAGTTACGGAATAGATAAAGAAGGATGGACAGGTATCTTTACTTACAAAAACTTTTTAGGTTACACAATGAGTCTAGCAGCCATCCTTTTTTTGCTTACTGCTTTCAAACAACGAAGGCAGAACTGGTTGGTTTGGATCGGATTTGGTCTTGCGGTTAGCCTTATTATACTGGCTCACAGTTCTGGTAGTTTAGTCAACATATTACTGTTACTGTCACTAATGCCTCTTTATCAGCTTGTTAAACAGCATTATAAACTGCGGGTGATTTTTCTGGGCATAGTATGCGTTTTGGTGGGCGTTACAGCCATATTTATTTTAGGTAATTTGGAAACTATTTTAGTTGATATTCTTGGAAAAAATCTTGAATTTAACGGACGCACACCAATATGGACATTGGCTATTGAGAAGGGAATGGAAAAACCTTGGCTAGGCTACGGGTATAACGCCTTCTGGAATTCAGATGCTGGTATCTACATCATGATTAATACATGGTCTGGGTTGCGTGAAACAGGCTTTAACTCTCATAACAGTTATTTAGAATTATTCTTGAATTTAGGCTTCATAGGTTTGTTCCTATATGCAATTAGTTTAGTAATTGTATTCATCAAAGCACTTATTCTGTTACGTTATACTCAAAAAATAGAATTTGTTTGGTATCTGCAATTACTGATATTTATTAGTGTCGCCAGTATGGCGGATACTAACTTCATTATGTCAGGTGCTAGTTCATATTGTTGCATTTATATCTCAACATCTCTATCAACTGCTATTGAATTTGAGACAATTAAAAGAAAACGCAACTTCAAAAAAGTATATGTTCATTCAGGATAAGCTAATCGAGAATTAAGGAGAAAATACAAGATGTCAATACCTATAGCTTTTTTTATTTGCACAGAACCTGGTCGTTTAGAAGGACAATCTCTACTTTTAGCAGAAAGTATTCGTAAATTCTGCGGAAACTTAAAAGATACACCTATATACAGTTTTCATCCCAGAGTCGGTGAACCAATTTCTATCCAAACTAGGAAAGCATTTGAAGCCTTAGGAGTTATTCATCAACAACTTCCCATAAATACAGATTTCCATCACTTCTATTTGGCAAATAAGCCTCTAGTTTTTGCCTATGCAGAACAGACGATAGATGCAGACATTTTGGTCTTTCTAGATAGTGACAAATGCTTTTTCTCTGAGCCTAAAGAGTTTTTACTTCCACCAGGTTGTAATGTTGCTATACGTCCTGAGTATGGTAAAGGTATTGGCTCTACTGGTAGTCAAGACCCTCAAGATGAGTACTGGAAGAAACTGTATGAAGTGCTTGGTGTTAAACGTGAGATATTTGTCAACACACCAATTGGTAACAAAAGAATTAGAGGATACTGGAATTCTGGATTGCTAGCTGTGAGAAGAAATGCTGGTATCCTTACTGCTTGTAAGGAAAATTTTGAAAAAGTAATGTATCTGAAGATTAGCCCTCCTCAGGGAAATTATTTTGTTGAACAGTCAGTTTTTTCTGCTACATTATGTTCCTTAGAAGAGAACGTATTTAACTTTTCTTTTGGTTATAGTTACCCGTTGCCGTTGCATAATCGGTTATCCAAGCAAGCACAAATAAACAGTTTTGAGAAAATTGCGTCAATTCATTATTTTAATATGTTTTATTATCAGGATTGGAAAAAACAGCTATTAAATTTAAAAAACCTTGAAACAAAGTCAGAAAAATATCAATGGCTATGCGAAGGAGTTATGAGACACAATATGCCATATCAACCAGTTTTACACCGATATATATTGCAATTACGAAAAGTCGAAAACAAAATGCAAAATTGGAATTTTAATATTAACTTAAGTACTTGGATAGAACGCATGGCAAAACTATAAAAGAACGTCCTTAAATCAGATTAATGAAATATTAGTTTAATTTCAATCTGGAGTAGGTTGAGGTTTGATGTAATTGGAGAACTAATAACTTATGAAGCAGCCATTGGCAGTCATTATGACCTGTTATAACAGGCGCGATATAACTCTTGCCTGTCTGCGTGCATTGTATCAACAGACAAAGCCTTTTGATGTTTACTTAACTGATGATGGTAGTTCTGACGGCACTTCAGATGCAATTAAGGCTTCCTATCCACAAGTTCACATTCTTAAGGGTAATGGGAATTTGTTTTGGGTTGGAGGAATGAGGCTAGCATTCGCTGAAGCTATGCAAAGGGGGTATGAGTACTATCTTTGGTTAAATGATGACACAATTCTTGAATCAGGCATCCTTGAGCATCTCTTAGCTATCCATAGAGATTTATCCGAGCATAGTCATTCTAGCTCCATAGTGGTAGGTTCAACAAAAGACCCACTAACAGGAAAACCTACGTACGGCGGTGCAGTAAGGTCAAAGCGTTGGTACTCCAATAAGTTTGAATTTTTAGAACCCTCTGAGCTTCTCCAAGAATGCGACACTATGTACGGTAATTGTGTGTTGATTTCGCAGTTTGTAGCCAGAAAAGTAGGAAACTTAGACGCTGCATTTATTCATAGCTTTGGGGACCTTGATTATGGTCTAAGAGCGCGGAAACTAGGCTGTTCTATATGGGTTGCACCAGGTTATGTCGGTACCTGTACCAAGAACTCAGTCCGCAATAGCTGGGCAGATACCGATTCACCTCTGTTAGAACGTTTGAAAA
Source organism: Brasilonema sp. UFV-L1 (assembly GCF_012912105.1). Lineage (GTDB taxonomy): Bacteria > Cyanobacteriota > Cyanobacteriia > Cyanobacteriales > Nostocaceae > Brasilonema. The sequence continues at coordinate 29,893 of NZ_QMEA01000010.1, forward strand.
AGGTAGTTCAAGTTAAAGGATTTCCATTCAAACCCTGGACTGTATTTTGTAGTCGGCACTCTGGTCCATTCTGGTTTGCTTATTGGTTCTTACCTTATATACGTGCAGTAATTGGTTACAAAAATTTAGCAGCCTCTCCCACATTTGCTGAGAAAACTTAAAAATTTAGCTCACCTTGATACTTTTTTAGCTTATTTGGATTTAGGTACAATAAAAACTGCGAAAAATAGCAAATGCTAAAACAAACAGAAAGATTAATAAAAGCTGTTGCTAAGGAAAAGTTTTATCGCGTATTGAATAGCGTCAAGCTAATCAATGAGCGACAGCTTGACCAGCTGATTTTAATGAATCAGTATCGACAACTGGCAGATGCAAAGGCTCTTCCAAAATTTCATGAAGTAGGCTTTCATACCTATTCACAAACTGATGAAGATGGTTTTTTGCTGTATATATTCTCTCTGATTGGCACGACAAATAAAAAAGTAGTAGAAATTTGTTGTGGAGATGGTGTCGAGTGTAATGCAGCAAATCTCATCATTAATCATGGTTGGAAAGGGCTATTATTTGATGGAGATGCTGCACAGCTAAAAATCGGTAAGAAAATATATAACTTCATAAAAACTACAAGTAACAATCCTCCTCAACTAGTACAAGCCTGGATAACGGCTGAAAATGTTAATGAACTTATAGTTAATCACGGGTTTGAAGGTGAAATAGATCTCTTATCACTGGATTTGGACGGAATAGACTACTGGTTATGGAAGTCACTTAATTGTATTAAACCCAGAGTTGTTGTCCTTGAATACAACACTTATTGGGGAGCAGAAAAATCTGTTACTGTCCCCTATGACTCAAACTTTAGAGCTAAAGTGATTAACGGTGCATACTACTGTGGAGCATCGTTGAGAGCATTTGTTAATTTAGGTAATAAATTAGGCTATAGATTGGTTGGTTCAAATACAAGACAGTTCAATGCTTTCTTCATCAGGAATGATGTGGGTATAGATATTCTGCCAGAAGTAAGTGTTGATAGCTGTCTCTCATTGTATGACGATTGTTCAAAATCGCTCAATCAATATAACTTTCCATATATAGGTGAACTACCGTGGGAAGAAGTTTAAAAATTTTCAGTTGCTCATGAGCTAGTTTTGCAAATCTATCCACAAATATGTTATGGGTAAACGCTTACTTATCGTCTCTACTCTTGATTCAAGTCAACCATTCGGTGCGTTTACTAGACCGTTTTATCTTGGAGAATATCTTGTCAAATATTTTGAGGTTTGTCAGCTAGGTTTGGATTGTTCAGCAGTTAACTATGCACCTTCTGTATCTCTTGGCTCAAGAAGTTTGCGTTCATATGTTCAGGCTATTCAAAAGTGTATAGAGGAGTTCTGTCCCGATATCGTATACGCTCAAGAAACGCTACCTGGATTAGCTGCTCTAATTGCACTCACACTCAGAAAACAGAAAAAATGCTCTCTTGTATTAGATTTTCATACTTTTTCTGCCTTTGAATACTGGAGCCGCTTGTCGTCTGTTGCAAATCCGTTCAAGGAATTTCTGCAATTTCTTAAGACATACATTGCTCAGGGAGTGCTGACATTCTCTGGTAATCCAATTATTGCTGCCGGTGAATTAACTCCCCAACTCATCTCGCAGTGGTACACCAAGAAGCCACACAATATTTACTGCATAGGTAATGGAGTTGCCGAAGACCTTCTGAATGCTCAGTTACCTCTAGCTATAGACCCTTACAAGGCACTACGACCTGCCAAGATAGCTATTGTTGTGGCTCCCAAAACATTTCAGTTTCCCACTAACGACATGTCTGTATCTATGGCTATTGAAGTAGCTAAGTACCTTGAATATCAGCAAAAGGTACACTTTGTCGTTATTGGTCGTGATGCTAACGACATCAAGGAGGCACTACCATCGAACATAACTTTTGTTGGTTTTGTGCCAGAAAGAAAAGATTTTGTTGCTTATCTGAGGTATGCAGACATAGGTCTTCTTCCATTCCCAAAACAGGCAGTTGCAGGTGGAGCTCGTAATAAAGCACTAGATTATTTCGCCAGTAGAAAGTTGGTAGTATCAACACCTGAAGGCTTGAGAGGTTTAGAGGAATTTCATCATCTACAACATCTCTTAATAGCAGGATTCTCTGTCGAAGAATTTGCAAATGTAGTGCTTGATGCCGCCTTAAACCAGGAGAAATATCAGCCACTTACAGAAACAGCGTATACACTGATTCGAGACAAATACTCTTGGAGTGCAAAAGCACAGATGGTTGCTGAGGTTTTTATGCAAACAGTAAAGCATTAGCTAGAGAATACTTGCCAACTCATTACATAGTCACGCTTGCTAGCCCTGAAAGCGAAGTTTTGATCGTAGCTTCTGTCTTTTAGGGTGAATTTATTTTGTGGTTACTAAATAAAAACTTAGGAGCAGCCTTTATGAAGCAAACACCATTAAAATTTCTTGGCGTTCAAGTAGATGCACTCTCCATCTCTGAACTCAACTCGTTAATTGCAGAATCCATTAAGCGAAATCAAAAGTGGATAATTGCCAATCACAACTTACATAGCCTTTATATCTACCATCATGACCCTAAAATGCGGTCCTTCTATGCCTTGGCAAACTATGTACATATTGACGGTATGCCTTTAATCCTTCTTGGAAGATTGCTTGGTTTTGCATTAAAGCGAGAGCAAAGAGTCACCTATGCTGATTGGGTATGGCCTTTGATGTCAGAGGCTGCTCAAAACGGTTGGCGGGTGTTTTACCTTGGTTCAAAGCCAGGAGTTGCGGAACGAGGAGCAAGGATTTTGCGGGAGAAGTTTGCTCCTTTGCAGATTGCCACGGCACACGGCTACATTGATATGCGAAAAGATAGCCAAGACAACCTTGCTACCTTAGCAGCAATTAAAGCTTATAAACCCCATGTATTGATGGTGGGAATGGGCATGCCACGCCAAGAGTACTGGATTTTAAACAACCTAGAGCATATCCATGCCAATGCCATTTTGACTAGTGGTGCTTGCATGGACTATGTAGCTGGAGTGGTTCCAACTCCACCTCGCTGGATGGGAAAATTAGGCTTGGAGTGGTCTTATCGTTTGTTAAGTGAGCCAAAAAGACTCTGGCGGCGGTACTTACTAGAGCCTTGGTTTGTAGCCAGACTATTCTTACGAGAAATGTGGGCTTTTTACGATCAAGCAAGATAGAACTTTCAAGGATATAGATAAAACAGCACAGGTTTAATTGGTGCTTTAAATGTCAAAGAATAGACGACTAGTGACGAGGCGACACGCCTTACAGTTAGGTTTAGCGAGTTTAGTAGGTGTTGGAGCATCTGTAACAGTTGAAGCTATGCGACAAAACTACCAAGCTCAACAAAACCAAGCACTTGACAATCCAAGAAGGAACTTTACAGTGGTTGGGCAGAATTCCTTAAAGAAGCGTGCTGCTGCTAAAGGATTGATTTATGGAGCAGCAACCGAGCAAGTTAAACTCTCCTCGGACATTGCTTTCGCTACCCACTATGTTCAAGAATGTGGAATTTTGGTGACGGAAAATCAATTAAAGTGGATAATCCTACGTCCTACTCCAGATCGGTTTGACTTTACTCCAGGTGATTGGTTAGCTGAATTTGCTCGCACTCACGGCATGTTATTCCGGGGACACACTCTAGTCTGGGAGCAAGTATTACCTAAGTGGTTTGGAGAAGTAGTGAACCGCCAGAATGCGGAAAAAATCTTGGTGGAACACATTACTGAAGTTGTCAAGCATTATTCTGGAAAAGTTCACTCCTGGGATGTGGTCAATGAAGCGATCGCTGTTTCATATAGTAACCGCCCAGATGGTTTAAGTCTCAATCCGTGGATGCTGTTTTTAGGTGAAAGCTACATTGACCTTGCTTTTAGAACGGCAGCAGCAGCAGATCCTCATACCATGCTTGTGTATAACGACCGCTGGTTAGATTATGACACGCCTAGAGATAATGCACAGAGAATAGCTGTATTAAAGTTGCTGGAGCGTTTGAAGACCAGTGGCACACCTTTACACGCCCTTGGTATACAGGCACATCTGAATGCCAGCGAAACTAGGTTCAATCCCAAAAAACTCCGGAAATTTCTTGCTGATGTTGCTAGTCTTGGTCTCAAAATTCTGGTGACGGAACTGGATGTTATCGATAAAGATTTACCAAAAGATATAAAAGTGCGCGATCGCATTGTTGCCAGTGTCTATGAAGACTATCTTAATGTTGTTCTCGATGAAAAAGCAGTCATTGCCGTCTTAACTTGGGGATTGAGCGATCGCTATACCTGGTTGGCAACCTATGAACCCCGGAAAGACCGTGCGCCAGTGCGTACCTTGCCACTGGACTCAAACCTCAAACCCAAATTGGCATGGAATGCGATGGCAAGAGCATTTGACAATGCTCCAAAACGTTGAATTTTTCACTGAAAATTATTCTATTTCTTTCTCTTAGTGCAAAAGGGAAATCCTCTTGGTTTTATTAGGCTTTCAAGCTATTTTGCAATGATTCTATCTTATGAATCTTTTTAGGAGCTACTTATCTTATAACAATTCCAATATCTTCGTGCAAGCTACCATATCTAACTAAATTCTTTTAATTTGTAGTCACCTGATACCACAGATACAAAGGAAATGAGAATTATGCCCCGTAGAAATCTATCAGTAAAAGTAAATTTCAAACGAGACTTAAGGTCAGGAGACGTAAGAATACAAAGAGGAATAACTATAAAATTACTACGAGTAGTAACACTTATCTTACTAGATATTATTTCTCTCACCTTAGCATGGAGGTTTGCAGTATTTTATGGAACTCCATTAGACTCTCCTTGGACAGAAAAAACATCTTTCCTACTGCTAATTTTAACAATTGAAGTAGGCATCATTGCAGCACAGGGTTTATATGACGCAGGTATTCATCGTCGTAACTATTTTGGTCTGCTCAAAGCCGTTTCACTGTCAGAAGTTTTCCTTTTGCTGATTGCTTTTCTTTACGAACCAGATAGCTATGTCTCGCGCTCAACGTTTCTACTGTTTTGGTTATCGTCTATAGCTTTTCTTTGTATTGAGCGCACTATTTTTGATGTCACCACTAAATTTCTTCGTAAGAAAGGAGCAATTCGTTATCCGGCTTTTTTAATTGCTGAAACGGAAGAGCAAGAGCGTTATAGTAGGTTAATAGAACAAGAGAATTGCTACATAGTACAGGGAATTGCTGACTCTAGCTGCCTTGATAAAGGTAACAGAGAAGTAACATTAGAATATCTTCGCAACCAAGGGGTAGTAGAGGTTTTTGTTTCTTGGAATGCAATTAAGAATCGTTTATATGTTTGCTGGCGTTTCCAGACAGCTGGCATTATCCTAAGAATACTCCCAACCGAGAGTGTACTTCGTCACCCTAAAACCATGTTATGGATGATTGGGATTACTGAAATCCCCTGTCTGACAATTCCAGCACCAATTATTGTAGGTAGTGGTTTTTGGGTAAAGCGATGTTTTGACCTATGTTGCTCTATTATTTTGTTAATCACAATTTCACCTGTCTATCTGGTGATTGCCTTGCTCATCAAGCTAGATTCTCCTGGTTCGGTCTTTTTCAGGCAAGAGCGTGTTGGTCTGCATTGTAAGAAGTTCAAGATTTGGAAGTACCGTACAATGGTTGCCAATGCGGAAAAAATGCAAAAAACCCTAGAAGCGAAGAATGAAATCAAAGATGGGGTTCTATTTAAAATGAAAGACGACCCTCGCGTCACACGAGTTGGTAAATTCCTACGCCGCTACAGTTTAGACGAATTACCGCAACTATTCAATGTTGTACTTGGGCAGATGAGTCTCGTAGGTCCCCGCCCTCTTCCCATTAGGGACGTAGAAAAGTTCCAGACATCTCACCTACTCCGACAAGAAGTTCTGCCTGGTATTACAGGATTGTGGCAGGTTTCTGGTCGCTCCAATATTGATAACTTTGAAGATGCAGTAAAATTAGATATAGCCTATATTGAAAATTGGTCTCTTTGGCTAGATTGGAAAATTTTATTGAAAACTATCAAAGTTGTGATTTCAAAGACAGGTGCATATTAACTATGAACAAATGGCACTAAAATATAGGACTTTGGACAAAAAAGATATTGTTCACGTTTAATTTGCGCTAACTTTCTTTATATTTGTCCAAAGTCCAAAAAATAAGTCAACTAACAATATTTATAACTATACTATTTACAACCACAGGTTTGTCTGTTCCGGAAAATTACAAAATTTTTTTCCAAGCACCTAGTCAGAAGACTCTGGGTTTACAATCGAACCCATAAACAAAACGCTTCCTGTCTGATGATCGCGAATCGCACAGAAAAAAGGACGGTCAACAATCATCTGGAATGGTTCTGGTTTCAACACCGCAAAAGTTGCGCGTACTCCCACTGAAGTCACGGCTGCAGCTTCCGTACCTTCTTCATTCACTTCGACGAAAGTTTTATGTTGAACACCGTCAATGAAGAGTTTTTCTTCACTCATCGCCGAAAAATCTGCTTTCTTGCTGAAAGCCTCCTCCATGCCTAAAGCTTTCAGCGCCTGATTGAGTTCAATGTTATAAGTCATTTTAAAGCGGGGTAAGCGAATAAAGCCTTCCCGTGTGCTGAACTTAGTCATCCACTGTTCCCAGTTTTCAGTATTCAAGTTTTGAGAGAAGGCTGTTAGGCTAGAGTTCTGTTTAGGCAAGAAAATATAAAAGCTGATTCTGCCATTGTCGCCATAAGGTAAACTAGCTGCTTGAAATTTTTCTGTTTCGTAATATTTATAGTCACCCGTTTGCGACATCATCGGGTGTTGTTTCTGCTCGCCAGATATCAAGTTAAAGGGATAATTAGCTGTTTGGTTTTTATCAAATTTCTCTGTCCAGCTACCTTTGAAGTAGATGGCGTTGATGAGAAATAGCACTTGATCGGGTGTAATCGTTTCAATAATCTTGTCTATCTTTCCGTTTGTCTTTTCTTTTACCCAGTTATTGATAATAGCAGGTGAACCTGAGTCGCTAAAGTCTAAATTGCTTACCTCGGCTTTGTAGAATTCCTGGTTTGTCTGCAAGAATTCTGATTTAAAAGAAAAATTTTGATTTGCCCAAAGTGAGTTAGCAATTGTTAGTTGCACTTTTGGATCGGGGTTTTCTAAGAATTCTTTTAAGACTGCGTTAGAGGAGTTGATTTGTTCCAAACTCAATCCCTGTAACTCAAGTGCTTTAGCCATTGCTTGTTGTGTGCTACCACTAGCGCCGTTGTAAGTCATCGCAAGGGCGATCGCTACACTTGAAGGAGAAACAAAAACATTCTTGTCAGCGTCTGTTTTCAGAATTTCTGAAAACAGTTTAAAGCCAAACTTAGTGTTAGCAGCAACGAGTTTTTGATCATCCATCTTGAGTGTGTTTTGCGATATCTTATATTCTAACTCAGACACAGGAGATTCAGCCACCACCTTCGTGCTACTACTCATGAATTGGCAGTACCCTAATACACCCATCAGCACAACGCTAGCAGCAGTCAAAAGGTAACGTCTCGCCAAACGCACACCGTCATTTTTTGGCATAATATTTTACTAAAAAAATAATAATATAGTTAATTTTACCACCTTTGTTTTGAAAGTTTTTATTTATTTTGACTACGGTATTTCAAGCAACGATATCATGCAGTTGTTACAATTTTGGCAACAGTAGCTAGACGCTTGGGATTTTAAATTTAAGATTGTGGCAATGGGTAAGCAGTACAATTCATCAAGAAGTACAGGAGTATATATTTATGCGTCGAATTTCAGTAACTACTCTCCTCATCCTGGTAGTTAGCGCATTTTTTGCCACTGCTGCAACACGTGCTTCAGAGGAGCAATCCTTGACAACTCTGGTGATGCGCGATCGCCTGATTACCATCAAGAACAGTCCAAACGGATTATCATATACAGTTAGCACTCAAGACGGTACTGTCTTAGATGCTCAATTGAATGATGCTCAACTACAAGCGAAGTATCCTGAGGTGTATGATACTGTTCGTCCAGCAATTGCAAATCGCAAAAAGACTGGTGGTTCAATGATTTGGGGTGGAACTCACCATGTTCCATCTGACGTTTTACCTAAATAGCCATAACACAAGTTGTTTATGGATAAGAAAGCTTTTTGTATCAGTTTGTAACTGAGAAGAAGTTGGTATGACCAAAAAAATTCACGCCGTAGCGTAGCGTTGCGGAAGCGTTGCGTCTCTTGCCCGTGTTCCCTTGGGACTCAGCGATCTCAAAATTCAAAATTGAAGATTAAGAAATAAACAATTTTGAATGAATAAATTTAGATTTCAAGCCCCCACTAAATTATTTGAATTTTGAATTTTGAATTTTGAATTTTGAATTGTTTTGACAGGTGCTCTATCGCCAAAAAATAGCTTTACTTCCATCAAGCAATGCATCAGAGATACAAAGTTTACATATGGCGATTGTTGCTGCTTACTGGGATAGGTTTATTGAGTGTACTATTATCACCACTCATATTCTATGGCTGGCAGTGTTTTCTGCGTCCTCCCCGCACAGATATAGAGCAAGTTTTATATCGTGGAATTACTTATAAGCGATATGCTATATCGACACCACGTCCAGCAATGATCCACATTGTCACCATTGACTTGAAAACACCAGGAGTAAAAGCACTTGTCACTCCTGGTTTTCCAAAGCCAAGCGATAGAGAAACGAGCGCACGCAAAACGTCTGATTTTCTGAAAGAATTTAAGCTACAATTGGCAATCAATGCCAGCTATTTCCATCATTTCCACGAAAAGTCTCCTTGGGAGTACTATCCTCACAGTGGTGATCCTTCTTATCCAATAGGCGAAGCTATCTCTAATGGTTATCGTTATTCATCACCCGAAGCAAATTTCCCTGTGTTGTGCTTTTCTGCCCAAAATCGTGTTCAAATCCACAAAAGTGAGAAGTGTCCTGAAGGGACAGTTCAAGGTGTTGCAGGGAGCCAGCTTTTGGTTTATGACGGTAAGGCAATTGATAATAATTTTAAAGATGATAAGCCTTATCCGCGTGTTGCTGCTGCTATTAATCAGGGAGGAACAAACCTGTGGCTGATTGCAGTAGACGGAAAGCAACCACTTTACAGCGAAGGAATCACAATTGCTGAATTGACAAAAATTATCACAGATTTGGGTGCTCATACAGCACTGAATTTAGATGGGGGTGGATCAACGACACTGGTGATGGAAAGCAATAATGGCTCAAAGGTGTTAAACGCTCCAATACATACTAGAATACCTATGCGTGAGCGTCCTGTTGGTAATCATTTGGGATTTTATGCGTTGGAGTGAGTGGTTTTATTGAGCGGATAAGGTTTGCTCACTATTGTTTGTAGAAGGAACTGGTATATTGTCGCAGAGGTGGCGATCGCTTTCATCGACATTGGGGTTATTTTTTAGATAGTCGCCTACCCATTCGCATCCTCGCACCAATAATTCATCCAGGTCTTCAATTTGCCACAGTGCTGCTTGCCACAATCCTGGGGAATCATCGGTTCCATAAGTAAATCCCACTGTTACCAATTGTTTGGTATCTGGGCTGAACGCCATGCTTTCAACCCAATCAAGCCCCTTAAATTCTGCTAACTGCTGACCAGACAAATCCCATAGGCGAGCAGTACCATCCAAGCCAGCAGTAGCAAGTAGACTGCCATCTGGACTGAAAATAACCTGACTGACTGTTCCTTGATGATCTTTAAACTCTGCTAATTTCTTGCCTGAGAGATTCCACAAACGGACTACACCAGTTGAGCCATCCAAACCAGCAGTAGCGAGTAGATTTCCTTCAGGACTGAAAACAAAACTTAGAGTTTGAGTTGTGTTAGCCTCAATTGGATTTGGCAAAATTTGTTGACGTTCTTTCCAATTCCATAGGCGGATACGTCCACCTATCCCACCAGTGGCAAGTAGATTACCACTAGGAGCAAAGGCTGTAGCTTGCACCCAATTTGGAACTATATCTCCTTCTTCTTTCGGAGAAAAGTCTTCAGGAAATGTTACTATTTCTTGTCCATAGCAACTGCGAACAGTAATATTATTATCACCACCGATAGCTACCCAGTGACCATCTCTGCTAAAACTAATTCCTTGTGAAAGACGACCGTAGTTTTGGTGAACGAAGGTACCAAATTGGTCTACATCAGCTCTTTCAACTATAAATCGAGTCAGTTCTTGCTTATTTTCCAAATCCAACAGATGGATAGTGCCATTACTTTCACTAACAGCCAGTAAATGGCTATCAGGAGCAAAATGAAGTTCTGATATATCGCTAAACTGTTGCGGAAATTCTAATTGTTGTCGCTTCCTCAAGTTCCACAAATGAAGAATTCCTTCACTCTGGCTAGCTGCAAGTAGTTCACTATCTGAACTAACGCTGATGTGAGTAACATAGCAATCTTGATCTTGATGTCCTTGCAGTTCTATTAATTGTTTTCCTTCCAAATCTTGCCAGATTCGCATAGTGTCATCAATTCCAACAGTTGCTAACTGCTTTCCATCAGGGCTAAAGCTGATATCTATAATTCCACCTTGGTAAGCTTTGAATTTAGCTAACTGATTACCCTTTAAATCCCATAAGTAAACAGTATCGTCTTGATATCCAGCCGCAGCGATAAATTTGCTATCTGGACTAAAACTTATCCTGACAGGAATATTTGAGTTGAAGAAGGGAAAATTGTTGATCTCAACTATTTTCTTTTTGGAATCGACGTTCCATATGCTAATAGTATCACCTGCAACACCAGTTGCTATGAGCTTACCATCGGGGCTAAACGTGTCATAACCTATTCCGTTGTCAGGAAATTCAGCTAACTGAGATCCACTTTCTAAATCTCTCAATTTATTATCACTGAATATTATCAGCCTCCCATTTGAACCAATCATCACCTGGTTTATTATTCCAGGTTGTTTTAACTCCTTTATCTTTTGTCCATTCAAATTCCACCATTTGGTCACTTCATCAGTGCTAACAGTGATAAGCTGTTGACTATCAGGACTAAAGGTGACACTCCAAACCTGACCCTCCACATTGAATGGTTTAAATCCAGGCATCTGTTTACCACTTCGATCCCATAAGCCAACAGTGCCATCAAGTTGAATTGTGGCTAATAGCTGACCATTTGGGCTAAAAACTACTTTATCTCCACCATTCGGAATTTTGAGACGATTTCGTTCTTTTACTCCATACATTGTCTTTTGTAGTGTTCGTCTCACTTGAGCGCATAGTTCAGCATCTTTCCAAAATAAATACTTAAGTTGTAACTTCTTGAGTTCTTTTCCCGCCTTGACAACTTCAACTAGTGCTTCCAACTGTTGATTTGCAGCCAGGAGAGCTTCAGCGGCTCTATAGAGTATTCTTATAATCTGTTTTTTCTCCTTAATATCTTCTTCGTCTCTTTTCACAATACTGCTTTTGACAAATTCCATCTCTAATTGATTTAGCCAGTTATCCTCTGAATTCTGAATCACTTCTTGTAGCAAATCTAGACGAGGATTAGTATTCCAGAGATAACTTTCAGGTCGTTCCTCCTTGTGCCAATCATTAGCCGCAGGTGTTAGCCGCTGTTGCAAAATTAAATTTTCCTCTTCATCTTTTTTCCACTTCAGCATCTTATCCCACCCCTGCACCAAAGCATCATGGGCTGGTTCCACATAAGGTTCACCTTGAGGATTGGAACCTTCAACGATTAAACGAGCTTCAGAAAAACGTTGGATGAGCGTATTCACCCGCTCGGTTTCATCCTTATCAGGATACACTAGTTCTGACTTAGGCACTTGTCGCCTTGCTAACTCCCCACCCTGCAATGAAATCATCCGCAGCATCACCCGACGTACTGTATCTTCATAAGCAGAGTCTTCTTCAACTAAATAAGCAGAGTCTTCTTCAACTAACCGATCATATTCTTGATTAGCACGCTTGGTCAAAGAACCAACGACTCTTCCCAAATCTTCGTAATCATTCTTTGTTAAAGCCCGGTTATCCTTCGTGCGATCGCCTAAATACTTCAGATACAATTCACTAAGAGTGAAAGAAAGCAAAGGTAAAGCACCTGGCATTTGTACAACTTCATTGATTAAGTCGTCCACCAAATTGGGAGGCTCAAAATACACAACTTTCTCTGAAGCAGGTTTCTCAATTGCTTCTCGCAATTCATCCTGACTCATCGGTGGTACAACAAACCGAGCATCATTCCAAAAGTCCTTGAGTACAGAGTTTTGAAACTGCGCTTCAAAGTCAAGTCGCAAGGTAACAACGACATCGATATGTTTGGAAAATCGGGCAATAGCATTCTTTATCAACTTCTGAAATTGCTCTCGTTCCTCATCACTCTTACATAAGGTTATCAACTCTTCAAATTGGTCAATTGGCAATAATAATTGAGTTTTGGGATAAGTCTTACACCTGTTTTCAATAATAGTTGCTAAGGCGTATTCATCTTTTGCGAATTCTTCAGCAGTGATTTCAGTTGCAATTGGTGAACACACTTGTGCTAAGGCTTGCAAAGGATTTTCCCCTGGTCGCATCGGTTGTAAAATCTGAAATTGATACTCCTGGGAATGACGCAAGCGCGGTAACAAACCAGCTTTCATTAAGCTAGATTTTCCTGTTCCAGAAGCACCCAATACGACTGTCAAAGCTTGCTGTTCAGAAACGACATGCTGATAAAGTTGTTTGATGAGATTTTCCCTACCAAAAAACAAGTTGCTATCTTTTTCGTCGTAAGATTTCAATCCTCGGTACGGATTATTTTCTGGAATCAGTGGTGGTGCATCTTCTAATTTGTCTCGGTCAAACTCAAGTAATAAGAAAATGAATTCTCCTTTATCATGTTTTCTCAAGGGACACAAACCTGGAGTTTGTCTTTTGTAATGATTGTTTGTCTGAATTTCTACTCTGTCCCTGAGATATGAGTAAAGTTCGGTTGCTGTGATGATACCATCTTTATTTAAGTCAGCACTTTCTTCTGTGTCTCCCCGTAGGGCATCAAAAAGAGCTTTGGCAAACGGAGAGTGAATCTCGTTTCCATCCTGTACTTTTCCGCGCTGTCCTAGGGAATCCAAAGCTTTTTGGTCATCAGCTGCTGAGGTAATGACTTGCCAAGCGCGATCGCAGATAAAGCGATCATATCGTTCTTTATAAACCTTGAGTCGAGGTACAACATCTCGCTTAAGACTCGCCCAACGAAACGCACCAGCAAAGCAGCAATCTAGAATTGCTAACATATGCCGACACGGAAGTGCATTAAGAGCATCATGTAAATCCTGCATCGGCAAATAGGTGCTGCTATCTTCTAATTTAGCATCTTGAGGAATCAGGTAACCGACTGGTCCTTCTTGATTTTCTAAAGCATCTAAGGCGATTCCATGTCCAGCAAAGTAGAAAAGAACGCGGTCATTTTCCATAATCTTCACTGTTTCTTTGTCAAAAGCTATTTGTCCTTTTTTGAAATTTTCAATTAACTGATTCAGCTTGTTAAGATTAGCTCTTTCATTCAAAATTAATTGAACTTCATACTGATTTTGTATTTGATATTTATCTTTCAGTTTTCTATGTTGTTCTTGAATAATATGAGCAAGTTTATGGGCATCTGGAACCGCTGTTGATAAGGCTGGAATGCCGTTTCTATAGTTATTGATACCAACAATAACTGCAAGATTTCGGTTAAACTTATATTGAGACATAAATAACTTTCCTTTACGTAAATGTAGGGTGCGTTATGGATATTTGTCCTAACGCACCAAAGTCTCTGGCTACTTTTGCTTTTTTGCGATTTATTTCTCTTGTCCCAAAACTGCAATCAAAGCCTTTAATCCTTCTGGGTGATTAAAATAGGTCAAATGGTCGCAAGCCACTTCTTGAATTTGAGGAGAAAGTACACGTCCATCTGTGATATTCTTAATACTATGTACAGTGACAGCAATATCATTTGCCTGTCCGAAGAAAGGCAAACCAACGACTTGACCAAACAAGCTTTGCATGAGTCGTTCTAGCAAACTGGATTTATCTCTTTGTTGCTGCATGGCTGCAGGAATAATTGATGTGTTACCAGCAATAATCGAGTAAGGAATACCAGGGTCATCACTCTGTGCTAAAGTCTTAAGAAAATCAGAGTTTGGCTTCATCTGGTCTAGTGTTACATCAACAGCTTCTATTGCACTGATTAAACTCCCCAACACTTTCACAGGCCAAGCGACTGTAGTGAGGCTATTAAGTCCAATACCTAAAGCCAGTGTCGCCCAATCTTGAACAGTAGACCAAGGAGAACCACCATTTGGTGTCCCTAACATCATCAGGTGTTGGACAACTTGGTTTCCTGCTTCTCGCTCAATGAACCAACGGGAAATCAGTCCTCCCATACTATGAGCTATAATGTGTAGAAATTTACCGTGGTTTGCTCCCAAACCCACTGCAGCCAGTCGTTTTTTCAAATTCCGAGCATTTTCTTCGATTGAAGTGTTAATGTTCTCGTAGTCAAATGTGAGAACTAAGTCGTAGAACTGGCTGATAGAACATGCTTGTCCATCCACTCCAATGATGGGCTGATGAATGCCGGAAACTAAATTTTTGGTATCGCCAATCATCCCGTGAGTGCAGAGGACTATCCGCTTTGCTTGCGCTACCAATTGTTTAATTTGTGTTTCATCAGTCTCGTATTTAACTGATTTGTCATCGCCAACAGAAGCCACTCTTAGTAACGGATATTGATCTTCCAACCCTAACTTCTCGCTGATGACTTTTTGAAATAGAATGCGAATAGATCCGTGCAAGCTACGACGACCTTGACTCACAGGTTTTGCTAATCTTTGTAACTCAATTTCAGTCTTACCCTCTTGAGTTGTTTTTCCTATACCTAAGGGGACGAAAAACTCACCGTTGTAAGCAACAGGCAAAAGGTGTTCATCTTTACCTAAGCTTGTGTCAAGCAACAATTTTAAAGGCGCATCTGGAGTCACAACAGTGTAGTTTTGCACATTGTCAAGTTCCAGTACACTTAATCCTGGATCTGTACCTCGACTGTTAGTAAATTGAAAGGTTTGGATAACTTCAGGATTTTCTCGGAAGATAGGTGGCAAAATCTTATTGCCCAAATCCCTACTTGTCTGTGGTACTGTTGTTAAACGAAAGTTAGCTTGTAAGCTGGGATGCGGCTGCAATTTGACACCAGCCCCTAACTCTTTGTATTTTGTGGGAGAAACTGAGGTAGCATCTAAGGTGCGAACAGTGGTAATTGCGACTTCTTGTGCGTACCAATCGTCAAATCTTCCCTTGGTTCTGGGTTTGATATCACGCTGTTGAACCCGATTCATTAAACGATCCAGCGTACCTTGATTCGGGGATGGTAAATCTCTTTTCGGAGGTCGAGGAACGTCAAGTGCTTCCTGAGTGATTAACTGGGCGTCAAATTCAGCGCTACTGACAATTAGCTTAATAATGTCTTTGTACTCGGTTATTCCCTGTTTCCATAACTCGTCTGACACTTCGAGTTGTAGATATTCCCCATCCAAAGCCCAAGCTTCTTCGCCTGGTTCTAACTTGATACTACCTGTTTCAAAAAAGGGAGCGCTAACAGCGTAAAGGTCTGTAAGATCGACCAAAGCACAGTAAAGTGGCTTCTTACTATTATTAATCAGTTTGAGCCGAAAAGCTGGAGGTTGCCACTCATTGTCCCTGTACTTGTACTCCAAACGCATCTGATTAGATTGAGAGATATCCTTATCTTCAAACAAAAGTTGCATCTGGATATGACCAGGTTGAATCTGACTAGTCGCAGGGCTTGAGAGTTCAGCAATCGTCGTCCAACGGGCTATATGTTCTAAGCGTTGAATTGCTTTTTTTGCATTCTGTGGTGTGTAACCATCAATTTGACTCACCAAAGGTCGATCATCTGCAGGTCGAGCAATCAAATACTGCTGATGATGACATAATAGGCGAAACTGTGCTTGAGTGAGTTCCTGTTCTTCTCGGACATAAGGCGAGGGTTTGTTGTGAAAACCTGCTGACTGCAAAGCTTGGCGTGCCAAATTCACACCCGCTTCATCTCCCTCAAAGTAAACTCCTAAAGGCGGCAATGGTAAACTGGTGACAACGGCTTTGAAGGTGCTTTCAAAAGTCAAGTTTTCAACAGCGCTGATTTTAACCTTACTCAGCGATGGTAATACCTGTGTGACTTCAGCTTCACCAACAGACTGAGATGGATCTTGCAAGTCTTCGGTATTGGTGTCTATCGGGAACAGTTCTAGTAAAGTCGTTTCGTCACCAGAAGCACTTTTGATTCCGTGAACAGCACCACCATCAATCACCCAGCCATAATTCTTGTCATAACTGACAGTGAAGTAGGGGGTATGTTCGGCGATCGCCCCATCAAGGAAAAATCGGTTTTCATCCTCTGCATGAGTCAATTCAAACTGAGGGGATTGAGTTGTCACCTTGCTGCGGACTAAAGCATTGGCTTGCTTAAATAAGTCTCGATAAGTTAACTTACCATTATTTCGCAATGTTTCCAACAAAAAATAGGAAAAAGCTCCCCGTTGTTGACCGTCTCCATTGTATTCCTTAGCTTCTTCACTATCTCGACAAGCCCCAAAAAGAATATGACGACCTTTGGGTATGTTCCAACCAGTGGGGGATTCTTCCAGACTACGGGACGCAGACAGTTGTTCTAAATCTTCGAGTGAAAAAATAAAGCTATCAAGTGGTCGCTTACGCTTGTCTGTGGGAACGCGGCGTATCCCTGTTTCTTGTAGCAGGTTTCTTGTGCCAGAACCAGAATGACAACAATCCAGGATAATAGTAATTTTAGGATCTTTCGTTGCAACTTCAGCAATCAATTTCGCCAATTCTTTATCTGCTAAATCCCAGCCTCCTGGAGAGCGACTGTCGTAACAAACCAAAGTTTCATCAAGTCGGTCTGATTCTAAGTGCCAAAATTCCTGTGGTGTTGGTTCTTGAGAACCATGACCGCTGTAATAGAAGAGAACGATATCATGACTCTGTGCCTGACATAAATGTTGTCGGAATCCATCAATAATTGCTTGACGAGTTGCATCTTGGTTTAAGAGTGTGCGTATATGAAGCTCATATCCATCAATAGCAACCCGTCCTTCCAGATACTCTTTGATAGCCATAATGTCATTGACACAACCATTTAACGAAGAGACTGGGCTCAGGTATTTATCAATGCCAATCAGCAGCGCATAGATGTTACGAGTCATGCCTATATTACCTTGGTTACTCCTTTTTGGTAGAGGAGAGCAATGGCTAAATCCTCCATATTTATATAGGCTGCATTGAAGTTAACTTATGCACTCTTCCACTTCTGATACAATTCGTCAGAATCATCCCCTGCGCCGGAGACGCTGTGCGGATGACTCCTGACGAGTGACTACTTATGCCGGTCAAAAAACAAAGATAAGTGTACGATATAAACTACTGCTGTTCATGCAAAACCTGTTGCAGTGCTTCTAAAAGTCGGTCAACACTTTCTTTGCGACTATTGAAACCCATGAGTCCGATGCGCCAAACTTGACCTGCAAGTTCGCCAAGACCACCTCCAATTTCGATATTATGTTCATTAAGCAACTTCCGTGCTACTGCTTTACCATCTATCCCTTGTGGAATGCGAACAGTGGTCAGAGTGGGTAAACGGAACTGTTTGTCAACGTGCAAACTCAGTCCAAAATTCTCTAACTTCTCCCAAAGATACTCTGCGTTCTTTTGATGGCGTTGCCAAGAGTTTTCTATTCCCTCTTCGGCAATCAAGCGCAGTGCTTCTCGCAGAGCATAGTATAAGTTAATCGGTGCTGTATGATGATAAGTGCGTTCTTCGCCCCAATACTTGCTTAACAACGTCATATCTAAATACCAGTTAGCCACCTTAGTTTGACGCCGATGCAATTTTTCAATGGCGCGAGGACCTAACGTCAATGGCGAAGCACCAGGAGGACAACCTAAGCCTTTTTGACTACAACTATAAGCTATATCAACTCCCCACTCATCTAAATGCAAAGGAACTCCACCTAAACTGGTGACAGTATCTATCAATAGCAAAGAGCCAAATTCACGACACAACTCACCAACTCCTTCTAGTGGTTGACGTGCTCCTGTGGAGGTTTCTGCATGAACGAGAGCTAAAATAGCTGGACGATGAGTTTGTAGGGCAGTTCGCACTTCATCAAGCGAGAAAACTTGTCCCCAAGGTTTTGTGATGTTTCGGACATCAGCACCATATCGAGAAGCCATCTCAACAAGACGATTGCCAAAATAGCCAGCGACACCAATCAAAACGACATCTCCTGGTTCTATTGTATTGGCGATCGCCGCTTCCATTGCTGCTGATCCTGTCCCGCTGATTGCAATTGTCCACTGGTTTTTCGTTTGCCACACGTAGCGCAGAAGTGACTGAATTTCATCCATCAAGACTAAAAAAGTTGGATCAAGATGCCCAACTGGAGGAGTATTCATCGCTTCCAAAACTGTAGGGTGCGCATTTGATGGTCCCGGTCCCAACAGTAGACGAGATGGTATTGTAAGGGGTGAAAGTTGTAACCGTTCGTTGTTGTCGATAGAGAGTGTTTGCATGATTATTTTTTTAAGGAAAATGATAATTGAAGAAGAACTCAGGAATCAGAACGGGCTACGCCTGTTCTTTTTTGTTAATGCATAGTATGATACGTCTTTGCGGAAGACTTTACATGACTTTACAGTCATCAAGCAAGAAAGCCACCCCAACCCAAGAGGCGAGTCCTAAACCCTCGACGGTGCAAACTGGTATTGCAAAAGTGCGAAGAATATGCATTTAGCTTTGGTCAAAAATTTTCATTCATCTTGCAAGTATGCAACGCCCCTTTTTTAAAGTTAACGTAAGGGATATTACATTAACTGACTTTATCAGCTTTTGAATCGATAATTACGAAGCACCCGGAATTTTATAACCCGCAATTTGGGTTAAAAGACTTTTGAGTCTTATTTGACCTGACTTGACTTAAAATTTCGCAGATGTCTATTGCATAATGTGTGAGGAGTGTGAGACAAAAACAATTTGCCTAGAAACTGAACGCGGTTCTAAGAACTCCAACAATCACATCAGGGTTACGTTCATCATGGTTAGGAGCCGTTAGCCACACAATACCTGGGGTAATGGTGATATTGTCATTCAGGCGATGGGTGTAAAAGGCTTCGATGTGGAATCCAGCATTGCGATCGCTCCTCTGTCCATCTGGTAAACCAATCGCTTGTGCGAGTGCCGCATTGCTTGTACCCGTTAGCCTAGGTTGCATCCCAAAAATCAAAGCAGCTAAGTTTCCCTTTTTGCCCACGTCAAAAAAAACTAAATTGAAGCGATAGTCCCACAAATCAGCATTTCCCTTAGTTCCTTCTCCCAAAGTACGTGCAGCGATATACGCTATAGAGCCACCGAAGCTCATTTGTGGCGTTATTCTGTAATTGAAAGAAAAATCATAACTGTTACCGACAACCGGACCTGCCCCTTTGAGTTTAGCAGCATTACTACCAGTGATCGTATCACTTCCAGACTCCGGAGAGTAGAAGTGGGCAAAAGGAAAAGACAGCTTGAGCTTTCCAAGAGTGATAACTGGTCGGGCAAAAACCCCATAGCCGCCGCCACCAAAAAGTCCCACAGACGGGTCGTTTGTGTTGGTTTCTGCTGCTGCAGCCAAGTCGAGGTTGAGCCAGTTACTGACTGTCCATTGCAAACCAATTCCTGTCTGCTGACCGATGGGGTAATCGAAGGGGTTGATTGAACCAAAGTATGTTACGGCACCTGTAGCCGCATTAGATAACGGCGTGATGGGTTCTGTGAGAAACCTATCGCTGGAAAATGCATTCACAAAAACCAAAAATTTGTCTCCTATCGGGAACCTGTATTGCAACCCGTTCAAGCCCAGGTCTCCATCGCCAGATATGCTCGATCCAAGAAAACGTGTTTCATCAGTGCTACCGCTCAAACGACCCCGTGGAAATTCGGTAGCAGTGTCAAGTCGTCTTAAGTTGATGGCTTCCAGCCCAATAAACAAGTTGTCTTTACCCGTGAAGCTGGTATTTAGGTTGAGGTTAGCTCGATAGGCTAATGCAGTGTTATTAGCCTTACCTGCATTTTCACCCCAAGCATTTCCCAGATAGGTTAACACCCGACCGCTCAGTTTAGTGGTAGTGGAAAACTGCTGTGTCTCTAATATTGCTGTATTCGCTTCCAAAGCATCTACGCGACCTCTGAGATTCTTCAGTTCTGCGGCGAAATCTTTTTGTAGCCGCTCCAGTGTGACTAAATCTTCTTTACTCACGCCTTGTGACTGTTGTATTGCAATCAGTTCGTTAATCTGCTCTAAACACTTGTTTAACCCAGCAGCAAACTCATAGCGGCTCATTGCTCGATTGCCTCGGTAGGTGCTATTTGGATAACCTTCAATACATCCATACCGCTCTACTAATGACTGCAATGCTCCAAATGCCCAATCTGTTGGCTGCACGTCTGTGAGTTCAGAGACTGAGTTCACTTGCGCTATTTGAGTTGTTTGTTGTGATGACTTGGAAGCGGGGGCAATACGGTTTGGATAACCAGGGGAGACAGAGGAGGAAAATAAATTTATGTCCATTAACTCTTGTGTCCCTGCTCCTCTTCTCTCCTCTTCCCTAGTGCAGGCCTCAACAGAGAATCTCTCTAACCAAACGTTATTGGGAGCGGGGGTGTTCCCTACAACAGAAGCAGCTTCAATATCCTGTTTAGGCACTTGCGTAACAATTTGGTCACGCATTTGTCCCCTAAAAAATGGGCAGGCTTTGTTTATTGATTTGTCTACCCCAACGATTAATCGTGGGGCTTGAAAGCCTGCCCATTTTTTTACGTGTAAGACCTCGTCAGAAGTCGTTGACACAGGTAAAGCAGGAGCAGTTTCTTGCTTGCTCATCTCAGAATCCAGTGCTAAAGCATCTGCTTCCAGCAGGTACCCACCACAATAGACACTTAGGGCTACTGCTAGACTTTGGTAAAAAAGTTTCACCATATGACAAAGAGTTGAATTTTGATAAATATTTGCTGATAAAGACAAAATACACTATTTTTCGGCAGAAATCATAATATTTTATTCCTTGACGACACATTAGGTTTGGTAAACTTGTTAAAGACATTGTGAGGTCTCTCTCTAGAAAGGATTATCCAGTTCTCAAGAGTCGTTCGTGATTTCAGTGCTGGTTAGTTGATGCGACAGATAATACAAGATTGAGCAGTATAGAATATATCAGTTTACACCTGTTGGGCACAGATTATCCAATCAGCCCAAGTTTTTAGTTATAAAGTCATGAAATTTGCAGATTGTCTTTGAAATCGCTTTTGTTACAAGTGGTTCATCCAATTGGGTGAATGCGAAATTGAGCTTGGGAATATAACCTGAAAGAAGAATGACTTTTAAAAAAACTTGTTTGGTTGGTATCCAATACAGGAAAAACTGCCAAACCCTCCATAATTGTCTTCCTTGATACATCTATTATTTCTTAATTAAAAGGTCAGAGTGTGAATGAAACTGTGAAAGCGCTGCATACATCAAATTCTCAACAAGAAGCATTGCCCTTGCTGGAAAAAATTGCTGCTAACTTACCAGGAATGATTTTCCAATTCCTCAAGCGGCAAGATGGTTCTCAGTTTGTGATATATGCCAGTTCTGGTTGTAGAGAACTGTTTGAATTGGAACCAGAAGTGATGCAGGAAGACTTTCAAGTATTACACAAACTGACTCATCCACAAGATATTAAAGCTTTTGAAGAATCTATTGCCATTTCTTGCGCGACAGGAAAACCTTGGCAATGGGAAGGTCGCATCATCACAAATAGTGGCAAACTTAAGTGGATTCAAGGGACTTCTCGCGCCGAACAACAACCATCAGGAGATACGATTTGGGATGGTTTCTTCATAGATATTACAGACAGGAAGTTAGCTGAGGAAAAATTACGAGAAAGTGAGGCACGGTATAAGGCAATTTTGGATGCAATTCCTGATTTGATGTTTCGTATGAGTCGTGATGGGAAGTATCTAGATTTTAAAGGTGAGGGAGCAAATATCACCATTCCTAAAAATGAAATCATCGGAAAAAATTTATATGATTTCTTACCTGCAGATGTTGCCCTACAAAGTCAAAAGGCAATTGCAAAGACTTTGGATTCAAAAACTTTGCAAACGTATGAATATCAACTACCAACACCTCTGGGAATGAGAGATTATGAGGCGCGGCTAGTCGTCAGTGGAAAAGATGAAGTTGTCGCAATTGTACGAGACATCACAGAACGCAAACAAACGGAAGTCACTTTGAAAAATTTGGCACAAAAGTTTGCTAAAGTTTTTCGTTCAAGCCCTAATCCGATTTCGATTAGCACCCTTGCAGAAGGACGTTACATAGAAGTTAATGACAGTTTTGTGAAACACTTGGGTTATGAAAGCGAGGAAGTCATTGGTCGTACTGCTTTTGATTTAAATATTTGGGTTCACAAGAGCGATCGCGCCACCGTATTGCAAGAATTACACAAACACGGGGTCGTGCGCAACATGGAATTTGAATTCCGCCGCAAGTCTGGTGAGATACAAACTGGACTATTTTGCGCCGAAGTCATTCATTTAGATGGTATTCCCTGCTTATTATCAGTAACTCATGATATCACCGAACGCAAACAAGCAGAACTTGCTCTGCGCGAGTCAGAGGAAAAGTTTTCTAAAGCCTTTTGTTCTAGTCCGAATCCAATTACTATTGTGACTCTTAAGGATGGGCGCTACGTTGAAGTTAACGACACCTTCCTGCAAATCACTGGCTTTGATCGAGAAGAAGTGATTGGTCATACCCGCAGTGAGTTAAATGTTTGGGTCAATTCCTCTGACATTGCCAAAATAGAACAGATGTTGCAAGAACAGGGGTTTATTCGCAATTTTGAAACAGAATTTTACACAAAATCTGGTGAGACGAGAGTCATGCTGTTCTCAGCTGAGGTGATTACTTTAGGTGGAGAACTTTGTATGCTTTGTGTGAGTAATGATATTACAGAACGCAAGCAGACAGAAGAACTACTGCGCCTCTCTTCAAAACGCGATCGCCTACTTGCTCAAACATTATCACGAATTCGTCAGTCGCTCAATCTCGACGAAATTCTGCAAACCACCGTCAACGAAGTTCGGCAATTTTTAGAAGCGGATCGAGTTTTTATTGCTTTAAATGATAATGATGCTCAGTCGAGAATCTTTGCCGAATCAGTAGCGGCTGAATATCCATCAGTCCTGAATTGGAAAAATGAGGATAAAACTCTTCTAGAAGAATTAAAAACAATCCTAAAAAGCAATCAGGTACGTATAGTTGAAGATACCACAAAAATATCAGCATCTACAAAATTAAAAGCGCTCTATAAACAATTCCAAACGAGAGCGAACTTAGCTGTACCAATCATGCAAGATGAAGAAGTGTTTGGTGCGTTGATTGCTAACCAATGCAGTAAACCACGTCATTGGAGTGCGATAGAAATTGACTTGCTCCAGCAAATGTCAGAACAAGTGGCGATCGCCATTCAGCAAGGACAACTTTATCAAAAACTAGAGCAACTAAACACGAATTTGGAACGTCAAGTAGAAGAACGCACTGCACAACTACAGCAGAAAATGCTGGAACTTCAAGAATTGAACAGTGTAAAAGATGTCGTTCTGCACACCGTTTCCCATGAACTGCGAACTTCAGTGATGGGTAATTTGATGGTATTGAATAATTTGCTGCATAAAGGACAAGGGGAAGACAATCCCATGCGGACATCTTCTCCATTAAGGGGAGGAAATTCCTGTGCAAAAGTTTCCTCTGATAAAAACTATGCCCTGCAGACACGCTACACGAATCCAGGATTCTCTCGGTTGAGAGGAATGTCACCAGACAAAGAGAACTTATCTGTTCCATCCCCTCTGCTTGTATCTCGCTCAATCATTGAGCGCATGATTCAAGGAAATGATCGCCAACTAGAAATGATTGAATCATTAGTTGAACTTCATTCCACCGAAGCACAAGGAATTGTTCTTCATCGTGAGGTCGTTTCTTTTAACTTATTGGTTGGTATAATTATCAGAGATCTAGAGCCAATCCTGACACAGCATCAATCAACGGTGAAAAGTCTGGTTCCAAATGATTTACCACCAGTCATTGCTGACCCAGCTCAGCTGCACAAAGTTTTTGTCAACTTGTTCAATCATAGCTGGCAACACAATCCACCAGGAGTAAAATTTACCCTAAAAGCCACAGTTGAGGCAGGAAGGATTCGCTTACAGATTCAAGATGACGGTGTAGGGATGAGTAAATTGGAATGCGATCGCCTCTTCGATTTGTATGTGCGCGAACCACAAGCCCGTTGTTCAACAAGGATTGGCGTTAAAATGTATCTTTGTCGGCAAATTATTAAAGCACACGGTGGTGAAATAGGCGTCAGTTGCAACCGTAAACGTGGTTTAACTTTCTACTTCACATTACCTCTGGCGATTCCATCTTAAGAAGTCTTTTCTAGAAGCTTTTAAAGTTGAGGAGATAGCGAGTTGCACGGCTCTCCATAGTTTTAAAAACCTTTTCATAAACATAGAGTAAACTTTTTATAACCTAACTTTTACTTTATGCTTCAGTGTATACCGGTATTATATAAAATTGGGTATATACTCTGAGAAAAATATTTATCATGGGCACAAATCTAACCGAAATCTCGTCTATCACACGGCTCTCCGTCGCCGATGATGGCACCGAGGGGAATAACAGCTCCTCCACCCCCGCCATTTCCGCTGATGGGCGCTTTGTGGCGTTTTCGTCAAATGCCGACAACTTGGTACCGGGAGACACCAACACCAACAACAGTAGCGATATCTTCGTTCGCGACCTCCTAACGGGCACTATCACTCTGGTCTCCGTTGCCGAGGATGGCACCCAAGGGGGTACCTCCAGCTTCTCCTCTACCCCCTCCATTTCTGCTGATGGGCGCTTTGTGGCGTTTTATTCATTTGCCAACAACTTGGTACCGGGAGACACCAACAACAATAGCGATATCTTCGTTCGCGACCTCCAGACGGGCACTACTACCCGAGTCTCCGTCGCCGACGATGGCACCCAAGGGAATAACTTCTCCTCTAGCCCCTCCATTTCCGCTGATGGGCGCTTTGTGGCGTTTTCGTCAAATGCCAACAACTTGGTACCGGGAGACACCAACAACAATAGTGACATCTTCGTTCGCGACCTCCAGACGGGCACCACTACTCTAGTCTCCGTCGCCGACGATAGCATCCAAGGGGGTACCTCCAGCTTCTCCTCTAACCCCTCCATTTCCGCTGATGGGCGCTTTGTAGCGTTTACGTCAAGTGCCAACAACCTGGTAGCGGGAGACACCAACAACAATAGCGATATCTTCGTTCGCGACCTCCAGACGGGCACCACTACCCGAGTTTCCGTTGCTGAAGATGGCACCCAGGGGAATCGCAGCTCGTCTAGCCCCTCCATTTCCGCTGATGGGCGCTTTGTGGCGTTTGAGTCTTCTGCTTACAACCTGGTACCGCGAGACACCAACAACAGTAGCGATATCTTCGTTCGCGACCTCCTGACGGGCAGCCTCACCCGAGTCTCCGTCGCCGAGGATGGCACCCAGGGGAATAACTTCTCCTCTGGTCCCTCGATTTCCGCTGATGGGCGTTTTGTGGCGTTTTCGTCAAATGCCAGTAACCTGGTAGCAGGAGACACCAACAACAGTAGCGATATCTTCGTTCGCGATCTCCAGACGGGTACCACTACTCTAGTCTCCGTGGCCGATGATAACATCCAAGGGGGTATCTTCACCAGCTCCTCTACCCCCTCCATTTCCGCCAATGGGAACTTTGTGGCGTTTTCGTCAACTGCTTTCAACTTGGTAGCGGGAGACACCAACAACAGTAGCGATATCTTCCTAGCAACCTTAACTGGTGTTGATAGCACTACCTCCATAATTTAAGTTATTTTCAAACCGCCCTTTTTATGAAAAGCCAAGTATTTAGTGATTGATTATACTTTTTTTGCTCTACGATCGCAGATGGTCGTCTTGTTCTTAAATGTCCAAAGGGCAGTCAAAATGTATTTTGCACAGACAACGAAGCGACATGATTCGGACATTTTAGAATCAAGCCTGTAAAGTTTCATACCATAAAATGCTTGGCTAGCTAGAGCACCGGTACATTAATCAGAATCGAGGATAAAAAACCCGGTTTCTTCGCCTGAAAAAATTGATATCTCGTTGGTTCGATTTAAAGAAACCGGATTTTTGGCATTACTGTACCGACGCTTTAAGTTTTTTCTGCACCCAGGCGATCGCCCTGGTGTATCTTCACACTGTTGCTCTGTGCGACAGTGTGATTCTTTTGGTCTATATGGCGCAGTGATGGGTAAAATTTAATGTGATATGCAAAAGCTAAAGCCTCCGGAGAATCGCCAGTAAACCTGATAGAAGTATTAGTTACGCCTTAAGGGAGTGTTCGTTGTAGATCGCAGGCGTTCAGCATCTTATATATATTAAGAAATATCTGATTGAATTGTTTGGAACCCATGAGATGATGAACACAGATCATCCTCCGTCCAAATTAAATATGAGGGTGCGATGGCAAAGATGAAGAAGGCAAAAGCTTTCCTTGCTGTGAGAAGGTTTGCTCAGAGGCTAACAGCGAGTATATTGAGAACAGTGCAAAAGTGTTTGGAAAAAGCTTTTTTGCTTACCAGTTCTCGACCTAATCATGCCATTTCTTCTGATTACGAAGCTTGGCGCGATCGCTTTTTATGGCAGAGATTACATCTAGCATTGTGGCTTGCATTAATCTTAATCTTGAGTTTTACCTTCCGCGACATTTATGATGCCCTATTTCACCTCAAGGAGTTAGCAGAAATTCCCAAGGAACTCAAACGCCTTTTTTTTGTTCTTTATAGTGCGATCGTACTCAGTTTATTAAGCTGCTTAGCCGTTCATAGAACTCAATTTGGTCGTCGTCATCCGGGATTTGTGTTTCTTGGCTTATCTTGGTCGATCACTATTGTCGAGCAAATTTGGGCAACACTCAACAACTTCGCCCTACCTGATATTTTCGCTTGGTTCGTGATGTTTCTGAGTCAAGCGACACTCATACCAGTACGCTTTTCCTTGCATCTTGTGTCTCAACTGGGTGTACTAGTTTACTATTTTGGCATAAATACAGCACTCGGACTAAAGCTACCGCCACCGGATGGTGACAAGCCCATTTACAATGTGACGATGAGCTTAGCTCTGTTTTGGTTCTGCTTCATTTGTGATCTTGGCGTCTATTTGTATGATCGTCTGCAACGTTCTGAATTTTTTGCCCGTAAAGAACTAGAAGCCGCGTATCAAAAACTAGGGGCTACAGAAGAAAAATACCGCAGTATTTTTGAAAATGCAGTCGAAGGAATTTTCCAAAGTACACCAGATGGACGTTACATTACAGCAAATCCTGCATTAGCACGTATTTATGGATATTCTTTTCCAGAAGAAGTCACGGCAAATTTCACTGATATTGAACATCAACTGTATGTTGATCCCACTCGTCGCACAGAGTTCATGCGCTTAATTGAAGAGTATGGTAGTGTGTCTGAATTTGAATCTCAGATATATCGCAAGGACGGTAGCATTGTCTGGATTTCCGAGAAAGCATACGCTGTGCGTGATGAAAGCGGAAAACTTCTTTACTATGAAGGAGTCATTGAAGATATTACCAAGCGCAAACAAGTAGAAGAAGCGCTACAGGAAAAATTAATTTTTTTAAAAGTACTCATTAATACAATACCAACTCCTGTTTTTTATCAAAATACTGAAGGTGTGTATGTTGGCTGTAACAAAGCTTTTGAAGAAGATTTAGGTTTGAGTAAAAAGCAGATTATCGGCAAGACAGTGTATGAAATTGCACCAAAAGATTTAGCTGACAAATATCATCAAGCGGATAGAGATTTGCTAAAGCAAGGGGGAGTTCAAATTTATGAAAGCTCTGTCATTTATAAGGATAACACTCAGCATGATGTAATATTCTATAAAGCAACTTTTTCTAAGGCAGATGGAACGCTTGGTGGTTTGGTGGGAGTGATTTTAGATATCAGCCAACGCAAGCGCACTGAGGAAGCACTACGAGTCTTTTTCCATGCAGTTTCCCATGATTTACGCAACCCTGTGCTGGGAACTTTGATGGTGCTGAAGAATTTGCTGTCTAGCCCAGAAGAAAAAATATTACTTCCTCGGTCGATTTTAGAGCGAATGGTGCAAAGTAGCGATCGCCAACTAAATTTAATTAACTCATTAATGGAAGCTCATGTCAGCGAAGTGCAAGGTATCGTTTTGCAACGCCAAACGATACAGTTACACACGGTGGTAGAAGCTGCTGTTGCAGATTTAGAGCCAATGCTCAAAGAAAATCAAGCTATTTTGACAAATTTAGTTTCAGCTGATTTACCGTTTGTCAACGCCGATCCCACACAACTGTGGCGAGTCTATTCTAACTTAATTGTCAATGCTGTGAAACATAATCCTCCTGGATTGAGTATTACTGTTGATGTCACCGTTGAGGATGATAAGATGCGTTGCATTGTTGCTGATAATGGTATTGGTATGAGTCAGCAACAGAGTGAGCATTTATTTGACCTTTACTTTCGAGGTAACAATGTTCGCAATTCTTTAAGTTTAGGATTGGGGTTGTATCTGTGTCGGCAAATTATCACAGCACACGGTGGGGAAATTGGTGTGAAGAGTGATTTGGGAAGAGGGGCAACTTTTTGGTTTACTTTACCAAGAAAGAACGAGCTAGCCTCTAATACCGTTTCAGTATAAGGTTAGAACATACTGGACAAGCACTTGGGTTGCTGAGGAAGCAGTTCTTGAGTGAAATGTATCAAGATTTTCGTGAAAGGGTATAAGGGAGAGAACTCAAAGGACACCCCGCTACGCCCTCCAGAACTGCTGATACCAAGTTGCGTTCTAATGTGTCATTCTGACCGGAGGGAAGAATCTCGCGAAATACTATTATTTTACCAGGTGCAAAATCTAACTTGAGACAAGTTCTTGAGTCAAAGAGCTTCAGGAATAAATAAAGTGCCATGTCGTTGCAGAGAATTGTTATAAGTCTTCATCTAATAAAGAGAGTAAAAATCATCCATTATTTTATTTTGTTTAGAATGAAATTAAGTCGTACTTTCACTCACGACATTTATGAAAACGAGTCAGTATAATATCGGACAAATCTATTCGGGAAATGCCAAGAAATCTTGTATATATATTAGGCTTGTGTGACAAACATGAGTCAATTGTCTGGATGTGTTTAGTTATATTTTTGAACACTTGTTCCCTGTAATAATACTATGGCACAAATACTTATGATTTCTTTAGTAATTGTAGTTTATTTGGTAATAGCTTACTGTCTCTTTAATGAATGGCTGGTATTTTTTCTAGCAGATAAAGACATGGATTCAGAGATGCGCTTATTTTCTACTGTCATTTTGGTTACTGCTACTATTTTGTGGCCAATAGTTGTTCCTTTCGCTTACTTGGAATTACTGAAATTCCATAAAAGGCATAAAGAAATCATCGATTTACTGATAAATGTAACTAAAGGTAGTAGTCATGATAACTGAGGTTTTTAGAAACTGATAGTACCATCATCTCAAGTTAAAAAGCTACTATCTGCTGTTTACTGGACTCGGTTTATCAGGATTGGGAGTTGGCTTTTTAACATCATCTATGGGTTTATCAGGATTGGGAGTTGGCTTTTTAACGTCATCTATGGGTTTATCAGGATTAGGAGTTGGCTTTTTAACATCATCTATGGGTTTATCAGGATTAGGAGTTGGTTTTTTAACATTATCTATGGGTTGTTTCCACTCTGACAGTTCTCGATTAACGGCATTTTCAAAATCTGTAGATACCAATAGCACACCAGTATTTCCATTTTGTTTTACAGAAGGGTCAGTTTGAGCATACAGGAAACGACGGTTAAAGTCGGGTTTACCCAAAATCAACTGATGTGTTTTCTGATTTTTCAGTTTGACATCGATAGTTGCTTGAGGCTGATCTAAACCGAATTCTGTAAGCTGGTTACCCGAGATGGATACAATGCGTTCACTCTTTCCTTCTACTAACAAATTTATTAAATAACCTACAATGGCATTACTTGCTGGGGCGACTTCGGGAGATTTTATTAACCACTTGGGTTCATTAGACTTGTCATTACGTTCTAGATTTAAAGTCAGAGTTTGAGTTTTGACTGTCAAAGACTGCACATCATCCTCTTTAAAAGAGAAAATTTGTTGCTTTTGCTTGATCTCCTGTTGCTGAGGTGTACCCTTAATTTCATGGAAGTAAACAAAACCGCCTAAACCAAGCGCTAGCAGTATTAGAATTAAAGTTGTTCGCTGTAATTTCATTGGTCATTGGTCATTAGTCATTAGTCATGAGTCATTAGTCGTTAATCGTTAGTCGTTTGTAAAAATAAATGACTAACTACTCGTTCTTACCTTCGTGTCCACCAAAGAATAGCCGCTGCTATTAATCCTATCGCGGGTAAAATTAGCACAGATGACAACTCTAAAAGAAGCGCTTGTGCTGCTGTTAGATTAATGCGACGGTTTTTTGCTTCTTTTGGACTAATTGAAAGAGGTTGTTGATCTTCCTGAGTCAGCCAAGTGACTGAGTTGAGGAACACGTCTCCATTCAATTGTTTATCAAACAACCCATTGATGGCAAAATCTGAATTTCCAAATACAACCATTCGTGACTCGGCGGAAGGGGTGGCGGATAAGGGGGATGAAGTTTGAGGTGTTGCGGCGGTTGTTGGTGTCGGAGTCGGCTTGGCGCTGGGAGTTGGGCTAGCTGAAGTTTGAGGTGTTGCGGCGGTTGTTGGTGTCGGAGTTGGCTTGGCACTGGCAGTTGGGCTAGCTGAGGTTTGAGGTGTTGCGGCGGTTGTTGGTGTCGGAGTTGGCTTGACGCTGGCAGTTGGGCTAGCTGAGGTTTGAGGTGTTGCGGCGGTTGTTGGTGTCGGAGTTGGCTTGACGCTGGCAGTTGGGCTAGCTGAGGTTTGAGGTGTTGCGGCGGTTGTTGGTGTGGGTATAGAGTTAGATTTAGCTTCTTTTTGAGATGATAGTTTTTTTGTTAACGCTACGCCTAATGTTAGTGGACCTTTGCGATCGCTTTCGGGATTAAACTGCAAGTTTTCGCTTTGCTGGTCACTTTCTGCCCAGCTATTAGGATATGCTTTGGTAAGCAACAAGGGAGTCGCTTGAATACCTGGTATTGGAGTTGTGTCAATTGGTTGTGCTAACGGATAAAAAGAGATACCATTGCCAAAATCTTTGGTGATTGGGTGTTTTCCGTATTGTGTCACTAAAGGTGCTGCTGGACCAAGTTCAACGCTTCCAGAAATATCGACTGCCAGACGATTATCTAACTTCACGCCCCACTGTGCAAGTAGGCTTTCGAGTTTGGGATTTGTATTGGGATCAATCATCAGCAGTAAGTTTCCACCTCGATTTAGGTAGTCTTGCAGTGCTTGTACTTCACTTTCAAATAGCGATCGCACTGGACCTGCAACTACCACAACAGTAGCATCTTGAGGGACACTAGACTGTTCTGCCAGATTTAAGGCAGAAGTTGTGTAACCTTTGTCATTTAATGCCTTAACTGCTTCAGATATTGCTCCTTCCTCACCAGCAGAAAGTTGATGTTCACCATGACCTTGAAGGAAGTATACTTTAGCAGAGTTCAAACTGGTGATTTGTTGTAAGCGATTTGTTAATTTTACTTCCGAGAGGCGCTCTTGCGGACCAACTACCTGAACTAATTGCCGTTTGTTACCAGATTCCAGGTAAACTTCTCCATAATCTTTAACACCAAACTTACGTGATAGTCCTGGTCTTGCTTGTGGATCTACGTACTCAAAATTAAACTTTGAGTTTTGCCGACGATAATTTTCCAGCAAGTCTCGATCTACAGGATCTTGATTCACATCAAACACCCATATCTTTGTTGGTACTAGTAACGAGCGTACCAGCTTCCGTGACTGAGGAGCAAGGGTAAACAACTTAGTTTCTGTGAAGTCAACTCGTGCATGGTAGCGAGTTCCTAAAAAGTTAATTAATCCTAAAATCACCAAAACTGAGACAGTTGCAACCAAAGCATTAGTAGTAGTTTGGGTGGAACGTTGTCCCCACCAGTTATTTTGCTTGTTTTGCCAAATCAACCACCACCCAATAATAACAGTTCCCAAAATTATCAATGCTAATGGGATTGGTCCCCACTTATCCGATACCAATCCAATTGTTAAGCCCATTGTCAGGAGGAATGGACCAAACCAAAACAAAAATTTTCCAGGTTTCTTTTTCGTGATTATCTTCATTTTTTTAGTCAGGAGTCACTCGCTTCGCTCAAATTCAAAATTCAAAATTCAAAATTCAAAATTAAAGACAATTAGTGGGAGCGCGTGTACCGCCACGCTATTGTTGACCACCCTTACGGGTTCGGCATTCTTCTTTTGTTACTGGTCATTAAATTTCTTGCATAAATCGTAGTTGACAGCCATTTCAAACCACAGACAAATATAGAGAAATCCTCTGTATTTGTCTGTGGTTTTCGCTTATCCATAGAGACTTCTGCAAGAAGTTTAGTCACTGACAATAAGTATTTATGAACGCTGAAAACGTAATGCATCAATTGATTGAGCTGTGAGAAAAATGCCGAAAATGATGTAACTCGCAAATAACATCAGACTGCTCGTATCGAAAATACCTTGTACTAAGCTGTTGTAATGTTTTAGCAATGAGAAATGCCCTAGTGTTTCTCCTACAAAACCACCAATATTTTTGGCAATGAAATCAACAAAAAACAGTAATATAATTAATGCGAAGGTGAGAAAAGCAGACAAAATTGTACTATCTGTCAAAGAAGAAATGAACATTCCTAAAGATAAAATTGCTGCTGCTAGTAAGATGAGTGCTAAATGTCCTAGTAAGGGAATAGCTGGTGAAATTGGTGGATTTGACGCACTCAAAGCAACAGTTTCTAATGCCAGGATAGGCACTATCATTGTTGTGAAAAATGTCAAAACTCCTAATAATTTACCGACAGCGACTGCCCAGTTGGTGAGTGGTGATGTGGCTAAAAGTTCCAAAGTACCGCGTTTGCGTTCTTCGGCATAAAGTCCCATCGAAAGAACTGGCAATATAAATAATAACAGCCACCCAATCCGGTCCAAAAATGCCCTGAGAAATTCGTAAGGAACATCTATGGGTGGAACTGGAAATTGTTGTTCTTGTAAATCATATGCAGCTACTGTTTGCAGGATACCTTCTGGTCCCATTAATATAAGCACGAAGAATAACCCAGATAAAAGCCAAAATACACCAGCAATTGCATATGCCAAAGGCGATACAAAATAGCTTTGTAACTCTCGGCGATAAATGGCAATAATATTACCCAGTACAACACCCATTTAAGCGACTTCTCCTTCCTTGGCTTCTGCTATTTCTGTCTGAGTCTCCAAATTTTTTTCTTCTGTTGTTGTCAGTTGCAAAAATACATCTTCCAGAGTAGCGCTTACGCGTCGCATTTCTTGTAAACCGAATCCTGTTCGTATCAACGCTGCTGCAATATCTTGTCCTGGTTCAGTTCCTGGTTGTGATATCACTCGCAGGTGAGTTCGATTTTCCTTCAAGGAAGTCTGATTGTGTATTCCCAACCCAGGAACTGATTCGACAAAATTCACTCCTGGTAGATTTTGCAGGACTTGTTTGGCAAGAGATGCTTCTCCTTCAATTTCTATTTCATATCCTGAGCCTTTTGTCAACTGATTTAAGAGATTTTCTGGTGTGTCTGTTGCGACAAGTTTGCCACGATTGATGATTGCCACACGGCTACAAGTCATGCTCACCTCTGGCAAAATGTGAGTGGAAATAATGATTGTGTGGGTTCCTGCAAGGCTTTTAATTAAATTTCGCACCTCAATGATTTGCCGGGGATCGAGTCCGACTGTGGGTTCATCCAAAATGATGGCTGGCGGATCATGGACAATAGCTTGAGCGATGCCCACTCTTTGACGATATCCTTTGGAAAGTTTGCGAATAATAACGTGACGTTTGTCTTGTAAATTGCAGCGTTCTATTGCTGCGGTTATTTTTGTTGCGCGATCGCCTGCCCTGACTCCCTTTATCCGCGCCACAAAATACAAAAATCCCTCGACTGTCATCTCTGGATACAACGGCGGTGTCTCTGGTAGGTAACCAATGCGTTGACGCACCAACAGAGAATTTTCATGGACATCGAAGTTAGCAATCCTCGCTGTTCCACTTGTCGCTGGTAAATAACCAGCTAAAATTCGCATAGTTGTCGTTTTACCAGCGCCATTTGGTCCTAAAAACCCCAAAATCTCTCCAGGTTCTACGTTGAACGAGACATCAGTAATTGCTGGAGTAGAGCCATATATTTTACTTAGGTGCTCAACTGAAATCATCCGCTTTAGCTAAGTGCTAACGATAATGTATCAACCATGATAAAGCAACAAAACAATTGGTGAGTGTTGAGTACTATAAGTCAGGACGTACGCAAAGAAACTTAGTTCAAACCAAAAATCGTCTGTTTTGCAAGCAAATACGAACTTACCAAACCCGGTTTAATGGCAAATAGTGCGCAAGTCCTAATAGTCCTAAGTAGTTCTGTTGTTTTCAACTCAGGAATCAGCACTCAGTACTTGGACCTAAATGTCGTTCTTATGTCAAGGCAGTTGTAGAGTTATTTAAAATTGTCATAATTCAAATTTGTCTACCAATAACTAAATGGTCAACTCTACTGTCGTTGCCACACTCACTATTTATGTCAACCCTGCGATTGGTCATGATGCCAATGCTGGGACACGGTTAAATCCTTATAAAACCATCACCCGTGCTCTTAAGGTTACCACAACACCCAAAATGATTCAGCTTGCTCCTGGAACTTACAGTACTGCGAGTGGTGAAATCTTTCCACTAGTGATTTCAGTGGGTGTGATTGTTGTAGGTCACGAAGCCACCAAAGGTCAAGGTATTGTGATTTCGGGAAGTGGTTTGTACAACAGCAAAAGTTTTGGTACACAAAATATTACGGTTGTATTACTCAATGATGCTCAACTGATGGGTGTCACTCTTGTAAATTCTACACAAAAAGGCACTGGTGTCTGGATTGAATCCACTTCCCCAACTTTGGCTAATAATACTTTTATCAAATGTGGTCGGGAAGCTGTGTTTGTCAGCGGTACTGCTAAACCACTCATTGAGGACAATGTATTTGTGCAAAATGGTATTGGTGGGTTGGTTATGGCAGGGAATTGCAAACCAGAGGTGCTAGAGAATGTTTTCCAAAAAAATGCTTTGGGAATAGCTATCAGTGATTATGCTATTCCAAGAGTAGCAAATAATACGTTTTTGTTCAACAGAAATGCGATCGCAATTTCGCGGAATGCCCGTCCTATCCTGCGAAATAATCTGATCGAAAACAGTATTCAAGGTGGGTTATTAATTAACGGTCATGCGGTTCCTGACCTCGGTAATCTTCAAGAGCCTGCTGGTAACATTTTTCGTCATAATGGGCAGTTTGATATCCAAAATACCACCTCTGTTCAGTTGATTTCTGTAGGAAACCAGTTGAATCCTGCCCAGGTCAAGGGAATGATAGAGTTGATTGCTGCAACAGAGAATACTTCCAAAAAAGTATTAGTTAACACAACTTTTTCTGATATTGTTGGGCATTGGGCAGCGGCTTTTGTGGAAGTTTTACATAACAGAAATCTGATGAGTGGCTTTTCTGATGGCACTTTTCGACCAGAAGCCCCGATCACTCGCGCTCAGTATGCCGATGTGATTGCTAAGAGCTTTCAGTTACCTCCTAGCAACCGTACTCGTAAATTCACGGATGTGAAACCAGGTTTCTGGGCAAAATCAGCTATTGAACGCGCTGCTAGTATGGAGTTTCTCAGTGCATTTCCGGATGGCACATTTCAACCAATGCAAAATTTAACAAGGATTCAGGCAATAGTTTCTCTGGTGAATGGACTAAAGCTGAGTGGAGGCAATCCACATATTTTAAATGTTTTTCGCGATCGCGCCCAAATTCCCAGTTCAGCCATCAATGCTGTTGCAGTTGCAACTCAGAAGTTACTCGTAGTGAACTATCCCGAAATTGAACAATTAGAACCACTCAGAGACATCACTCGTGCTGAGGTAGCAGCTTTCATCCATCAGGCATTAGTGATGAGTGGGAAAGCCAAGCCAATCACTTGTGCTTATATTGTTAATCCTAATGTCGAGATTCCCTGCTACACTAACTTTGTGACACACTGGGCAGAACCATTTATCCAGGCATTGGTGAGTATGGGTTTGACTCACGGTTTTGCTCATGAGACATTTGAGCTAGATCAACCAATCACTCGTGCCCAGTATGCGGCTTTAGTTGCGGTTTGCTTCAACCCAACTCCCAAACACGCCGCACCTGATTTTACAGACGTACCAAGGGATTTTTGGGCTTATAACGCCATCAAAATTGCAGCACAGGGCGGCTTTGTTGGTGGGTTTCGCGATGGTAGCTTCCGCCCAGGGCAAAATGTCCTGCGGTTACAGGTGATTGTCTCTCTGGTGAATGGACTTGCCCTCAAAGCAGCTGATAATGAGACTTTACTCGGCTGTTGCGATCGCAACACAATCCCAAACTATGCCCGTACTGCAGTTGCTAGCGCCACCCAAAACAAAATTATCGTGAATTATCCAGATCCTAAACAACTCCATCTCCATCGAGAGGCGACACGAGGGGAAGCAGCTGCTATGGTTTATCAGGCATTGGTGGCACTTAGGCAAACTCCTACTATTAGTTCACCCTATATCTTTTCCCATTCCTCATTTGAAAAGTAAAATGACAAGCACTTCCCCTCTATACTTGGAAGCACTTAGCAAAAAAACTATAGATAAAAATAAGATAAGCTGTATGGGATGGGAGCAAGATGTGTCCTTGCCTGAAGCACAGAGCCAGATGTTCACATCAAACTTGGACACCTCTGCTGATTTGGCGATCGCCCTACTAACTCATTATAGTTTTGACCTCGGTGGCTATAGTGCCAGTGAGCTAGTTAACCTTTGGCAAAAGCAATATCCAGGCAACTGGTTACACTTGGCTGTCATTGAAGCACTCTACCAAGGTCGCTACAAAGCTATTTCTGTGCAACAAATTTTAACGTGTTGGCAACGACGTGGACAAGCCATTTTTCATTTTAATATGGAATTTGAACGCTTGATTTGCAGCAAATTTCCACAAAGCCTAACTGCACTTCCCACAGTTTCTTCATCTTCTGTAGAGACAACACCAGATGAAGGCAAACACATATGGGAAGAGGAGGATACACCGAACTCACCCCATCACTCCATTTCTCTCCAACCTCAACACCAGCCATCTCACCGGAACGGTAGTTTGCACACTCCAGGGAATTCTCCTAAGTTTAAAGCAGCAGAAGCCACCGCCCCAAAAACTCCTAACAACCCACAGCCACCCTTACGACGAGAACCTCCGGAGGCGAAAAACTTCTCTATGGGAACTCCTAGCCCTCAATATCCAAACCAAAAGGATAACGATGATTTTCTCACAATGGCTACCAATAATCCCCCAATTGAGCAATTTACTCCAGAAACAAGCGCAAGTTCAGAGTCATTTACATCAAAACTCAAAGCAATTTCTAATGAAAAGCTCTACACTTCTAGGAAATTCCTTCCTGGAAGTCCACATAGTTCTGTGTCAGAAGAAATAGAAATGGATAATAGCTATTAGTAACACTTCTACATATGTTTAAAATTTTATGAATCGTCCACGTATTCTTCAACCTGGTATTAACTATACGTTTAGCAAATATTTTGAATTATCTTATACACCAGCAGATATTCTCGCAGAATTTGATTGTACTTATGAACGCAAGCGATTAGATTTACCAAGGTATGAGCAAAGTATTAAATGTCTAGATTTTTTAAGCCGCTATTTAGAAAGAAATTTAACCTTCGTTAACCCAATAAGCGAAACAGCAAGACGAGAGACATTAATTGCTCCTACGCTCATAGAAATTTGTGCCGAAACTCAAACTCAATTGAATATCGAGTATCCTATCAACGTTAGTGAACAGCTAAAAGGGAGTTTTGATTACTACATAAACAGTTATAATGGAATGCTTGTTGTTGAAGCTAAACAATCTGATTTGAGTCGGGGATTTACGCAACTAGCAGTGGAATTAATTGCTCTTGACCAATGGACTCAATCAAATGCTACTGTTTTATATGGAGCGGTCACTACTGGTGAGGATTGGCGTTTTGGAATATTTCACCGTCAAGAAAAACGAATTTCGCAAGACCTTAAGCTTTATCGTGTTCCCGAAGAATTAGAGGAATTGCTACGGATTCTTATAGGTATTATCGTAAAAACGCCCTATTTAACTGCAACTTAATATTAGCTTTGAAAGCAACAAAAGCTGATTCAAGGCAGATACGTTGATTTTTAAGAATATGCCGCCGCAGGATTAACAGCACAAATCATATAGCAATCCGTGCAGGAGTCATGAGAAAACACCATATTCGTGCAGTTTAGGAAAGTCAAATATTTGACGATGTATGCACAACTCAAATAACCGCTTGACGACAGAGAATGAACGACACAAAAAATAAAACTCTCGAATCATTCTTTTTGCTTGCAACCAAATATCCTCCACCGGATTCTGCTGTGGGGCATTTGGAGCAAACAGTTCGCAAGTGATTAACCATTCATTTGGTTCAAGTTCATGATTTACCGAGTCGAGATAATCCCTAACCTGCTGTGCTTTGTGATAGCTTGCACCGTCCCAATTCAGAAATTCTTGGCTTCCTTTATACGCTAGCTTTAAACCCTCTACTCCTTGTTTAAAAAATGCTTTTTTCCACTTACTGATAAATCCTGAGGAAACCCCCAGTATTGACTGAATGGCTTTGTGTTTATATCCTTCGAGTACCATTTTGATGGCGATACGCCTTCGGCGTCTGCGCTTTGCGCAATCGCCCGTTGAACTTCCCGCTTGTCTTGGCTGTTTTCTATGAACTCAGATAGTGATTGCATCCACATCACTACACCTTGTACTTGGTCACACTAGCTATTTGAGTATTTTCTCACGAATCATTTAGGATTGCTATAGTTTTCAGGTCGTAGTTAAAAAATTAAACCGCAGAAAAATCAGTAAATTGACGCTGCTCAGGACGAATAAAACCTAATACTATATCTTCTTTAGCTACTCCTAAATCCAGTAAATTCTCAGTTATACCCCTTTCCGTTCCA
This sequence comes from Brasilonema sp. UFV-L1, assembly GCF_012912105.1. GTDB lineage: Bacteria > Cyanobacteriota > Cyanobacteriia > Cyanobacteriales > Nostocaceae > Brasilonema. The sequence goes on from NZ_QMEA01000010.1 coordinate 69,340, forward strand.
TCCCATTCAATCCACACCTGACCCTCCACAATCCGCAGATGCAATGCCACAGCATGAACCCTACCCGTTTTATCCCAACCTGTATCCATCAATAAATAATTATCAGATTCTCTGTCACAAATAGATAGACTTTTAATCTGCTTTAACTAGATATTAGGATGTGCGTGTGGATTTGGTCAAACCTGTCGTTAGTAAGGTTAATCTAGTAAGTACCACTCACAATCAGCCATCTACCAATCCAACTGACAAACCTATAGTTCCTGCTCAAGGTTGGATATTTAATGAAAAAGGTGAAGTTACGCTAGTAGCTTATGACCCCACTAAAACTGGTCCACAACGTGAGCAGCAAACACCTTCTAGTAGTTGTGCATCACAGAGATAAAAATTATTACGCAAGGGGAACAAATTCTTCTCCTTGAGGTAAAAATACTAGAATCAGGACTTACGCGCGAACGACGTAACTATAGTCCGCAGCAACCCAAGAGAAGTCATTGCAACTCGCTCTCTTAAAGTAGCGTGTGCGTAAATCCTACTGATGATGGTCTGTGTCAAAAATTATTTATAACAAACTAAGTGAAGATGAAAAAATTTAGGCGATCGCCACCTGAGCAGCTCTATTTAGGAGCGTGGCGTAGCGTGTACAAAGCGCATTCGCTCTTATTCACTTTACCTATCTGCACCATAAGCACTCTTGCACCTCTGTCCACCGCAGTTGCGCAAGTTTCTGCTGATGGAACTGTATCCACCACCGTTACCACTCCTGATGGAAAAAATTTCACCATCAACGATGGTACCATTCGGGGAACAAACTTGTTTCACAGCTTCAAAGAATTTTCTGTTCCCACGGGTGGTTCGGCTAACTTCAACAATGCAGCTAATATACAAAATATTATCAGTCGAGTCACGGGTGGTTCTATTTCTACAATTGATGGTTTGATAAAAGCCAATGGCGGAGCAAATCTGTTTTTACTCAATCCAGCGGGAATTCTTTTTGGACCAAATGCCAGCTTAAATATTGGTGGTTCGTTTTTCGGGAGTACGGCGAATAGTTTTATATTTGACAATGGCTTTGAGTTTAGCGCTACTAACCCACAAGCACCGCCACTGTTAACTATAAATCTTCCGATTGGACTGAGGTATGGGGAGAATCCGCAAAGCATTACCAATCAATCTGCTAGTCTTGCTGTTGCTGAAGGAAAATCTTTGACGCTGGTAGGTGGTAACGTAAGTTTGAGTGGTGGTTCTTTGCAAGCTCCCAATGGTCGTATCGAGTTGGCAGGAGTCGCAGGAGCAGGAACAGTCGGACTTGTAGGTAATAGTGATAACTTTAATTTAAATTATCCGGATAATCTACAGAAGGCGGATGTCTCGCTGGGCAATGCAGCCAAGGTGGATGTGACTAACAGAGGTGCAGGCAGTGTAGCAGTTACCGCCCGTAATTTAAATCTTTCCGGACAGAGTATCATTTCTGCTGGCATCGGGCAAGGGTTCACGGCAGATAGTCAACAATCAGGTGACGTGAATCTCAATCTCACAGGAACGCTGAAAGTTAATGAGAATAGCCGAGTTGATAATGTTGTCCAGAGAGGGGGAACAGGTAACGCTGGTGACATTAATGTCAAAGCGACAACAGTGGATATCAATGGCGGAATACTTCGCACCCGCACTTCGGGAAATGGCGATGCAGGTGATATCAATATTCAGGCTGGTGATATCAATATCACGAACCCAGCTTACATAGTGAAAGATGAGAAAGGGCAGGTAATAACTACTGCAGAAGATAAACCTGCACTGGATGCTAGTAATTATGAAAGAGACGGAGTTGGTGTTGGTAGAGGACGCAGCGGAAATATCTCACTGACTACTAGTAGCTCAATTTCTTTAATTGGGTTGGGTACAGACCCTAAGCAGGACAATAAGGTGATTTCTACTTACAATGCTGGTGGCGGAAAAGGCGGTGGTGACATATCTTTGCAAGCCAATGGTTCGATATCTTTATCCAACGCTTACATTGTCAGCACCAGCTTTAGTCAAGACAGAGGAGCAGGTAACGTTTCACTCATAGGCAAGAAGTCTGTCTCTTTAGCAGATAATAGCGAAATTAATGCCGTCAGCTTTAACCGTGGCAACTCTGGAAATATTACCCTAAAATCTGACGGTCCTGTGTCTTTGCAAAAGAGCTTTCTTTCCACTGAAGTCGGATTCTCCAACCGCCCTCCAAACCCTGGAATAGGTGATGCTGGTGATATTCAGATAATTGGACGGTCTGTTTCAATAACTGACAAGTCGTTTGTAACAACAAAATCTAATAATGGCGCTAACCCTGGCGATATTGTGATTATTGCCCCAGATTTTGTTGAAATATCAGGAAAAACTGAATTTTCCCAGCCCAATCGTCGCCGAAATGAGATTACAGAAACGACCTTGCGGGCAACTATTGAGAAAAACGCTCAGGGAGTAGGTGGTGATATTAATATTACGACTGGTACTTTACGTGTATCCAATGGGGCAAGATTACAGGCGGAAACAGAAACTTTGAGCCAATCCCAAGGCGGTAATATCTTTTTGCAAGTGCAGGATTTAATTTTTAGAGGACGCGACAACTTAATTTCTGCCAAAGCTAGTAACAATGCTAATGGCGGTAATATCACCATTAATGCTCCTGATGGTGTGATCGTCGCTTTCCCTGGAGACAATAACGACATTATTGCCAGTGCTTCTGCTGGTCAGGGAGGTAATATTCAAATCACCGCTCAAAGTATTTTTGGAATGGCTCAAGGTCGAGCAATTCCTAGAAACACAACTAATGACATTGATGCAAGCTCTCAATTTGGCTTACAAGGTACAGTAAATATTTACACTCCAAATATTGACCCTAGCCGTGGGCTATTTGAATTACCAGAAACTGTCATCGACCCTGCAGAGCAAATTGCTCAAAATCCCTGTCTACGAGGAGGTGGGGAATTTATCATCACTGGACGTGGCGGTTTTCCAACTGATCCGAGTAAATTTTTCAGCAGTGACAATGTGCGTGTTGATTTAGTCAAGCCTGTTGCTAGCAAAAACAGTGCAACAAATCATACGAGTCATCAACCATCTACCAATTCAGGTGACAAACCCATAGTACCTGCTCAAGGTTGGATATTCAATGAAAAAGGTGAAGTCACACTGGTCGCTTATGACCCCACTAAAACTGGTCCACAACGGGAACAGCTAACACCTGCTAGTTGTGGTGTGCGTTAACAGTTACCAGTTATCAGTTATCAGTTATCAGTTATCAGTGTGTACTGTGTAGTGTTCACTGTGTACTGTGTACTGTGTACTGTGTACTGTGTACTGTTCACTGTTTTAATCATGCATATTTAAATTTTTTCAAATTCTTTTAGGGTGAACATCTTGTTCGCCCAGATAATGCAAGTTATGTGGAACAGTTTACCACACTGGGTCTGCAAACTAATCACAAGCATAAAAATCTTGACAAAATGGTAAATATATGATAATAAAAAAACCTTTACTTAAGAAAATACAGAATTTCTTCAAAAAAGTATATAAGAGGCGATCGCTCTTTCTGGCAGCCTTATTATTTATCCTCTCAGGAGTTTCACCTGTTGTTGCTGCCAAAGTTGCTCCACAAACCTCTGTTGTCCAATCTCCATACGATGCACAACAGCTCACGAATAAGGCTGTCAAACTTTATCAGAGTGGAAGATTTGAGGAAGCAGCGGCGGTTTGGAAACAAACAGCGGATGTTTTTGCAGCTCAAGGAGATAAGTCGAACCAGGCGATGGCGTTGAGCAACCTTTCTTTGACTTATCAACAAATAGGACAGTGGGATAAAGCAAAAAAAGCAATTGAAGATAGCTTGGCGCTTTTGAAAACACCATCACAAGCAAAGGATGAATTAAAAATTCTGGCTCAAAGTTTCGATATTCAAGGATATTTGCAAAGAGAATTAGGTCAAACTGCAGATGCTCTCAAAACTTGGCAACAAGCAACGAAAATCTACAGCCAAACGAATGACCAGGAAAAATTAGCACAGAGCAAGATTAATCAGGCTCAAGCAATGCAAGATTTGGGTCTTTATCCCCGTGCTTGTAGTACTTTATTGGAAGTTTTAAATCAAGAAATGGGGGTAAGAAGCTGCCAAGAATTAAATCAATTAACACGAGATGAATTCACAAAAAAACTCGGATTGATTTCACTTCAAGCTCCTTCTCTACGCAGAGTCGTCAGTTTAAGAAGCTTAGCAGAAATCCTGCGATTTGGGGGTCAGCTTGAGCAATCTGAACTCATTTTGAAAACAAGTTTAAAGCTGGTTCAAAAATTGAACCTTCCCCAAGAGCAAGCTGCTGTTTATCTGAGTATGGGCAATACGGCACGTGATTTAGCTGAAGGAGAAAATGTTCGCCGCATACGAGAAGATTATCAACAAAAGGCATTAGATTCTTATAATGAGGTCATCAAGCTGTCCTCATCACCAACGATGCGACAGCAAGCACAGTTAAATCAATTCAGCTTGTTGCTAAAACTCCAAAACTTGTCAGAAGCGGAAGAATTATGGAAAACGCTCAATTCTCAACTCAGTAACTTGTCTCCTAGTCGCACAGGAGTTTATTTCCAAATCAATTTTGCTGAGAGTTTAGTCACATTAGCTAAACAAGAAAATTTCACACTCAAAGCTAATTCTAAACTTCCAACTTTTAGTGAAATTGATAGGATATTGGTTAAAGCTGCAGAACAAGCCAAAAGTTTGGGAGATACAAGAGCTGAGGCTTATGCTTTGGGAAATCGTGGCGGACTGTATGAATTAACAGGAGCGACACAAAACTTATCCCAAGCAGAAGAATTGACAAAACAAGCTCTGGGTATGGCTTCAAGTTTTTCAACACCAGATATAGCTTACCAGCTTTTCTGGCAGTTGGGACGGATACGCAACGCTCAAGGAGATATTGCTGATGCGATCGCCGCTTACACCAAATCTTATAATGCTCTTCAGTCATTACGCAGCGAATTAGTGACAATCAACCCAGAAGTACAGTTTTCTTTTCGGGATGATGTTGAACCAGTTTATCGAGAGTTAGTGGAGTTAGACTTAGAATACGCAGATTCTTTAAAGAAAGCCGGAAAAAATGAGCAAAGTCAGCAACACATCGCTCAAGCTCGTAACGTGATAGAATCTTTGCAATTAGCTGAACTCAATAACTTTTTCCGAGAAGCTTGTGTAGAAGCAAATCCTAAACAGATTGATGAAATAGATCAAGCAGCAGCAGTTATATACACAATTGCTTTGCCAGATCGGTTAGAGGTTCTTCTTAGCCTACCAAATCGACCTCTAAGCCTTCATACAACTGTTATTCCTCGGGAAGAACTTGAGAAAACAGTAACAGATGTGCGGCGTTCTCTAATCGGTCCTGATAGTTCAGTCCAGAATCTTTTGCCTACATATCAAAAATTATATAGTTGGCTGATTCAACCACTAGAAACAGAGTTGGCAAACAGTAAACCCAAGACTTTGGCTTTTGTACTGGATGGAGACTTGCGGAATATCCCAATGGGTATTCTTCACGATGGTAAACAGTATCTACTAGAAAAGTATGCCGTTGCTTTAACACCCGGTTTGCAGCTGGTTAACCCAAAACCGATAGCAGAGGTTGGTTTGAGAGCCATAACAGCAGGACTCAGCACAATCCGTGAGAACTTTTCCCCACATGAAGGTTTTAGACCATTACGTAACGTAGAACTTGAACTCGAACAAATCGAGAAATTGGGAGTCTCAGCTCGAGAGTTCCTCAACGATAAATTCACGAGCACCGAGATCAAAAAACAGACTGTTGCTTCTCGTGTTCTTCCTATAATCCACATAGCAACTCATGGTCAGTTTAGCTCCAGAGCTGAGGATACCTTTATCCTAGCTTGGGATAGACGCATCGATGCTAAACAGTTGGGTAACTTACTACGAGACAACACCCAGTACCAGGGTAAACCAATCGAGTTATTGGTTCTCAGTGGTTGCGAGACAGCGAGTGGAGACAATCGAGCTGCTTTAGGACTAGCTGGAGTCGCGGTGCGAGCTGGAGCTCGCAGTACACTAGCGACACTGTGGGCTGTAGAAGATAAAAGTACTGCTCAAGTCATGGGTGAATTTTATCGTCAGCTAGAGCAAGCCAAGCAAACAAAGCTAAATAAACTAAATAAAGCAGAAGCACTGCGTCAAGCACAACTAGCTCTGATGACAAATCCGCAATACAGACACCCCCATTACTGGGCACCGTTTGTTTTGGTGGGAAATTGGCAATAAAATATTTTCCCTAACTATCTTCCCCAACCTGCCTAACGGCTAAGGTTGGGGAGAATATCATGTTGCTCATCTGCATTTATCAAAGCGTAGCGACAAGTTCTTTCAACGCCAAACCACCATCACGAAAAACAGACCACCCATCACCCACTAGTACAGCCTCGATATCACTCAACTGTGCTAATCGTTGAACTGAAGCAACAGCTTGTTCGCGATTGGAAAGTTTGTCATTAGGTAATATCATTAAACTCCCTGCTTTGTGTGCTCGTACCAAATCTCCTGTAATCAGAGTCGTTTGTTCCAAAAGCAGTGCTAACTCGCCTGGTGTCTTTGAACCATGTAGTTCTATAGCTCGCAATCCTGGAACTAATTCTTCGTGATCACAAAGCCAGCGGTCGCACTCAATAGGAAAATGACTTTGTTCAGCAGCCGGGGCTGCAATTTGAGCACCTGTCACATGTGCGATTTCCTTCGCAGCACGTACGTGATCTGAATTGGTAATCACAATCCAACGAACACCACCCAAGGAATTGAGGTGTTCGTAGTCGTGGGATGACAGAGACAATGGGTCAATCAGAATGTTACCGTTTGGACGAATCCAAGCAATACTATTGAAATCTATATTGCGTTCTTTATTAAACGATGACCATCCGTATAAGTCATAACGATGTAGAGATTTCATCGAAAATTTTGTTTAGTCAATTTAACGCTACATAGAGTATATTTATCATAAAAAAAGTTAAGGTCTGATGATATTTAGATTAAGTTTCACTTGGTTGTGCCTCGACTTCATGAAAAGGAGGCACAGCCTCTAGTAGATTCCTATGCAGAGCATAGGAACGAGTTAGTACTGTGAAAATTTAGCACTCAGTAAACAATAGTTTACTAATTTCCTCGACGGTACCGTTCAAAATTCTTGATTGCCATAACTAAACTTATTTTCATGCGTGTAAAGGCTTCGACCAAACTGCCGATTTCATCGTTAGCCTCTTTCTCGAATTCTGCATCCATCTCACCAGTACTGACAGCTTCTGCAACTCGGACGACACGTTTAATAGGTCGTACAACATAGCGCTTCAGCCAGAAGTTAGCCATGTATATGGCGATCGCAAAAATCAGAGTTACAATTCCCATCACCAAAACAAACGATTGCTGAGCTTTCTGCAAAACTTGACTAGCAGGAATAGAAACTATCTGAACGCCATTAATAACATTCAACTTCCACCCAAATCCATTTTCTTTTCCATATTTCTCAATCATGTTCTTGGGAGCAGCTTCTGGTGTGCTGTGACATCTCAAGCAACTAGGGTCAGTGATAGCTAAGGGACGCGCAATGTAATAGAATCTTTCTCCATCCAAAGAACGGTATCCTGACAATTCTTTGAGATTCTTGTCTTTCTGAAGGTTTTGTATAACTGTTGTTTCATAGCTATCAGCTTTATCTCGAGGATTTGTTGGATTCAGCATAGCCTCTTTATAGAAATAATTTTTATAAGCATCGTTGTCATTTCGTAGCTTTTCAAAAATTCTTCGTGATGAGTAAGACGGAATAGCTTGTGCTGCAAATTCATCATTTTTTAAGCGTTTTTCCAATTCAGGATTGACTTCTTCATTTGTGTAAGAACGGATAGAGTTTATAGTTCTAAACAACAACCACGCATTTGAACTAATTTCATTTTGAGCTTTGTAATTTAGGATTTTAGCCAAAGCTATACCACTAAAAGTAATTCCGACAATAAATATAATAAGCAGTAAAATAGTGAGCTTTTTGGCCAAGTTGAAATTGTTAAAATTTAAGGAAGACTGTCTCAGCATAATTATTGAAATCCATGAATTGAAATGAACAGTATTTACTTAGGGTGTATGGACGCAAAGTGTTACGTCCATACAGCAGATGTAGTAGAATAACATGAAATTTTTCTTACCCTTTTACACCCTACCACTCTGAACTTTCAAATCAACCGAGGCTTAGTGTAATAAATGTCCTTCACCAGGGAGTAGTGCCTTGTAACTACTTGTTTGTGTGACTTTCCCTGAAAAAAAACTCAGTAAGACAAATGTGATAAAGGCAAAACCAGCACTGGCATAAAAGACACCTTTGATTCCCAATACACCAAAACCTATGCCTGCAAGAGCCGGACCAACTGCTCTTCCCACAGATTGTAGTGTGACATTTAATGCCATGAATGCAGCGCGATTATTTTCTGGGGCAAGTCGTGCAAACATAGTTTGCATAGATGGCAGTCCAATTCCAAGAGCCGCACCAAATAGAATCATTGGGAGCAGTAGTAACCACACGTTATGAATAACAGGAATCATCAATAGCGCCAAAGCACTAGTCACAAAACAAACTTTGATGAGCGTTGTTTCTGAGAGTTTACGCGTAAACAATCCCAATTGAGAAGCGAAAAAGGCAAGAGACAGTTCCATGATGGCAAGGAGAACGCCAATCACAGCACCAGAAGCACCCAGAGAATTAGCTGCCAGAAGTGGAACGCAGATAAAGCAGGCTCCAAATTCTAAAATGAACAAAGAAAGTACCGCAAACATCAGCCCAATAACTTGACGATTATTGATGCTGCTCCAAGTATCTTTTAGATAAGTGTTGAGATGGAAATGACTAGCATTGCTTTGCTTTTTGGGTAGCTTCAGTTTTGTGGACACTAACACTGCGAGTGGGATGGCAAGAAGCGATAGAACAAATGTGTATCGCCAGTTTAATTGTGCTAATCCACCACCAATTAGAGGATATACTGTTGCGCTAATACCAATCATACTGGCGCTAAGTGCCATAGCAGTCGTTAGCATTTTTCCACTGTATAAGTCACCAATCATCGTGAGTGATAAAGTCTCTAAACTAGCAGCACCAATACCTTGTAAAAATCGCCACTCTAAAAGGCTACGAAAATCTTGAGCAAAGGCGCTTAAAGTTCCACCTAGAGCGAATAGCAGCAAAGAAGGAACAAGTATTTTTTTTCTGCCAATACGGTCAGCTAAAACCCCAAATATTGGCGTCCCAATCGCAATAGGTACAAGAAAGCTTGTCATGATCAGTCCAATTTGCTGGGGTGAAAGGTTAAAAGATTTTCCTATAGTTGGCAGTATTGGGTTTAGAGTCATGACCCCTAAAACTGATACCAGCGTTACACCAATGGTAATGTAAAGATTTTTATCTTGATAGATGTTGTTTACACTTTTGTGGTTAGATTTCATGATGACGAAACTCCTTTATTTGTATGAGTATTTTTTGAATTTTGAATTTTCTCAAAGGGGCTAAATCTTTGACGAAAGTCTGTTAAGTGGAACTATTTATTCCTAGGGGGTGGAAAGAAAACTTATGCATTCAGTGAAGTGAAGTATAGAAATCCTGTCTGATTTTGAGAAAAGGATTTCAGATAAAACGCTTATAAAACAGGCTTTTCAGTCTCAGTATGTTTTCAAAAATCTTTGGAGGAGTCCTATATTTGTTAACTGACATCTCGCATCATTCTCAACAAGACCTAAAAAACCGGGTAACTGAGGCGAGAAATTAAGGTAAGGCTTGTGTCGTCATTCTCAAGAAACTCGCGCTTTTTGATGCTGGTGCAAGATATAAGTACAGGACTTACGCAAAATAATGAAAAAATAAACCGCATTAGCGTTAGCTCCGGCCCCTCGAACGGGGCTAGCGTGTCCGTTAGCGCAGCGTGCCCGCAGGGCATAGGACATAGGACGCGCTCTTCGTAGCGTGCCCGCAGGGCATAGAGCACGGAGCGCGCAGCGTGCGCCCTTGGCGCATAGTTAAGAGGGTTTAAAAGGGTTTTTGCGTAAGTCCTAAAGTAAACAGAAGACCTAAATTATCCCATAGTCGTAGGGTGCGTTACAGCGCTTTGCTATCACGCACCCATGCTACAAGTTGGATATTTTTTTATTGGAAGTCCTTAAACCAATTTAGAACTCCCTTTTTTAGTCATGTCTACTAAGCAAGTTGAAAGATGAACGATACCAAATCACGTTTGCCAAAACTGAGATGAAGACCAGGTTTCAACTTGTACCAAATTCCAGGTAACATAGGAAACTTATTAATATAAGTACCATTAGAGCTACCCAAATCTTGGATGTAATAATCCATGCCATCAAAGCGAATTTGAGCATGAACCCGCGAAACATATTCGGAATTGGGTAATGTCAAAAGATTTACATCAGGGGGGATACGTTTATTTGGCTTGCCGATATGAATGACTGAGAAATTTTCTGGTAGTTCAATAATTTGATGAGTTTGAATATGTAGTAATTGTGGGACTGCTTGTTGTGCGATTGTGGGAGATTCAACATAGTCATGCAGAGTTTCTGGCTCATCTTCAATGAGTGGCATGTCAGTGCTGAGTGTCCGCTTTTCAGTTCTTAACAATGTATGAAAGACGACAAGTGAAAGAACAGAAAAAATCGCGTTGATATAAAAGACTGATGGTGTTCCCCAATTCCCATCAATAAAACCTGCTAGAAAAGGACCTAGTGTTTGTCCGATTGATTGAACCGTTGAGTTCACCGACATAAAACCAGCCCGAGATTCTTGTGCTGCAAGTCCTGCCAGCAATGCTTGAATCGATGGAAAGGCAAGACCTAAAGCCGCACCTAATAACAGCATTGGGATGAACAGCAACCAAACATTGTGAACTGTGGGGATCAGAAATAACGCCACAGCACCGACAAGGAAAGAGATTTTGATGAGCTTGATTTCTGAGAAATGCCGAGCGAAAAATCCTAATTGGGAAGCAACCAAGGCAACAGACACTGCTATGCTTGCTAGAAGAACACCATTGAATTGTTCTGAAGCACCGAGAAACTTTTGTGCAAAGATAGGGACGTAAGTTAAGCAGGCTCCAACTTGGAGTATGAAGTGGGACATAACCGCAAACATCAGCCCAAGTACCTGACGATTGTTAATGCTGCTCCAGGTATTTTTTAGATAAGGTTTGAGTTGAAAATTCTCAGCGCTCTTTTGTTGCTTTGGTAGCTTTAGTACTACTAACACTAACAGTGCTAGTGGAATAGCAAGCAGCGATAGCAACAACGGATATCGCCAACTCAACGCGCCGATGACTCCACCAAGGAGAGGAAAAAGTGCCGAACTCATGCCAATTAAGCTGGCATTCGCTCCCATAACAGAAGTTAGCTTTTTCCCTGAATAAAGGTCACCGATGAGAGTCATTTGCATAGACTCTAGGCTTGCAGTACCAACACCTTGTAACAATCGCAACCCTAAAAAGCTAGAAAAATTTTGAGCAAAACCACTTAAAGCACCAGCTATTGCAAACACCAATAGTGAAGGAACTAGAACTTGCTTTCTACCAAAAGTGTCAGCTAGAACTCCAAATATCGGAGTCACAATTGCACCTGGTAGCTGAAAGAGTGTCGATGCCCATGAAACTTGTTCGCTGGAAACGTTGAAAAACTTTGCTATCGTTGGCAATGCAGGGTTAATAATGGTTCCCCCAAGAATTGCTATCAACGTTATGAAATTGATGATGTAAAAGTTTTTATCCTGGTATATTTTAGTTTTACTTTTACCGGTAGAGCTGATATAAGAGGAACTCATCTGTTTTCTCTGGTAAATATTTTTCTAATGTAATTACTACAGTGAATTTTTCGTTTTTCCGATAATCAGACCAGATAAAAAGTCAGAAAAAGTCAGAACATAGTAGGATTTTTAGAAAAAGCCAGAAAAATCAATTGAAAAGTTACCGAACAAAGGCACAGGGCAAAGAAGCCAGCGATCAAAAGCGGGTTTCCCGGCTTTTAAGCCCTAGAGCTAGCGCCTGGCTTCAGATTCAGGGAGCGTGGTGAGTAGTTTACTTAAGAAATTCAGCAAGCTGTTCCAGCTTCTGCCAAGCGAGCCCACTTTGGAGAATTTCCTTAGCGATGATCACAGCTTGAGAAAAAGTTTGATAATGATCTTCATCGTCTGGCACTGCTTCACCTACATACAATGCGAACGCTGCATTCAGAGCAACCACATCTTGCTGTGCTTGAGTGCCTTTTCCTTGAAGAACAGCTTTGAGAATTTCTGCATTCTCTTGGACATCCCCACCTCGTAGTTCAGTAATGGGAGTGGGGTTTAAACCCAGTTCTTCTGGAGAGAGTGCAAGCAAGTGTATTTGTTGGTTTGACACCACAGCCAAGTCAGTTTTATCTCCCAACCCCGCTTCGTCTAATTTTTCGCGTCCATGAAGTGTAACTGCTCGGCGAGTCCCCAGTTGATTTAGAACCTTGGCAAAAGTCTCTATCAAAGCTGGAGAATTGACACCAATAACTTGTCCTGTTGGTTTTAAGGGGTTGATTAATGGACCTAGTAGATTAAAAATTGTACGTACTTTCAGTGTTTTTCGCAAAGGAGCAATCACTTTGAGAGCCGGATGCCAATCAGGTGCAAATAAGAAAGTCATGCCAACTACGCTTACAGCTTCTTGAGTCTTCTCAAGATTTGCTTTGAGATTGATGCCCAAAGCTTCTAACACATCTGCTGAGCCAGTTTTTCCAGATGCTGAACGATTGCCATGCTTAGCCACTTTCACCCCAGCAGCAGCAGTCACAAAAGCGACAGCTGTGGAAATATTAAATGTTGATGCTCCATCTCCTCCTGTACCGCAGGTATCTACAAGCGGTGAGCTACCAACAAGAAAATCTCGTTGCGTAGGTTTGATTGATTGAGAGTATAGAACCTCAACCATACCAAGTAACTCTTCGGCCGACACTCCTTTTGCCTGAATTGCTGCTAAAATACCACCCGATAAGACCGGGGGAATCGCTTCTTTTAGCCAACCAGACATTAAGTTGGATGCTTGAGACACCGAAAGTGATTGACGATCTAACAGTTGCTGCAATAAGGCAGACCAATGAGAGAAGTCTTGATTGAATGGATTTGTGTCAACATTAGCTGTTATCATAGCTTAAAATATGCACAATTTTTACGAATGTTTCGTTAGTTTAGTCTGAGTATGTTGTCATCGTTGGAATTTCATGACAGACAAACATCTGAAAGATGTCTGAAATTTCAGATCAACGAAGTACGTAATTTTTTGTTGGCTCCCGGTTAGTTTTACAGAGAAAATTATCTCATATTAAAGTTGTGCTAAACCAACTGCAAAGACTATTTCTCAATAAGTATTGAGCGGAGCACGAGTTGCTTTCATTGTTCTGCAAGTATGATTGCTGCTCCCGAGGACTACCTCTTTTGACTTGTGCTATCAGCCTTTATTTGGTCAAGATTAACCGAATAAGTTGTTCAACAGCATGAGTCCTAAGATAGAAAGTTAAGATACATTGACTATTTGAACATTTCAGTATAATTATAGTTAATGTGTGGGTAACACAGCCTAATTCAATCCAGTCTTGTTGTTAAAAAACTTTAAAGCTGGATGAGAAGCGGAGGAACCAATGTATTGGGGCGAATCTTGAATGGAGAGACACCTTCCAGTCTTAGCCCGTCAGCTAACTCCGTCGGCATTGGAAGGAGTACCTATGGCATCTGCTGATTCTAAGCTGTTGTCTCCAGGTCCTCCTAGCTGGTATGACTGTCAAAACTGACAGTACAAATATCTATTTGTTGATGAAAAACGTAGGGGATATTCTGCATCTTTTGTGGATTCAAAAGTTAAAAGTAAAAGAAAGGTGTGCGTCTCTACTAGCAATTTCCTCTACTAAAAAATCAGCTACCAGCTAAAGGTTAAAGAACAATTGACGTGAAATTTCTTTTCTAATAATTCAGGAGAACCTATGCCGATCAAAAATCAGACTTTCTATACTGATGAAGTTAACTTTTTTCCAGAACATCAGTTCAAGTTAATTGGAGAGTGCGCAGGAAAAAAACTTTTATTAATTGGTAGAACTAAGGCATACAATGATCCAATTGTGGCAACAAGTCAGACTGACGAGCCGAGTCAAGAAGATTTGTATGCTTATGATCTATACGAGTTGATGAAGTTTAGCCACGAACCAGTTACAATCAATGAAAGAATTTAAAATTTCTTTCATACATCAGTTTGAATGATTGTTTATGAGTTCTGCACTTGATTACGAGCAGATTGCGCATCTTTACGATTCGTATTTACGTTTCACAGCTGATCTGCCGTTTTTTCTTCAAGAGTGTGAAAAGATTGATGGTTCCGTACTTGAATTGATGTGCGGTACTGGACGTATCTCTATTCCACTTTTGTCAGCGGGTGTAAACTTAACATGTGTGGATGCCTCCCCAGCAATGCTTGCCCAACTACGTCAGAAACTGGTAGCAAGCGGACTGAGTGCTCATGTCGTGCAGGCTTCCGTCACTTCCCTCAACTTGGAATCAACATTTGATTTGGCTTTGTTACCTTTCCAAAGTTTTCATGAACTGCGTACCGAAACTCTTCAAAGGAAAGCACTTCATGAAATTGCTCAAGCACTGAAGCCAAATGGACGGTTTATATGTACACTACATAATCCTAGAGTACGCCTGGAGTCTATTATCCAGGGTTCAACTCACTATGGTCCTTTTCCCCGTGTGGATGGAGTCGGTTCTGTCAGCGTATCAGTAGATCTTAACTATGAGCCAGAAACTGGAATTGTCAGAGGATGGCAGACGATTTCTGAGTTAGATTCCACAGATCGAATAGTGGTAGAACACCGACTAGCTATCCAGTTTTCACTCATTGAGTTTGATGCTTTTAAGGAACTTGTACAGTCAGCTGGTTTCGACGTTGAAGAGGTGTTTGGGAATTATGATTACTCTCCGTTTGTCCCACAGACAAGTCCGTATATCATTGTGTGTACTCGCAAGCTAAACACCTAATTATCAATAGAAATTATTAAATTATTAATTGAAAAAGTGATTACTATACTTGTATGCTCGGTCAAAGTACATTATATTTTTGGCAATTCTCTCATGTCAGTCCAACATGGCTTTTGACCGCAGACTAGATACATTTTCGCTAGCAGCTCTGCTAGTATCAGCTCATTATGGTTTGGGATTTGTTTTAGGAACCGCTGAGAAATCCCTCACTTTAGGTACTGCTGGCAGCCTCTATGCTGTCTCCCTTGGCTTGGGTACAATTGTTCTGTTAGGACTGGCAAAGTTTTACTGGAGACAAGCAGAGCAAATTTGGACATTGCTAGGTTCTGCGTATGGAGATGTGGTAAAAGTTTTTGTAAGCTTGATGTCTTGGTCATCACTGATTGGCATTGAAGCTGTTCAGTTGATTTCTGGAGCATTTATCCTCAAGGTTTTCGGAATACCTACTCTCCCCACGATGGTTGTTTTGGCTATCCTGTTTGCAATCATTTCCCTACTACCAATAGAAAAAGCAGGCTGGATATTGCGAGGGTTACTGGTTCTGAATTTCTTGGCTTTGCTTTATGGACTGTGGGCTTTACACGCTTTTGGTGATTACTTGCGATCGCCTATAGAATTTGCCCAGTCACTTCAACATGTCAGCTTGCCAACCACAGTGGGCATTTCACTGCCTACAATTCTGCTAGTACTTATAGATATGAAGTATCAGCAGTTTGTTGTCCAGGCAAAAGATCTGCAGAGCTTATATCGAGGATGTACGTTAGCAGCAATTTTGATACTACTGCTTGCTTTGTTGCCTTCAACAGTTGTCGTGGCAGCACACAATGCAGGAATTTTGCCTGTTGGCATCGATGGTAAAGAAACTCTTCCATATATCTTAGCCTGGATTGGGGGTGGTACCCAGAAACCTTTAGGTATTGCTCTGATTGTGTCTTTACTAATTCCAGCATTAGGTCTTGGCAGCAGTATCCTGCGTGTACAAAGCAAGACTGTTTTGGACTTCAACATTTTGCCTGCATCTGTCTGGAGTCGCATATTTGTTACGACTGTGAATACTCTTTTTGGTCTTGCAGTTGCTTTTAAAGGTGGAGAAATTATTAATTTAATTGTATACTTTTATGCAGCATATGTTGGAGGTGTGTTTGTTCCTTTTGTTGCTTATTTAGTTGCTCAGACAGAGCGGTATAATTTTTCAAAAACAAGCGTAAAGCTATCTTTATTTGTCAGTAGTTTTTCGTCTATCGGATTATTAATTATAACACTTATTAACCCCAATTTTAGTTTATTGAATAGCGTAGAATTGGGCATTATGGGAATAGGAATTTTGTCTGGGGTTTTCTTTTTGTTGGTTGGGGAGCTATTAGAAAAGTACTTCTTAAAATCCGAAGTAGAAGAGAAAGTGTAAACCACTCAGCTTTGCCGACGGGCTGAAGGCGGGGCTTCGCCAGGATAAATGAGACTACCTTGGATGACTGGAAAGCAACGAACCAAGAAATAGAAGAAGTGGCGTGCAAGTTTATCTTCGCGAATTGTTATAACCCACAATTTGCCAGCATCGTACTACAAGCACAAGAAGAAGACCTTCTTTGGATGCAGTGCCAGGTAACGAAAACGTAGAAACCGCAATACTTCGTGGAAAATCACTTGTTTGCGAATCTTTACAATTCTGTGTAAGCCTGTTGGAGTCGATGGGGGAATCTCTTCCCCACACCTCTCCTTCAAAACCGTGCATGTATCTTTCGACTCACACGGCTCCTCAATGACTTGGTGTTTTGTCAAACATACCTCATTACCCATTCGTCCTTGGATTTTTTCAATCTTTGGAGGGCTTAGGCGCGGTGATATTACAACCGTCTTTGTTGCCGTGACTACAATCGTTAGCAGTCTTTGTATCGTGGCAATATCGATGGAGAAGTTGCAAGTTTGTGAGAGTATCTTTTCCGCCTTGTGAGCGAGGTAAGATATGGTCAACTTCCCATACATCCTCATCTTTGAAATAATGTCCGCAGTTGGTACACTTTCCTTTTTGTTTCTTCAACAGAGTTGCTACTCTTGTTGTCAATTCAGGATGTTTACCTAATCTAGAACCCCAATATGCCCAGTCACCGTCAAAAGGACTTCTACCACCTTGTACCTTAATATGGTACACAATGGCTTGCTCCGTGTGTTTTCGCAACTTGAGAAGATTCTTATCATCCATAGTGCTGAAACACCAATTGTCCTTACCCACAGTATGCCAATATTTCTGATTGGTTTTATGGGCGTTTTGTTCGGAATGACGGAATTTAGCCCAAGCTCTCAATTGCTGATATACGATGTAATCAGCTTTTGAAAAACTACGTTTACTTGACACAGTAGCGTAGTAATTAGCCCATCCTCTAATGACCGGATTTAAATGTCCGATAAGCGCCGCTTGTGGTGCTGACTTATGGGCATCAATAATACTACCTATTTTCTTGATATGTCGTTGTAATTTTTCGGAGCTTGGAGTGATGATAGTCGTGAATCCTAATGGTTTCCCGGTAGTGCCATGACTACTCCGGTAATTACCTACAGGGTATTGTCTAACATGAAATCCGAGAAAATCAAATCCCACGTTATTCTCATATTTATCAAGAGTATGAGATATTCGTGTTTTGTTAGGTTTCAATTCTAAACCCATGCCGTCAAGCCATTCTACTATTACCTGTTTACATTTTTGGATGATGATTATGTCTTCATGAAGAACGACAAAATCGTCCGCATATCGGATGAAGTCAGGAGTACGAATCTTGACTCTTTTCCCATTAACTTTTGGTTCAGTAACCGGGAAGGATTCCGCTATTTGGTTTTCTAATCCATGAAGGGCAATGTTCGCTAAAAGTGGTGAAATCACCCCAGCCTGCGGTGTACCTTCAAGCGTTGGAAGCAGTTGTTTTGAGTCCATCACTCCCGCTTTTAACCATGCTTTTATTTGACGTTTCATGGTAGGGAATGTGTTCAGTTTTTCTAGTAGTGCTTGATGATTAATGCGGTCGAAACATTTTGATATGTCCGCATCTAACACATATTTGGCTTTTTGCTTTATGGCGCTAAAAATTTGCCCAATTGCATCATGGCATGAGCGTCCTGGTCTGAATCCAAATGAGTTTGGCTCAAAACGAGCTTCCCATTCTGGTTCTAATGCCAACTTGACTAGTGCTTGTCTTGCTCTGTCAGAAATTGTGGGTATTCCTAATCCCCTTTTCTCCTCGCTTCCTGGTTTGGGAATCCATACCCTTCTGGTTGGAGATGCTTTATCATTTAGCTTCAAGGTGTTTACCAGGGCTAGTCGGCATTTTGGGGACAACGATTTGATGCCATCCACACCTGCCGTCTTTTTCCCACAGTTATCTTGTGTAACCCGTCTGACTGCAATACACTTGGCTGACCAAGATTTCATCAACGTTTTTTGGAGTCTACGAACTGCTTTCAAATCACCACGAATTGAGGCTTTGTAGATTCGTTTTTGCAACTTAAAAACTTTCCTTTCTAGCTTTTGCCAAGGAATTGTTTTCCATTCCACCGTAGTCTTAGAACTCGTTTTAGGCATATATATTGCTACTAACAACTCTACATTCCAAATCATCGTGGGTCTGTCAGCGTCTACCTGTCATTACGACAGGTCAAATAGCTTCTGACCCAATCCTTCCCCTTCACTACATACGGTTAGTACCTACTTAATGAATCGACCTTCATCAAGAGTATGTAAAGGGGTTACTTCGTTCCATATAATCATTGATTGAGTTTTTAGGGTGATGCTATTCACCGGGTTTACGGTCAGTGCTTGTTAGTCACCATATAAATTGCTAACGACCAATCCCTTGCCTTTGGCTTAGCCTATTAACCGACTTAGGCTATTACTGTTAACGATGATTCAGTCACATCTTCCTGTTCGTACCCATGAACTCGTGCTTGAAGGGATTCTCGGTTCGGTTCCGGGTTACCTCCTTTTATCCCCGCTTCAATTCTTTGATAACTAGTCTGGTGGGTTGGGGGATATGCTGTCACCACTGCACCTGTGGGATAGGACTTGGCTTCTATCGCCTCACCTATATGATTATACAGTTGTCAAGGTAATTATTTTTTTTACCTAGCGGCTAGTCCTCCAAATCCTTATTGGGACTGGTTTGTAGCCAACGAATCGCACTATATGTTACAGTTTACAAGTCTGGACGCGAGAGAAGATTCCTACTCACATTTCCAAAACAACAAACTTCACAATTAACTTCCCTTCCATCCACATCCAAAACCCAAATCACCCCAACCATGGGGAGATGTCCCTGGGGGGCATTTGTGGAGAAGGTTAATTCCTTGTAATACAGCCATTGTTTGATCCAAAACATTCCTTTGCGCCAACCCACGCGATCGCTAAACTTTTCGTAGTCTTTACCCACGCTTTCCCAAATGCGTTTTTGCACACTAAAGCCAAAGTGCCCAGCACTGTATTTTACCCAAAGTTGGTCAATCGTGTGTAGGTCAGTGCAGGGAAAGCTTTCGATGGATTCAGGAGAGAGCCAGCCTCCTTTTTCTGTGCCAGTTGCTTTAAGCATGACAGCGAAAGTTTCCTGATCAGCTTCTTTCCACTGTCCTGCTTTTAGGAAATTTCGCAATTGGGTGTAGTTTACACCACGTTCACTGCTGAGATTATCACCTGAATCATCTCGTTGATTTTGCGGGGTGTTTTGAGTTTGACTTTGTGGGATCACCTTCACAGTTGGCGCTGGCTTCTGCCCACTAATGCCCCAAATTAGCTGTTCCATTGGATCGGGTTGTTGTTGGCGAAAATCAACCCAGTGAAAACTCCTTATGAACCTAGGAACGCTGTCTATAAGTTCTTGAGGGCAATCAGGCAATATAACCAATCCCATACGAAGCTGGCGTTTAGCGAATTCTACCAGAAACTCTCGCATTTCAATATTTGCCCACGGTCCTACTCCTGATGAACCAATGAATACGGCTACAGCCTTTATCTGAGGAATAATTTCTTCTAGTTGATCCTGCCAAGGTCTAAACGGCTCAAAATCATACTTATCCAGCCAAGCTAAAATACCTTGCTGCTTTAGCTGCTCCCTAATTCTTTCTACGTGTTGTTTTTCTTTGCTGTTATGACAAAGGAAGACATCATAATTTTGGGATGTGGTCATACCTCAGCTTTTCTCTACTACTTGTCTACACCAGCAATAATTGCTAAGGCATTTGCATATTGCTCCAAATCCCTTCTCAACGCTTCCAACTCAGCCCGCAATCTCCCTTCTTGCGACCAATTGCGCTCATGCTCTTTTAGACTCAAGTGAGGAGGACGCTGTGCTTCCCATGTCTGCAACAGTGGATGCCATTTGGCAAGAAAAGGACGCAAACCCTTATTCAGCACCGCTATAGCAATACCTCCCACTGACTCGCGGGATGCACCAACATCTGGTCCAGCTTGTTTGAGGACTTCCCGTGTTATGCCAAATAAACTATATAAAGATGTCAGCGCCTCACGCAACAGTCCTTCGTCAACTTCCAGAGGTTGAACAGCAATACGGGTAACAAGTTCAACATACAACGACCATGCAGCCCGACGCTCACTTGGATCCGCTTCCCATTCAGCGGAACCGATGCCAAAAGGAAGGCTGACAGATACTTTTTTAAACTTGGCGGGGTCTATTTTAGGCATGAGTTTGTTGTCAGTAATATATAGTTGCTTGTTTTAGCTTAAGCAGCAGAAGCCTCTCGCTCACCCGAAGGGGAGCGATGAGATGA
>NZ_QMEA01000110.1 GCF_012912105.1 Brasilonema sp. UFV-L1
GGTCCCCTCTGGGGTTGGGGGCTGTAGGGGAAAAAAATGTTTCCTCATCTGTTCATCGTCCACTCTTGTGGACAGGTTGGGTGAATGTAATATTTATATCAGTGTTGGGAATAGCAATGTTTTACGTTCCTCAGATCATAGGAAGCGATCCCGCTGCACCCAACTTTCGCCAGTTGCTTCAACAGTCAGGTTTATCAGTTTTGGGGGGTGTGATTTGGCTGCTTTGTGCTGTCTTGGTAGCAGCAATGCTTGTGCGTCGTCGTTATCAACCAATGTTAATGGTGAATGTGTTGGGGTTTGCAGCGTTTTTGGTTTTTGTCCTCACACCTTGTTTGTTTTTGATGGATCAGGAACGTCAGCTACCTTTACGGGAATTATCTGCGATCGCAGTACAAGCACAAAAACCCAATGAAGAACTAGTGATGGTAGGCTTCAAAAAACCTACCGTTGTTTTTTATACTCATCGAAATGTCATCTACGTGAAAATGTCTTCGGCTGCTGAAGAGTACCTTCAAGACAAAGCAGCAAAAAAAGCACAGCCTCCCTCAGTGTTAATTCTTGCTCAGCCGAAGAAGTTTCCAGAAATGGGCTTAAGCTCAACTGATTACGAGAATTTAGGTACAAAGGGAGCCTATCAACTGATTCGAGTTCCTTTTAAGAAATAGCGATAGAAAACTGTCATTTGCGCAGGCTCGCTTTTGCGTGAGACAAAAAAATCTTTATATCAAGAGGTCTAATGAACTAATAACCTTTCAAAGTCTTATTAATTTCGTTTAGCAAATCTTCCATTGATATAGAGCGAGGCAAAATTTTGGAAGTCATAGTGCTGACTACAGTTTCTATCGATTCCAATTTTTCATCTGTATTTTTTTGGGAAATATTATTTTGCTTATCTTCAACTTCATTAGAATTTAATCGTTGGTCAAGTAGCAAAACTGGTGGTAAGTTGAAAGGCAACTGTCCCAACATTTGGAGAGCTGAGTACATTTCTTTTTGGATGCAAGACTCTCCTAAACAAATGAGCAGTAAGTCAACACTTTGGTGGCGAATTTGCTGTAGCAATTCTGCCCAAGACCGACTCATGGATGCTTTGAAGCCACCTGTTTGCAGGTACTGAATCAAAGCTTGAAACCACTCAGAGCCACGAGAAATCGTTAAAGGACATGGAGTCTTTTCCCCAGCAATAGAGCAATTTAATGAGGAGTTTTTTTCTATGCGATAACTTCTCACTTGCTTGTGTCTTGCATCTGGTAAATCTGGCAGTATGCCTAAATCCACCACTAAGATGTTGGGTGGGCAGTAGGATACATCAGATGCTATTTGCATAACTGACAATAAAGCATCTATTTGAGCGCTACCACTTTTATCTGTACCTAATGGCGTTAAGCAAGGGAACACAGAAAGCCCAGCCATCTGAGAAGCCGCTTGCGTGGTTGACACATTAAAGGTGACAAGCGGTAGTTTTGCTAAACGGGGGTTCTGACTGAGTTCTTGTAGCAAAGCTTCGGCGGCTGGCATTTCTAAATCCAGCAAAACAACATCAAATTGCCAAACCCGAGATAGCAGTTCTGCCTGATCCAGGTTATCGACTTCTATAACCCGATGCTGTTGAAGTAACGGGTGCGAAGTCAAAGATTCACCCTCAAGATTCACTAATCTTAAAATTTTGAGTGGTGTTTTGTTATGGAGAATTTCTTCGTCATCTAATTTTTGCTGCTTTCCTTCTGGGGCAATATATAAACTTTCTATCAGCGGTGTTAAGACTTGATGCTGGACTGGTAAGCTCAAGAAACCATCTGCTTGGTTGGCAAACGCTTGCTCTTTTTCAGCTGCTGTTGCTGTCACAATGATGGGAATATGACGAGTTGCGACATCAGATTTGAGTAAGGTTAGTACATCCCAACCTGACAGCAAGGGGAGCAAGGGATTAAGGAAGATAGCTTTGGGTTGCAAGCGCCGAGCTTTTTCTATCGCTTCACATCCTGAGCGAGCAATCACGACTCGATAACCCAAACCTGTCAGCTGTTCGGTCAAATCCTCTATATAGCGAGCGACTGCTTCTACAATCAACACGAGCGATTTAGAAGAAGTCAGCTGATGGGCTGTAGATGCCTGGAAGGCGTCTTCCCGTGATGCCCAAGGCGACTTGCTGCAGACGCCTGTCAGGTTATTTCTCGTAGAGCAGGGTGTTGAGTTGATGGATTGTAGATGCCTAGAGGACGGCTTTTTATGAAGCCCAAAGGGGTTTCCTGCAGACGCTCGTAAAGCAGCTTCTTGTGGAATTGGGTTAGGTTGAGTTGATGGGGTTGTAGGATGACGGGGTGCAAAAGAAATTCTTCCCATCTCCTCATCTGTGACTCTTGCCAATTCTTTGGGAGGACTGGGTGGAAGCAGTAGTGTAAACTGGCTACCTTTGCCTTCACGCGACAAGAAGCTGACATCACCACCGTGGAGACGAGCAAGAGCTCTAGTTAAGACAAGTCCTAAACCTGTTCCTTCATGCTGACGGGTGAGAGGATTTTCCAGTTGTTGGAATTTTTGAAAGATTAAATGCTGCTGATGTTCTGGAATCCCAATGCCTGTATCCCAAACTGTAAAGGCAATCCAACCTTCCCAATGATTAATCCACAGCCCAATTTCACCACCTGTCTCAGTAAATTTGAAGGCATTGGAAAGCAGGTGTACCAGCATCTGGCGCAAGCGCAATTCATCCGCCACAATTTGGTCTAAACCTGGTTCTATTGAGAAGGTGAATTGGTGTTCTTGTGGAGGCGGACTTTGAGCTTGGGAATTTGATGAAGTTTTGTGAGTTTGGCTGTGAATAGCTTTTGCCTCAGACACAGCACGCTCACACACTGTCTGAATGTTGACGTTGGCGAGCGTTAACTCCATTTGCCCCGTCTCCATACGGGTTAAATCCAAAATATCATTGACCACACTCATCAGGTGGCGTCCACTTTGGTGAATCAGTCCTGCATAACGGGCTTGACGCTCGTTTAATGCTCCCAACTGCTGATCCACCAGCAACCGCGATAACCCTAAAACGGCAGTTAGAGGTGTTTTGAGTTCATGACTAATACAAGCTAAAAACTCATCTTTTAACCGATTGAGTTGAATTAAATCGGCATTCTTCGCCGCCAGTTCTTTGCAAAGCTGCTGCTGTTCTGTGACGTCAGTCGCTAGCATGAGCCACAAATCACCACCAGGTGGTGAGTCTTTATTGACAAGAGGTGTTTTTAAATCAGTATTGAGGACTTTTAACTCAGGACTATCTAAGGGTATTTTGGCAAACTGCCAAATTCGCTCTTGACCATTTTGCACTTCTACTATGCAGGTACAAGTCCCTAACTGGCTATCTAAAAAGCAGCGATTTGGTGCAGAATTTTCTATAAAAGCCTGCTCTTGAAGATCATAAGTGTGAGACGCCGTCAGTGTTGAGCGAGGTGAGATACCTTTTTGAGGTATCACTTCATTAACAGAGGCAGAAGAATTTTTTTCACGGTTATGGTGATTGCTGTTGCCAAAGGAATATACTTTGGCTGCTGTTTGAGCCGCATATTGTAATGTTTTGGATGAAACATTTGCTAAAATTGCTTCTACTTGTCGCCTGATTCCTTCTGGATCTTTTAGTGCTCCTAATTGCTGCCACCAAGCTGGGTTTTGCGTCACGACTTCACCATTGCCTGTTTGTAGCATTAACGGCCAAGGCAATCGTTCTAATAACTGCACAAGTGGCTTACATTCTCGTCTTTGATCGCCGATCTGAGTTCCACCAGTCGTTGCCCTAACTCCAGCGACTTTGGTATAATCACCAAAAGTTTGTGCTGATGACTTTTGAACTGTTTTCCTTGAATTTGTGCGCTTAGTCCCCTTATGACTGTCAGTTGCCAATTTTTGAGTTGCCAAAAGCTGCAACAAGCGCGAGCTATCCATAAGCCCCAAAAACTTACCACTTGAGTCAACTAGTGCCCAATCTAAATTCGTGTTTGCTTGGCTTTGCTGGGAACCAAGCAACGAACTCAAATGCTCGACACTCAAAGAAGCTGGTATTGCCTGTATGGGTTCAATAAAGCTTTGATCGAGCGTCGAAAGGGGTTGTTGTAAATCTAAATATTTAGAATGACTTTGGCCTTGATTTGCTGTCAGTAATTGTGGTAGTAAACGGGCAGAGTAAACCAAGCCTACTAAGCATTTGTGCTTATCCAGGACTGCCAGGCGATCGCACTGCTGTTGTTGAAAAATCTGCAGCACAATCGCCAGAGTAGCTGTTTCTACGCAGCTAGGCACGGTTGCTATAAAGTCATAAAGCGGGTATTGTAGCATTGACATATGGCAAGATGGTCACTCTTTTAAAGGGTTGCGCTTCCGGCACCACCAGCTAACTGCCAAAGAAGCTTTGGGTGTTTACACATGAAGCTATCTCCTCTAAGAGGACTGACTCTAGCATTCTAATTGTAAATTGAATGCTTTAGAGACAAAGAGCTTCTTCCTTTGCGGACAATGTTTTTGCCAGCAAGAATGGTCATAGAGCAGCATTTTTTGCTGCCTGGCAGTAAGGATGTGAATCCAGGAACTGCACTTAGCTGCCAATCTTTGAAGAAGCTCCCCGAATAATTTGGGGAAGCCCTTGGGGTTTCGCAGTCGCCTACAGAGGCTTTCGCTCCTGTGGCGCTGTCTAACCGCTCTTAGGTATTACGGGCATCCACACCAGTGTTTTCCTAGTGTTGAAACTCATAATCGATAGCGACAGCTACGACAATTATGGCCCCAAAGATTCGCTATAGAACCTTTAGGAATTATAATGATTTGGAACGCGACAATCGTTCATGTTGGTTTAAGTATCTTATTGATAAGCAAAGTAAGGAAATCTGTAATTAGGTAGATATGAATGTGTGAATGACGAACAAAGTACTACGCGAACGACACTTATTAGTGATGGTGACAAATGCCCAACCTGGTTGAACCAAAATCACTCTTACCACAAGAGTGGGCATTCCTCAGCGTTTGTGGTCAACGGCAATCATTGTGGATTTGTTCAAAAATCATGCCTATTTCTATAGGAAACACTCCTCAAGAAGCTACCAGGCTTTCTTCATTCAGTAACAGCAACAAATTGTTAATTTTTTAGTTTAAGCTATTGACACACAAGGCAGTCATTAGTCGTGAATCATTGGTTAAAATTTTCAAGTCTTTTTACATTTCTTAACGTGGCTGGTCTTGATTTCTACCTATCTACTTATTGACAACAAAAATGTTTTCTCATTCATCAACCAATAGCGTTCATTATAATAATTGTTTTTGGAGATTTCACACATGTCAAGACAAAGTAGCATTTGAGCAAGCGCTCTACTTTGAGAGTCACCTGAAGGTCAGCGACTGGGGTGCATACTGAGAAAAGCTCCTCTTTGAGTAGACTGACTTTCTCGTTGGGCAACGTCAAAACAAGAGTGATAGTTCTTGCAAATTATCTTATCAGCTACTGTATTGGGTTATCAATAGGGAGGAAAATTTAGTGTTTGCTCAACTAGCTGCTAGAAAATGTGAATAAAATATTAAGCTTGAATTGTTTCTATGCTATTAAATGCCACAAGCTAAAAACCACCAGTTTTTTTAACAAATGACGACGAGAGCCGAAGACCAGGCACTGTTGCGACAACTCAAATCAGACTACCGCCATATTCTTATCAATTACTTTACCACTACAGACAAAATACTGAAAGATAGGATTGATAAATTTATCAATGCAGTATTTTATGCTAATATTCCTGTGCCGCGAATTATAGAAATTCATATGGAACTCATCGACGAATTTTCCAAACAGCTAAAATTGGAAGGACGGAGTGAGGAAGCATTACTGGATTACCGTTTAACATTGATTGATATACTGGCCCATTTGTGTGAACTCTACCGTTGTTCGATTTCTAAAGAGGATAACTTCATCTAAATTCAGTTGTTCTATAGATAGAAATCGCCTTTTTGAATTTTACCAAAGTTAATCAAAGTACAATACGGTTCTGTCTGTACTTATGTCCTGTACCTAATATGAATCAACCACGAAAAACTTATGTTCTCAAACTTTATGTTGCAGGGAACACCACAAACTCAGTACGGGCATTAAAAATACTCAAAAACATTCTGGAACAAGAGTTTCAGGGCGTTTATGCTTTAAAAGTGATTGATGTGCTCAAGAATCCACAACTGGCGGAAGAAGATAAGATATTAGCGACACCGACATTATCCAAAATTTTGCCTCCACCAGTGCGGAGAATCATCGGAGATCTTTCTGACAGAGAAAAAGTATTAATTGGATTGGATTTACTTTATGAAGAATTGAGCGAAGATGAGCAAGAGCTATTTGAAGAGTAAATAGAAGAGTAAGATTTATCATTTATCTTTCAGTCAGACACACTTTCATAAAAAACTGGGTTTCCTTCCGATTTGTAAAAGTCAACCATGAGTGAGAAAGAAAAATTAGAACCAAACAAGACACTAACACAAGGTGTAGAAAAAATTCGGACAATGATAGAGGGCTTTGACGATATAAGTCATGGTGGCTTACCAGCAGGAAGAACAACCTTAGTTAGTGGTACCTCTGGAACTGGTAAAACTTTATTTTCTCTTCAATTTCTTTATAGTGGGATTACCTACTTTGATGAATCAGGAGTCTTTGTTACATTTGAAGAATCTCCTAGTGATATTATTAAAAATGCTGGTATTTTTGGCTGGAACTTAGAACGTCTTATCAATGAAGGAAAGTTATTTATACTTGATGCTTCTCCCGATCCAGAGGGACAAGATGTCGTTGGCAACTTCGACCTTTCTGCCCTGATTGAGCGTTTGCAATATGCGATTCGTAAGTATAAGGCAAAACGCATTTCGATTGACTCAGTAACAGCAGTCTTTCAACAGTATGAAGCTGTAGGAGTTGTGCGGCGAGAAATATTTCGTCTGGTTGCTCGTCTTAAACTACTCAATGTCACCACAATTATAACGACAGAACGCACAGAAGAATATGGACCGGTTGCTTGTTTTGGGGTAGAGGAATTTGTTTCCGATAATGTGGTGATTGTGCGAAATGTTTTAGAAGGAGAACGTCGCCGTCGCACAATTGAAATCCTCAAACTGCGTGGTACAACACATATGAAAGGTGAATATCCTTTTACAATTACCAATGCAGGAGTGAATATTTTCCCATTGGGAGCAATGCGCTTAACTCAACGATCTTCAAATGTAAGAGTTTCTTCTGGCGTTACAACCTTAGATCAAATGTGTGGCGGTGGTTTCTTCAAAGATTCGATTATTCTTGCAACAGGAGCAACTGGTACTGGTAAGACTCTGTTAGTGAGCAAATTTCTGCAAAATGGCTGTGTTAACGGTGAACGGGCAATATTATTTGCTTACGAAGAATCACGCGCACAACTATCTCGCAATGCTTCCTCCTGGGGAATCGAATTTGAGGATTTAGAACGTCAAGGTTTACTCAAAATAATTTGTACATATCCAGAATCAACTGGCTTGGAAGATCATCTGCAAATTATTAAGTCAGAAATTGCTGAATTTAAACCATCTCGTATTGCTATTGATTCTCTTTCTGCACTAGCACGAGGAGTCAGCAATAATGCATTCCGGCAATTTGTGATTGGTGTTACGGGTTATGCGAAGCAAGAAGAAATTACAGGCTTTTTTACCAATACAACTGACCAATTTATGGGTTCGCATTCAATTACAGACTCTCATATTTCTACGATTACAGACACAATTTTGATGTTACAGTATGTCGAAATTCGGGGAGAAATGGCGCGGGCAATCAACGTCTTTAAAATGCGTGGTTCGTGGCATGAGAAGGCGATTCGCGAGTATAATATTACGGCAGACGGTCCCGACATTAAAGATTCTTTCCGTAACTACGAGCGAATTGTCAGTGGTGCTCCTACCCGCGTTACTATCGATGAGAAGGCGGAACTGTCTCGAATTGTCAAAGGATTTCAGGACAACCAGAGTTCCGATTCCTAAACATGGCATCGTGATTTGTTCTCTGGCGAGAAGACAGTTTCAGCCGCTTAATTTTCGTGTGAGGGGATGCGGTGAAAGGACAACAAATATTCAGTAGTTTCTTACCTGGTGTAACAGCAGCAGTATTAGCAACTCAATCTGCTTGGGCTAATCCTGTACCATTCACTGGAGTCAACCTTTTAGCTTCTTCCAGTGCTTTGACTCCCACTTCTGAGCAAATCTCAACTGCTGTTGATATCAAGCAAGTGACTTCCGCTGCTGGTAATAGCTTGCCAGCTACAAGGCAACCGATGGTTGGTTTTATAGGAGATGGTTTAAAATTAATCAGCGGTGGCAATATCGAAGTCATCTTGACTGGAAAAACAGGAATACCAGTCATCGCAAGTTTTGCCAATCAGGTTCAAGGTGTGCTTATGAGCTTTAAACCTACCTCAACGCAAAACACATTGAGAAATAAGATTGGTGACTTTGCGACTAGTACACAAAATACGACTAGTACACAACAACAGAGTTCTCCAACAATTTCTGCAGGAGAATCAAAAAGTACAGTTTTTTCTAATCTTGTTTTCTCTAATCATAGTACCTCAAAACCCGCCTCCTCTATTGAGCAAAAAACATCTTTATTTGGGCAGGTTGCTACAGAGGCTACAGAACAGAAAAGTCCTGCTCGCTTACCAAAAAAGTCACAAAATCCAACCCGTGAGACAGTAGACATTGCCAAGCTGTTAGAAGAGGTGGAGTTATGTCCCGAACAGGCGACGAAAGGTAAAACTCAGGTTGGTCGTTCGGCTTCTGTGTTCATGAAGTCGTCTAGCTGCTTGCAACAAAATGCCACGAAAAAAAATCATATCACAAGAAATCAGGTAGCTCAGGCAGGTTCCCCGACGGCTGCGCCAACACCTGGTGCGCCAACACCTCCCGTGCCAAGAACTCCAATACCAACAGCTCCCGCGCCAACAGGCCCGGTGCAGATCCCTAATTATCTCAAAGGCAACCCAAATCCTCTACAGTTTCCTACCAAACCAGAAGAAGTGAGGGTTCAGGGAACTCAACCGATTACTTTGGCACAGGCTTTGGATATAGCACGACGAAATAATCAGGATTTACAGGCAACATTACTAACTGTTGAGAGCCGTCGAGCTGGCTTGCGGCAGCAACAGGCGGCTTTGTTACCTGATGTCAGTCTCAGTACTAACATAACTCGTACTGGACCTTCTTTTTTAGGGCAACAAACACAAACTTCGACCGGCGAACTACAAGATGTACCCTCTACGACAAATTTCTCTGGTAGCGCGACAATTACGTATCCTCTCTACACCTCTGGACAAACAACAGCCAGCATTCGACAAGCTGAGGAACAGTTACGTTCGGCTGAATTGGATGTTGAGCGTCAATCTGAAGTTATCCGCCTGGATGTCACCAATCAATACTACCAACTGCAAGAAGCAGATGAAAACGTACGTATTCAGCGGTCTGCTGTGGCAAATGCCCAGGCTAGTTTGCGAGATGCACAAGCTTTAGAAAGAGCTGGTGTGAGTACTCGATTCGATGTTCTGAGTGTTCAGGTGGATTTAGCAAATTCGCAACAAGACCTAACAACTGCTCTCTCAAACCAGCGAATTGCTCGTCGTAGATTAGCGCAATTATTGAGTTTGCCGCAGTCAGTTGATATCAGTACGGCAGATCCAGTCGGAATAGCAAGTCTGTGGAATCTTCCGCTACCAGAGACTATTATCCTAGCTTTTAAAAACCGTCCGGAACTGCAACAGAATTTGGCACAACGGAACATTTATGAACAACAGCGACGCCAAGCGCTTGCTGGGCTAGGTCCTCAAGTGAGTTTGGTTGGTAGGTACAGCCTGAGTGATCAGTTTGATGATCGCACAAACTCTAACGATAGCTATTCGCTAGCAGTCCAAGCCAATTTGAATTTGTACGATGGTGGAGCTGCAAGAGCTCAAGCAGCTCAAGCAAAAGCTAATATTCGGATTGCTGAAAATGATTTTGCTAGGCAGCGTAACGAAATTCGCTATCAAATAGAAAATGCCTATTTTCAGTTGCAATCTAACTTGGATAACATTCAAACGGCTGATGTTGCTCTTGAAAACGCTAGACAGAGTTTGTATTTGGCGCGTTTGCGATTTCAAGCAGGTGTGGGCACTCAAACTGAAGTCATTGACGCACAAAATCGCTTAACAGAAGCTGAAGGCAATAGAGTCTCAGCTATTTTGAATTACAATCGCGCTTTGGCTAATTTACAACGACAGGTTACTTCTAGATCTGCAAGTGCAGCTGGTCGATAGTCATCACTCACCTATACATTAGATTCTGGATGACAGACTATAGACTGTAAAAAACTGTAAACTTGTCGCAAAATATGTTAAACATTTAATTTGTTTTTAGAATGTACTCTGCTTTTTCCTGAGGTGTAGCAGAGTACAATCTTTTTATAGTTAAAAGTTTCACAAATCCTTCAGAACTGAATAGAACAAAATCTGATGACGAAAGTTACGGCAAAAGAAATTGCACAGTTTCGCTCTCAAGTTGCAGATGACCTCACGGCGATGGAAGCACTGGATCTCATAGAAGAATGTGACGGAGATTTAGAAGATGCTGCTATAAGTTTAGCTATTCGAGCAGGACAAGAACCAGAAATCGCAAATTCAGAATGGCTTGATGCTTTAGCTCGAAAATGGCGTACCGTTATTTGTCAACAACAATTTCGGGATGATTTGCTCAGCGCCTCAGTTAAAGAAATAATGCAACATTTCAAAACAATATCGACGTTTCCTCACATTTTAGCAACGCCTGTTTTAATATATGTCTTGAAGAAAGATGTGAACAATTTTTGCGAACCTCTTGACTTAGTGCAGGATTGCACAAATTCCTAATATGACAAGGAAAATGAACGCTATCAGCTTTTGGGTGATAATGTGGATCTAATATAAGAGCGTAACAGTATATAAGACTAGAGTTTCAACATCAATGAATTACCTGATTGCCGTTTTACCTGACCGCATGGAAGCAGAAGCTGCTTATCTAGCTTTAGAGAAAGAAAGCATAAAAGCTACAATTCTAGGCAAAGGTTATAAAACTGCTGATGAGTTTGGTTTGATTGACCCCAACGAGCAAGCAAAGAAGCAAACTCAGTTCATGGCATTTTGGCTGGTACCGTTTGGATTTTTTGCTGGTTTTGGTTTTAGCGTCCTCACTGGCTTGGACACTTTTGCTTGGGCTGGTAACATTGGCAATCATATCATTGGTGGACTGTTGGGGGCGATCGCCGGCGCTATGGGTAGTGTGTTTGTCGGTGGTGGAGTTGGTTTATTGCTTGGAAGCGGTGACGCTTTACCTTACCGCAATCGCTTAAATGCTGGCAAATATTTGATTGTCGTTCAAGGATCTGAAATTCTGACTCGTCAAGCAACCCGTGTCTTACGTCAGTTTGAACCAGAAAATATTCAAGGTTACGCTGCGCCCAGTGAATAGTACACAGTACACAGTAAACAGTGATAATTGATGACTCATAACTGCTAACTTGTAACTTGATATACTGCTCGCGGGTAAAATTTGAACTTATGTCATGCTGAACGTAACGCAGTGCAGTGAAGCATCTCGGAGATTCTTCGCTTCGCACCCTGCGGGAAGCCCTTCGGATTCGCAGTCGCCTCTGTCGGGAAACCCTCCTGCAGCGCTGTCTCACCGCAAAGCGTCTACAGAATGACAGTTTTTAGCCGTTTTTAGTATAACTGGTAACTGTTTAAAATGCTGCCAAGAGAAGAACTTTTAAAAGGTGTTGAAAATCGAGATACAATAGCTCGTGTGATTGACCAAGCGGAACTTGCCATCAAAACTTGGGAAGTGGTTTTGACTGATTTTCTGTCTCCTCCAGAGTTAGCAGAAATTCAACAAGTGTTCAGCCGTCTGACAGAGGTGCAGTTGGTGGTTTCGGGTGGATATCCGCAAGCTGAACGTAGAAGAGTGGCGATCGCCCGTTCTGAAATTCCTTTAGATCAATCTCAAGTTGCTCTTGTCGCCTTAGACATAGCTGGAAATTTCCTGTTTGATACCGCGACTCACCGTGACTTTTTGGGCGCAATGCTGGGTACTGGGATTGTCCGCGAAAAAACGGGTGACATTATTGTACTAGGCGAACGAGGAGCACAAGTGATCGTTGTGCCAGAGTTAGCAGAATTTTTGGAAATGAATCTCAAGCAGGTGCGTTCTGTTCCCGTGAAAACTCAGCCGATAGATTTGAGTGAGTTAAAAGTGCGCGAACCGAAGAAAAAAGAACTCACCACTGTAGAAGCTTCTCTAAGATTAGATGCGATCGCCTCTGCTGGTTTTGGAATGTCTCGCAGCAAAATGGTTGAGTTAATTGATGGTGGAGATGTTCGCGTCAACTGGAAAGAAATCACATCTGCAAGTTCTCAAGTCAAAACAGGCGATTTAATCGCCATTCGTAGTAAAGGACGTTTAGAAGTTGGGGAAATTGCTGTTACTAAGAAAGACCGCTATCGTGTGCAGTTAACAAGGTATATGTAAACAGACGCGCCCAGAAAGCGTCTTTTGTTTAAACTGTTTTTGTTTTAAATTGTTTTTCCAAAATATTGAGCAAAATTTTGCGAGGTACAAACGGAGATAGCTTGGTAATTAGGTGGGTTGTCATCCCACCAATAACAACCATTGAATCTCCTCTTTCCAAAGCTTGTAAAGATTCGCGTACCACTTGTTCGCAAGTCGATATTTTATTTGTTTTAGCTGCAAGTGCGGGAGGAAAATTCGCTTCTGTAAAGAAGCCTGTCTCAACTGGTCCTGGGCAAATCACTAAAATGCGAACATTATAATGACGATTTTCTGCCCACAGTGCCTGACTAAAACTGACAATAAATGCTTTACTGGCAGCATACACAGAAAGGTAGGGCATTGGTTGAAATGCAGTCAGGGAAGATACATTAATAATGCTTCCAGAACGACGTTGCCGCATTCCTTGCAAAAATTTATGAGTTAAATCTACTAATGCTAAGATATTCAATTGTACTATCTTAATTTGTCGTTCTTCGTCTTTCTCCGCAAAGTCGCCATATTCAGCAAAACCAGCATTATTAATTAACAAATCAATCGTTAATCCCTTTGCTTGTACTGCATCAAATATATCATGAGTTGCACCTGTTTCTGTGAGGTCTTTAACAAGAGTGTCTACTTGAATTTTGTATTTTTCTTGTAGTTTTTTTGCTAGTTGATTTAATTTTTCTTCAGAACGAGCAACTAAAACAAGATTTGTATTGTGTGCAGCTAACTTTTGGGCAAAGGCTTTACCAATACCACTAGAGGCACCAGTAATTAAAGCAGTTGGCATCTGATACTCAAGATAATTTTTTCAAAAACTCAAAAGCTTATACAGATTCTAACAATCTTATTCAAGACTTCATCTAACTAAAGATGATCTATCAAACTTATTTCATCTACGTTTAGGTATATTAAATATAACTGAAAGTTTATACTATACTGTGATGAATATTTTTCACAATCTGTCCCAAAACTACTTAGATAAGCCTTTTTCTCATCGCCTGCTTCTCTTCGTAGGCAATTTGAACGAATGAGTCTTGGCAATTGTGTTATATCTATGCTATAGTGGTGAAACTGCGGACGTATAGCTCAGTTGGTTAGAGCGCTACGTTGACATCGTAGAGGTCACTGGTTCGAATCCAGTTACGTCCATCTTCGCAGGCACACAACATTTTTTTAGATGACGCAATCATTCTCATCACTAGGAGTGAGTCAGTGTAAGGTTTACACATGCTATTGTGCTTCTAAGGTCATCTTTTTGATGTATCTCATTTCTTGCCTCTGACAAGGAACGCATTTAGTGAAGGCTCTGGCTCAAGCTGATTAAAACGAGGTAAGAGATTCGTACAGTGCATGGGAATGCATAACATAGGAACAACAGAGCCTAAAGTTTTGTCAGATTTAACTTTTATTTAAGTTGATGACATCAATGCCTCCTGAGTGTTCCTTTGCTTAAAAGTTTCTATTTTGCGTTGTGTTTGGACACGCAAAATTCGTAATTCAAATCACAAAACTTTTTTTTTGTCAATATATAATTCCTATTAGTGACTACATGAGTACTCTATTGCGGAATCAAAAAATTATTTAGGTTAATTCCGGAATGACTCTAAATCACCGTGTAGCTACATAGCAATTGAATTTGATTGAACACAACCCCTCAACTAATTTGTATTTTTAACGAGATTCAGAAGAAGTACTATGAACAAGTTCCTACCAATTCAATTAAAATTCAACACTCGTAGCTTGGTAAAATTTAGTTTGCTTTCACTAGCGCTAGTGCTCTCACTAGGAGCATATACTCAGGCTAATGCTCAATCAGTTCCAAAGGAAAAAGTTGAAATCATATCGGTTCCACCACAAGAAGCATACTTTGTAGAAAAGACACAAACACCCTCTCCTAACAATAAGCCTGCTTCAAACGATGGGAAGAATTCTGGCAATAACACTACACTACCCGGTGTTTCCAACAGTTCGGAAAATTTACAGGGTTTTGCCAGAACAACAAATTCTGTGTCTAACAAGAAACAACGTCAAACAGCATATCCCAAACAATAGCAAGCGTACTTCTGACTGAACTGGCTGGCTACATTCCTTAGACTCATAAAAGAAATGGGAATTCCAGCCAATTTTTCTTTGGGGAACTAACAAATACAACTTTCAATATCTCTACAGTCAAAGATCATGTCGTCTAAAACAGCTTCGTAGCAATTGAATGAATGGAAGCTATTAGCTGTTTTCGGAGATATCTACCGGTTTGCCGGTCAAGGTATGCCATTTCTCTTCTTCAATACCTTCATGAGTTGAAACTAACAGCAGCTTACGGTAAGCCCAATAGATACGCAAGAATATCAGACTTAGTACAGTTATCAACCCAATCATCAAAACTGTTCCATAAGCTTTAGAATACCACCATAGTCGTACAAGTACAGTTGAACCCAGTTGTAAAGGCTTCCATAAACGGGAAGTGACCTTTTTGGAATCATCAACGGTAACAGCCAAGGATGTTGCTCTATTTGCAATTGACATTTTTATTACTCCTTGAATACTCAACTAGAGTCAGTCAACTTCTTTTTAAAGTACGGTAAAACGATAGATTTAATGTACTTAACTATCTCATAGCTGGCTGAAAAAAGCAAGATCTAATGCCAGTGACTGCAGGAAAATGCACATACTTTGGAAACTTTACTTAACTTCATATGTCTATATAGTGATACTTTATATAGTTGATCTTTACATAGGTGCTTGTATTTTTAATAAATACTTTGTATATAAAGCGATGATAAATCCACAGGCGTTCTTGAGCAGGGGAGAAAAAGAGTTTTTGGACAATGTTTCCCTCCTGCGCCTCTGCACCTGAAGTCCCTGTGCTGTCTCAACGAATAAATATTAGAATCTCAAACCAACCCCACCTTGCAACGAGAAGGCTGTACCTCCGTCACGCACAGCGTCAAAAGCAATAATAGCGTTACCAAAAATCACAGTATTGCTATTTGGAATGACGTAATCAACTCCTGGTTGTAAGGCAAAGCCAATTTTGTTACCAACAGGGGAAGGTGTATCTCCACCAGCTAAGACAAGTCCAGCTCCTATATAAGCATCGGTTTGCCAGTTGATGGGGTAGTCGTAGGAAACTGTTGGTACAAGAGCGACATTTGAACCAATGAAAGCTTGAGCGCGGAAAGAAACGGGAACTTCAAGAAGCTTATAGCGAGCAGCAATTACTCCTCCAACTCTAGCACCATCGGCAAAACCAACTGCAGGGCCAACACCGACATAGCTACCGTATGCCACTTGAGCTTGTGCTGGTTGGGTAAATTGAGCAAAACTTAAAAGTGAGCCAGCTAAAATAATTGATATTAAGTACTTCAAACGTTTCATTTCCCCGCTCCTCACAAAATTCCTGACTTCATTATTGTAGATTTTATACTTTCTATTAGTTAGAGTCGAATGGCAGGCTCGATAAGACAAAACTCTTTCCCTGACTTGTTTCCAGGCTCCGTCTGAGAAGACTTTATGGGAGGTTGTGCCTCTGGTGAATGGCGTTCCCAGCTTGTAGGCTAGGAACGAAGCTACGGAGGCTCAACAAAGCTTTCTTTGTTAAATCTCCTGGATTCTATCCGTGAAAATATTCTGACTACTGTGTTCTGTGTTCTGAGTTATTCTTAAGGACAACTACGATGGAAACCTCCTTGAGTGCAAATGTAAGCTATTTGCTTAGCATCTAAATTTTTGACTTGAGTGAAATCGACTCCCTCCACAACAGCAGATTGCACGCCAAGAGTTGGGGTTTGCACAAATTGCTCTGTTTGATTTTGTTTACCAGGGGTAAGAATTGCTCCTTGGAAATCAGCTCCTTTAAGATTCGCCCCTCGTAAATCTGCAAGGCTTAAGTCGGCATTTCGCAAATTAGCATTTTCTAGATTGGCAGAACGTAAAACAGCATTAGCAAGGCGAGTCGCGTTCAGATTGGCATGACTAAGATTGCTATGATCCAAATAAGCTCCTGTGAGGTCTGCTCCTTGCCAATCGGTTTTGGTTAGGTTGGCAAATGACAATTGCGTTCCGACTGCAATCACACGACCTAGACGAGCAGCATATAAATCCGCGTCTTTGAGCTGTGCATTGCTCAAGTTGGCTCCTGTCAGACTGACATTTTCCAAAACAGCACCTTGCAAATTGGCTTCCTCTAGCTGGGCGCTACTGAGATTAGAACCAGTTAAACGGGCGTTGACTAAGTTAGCTTTGTTGAGAGTCGCACGGCTCAAATCTGTACGAATCATTAGAACACGGCTGAGGCTCGCTTCCGTAAGATTCGCTTGCGTCATCTTTGCTTGGCTTAAATCAGCAATCCAATCATCGTAGGTATCCCATCGACCATCATTACCAACTCCTCGGAAGCGACTCCCTTTAAAACTGCCAAAGGATAGGTTCGCGGCTTTGAACTTGATTCCCCACAAATCTCTTTTGTCTAACACCAAGTTGAAGGAACTTTGTCCAGAACTGTTTTGACCTAAGTGGATATTGCTGAGATCTAAGGTATTGCTTTTATCGTCATCGACATTCAAAATCTTACTAATTGCATATTGATTTGCTTGCAAACGCTTTTGTAGCACTTCGGGTGGTGAAGCTTTGCCACTCTTTCCAGCCTCTAACTCGCCTGTCAGAAACTGATTCATGCGTTTTAAATCAGGGATGGCATTGAGTCCAACTTCTACCAAAGCTTGCTGAATCGTTTGAACTAAAATCGGGTTAGTTTCCTTAGATAGCAAATCGACAAGGTATTGGATCGCCTGCGAGTCCTTGATAGCACCAATAGCCAAAATTGCTTTCTGGCGTTCGGTGTCTGTAGCGGTAGAGTTAGGATTTAACTGTTTGGTCAGTGCAAGAAATTGTTGGCTGTTGCGTTGCTCGGTGGCTCGCTGATTTCGCAGGATTTGAATGTAAATTTGAGTACTTACTAGAACTGCTAATACGACACTCATGCTCAGAACTGCGACTCCGAGCAGTGTATAATTTGGATTTTGCCGCGTCCATTGCCATAGCTTCGGTTGCTGAGTTGGTTCCTCTTTTGTGATCACAATTGATGCGATCGCCTCTTCCTCATCTTTTTCAGTCCACTGAGACTGATTCCCCTGTGTCTGACGTTGGGACAGTGGTGTCAAGGGTTTGGTAGCATCTACAGTGTAAGTCCCTGCGAGTTTATCGTGTAGAGCACGACGGTTTTGTTGCCAAGGGAAACCTCTAGCTTCTAACACAAGCATGATAGTCACCAAGCTGGTAAAAGCCCCTAAACTCGGAAATAAAAAGCTGTTATGCCAGAGAAAATAAGCAACGGACATCGGCAAACCCCAACGTCCAAGTCCTTCTCGCACTAAAGTTGCCTTCAAACCAGGTGCTTTACCTTCAGCGTTGACAACTTTAATCCCAAGTTGATGTTTCGCTGGTGTGCTACCAGTTTTAGCCAGCATGTACAACTGCCAGCCCGAAACTGTCAACGGTGCTAGCAAAGCGATCGTCCATAATAAATTCGTCGGCCATGCGACGTTCCGGGTACCATAGCTGACAGGCAAAGCTAGCGGGCGGGCGATCGCACGTTCTGTCTGCACTAACAACGGATTCAGTGGGACTCGATTCAAATCGCTTCTAGAATTAGCATATGCACCCATCCCAAAGGGTACCAATCCACTAGTTACAACCAGTGTCATTTCCACTGCCCAAGCAGCAATGCGCCTAGACGCTAAGGGCAATGAGTTGGATTTTCCCGGTTCTTGGGTTCGACTTGATTGATGACTTCTCCTCACGCTTGGGGTTGCCATTTAATAATTCCCTTTAACTTTATTTCTACGCCACTGCTGGTGCATGTTTAAAAATAAACTACTGCTTATTTCGAGAACTATTGGATACTAAAATTTTGTATCCAAGGTACACTAGTATAACCAAGAGTGCCAGACTGATCACAGCCGCTACAAGTTTCAAGACTGCTTGTAGTATGGTAAACCCCAGCACTAAAGCGACAACAAAAACTATAACCTTTGTCACTCCAGAGAGATGGTGAAAAAAGGTGACAAATCGCACTAAGCGATAGTATAAACTTGGGAGACTGGACTCAGAGGACTTTACGACTATTTGTGAGTGTCGAACTACCAAGGATGAAGTATTAATTTCTGCCTCTAGCTTTTCGAGGCGATGCTTTAAGTCTTCTTCTGGTTGAGCATTCATTTGTTTCTACCTTAGCTTAAACACTTGATAAACAACGAGCCAAATTCCTTTGTTGGTAGTTGTCTTAGTGATTTTAACGGAAGTCTTTGTTTGAAAGATCGCGCTTGGTAGTTAAGAATCCAGCTTTTGGCGTGAGCTTTGCTTAAAGATTCTAATTTTCTTTAATATTTAACCATATAACTAATTATCTATTTATAAAAAAAAAGAAATGATTCAGAAGAGCTTAGCAACAAACATAAATTGTTGTCGTCATCTGATTTTAAAATATTATATGTACCTAATGATTGCACCAGAAAAAGTTGGGGGAGCCTCTAAAACAAGATCCCAGTCGTGTATTAATATTGACGGGTGGGTGTAGAAAAGCTGGATTTGAGGGCTGGAATTTTATTTCTTGGCAAGTGCCATCACAAGAAATTTGAAGATGCGTAACCAATTTCAAGTTGTTCCCGCAGGGTTAGCTATAAGCTTAGTTCTCACCAATACTCATGTTGCCCAGGCACAAATTGTGCAAATTACTTCTAATTTGCAGCCAGATCCACTGATTGTCAATGGTACGTCTGGGGGATCACTCGCAAGTAAATGTGGCAATATTGCCACTAAACCCAATCAAGTCATACAAGTCAGACAATCACTACCCTATCTGCGATTAACAGTTGAAAGTGGAGGACAACCGACTTTATTTATTGATGGCCCTGGAGGACGCTTCTGTGTCTTGCCAGATAGTTACTCTGGAGGCAAGCCAGAAATTTCTGGTTTTTGGCAGGCTGGAAACTACTCTTTGTATGTAGGAGAGTTATCCAAAGGACAGCATAATTATACTCTATCAATTTCGCAACAAAAGATGCCTAACAAATAATCAGGAGTCAGGAGTCAGGAGTCAGGAGTCAGGAGTCGTGACGTCAGGAGTCAGGAGTCAGGAGTCAGGAGTCGTGACGTCAGGAGTCAGGAGGAAGAATGGCTTCTTCACCCAAGCTGAATTCTTCTTGAGATTCAGCAATTGTGTTAGTAGCTTGGGACGCAGTCCATTCTGGCTTAGTGACTCCCTGTTAACTTTTTTCTGCTGTCATAGGAGGAGATGGATGTTTCCCGTCATCGGGAAACATCTTCAAATGGTTTTGGGCTTCGTGTTCTGTTTGATAAAATAGTCGTTCACACAACTTGCTTGAGCCGGGATTTTGTTAACTCTCCTGGAGGAAACACCCCATTCTCTGTGATGATTGCTGTAATCACATCAGCTGGTGTGACGTCAAAAGCCGGGTTGTAAAATTCGACGCCACCTGGTGTGAGGATAGTGCTACCAACTTGATAGATTTCCTCTGGATTACGCTCTTCAATGGGAATTTCGTTACCATCGACCAAAGAAAAATCTATCGTGGAAAGGGGTGCAGCAACGTAGAAAGGAATGTTATGTGCTTGAGCGACAAGTGCTAAACTGTACGTCCCAATTTTATTTGCTGTATCTCCGTTTGCAGCTATTCTATCAGCACCAACGACGACGAGATCAATCAAGCCTTGCTTCATGCAATGAGCTGCCATGCTGTCAGTGATCAGCGTCACTGGAATGCCTTCTTGGATACATTCCCAGGTTGTTAATTTTGCACCTTGCAAACGAGGACGAGTTTCGTCAGCGAACACCCGTGCTAAACGTCCTTCTCGAAAAGCAGAACGCACAACACCCAAAGCAGTTCCGTAGCCTGCGGTTGCAAGTGCTCCAGCGTTGCAATGAGTTAGAATTGTGAGTTTTTCTGGTGTCTTAGGCAAGACTGCTAAACCATTGTCGCCGATTGCGTAGCAAGTTTGCAAATCTTCAGCGTTGATTGAGCGGGCTGTATTTAACAGAGTTTGTTTGATGTCTTCTACTGTTCCAAGAGTTTCATAGGCGATTCTCAGCATTCGTGAAATTGCCCAAAACAAGTTCACTGCTGTCGGACGAGTTGCACCCAAAAGTTGAGCCACTTTCTCTAACTGCTTTAAAAACTCATTGCGATCGCTCGTTTCAATTTCCCTTGCACCAAGATACATTCCATATGCTGCAGCCACCCCGATTGCAGGTGCGCCTCGCACAATCATAGTTTTAATCGCCTGTGCCAAATCTGAGCAGCGATGAATTTCTACAAAGGCATACTCATTCGGTAAGCGGGTTTGGTCAATCAGTGAAACCGAGTTGTTATGCCAAATAACGGGATAAACCTGGTTTGTGGTAGAGTTCATGGAATTGAATGTAATGAATTTTTTCAAATTGTAACGTTAGAAATTCTACAGGTTATATCATATTTTCGTATCTGTACTGACTCTTTATTTTTGAGTGGAATCTTTGTCAATAGCTAAATATCTGAAGAACTTTTTCTTCAGGAAACAGCTTACTGAAGCCTAAATTCCTATGTTTTGAGTTTTCTGGTATGAAAGTTACGATGTTCGTCTTAACAAAAATAAATTTCTGTTAAGAAAAAGATATCTATAATCAGCTTTTGAGAAAAAATTAGATTTTATGCTATTATATGAATAATGGAAAAGGTGTGCGCAGATAAACTCAGCTTCATAACAGCGCAGTTGGTGGTAAAAGGTATCAACATCTTTCTGACGAGTCTTATAGTGTTTGGAACTCGATGACGAGTGTTTGAGACTCGGCGACGAGTGTTTGAGACTCGGCGACGAGTGTTTGAGACTCGACGACGAGTGTTTGAGACTCGACGACGAGTGTTTGAGACTCGACGACGAGTGTTTAGGACTCGACGACGAGTGTTTGAGACTCGACGACGAGTGTTTGAAGTTCGCGCTATATGTTCAAGGCTAATAGCTGAAGATGGATTCGTTTTATTCCACGTTGATTTAACCCCACCCCTCAATCCCCTCCCCTTGCTAAGGGGAGGGGAGGTTTTGGCGTCAGCCAAAGCCGGGGTGGGGTTGCGAGTGTATGACAACGAAGTTAGAAGCGCTATATTCAACAATCTCCGTATATTTCCGTAATCGCGGGCAAGGCGATTGAAGCATCTTATATATACATATAGATATAAAACACCCGCACCTGCCGATGAACGAACAGCGCCAACAAGCTTATCTTGACTTGATTGAAAAACTGCTGAATTGTCCGACTGGAGAAGAACCAGAGATTTTACAGGCGAACCTTGATTTACTTGATGCTGATTTCTTGGAGATGCTGGAAGGCGTGGCGGAGTATATATCACAGCAGGGAGATGAAAATGCTGCAAATTGGTTGAGAAATCTGGCAAATCAGTTGAGGGAAGCGTTGAATTTATCCTCATCAACTGCTGCGAACACTTCAGAAGAGGATTTACAAGCGCATCTGCAATTTTTGATAGAGGTACTGCAAGCAACCGCAGAAAGTGAAGGTGACGCGCAGGTAGTTTACCCGTTGCTGGCAAACAACACACAATATCTCAATCTTAATTTAGCAGAACTCTTGCGGCGTTGGGTGACAAGTAAGCTGGCGGAAGTGGAAACAGATGTAGCACAATCTATCGCCGCATATATTGGCGAGTTTAGTAATCTCATTCAGCAATTCCCCTTGGGTGACAAAGCCAGCAACATGGAAATTGCGATCGCTGGTTATGAAGTCGTGTTAACTGTATTAACCCGCGAAGCGTTTCCCCAAAATTGGGCGATGACGCAAAATAATCTCGCGGCT
>NZ_QMEA01000111.1 GCF_012912105.1 Brasilonema sp. UFV-L1
GTGTGATCGAGAACTCGGGGTCCCCACTGCCCCTAATCCCCAGGGAGTGGGGACCCCGAGTTCTCGATCACACCTCAGTCTCCCAATGATTGCGACTCAATTGCTAGTTAACTTGAGCCAACCTCGTTTGATAGAGCAAGTGCAAAGCTTACCTGTGGATGGTGTGGGATTATTGCGCTCAGAATTGATGGCTCTGAATATACTAGAAGGACAACACCCAAGTACTTGGCTGTTGGAGGGACACCAAACCAAATTATTAGAGCGTTGGCGTGAGCAAATTATCCAGTTTGCTCACGGCTTTGCACCAAGATCTGTTTTTTATCGATCTTTGGATTGGCGTTCTCATGAACTAGTATCTTTGAATCAGAATGTACAATCTTCAACGCAGTCGATGTTAGG
Organism: Brasilonema sp. UFV-L1; assembly: GCF_012912105.1. GTDB lineage: Bacteria > Cyanobacteriota > Cyanobacteriia > Cyanobacteriales > Nostocaceae > Brasilonema. Next base: position 400 of record NZ_QMEA01000111.1, read on the forward strand.
AGAACGTGGGACTTTTAGCTATTTGAAAAATCCCGCAGTTTTTGAGTTAGAACTGGCTGCTTTGGCAGATACACAAAAGGCAGGATACAGCAATATTCACTTACTGTTACCTTTTGTTCGTACAGTAGAAGAGTTTTCCTTTTGCCGTCAAAAAGTTGAGCAAGCAAGATTAACCCAAGTACCGCAATTTCAATTGTGGATTATGGCAGAAGTGCCAAGCGTACTATTCTTACTGCCAGAATTTATCAAAGCAGGTGTACAGGGAATTTCAATTGGTACCAATGACTTGACTCAACTGTTGTTGGGAGTTGATAGAGAGCAAGGACAACTAGCACAAGTGTTTAATGAACGTCATCCAGTCGTTATGAGTGCGATCGCCCAACTCATTCAAATCGCAAAAAGTGCAGGAATTCCCTGTTCTATCTGCGGTCAAGCACCAGCACTGTATCCTGAAATCATTGAGCAACTGGTACAATGGGGCATCACATCTATTTCTGTTGAACCGGAAGCTGTTGAGCGGACATATTTGGCGATCGCCCGTGCTGAACAACGGATAATCTTAGAAGCAGCCCGACGTCAATTCAAGCAGTAGGGACAACGTTCTCAGCTCTACAAGAGTTCACGAGTCATATTCATGTCACACCAACAAGTTTTCTCAAGCTGTCAACTACCAAAAGAGTGAAGAGTGAAGAAATGGTGTCTTTTTTCTTCACTCTTGTGTCTCTAACTAGGGACTCTTGACTCTAGATGATCAACTAACGTTTCGCCAGCTTCTTCGCCAACTTCCGCAGACGAATTGACTGGGGAGTCACTTCCACCAATTCATCTGGTCCGATGTATTCCAAAGCACGCTCTAGACTCATTTCCATTGGTGCTTGCAACTGTACTAGTTCATCACCGCCGGCTGCACGGTGGTTGGTGAGTTGCTTCGTCTTGCAGACGTTCAGTTCCAAGTCTTGAGGACGATTGTGTTCTCCGACAATCATACCTTTGTAAACTTTGGTACCTGGAATAATAAAGAAGACACCTCTATCTTCGGCGTTCTTCATGGCGTAGAAGGTGGAAACGCCTTCCTCAAAGGAGATTAAAACGCCTTTGTTACGAGCTTCAATATCACCAGAGATAGAACGGTAGTCCAGGAAACTGTGGTTCATGATACCTTCACCACGAGTCATACGCATGAATTCACCCCGGAAACCGATTAATCCACGGGCGGGGATGACAAATTCTAGTTGGGTGCGTCCGTTTCCACCAACTTGCATATCTTGCATTTCGCCTTTACGTTGTCCCAGTCGTTCAATGCAACTGCCAACTGCATCTTCAGGAACATCTAATACCAGAAGTTCGTAAGGTTCGCAAGGTTGTCCGTTGACTTCGCGGTAAATCACCTGTGGCTGGGAGACTTGAAACTCATAACCTTCGCGGCGCATGGTTTCGATTAAGATACCGAGGTGTAGTTCTCCACGTCCAGAAACCAGGAATTTATCGGGGGAGTCGGTTTCTTCAACGCGTAAGGCGACGTTGGTTTCTAGTTCGCGCATGAGGCGATCGCGCACTTGTCGTGATGTTACCAACTTTCCTTCTTGACCAGCAAAAGGTGAATCATTCACCCAGAAGGTCATTTGTAATGTTGGTTCATCTACTTTAATGAGTGGTAATGCTTGGGGTTCGTTCGGGTCAGTAATCGTTTCCCCAATGTTGGCATCAGCAAATCCTGCCACAGCTACGATATTACCAGCTGATGCTTCTGTGATTTCAATCCGCTTGAGTCCTTCAAAGCCCATCAACTTGGTAATTTTTGCCTTGACAACTTCGCCGTTTTCTTTTACCAAGCCGGCTTGCTGTCCCATGCGGATAACACCGTTGTGAATTTTACCAATGACAATCCGTCCTAGATACTCAGAATAATCTAGGGTTGTGACTTGTAGTTGCAGCGGTTTCTCTGCATCACCCACTGGTGCTGGTACATGGCGCAGGATAGCTTCAAACAGTGGCTGCATATCCTTGGCTTCATCTTCCAACTGGTCTTTGGCGTAGCCACTTAAACCAGAAGCAAACAGGTAAGGAAAATCACACTGGTCATCATCTGCCCCTAGTTCTAGAAACAGATCCAAAACTTTGTCTGTAGCACCATGTGGATCAGCTTGGGGACGGTCGATTTTGTTGACAACGACGATGGGGCGCAGTCCTTTTTCCAAAGCTTTCTTTAAGACAAAGCGTGTTTGGGGCATGGGACCTTCGTTTGCATCAACAATCAAAATGCAACCGTCAACCATGCCGAGGACACGTTCAACTTCGCCACCAAAGTCAGCGTGTCCGGGGGTATCGATGATGTTAATTAGCGTTTCTTTATAGCGAACTGCAGTATTTTTGGCAAGAATTGTAATTCCCCGTTCCCGTTCAAGGGCGTTGGAGTCCATGACGCAATCCGGAACGTCTTCTCCTTCACGGAAAATGCCGGATTGTTTGAGGAGGGCATCAACAAGGGTTGTTTTGCCGTGGTCAACGTGGGCAATAATGGCGACGTTACGGATGGGGAGCGTCATAATAGCGCGTTTGGATAAAATTAGCGTGGGTACTTTAGAACTTAATATCTAGTGGAGGTCTGTTGTAACAGAATTCAAGTGGTTTTATAAATTCTGTAAACAAGCCTTAATAATTCTATATTAACTCTTTATGGTTCAAGTGTTTTTTAGGGAACGAATCGAGAAGACATATAGAGGATGCACAGACATGACCTACTGATGCCCTGATTTGAGCTTATGCCACAATTAATACGAGTGTTTTTGATGTGTCAGCAATGGTTTGGATATCTGGGCAGAAATTGCAAGATGGTAAGTACACTCTTGAAAAGAAGTTAGGGCAAGGAGGTTTTGGTGTTACTTACCTTGCCAAGGACAAAAATGACAATCGAGTTGTGATCAAAATCCTCAAAGACATAGATACAAATACTTGTGATTTTGACAAATATCAGCAAGATTTTGTCAATGAGGCTCTAAAACTGAAGGGATGCCAACACCGTTACATAACACCTATCCAAAGCTACTCATAACTAGACCTTTCTATGACAGACTACTTGTACTAATTAATTCGCTTTGAATTTCGTTTACTTCCTTGCTTCAACCTGGAGAAGTCGGCTTCTACCAGTCCACAGGCTAACCTCGCCTAACTGGCGATTTTTCTCAAATTGATTGCTGCGTTCAAGTCGCGGTCAATGACAAAACCACAATGACCACATTCAAACACTCGCTCTTTCAAAGTGAGTGTTTCTTTTTTGGTTCCACAGTTTGAGCAAGTTTTGGAACTTGGAAACCAACGGTCAACTACAACAAGCTTGGAACCATACAGTTCGCACTTGTAGGTTAGTTGACGACGGAACTCAAAGAAAGACATGTCAGATATTGCTTTAGCGAGTTTATGATTAGCTAACATTCCTGATACATTCAAGTCCTCGATCACTACTGTGCCGTGGTTCTTGGCTAACAGTGTGGTGAGCTTGTGCAATGTATCCTTACGAATATTGGCAATCTTCCTGTGCAGCCTAGCAATCTGAACTTGTGCTTTCTTCCAGTTAGCAGACCCAATTATTTTATGGCGATTCAGCCACTGCATTCTGGATAACTTAGATTCATACTTTTTGTAGGACTTCGCGCCGACGACCACCTCACCAGTTGAGAGTGTCGCCAATGTTTTAACACCGAGGTCAACGCCTACAACATCGCTGTGTGGAGATTCTTGGACTTCTGTTTCAAGTCGAAAACTGATAAACCATCTGTTAGCTTGACGACTGATAGTAACTGATTTGGGTTTAACCTGTGGGAGTCGTTCATAGGTTTTGAGAACGCCAATCACAGGTACTTGAATCTTGTTGTTGCTCAAAATCTTGACCGTACCTTCAAGCGTGAACGAATCACGTTGACCTTTTTTCTTGAATTTGGGAACACCTGCAGTCTTATTAAAACAACGCTTCCAAGATTCGCGTAATGCCATCAATGCTTGCTGTGGAGTAGACTTGCTAACTTCGTAATACCAGTCATGCTCTGATTTCACCAATGCCACCAACCATTTATGTAGGTCAATGGCACTGGGGAATTTAATCTTGGAATCAGGATTGACTTTGTTATGATCCAGAATCTGTTTAGTCAAACAAAGTCCCCAGTTCCAAGCATGGCGAGCTACACCACAATGTTTTGCAAACGCTGTACGCTGTTGGTTATTTAGTTTCAACTCAGTTTTGAAACCTAATAGCACTATAGTTATTCGCACGCCTTTTTATGCACCTCCTGAACAAGAAAACCCTCGTGCTAAACGTGGCGCGTATACAGATGTTTATAGTTTAGCAGCGACATTGTATAAAGTACTCACAGGAAACGAACCTGAAAGTGCGATTTATAGGATGTTTGGTGAGCAACTAAAGCCACCAAAGGAACTGAATCCAAATATTAGCGACAGAGTGAATCAGGCGATTCTCCAAGCAATGGAGTTGAGACCAGAAAATCGTCGCACAACCAGCTGTAGCAATTGTAAATACTCAGTAGACATCAAGACACACTAGCGGATGTGTAAAACTAAAGAAAAAGACCACTCTTTTATCACCATAAAAACACTTTTATGATGGACTGGAAGCAACTCCTGACACCTAAAAGACTTGGCAAGGAGAACCCAGAAGATTTTCAACTGGATCGTACTTCCTTTCACAGAGACTATGACCGTCTGGTGTTTTCCTCTCCTTTTCGTTGTCTGAAAGATAAGACTCAGGTTTTTTCTTTACCTACAAATGACTACATTCGCACTCGTCTCATTCATAGCTTAGAGGTTTCGTGTGTCGGTCGTTCTCTTGGTAGAATAGTTGGGTTTGAAATTATCAAAAGACACAAGCTTGATAAGTTTGGGTTTAGTGCTTCCGACTTTGGCGACATTGTTTCTGCTGCGTGTTTGGCTCATGATATTGGCAATCCTCCCTTCGGTCACTCTGGAGAGGATGCGATCCGTGTAGGATTTGAATCGTGGTACAACAATATTTGCAAAGAACAAGAGGGTTTTCTCAACACGTATCAAAAAGCTGACTTTGATTTATTTGAGGGAAATGCACAGGGATTTCGCATTTTAACAAAACTAGAAATGCATTCAAGAATTGGAGGAATGCAACTGACTTGTCCAACTTTAGCTGCTTTTACAAAGTATCCTAGAGAGTCTTATATACCCAAGCATATCCTGAATGGTTATTCAGGTAGTAGTGTTAAGAAATATGGTTTTTTCCAAGCAGAAAAAGATTTATTCACAGAAGTTGCAGAAACAGTAGGGCTTATTCGTCGTCATGAGAAAGCAGCATGGTGGTCTCGACATCCCCTTGCTTTTTTGGTGGAAGCAGCAGATGATATTTGTTACTCCATTGTTGATGTAGAAGATGCTTATCGGATGGGTTGTTTTTCCTTTAACCAAACTAAGGATTTGCTCAACGAGATTGCAGAAATTGACGAGATTGACCTAAAACAAAATGATAAAAAAGATGCAGAAAAGGTTAAGCATCTATGTGCGGTATCTATCAATAAACTTCTTAAGGAAGCGGCTAATATTTTTCTTTCCTATGAAGAGGACATTCTTTCTGGCAAATATGACCAACATCTCTTATCTTTAAGTAATTATGCCAAGCATCTTAAAGTCATTGGAGAGACAACCCTTGCTGCAGTTTTACCGCATCAAAATGTGATTGGCATTCAAATTGCTGGATACGAAATTATCGGAAAATTGTTTGTTGAATTTGTCAATGCAGTTTTAGACAGCAGTCAAAAAGGCAAGTTGGTTTCTTATATGCTTCCTGAAGAGTATCGCCCTGCTTCTGAGGAAGATGCTTATCACAAAATTCTGAGGATTACAGATTATATTTCTGGCATGACAGATTCATACGCTACCAGTCTATTTCAACAATTTAGCGGTCTTTCATTGCGTTGAGCTTTAGTTATATAAATCTGTGAATGCCCAATTGATTGAATGGTATCTCTGTATGATAGCTCGTTTTTGTCACAACTTTCTGATTCCCAATCGGCTCAGTAATAAGGGAAAATGCAAAAGGCTCATTTCATAGCTTCTGTGGAAAGCATCAATTAAACAATGGCTGCAAAAATTCCCGTCACCATCATCACCGGATTTTTAGGGAGTGGCAAAACCACACTCATTCGTCACCTGTTACAAAACAACCAAGGACGCCGCATTGCAGTTTTAGTCAACGAATTTGGAGAACTTGGTATTGATGGCGAATTGTTAAAATCTTGCCAAATTTGCCCAGAAGATGATATAGGCAGCGATAACATCTTTGAATTAACCAACGGCTGCTTATGCTGCACTGTGCAGGAAGAGTTTTTACCAACAATGCAACAGCTTATCAAGCGGAGAGACAGCATAGACTGCATTTTGATTGAAACCTCTGGTTTAGCATTGCCAAAACCGCTGGTGAAGGCTTTTCGCTGGCATGAGATTCGTAATGCTGCTACGGTGGATGCGGTGATTACTGTGGTAGATTGTGCAGCAGTCGCAGCAGGAACATTTGCGAGTAATCCAGAGGCTGTGGAAGCACAGCGGCAGGCAGATGATAGTCTAGAACACGAAACACCTTTACAGGAATTGTTTGAAGACCAACTTGCTTGTGCTGACTTGGTGGTATTAAATAAAAATGATTTGGTTGACAACCAGACAAAAACAAAAGTTGAGGAGTTCATTCAACAAGAGTTGCCTAGGGTGGTGAAGATTGTAGAAAGTTGTGAAGGTAAGCTTGATCCCTCTGTATTATTAGGATTTCAAGCCGCAGTTGAAGATAATTTAGATACCCGTCCTAGTCACCACGACACTGAAGAAGAACACGACCATGATGACGAAATCACTTCAACTCACGTGATTTTAGACCGTGCCTTTGACCCAGAAAAACTACGGTATCAGTTGCAAACATTGGCACAAGAGCAAGAAATTTACCGGGTAAAAGGTTTTGTCGCTGTACCAAATAAATCCATGCGCTTGGTGATGCAAGGTGTGGGAACTCGGTTTGAACAATTTTATGATCGCCCTTGGAAGCCACAAGAAGCAAGACAAACCCGCTTAGTTTTTATCGGTCGTGATTTGAATTCTTTTAAAATTGAGTCCCAACTGGTGAGTTTAACAAATTAGATTTTCACCATAAAAGCTGACTCTAGTTCTCGATTGTGCATTCCCCAACTAACGACGAACGCCACAAGTTACGTATACAAAAAACACATTTTTTTAAAAACCTTCAAACTCTTGCTGTACAAGGGTTTCAAAACGTTTTCTCCCCAGAAAAAGTCCAGTTTCACAAAGACGCGACCTTTTCTACTGCATAAGTTGATTTCACCTGCATTTATTGCAAATTAGACCACTGTATATTTTGCACCCCCTTTAGCACTAGATGAAGGGGGGTTTTCTTTTGCGCCGGTACAGTAATCCCAAAAACCCGGTTTCTTTAAGGGACTCAACGAAAAATCAATTTTTTCGATTACAGAAACCGAGTTTTTTACCTTTATGCGTGACTAATGTAGCGGCGCTTTAACCTTATTCATTTTAAATGGTCTAACGCTGGTTAAATGTATAAATAATTACTTTAAACTAGAAACCGAATACAGTTCAGAGCAGCCAATGAATTCAGATTCTGAAGCCATAGAAGCAAAGCCCGCCAAAGCAGGCTTTGTCTGTGTAACCGTAAATTCATCAGGATAGATAAGTGACGGCTACTACTAACTGCGCCGTATTAATTTATAGGCAATTCTTACGGGGAAAGTAAGCGTCATCATGCTTTGGCGTTTCTGTAGTTGGCATCTATCCAACAACGTGGTAAGCTTTCTCCAGATGGAAAAGTAAGATTTTCTTTTTTGTAAGAATCAGGTTGTTGCTCTTCTTGACCTTCTTGCTCTTGCGCATGAACAACATCATGATTAGGGTCTATCAATTCCTTAACATCAAGAATTTTAACTAATTCATCACTACCTTTGATTTGCAGAAGCATGGAAATATCCTCCATAAATTTGTATGACTAAGTGGAGCTAGTTTTAACAAGCTAGCTTTATGTATATCTAGGGTGAAAGAATAAAACACCCTTATGTTTGGGATTTCATGAAATAAGAATTAAAAACAAGAGAATTTTCACTAAGTATCAGTCTTACTTTTTCTGCTTTTGCTGATACTTAGTTATCATTCTCCAGTAATGAGAAACTAAATACTAAATAAAGTGAGAAGACAACGAGCTAAATAGAGAAATTAGATCTCCCGCTGATATTTTTCTAAAATATCTACTAAACTTACTTGACATTGCAGCGGTAGTAAATCAATCAGAGGAATTTCTTTTCTTCCACCACCAATCTTAACTGGAATAGATTCTAGAACTTGGATAACTTCATCCTCTTCGACTGGTTTACTAGCGGTTATTAAAGGATACACTTGCTCTACAATGACAGTATGCAATTTGGCATCCGATACGTAAAGGTGCCATTTGGCAATATCTATGTAAACATTTTCGCCAATTTCCGCTGCTAGGGCTTCGAGTAATTCTTTGGTGTTAGTCTTAGCCATAAAAATAACCCTACACAATAATGAGCGCGAATTTTAGTTATATGTACATTATCGCTCAAATATCCAGCCCTGTTCTACCACCCCAAGTTACAATCGCCCTAGTTTGTCCAGTCAGTCTTCAGGTGGATGTAGGTGGTGTTTCTGAATAGTTGGCGATCGCCGAAATATAAATCAGATGTCCCAACAGTACGACGATCCAACCTGCTGTCAACCAAGGTAGCCATTCCCAAGTAGCTGAATTGAAGTTATCGAAAAACCATAAACCGGAATTAAACAAGGCAAATACCGCCACATGAACGGCAAAATTCATCCGATCATCCAATTTACGGTAAGCTGGGTCTTTGCGATCAGGTGTACGAGGCCAACGAGGAGGCATAAGTATTTGTTACAACTTTTAACAAAAGTGCTTTTTGACTTATTTTATGATTTTTGGGAGTAAAACAGTGTTTACCCACAAATGTCATTGTTCTAAATTAAAGCATAAATTAAAGCATAGATTCGGCTGGGTAAAAGGCAATGACCACCTTTTGTGACCAACAAATCCCCCATTTCCTCAGATAACTCAGGTCTTGGGGGATTTTAATATGATTCGTATTTGGCTTTTTACTGCATCAAAGCATGTATCAAAGCTGAGAGTCATTCGGGTGAACCGTATCGTTAATGTGGTGTTTGCCGTCTTTAATAAATGACAAAGACGCAAAAATGGCTTGCAAAAGTCTCAAGCTGAAGCGATGAGAGAGATGAAAATTAACTAAACTAAACTTAACTGACTTGAGTTGTGGTTTGTCCTTGATGTTGATCAGTTTGTCCGTTTTGTTGTCCACTAATAGCTTGATGACTTTGTTGTCCACCTAAATTAATTGTGACAACTCTGTTCTTTTCTTCTTCTGCTTTAGGCATTGTCAGACACAGTACGCCGTTTTTGAATTCAGCTTGAACCTTATCGTTCTGAATTCGAGTTGGCAAAGGAATAACGCGTTGGAATCTGCCATAGTGAAATTCCGAACGTCTCATGCCTTTGTCTTCTTGCTTAGTTTCAGATTTGCGTTCACCACTAATAGCAACTGCTTCAGCCGTAACTTTCACATCTAAATCTTTAGGTTCAATACCAGCAACTTCAATTCTGAGCTTAATATCGTCCGCTGTTTCATGAATTTTTGCAGCAGGCATAAAAGAGGATTGAGAAAATTCAGAACCGCTTTCACCAGGATTAATCATCTGATCAAATAGACGATTCATATCTCGCTGTATTTGCGAAAATTCCCGGAATGGATCCATGTTGCGGAATGGGTCAAAACGCATTAAAGCCATATTTATTTCCTCCGACATCTCTCAAAGGCAAGAGCTTTTTTTCTCTTGCTTCTACCTCAAATTATCAAAGGACATAACCTAGGTTCATCAGCCATCTGGATGACCTTTTCATTGTTCTGAGTTACTATTGGTTAATCTTTTTGATAGAGGTAGCAAAAGTATTCACTTGCAAAGATGTAAATGACTTTTACAAGTGGACTCAAATGGCTAAAGTAAAGCCAATTCAATATTTTGCCAGATGAGTCGCGCAAAGAGGTAAAATACATTAATCGGGCTGAGAATAATCTCCTGATTTTCCGCCAGTTTTGCTAATTAATCTAATTGATTCAATTTGAATCGACTTTTCTAACGCTTTCGCCATATCATACAAGGTCAGAGCCGCAATAGAAACGGCAGTTAAGGCTTCCATTTCGACTCCTGTTTCAGCTTTGGTTTTAACGATTGCTTGAATTTGATAACCAGGTAATTCTGGCGCAGGTGTCACCTGTAGTTCAATTTTTTGTAACGGTAAAGGATGACATAAGGGAATCAAAGAAGCTGTCTGTTTCGCCGCCATAATCCCGGCTAGTCTGGCGGTTCCTAACACATCTCCCTTGGGAGCATTCCCTGCTTGAATAGCGGCGAAGGTTTCTGGTAGCATCCTGACTGTGGCTGTAGCTACAGCTTGGCGGATAGTGGACGCTTTTCCAGACACATCCACCATTTGAGCCTGACCGTGATCATCCAGATGGCTCAAGTTGTTGGATAAAACTTCAAAATTTTCTTGCGTCATTTGGAAAAGGTGTGCTAAGATAAAAACTCGATAAGGGTGTGTAGCTCAGTGGACTAGAGCACGTGGCTACGGACCACGGTGTCGGGGGTTCGAATCCCTCCTCGCCCGTTAAAAATAGAGACGCGAATTTTCGTGTCTCTATTTTTAGATTTTTAAGTATCTTTCAATGCATAAGTATCTTGACCGCGCCCAAGAGCAAAGCGCACAGAACTAGGTAAATCTTTGCTGGAAAGGGTCACAAAGATGATAAAGCTTAAGAATGTTAACAGGGCGCATAGACCAAACGTGTTTCTATAGCCAAGATATTCAGCAACAGAACCAAGAATTGGACCGGCGATCGCAATCCCAACGTCTAAGCCCATCAGACATATAGCAAATATCCGCCCGCGTTCATAAGCGTGCGCTCGGTCCACCATCAAAGCTGTTATCATTGGAATGAGAATGCCAGAAGCTATCCCCTCAATAATTGCTGCAAACAAGAAAGCAGCAGAACTCTTTGCTAACCATAAAAGCGACAGTGACAAGGTGTAAAAAACTAAACTGATAGTAATAAATAAACCACGACCAAAGCGATCGCTTGCCTTTCCTGTGAATAGCCTGACACTAAAACTCGCAACTGCAGCTGCTGTATAAAACAACCCTGGATTTAAATTAACCGCAGTTGATTTGATGAACAACGGGATAAAAATGTGTAAAGCACCAAAAGCCAAACCAACCAGCAACATGATTATAGCTGGAGTTTTTACCCTGGGACTGAACAGAATTTGCCAAAATTGACTATTTTGACTGCCTGTTTGCGGGTGTGTTACGATTGGTGGATTGACAATAGTCAACAGACCCAAAAACGCCACAAGAGCTAATTCAGCGGTGATCACAAATAAAATCTGGTCACCGACTCCGGCTTGCAAATATCCGCCTAAAGCTGGTCCAATTGCGACTCCGATAGGATTAACTAAACTCATGTAGCCAATGATTTCACCCCGCTTTTCCAGAGGGGCGATGTCAGCCACCAACGCATTAAAACCAGTGGTGAAAGCAGCCATGCTAATACCATGAAAAGCACGCAGCACTATTAGCAGGGGAATAGATTTGGCGAACAAGTAGCCAACGGGCGCGAGGACAGCCACTAGCGTACCAATAAGCAACACAATTTTACGACCCCGCCAATCCGCTAAACGTCCTAACAAAGGGCGAAAGAACAACAGTCCGATGGCGAAACTACCCATCACAATCCCAATTTGCAGCTTTGTTGCTCCTACAGATTCAATATACAGTGGTAGCGTTGGCAGCAACGAAGCCATGCTGGACCAGAATAGCAAACCTGCTGCAAATAAAATCAGCAGGTTGCTTCGCAATTGGATATTGATGATGCGAGACATATTCAAGAGCAGATGCTTATTAATTGTGTTTTTGTTTTATCTACCAGCAAATTCAATGAAAGACAATAATGACTCGTTTCTCAAAGAGTCTCAAAGTCAGTAAATCCGGAATTTTTTTTGATTTGTATAAATAAACTTAGCTTCAGATTGACTTTTGGGTTGTTTAGTATACAAATCTTGATTCAGGACATAAGTACAAGTGTAGCATTTCTGATTTTCTAGCATTGCTGGTAGATCTCTTTCAGGTATCAAAATATGATTGTTGATACAATAATTTGCAACAAGCGTAACCTTTATCTTGAGTTTGCCCAACGGGTACGATCTGCCGAAGCGCGTAGCGTGCGCTTTGCGCTCGTAAGGCAAGCGTTAGCGCAGGCCCCCTAAGGGGCTAGCTATCGCCCGGAAATGCCCGGAAATTGAGATGAGATAACTCATACAAAGGGTATGGTGGGCAATACACCCACCTATTTTGCTTTGACAAACAGTCTAAAGAGACTGCAAAATCTCTTCATCCATCGAAAAATCAACTTCTGCTTGATCTCGCCCAGATGCCAGATAATCATTCTCTAAGGAGTCTTTGAGCCCAGAAATCAAATCATACTCAGGCTGCCAGTTTAATTCTGCTTTCGCTTTACTCACTGAAGCAAAGAAATGCTGCACCCGTAAAGGAAAAGCTTTGCGCTTGCCAAAATCAAATTTTTTCGGTTCGTAATGCACGATTTTTATTTCATCGGGAGATTTGCCAGCAGCAACAGCGCAGGCGCGGGCTAAACCATCAAAAGTGACGAAGCGATCGCCTGAAACATTGTACACTTGTCTGCGGGCTGTAGGATTTCCTAAAACTTTGCACATTGCTGTTGCTAAATCTTTGACATGACCGAATTGGGTTATGTGTAAGCCGTTGCCAGGGATAGGAATGGGACGGTTACGCAAAATCCTGTCAAAAAACCAAGCTTCTAAATCGTTATAGTTCAAAGGACCGTAAATGTAAGTGGGACGAATGGAAGTAAAGGGTAATCCCTGTTGCGTTAAGTAAACTTCCGTTTCATGCTTACCTAAGTGGCGACTTTTGGGATCGATAGTATCCCCTTCTACATGAGGCATTTGGTCTGATTTGAGATACACCCCAGCAGAACTCATGTACACAAAATGTTCTACACGGTCTTGAAAAATTTCTGCTAATGGTTGAGTATCAGTAAGTTCACGTCCGTTATTGTCAAAAATGGCATCAAAATTTTCTTTGAATAATTTTTCTTTTAACTGGGTAGCATCAGTGCGATCGCCTACAATTTGTCCTACCCCCTCGACGGGTGCAGGACGATTGCCACGATTAAACAGTACGACTGAATGTCCTTGTTCTATCAATAGTTTGGTTAGGTAGATACCAATGAACCGCGTACCACCCATAATTAGAATTCGCATGACTTATCCCGATTTTAGATTATCTGATCAAGAAACTAGGGACTGGCGACTAGGGCTGGTGAATTGAAAATTCCTGGTACCTAGGACCTAATACCTAGTATTCTGTCTCCATCTTGAGGTTATCAGTTTGCGGTATTCTGCAGGAACCTCCTAAAAAAGGATTACGTCTTTAGCAAGAGTGGGGCGTTTCCCATTCATTCAACAGGAAAGTTTCAGTTAACCTACCTCTAACTCCTCCCCCATTGCGTGTTCTCTACCAACTACAGTTAGCTGTGCCTTTGAAATGTGCCCTTGTTCATGAATGGCTGACACCCAAAGCCACTGGTGGTTCAGAACTCGTTGTGCGAGAAATTCTCAACCACGTTAATGCCGATTTGTACGCCCTCATCGATTTTGAATCCAGTAACCCAGAAAGTTACTTATACCAGCGCAATATTGGCACAACGTTTCTTCAGCACTTTCCTTTTGCCCGTAATGGCGTACAAAAATATTTACCTTTGTTGCCGTTAGCAATCGAACAGTTAGATTTACGGGCGTATGACGTGATTTTGTCTTCATCCCACGCTGTTGCCAAAGGAGTTTTAACGACTCCGGAACAGTTACACATTTGCTACTGTCATACCCCCATGCGCTACGCTTGGGACTTGACTTTTGATTATCTTCAAGAAAGCAAGTTGGAAAGTGGTTTAGCCGGGTGGATGGCGCGGTATTTACTGCATCGTCTACGTCAGTGGGATGTATTGACAGCCAATCGTATTGATTACTTTATTGCTAACTCAAAACATACTGCTCGTCGTATTTGGCGTTGCTATCGAAGAGAAGCCACAGTCATTTACCCGCCAGTTAATGTCGAGAATCTTTCTTTCTTGGCTCAAAAAGAAGATTTTTATCTAACCGTTTCCCGGCTAGTCAGTTACAAACAAGTATCTTTGATAGTCAGGGCTTTTAATAAATTGCAACTACCTTTAGTCGTAATTGGAACAGGACCAGAGATGAAAAACATTCGGAGGATAGCAAAATCGAACGTACAAATACTCGGGTGGCAACCCGATGATGTGGTAAAAAAATATATGGCTAATGCCAAAGGTTTCGTCTACGCAGCTCGTGAAGATTTTGGCATTGCTTTAGTAGAAGCGCAGGCTTGCGGCACTCCTGTCATCGCGTACGGTGCAGGCGGTGCCTTGGAAACTGTGCGGGATCTTCGTGAACATGGCGAGCAAGGAACAGGTATCTTTTTCAAAAAGCAAACAGAGGAGGCATTGGTAGACGCAATCAAAAATTTTGAAACTTATCAAGAAAAATTTCATCCTGAGTACGCACAAGTGCATACTGCTCAATTTTCCCAGCAAATGTTTGCACAGCGCTACCTTGACTTTCTAAATAAGTGTATACAAGAAAGACCATCACCTGATTGATGGTTTTGTTTTACAAGCTTTTGGAAATTTGCCCCCAGAAGCACCTCCTTTTAGCTTTAAGATTGGGACTATGTGTGGTGTGGATTGTTAAGGAGTATGATGACTGCCCAGAGCTCACTCCTCTCCGGGAAGCGATCGCGTAGTAAGCCCGGTACTGGGCGCTGTTTTTCCAGCAGCGTCACCCCGTCTGAAGGACGGACACAACGAACTGCAGTGAGGTTGCCTTTGAGCGGGAAATCGCCCTTTAAGGCGCTACGCTCTGCAAAACCCCAGAGAGCGTCTTTACGCTCAACTGCAATGAATGTGGCTGCCCTATTGCCCTGGAAACGAGCAAGTGTTGCCGAGACAAATTCCTCAGCAACATACAGACGAACACGGCTTTTCTTCAAACGCGATCAACAGAAAAAGACACCTAGAGTTCAAACCAAAGGTCTGTCTTTTCGGGTTTTAAACGGAGAGTTTACCAAGCGACTGTTCGATATTTTCTTTTCGCTATCAGTGCTAATTCTGTTCTCGCCTTTGTACTTAATTTTGGTCTTGCTGATTGCTTTAAGCTCAGAAGGTCCAATTTTTTATGTACAGGAACGGGTTGGGAAAAATTTCAAGCCTTTTAATTGTATTAAATTCCGAACAATGGTAACCAATGCCGACGAAGTTCTCGTGCAATTGATGGAAAGATCTCCTCATATGCGGCAAGAATTTGAGGCAAATTTTAAACTCAAGCATGACCCGCGAATTACAAAAATAGGTCGTTTTTTGCGAATTACTAGCTTGGATGAATTTCCTCAATTCTGGAATGTTTTAAAAGGAGACATGAGTGTCGTCGGTCCAAGACCTCTAGTAGCAGAGGAGTTACCTAAGTATGGTTGTCACATAGATCAGATTTTAACTATCCAACCAGGAATTACTGGTTTGTGGCAAGTCTCTGGACGTAATGATATTCCTTATCCTCGACGGGTTCAAATAGACTTGCATTACGCAAAATTCAGAAACTTTTGGTTAGATTTGTGGATAATTTTTAAAACCATTGGCGTTGTTATTATGCCCAAAAATAATGGAGCATACTAAACAATTCAACAAGAAAAGTTTCAATCAATGAACAGTACACAGCCAGACCAGTGCTGCCAAGAGTTGTCAGTTGCTCCGGCTTCCTTTGCAAGAGCGCACTGACTCCACTAAGCAAACGATATTAACTGGTAACTGATAACTGATAACTGATAACTGTTAAAATTGACAGCTAATGGTAAAGAGAATTCTAGTCGTTTTGCTATTGCAAATTCAATTCGCGACTGTGAACTCATGATTGATATAATTCGTAATTCGTAATTGAAGTCGTCATTATGAATTACGAATTTTTAATGATAAATTGTAGCCAGTTAACAACTTGATGACTGACTTGAGGAGCACTCCTTCGTTTTATTCAAAATTCGCTGCCGTAGGCAGCGAATTTTGCATGTTTGAGTGATCATAGTTCAATAGCTATTTCAGGTGAATTATCTCCATTTTTAAGAGAATTTTAAAATAAGTCCAATGTGTATAAAGTTTTAATAAAGAACAAAGAAATGACAAAAGAAAAAATTACAAAGTAAGCTAGAACAATCTAGATAGGGTAAAAATTTTTCTTGTAAACTAACAGAGTGGCAGATTTACACGTATCAATCAGTTGAGCTGCAAGTATGATTTGTGGATTTCCCGTTGGGAAATTAGGCACATACTTCCTAGGTTGTACCAGGTTGCCTGTAGTGTTCATTTATTCAGTAACGACAAGGGATAATAAAGCATGACGCAAAAGAAGCGAGCGTTAATTACTGGTATTACCGGTCAAGATGGTTCATATCTGAGTGAGTTCTTACTAAGACAAGAATATGAAGTTCATGGTATAATACGCCGGACATCTACCTTCAACACTGATCGCATAGATCATATTTACGAAGATCCTCACAAAGAGGGAGTACGGTTATTTCTACACTATGGCGACTTGACGGATGGTACTACGTTGCGCCGCATTCTAGAGGAAGTCCAACCAGTAGAAATTTACAATCTGGGTGCTCAATCCCATGTACGGGTAAGCTTTGATTCTCCTGAATACACAGTTGATTCAGTAGGGATGGGAACGCTGCGTTTGTTAGAAGCAATTCGTGACTACCAGCATCGCACAGGTATCCAAGTGCGGTTCTACCAAGCAGGTTCTTCAGAAATGTTTGGTTTAGTACAAGACATCCCACAGAAAGAAACCACACCGTTTTACCCCCGTAGCCCTTATGCTTGTGCGAAGGTTTACGCTCATTGGCAAACAGTAAATTACCGTGAATCTTACGGAATGTTTGCCTGTAATGGAATACTTTTTAACCATGAATCACCGAGACGAGGTGAAACATTTGTCACTCGCAAGATTACTATGGCAGTTGCCAGAATCGTTGCTGGCAAACAGAAAAAACTTTACATGGGTAATCTTGATGCCAAGCGAGACTGGGGCTATGCAAAGGATTACGTCAAAGCAATGTGGTTGATGCTTCAGCAGACTGCGCCTGATGATTACGTCATTGCTACAGGTGAAACTCATACAGTACGAGAGTTTCTCGAACTAGCGTTTGGTTATGTCAACCTTAATTGGGAAGAGTATGTGGAGTTTGACGAGCGCTATCTCCGTCCAGCAGAGGTAGAGCTGTTAATTGGTGATTCTACCAAAGCACAGCAAAAGTTGGGTTGGAAGCCATCAGTAACATTTGAGCAACTAGTCGCCATCATGGTAGAAGCTGACCTTCAAGCATTGGGACTGACTTCCCCAAATGGTAAAGTCAAAAAAGTCCTCAAAGATAATGCTATGATTCGGCAAGAATTGGGTGCGCTCCATTTGTGATGTACACCGACGAGGAAAAAAATATGAATGCCTTAGAACTCAAGGATAAAAGGATTCTCGTAACTGGTGGAGCTGGTTTTTTGGGGCGTCAAGTGATAGACCAGCTATGTCAGGCAGGAGCTGCTCAGAATAAAATTACAGTACCGCGATCGCGTGAATGGGATTTACGTACACTGGAAAATTGTCAACGTGCAGTAGATCAACAAGACATTGTTATCCATTTAGCAGCCCACGTCGGTGGTATCGGTCTCAACCGCGAGAAACCTGCTGAGTTGTTCTACGACAACTTGATGATGGGAACTCAGTTGATTCACACATCATATCAAGCTGGGGTAGAAAAATTTGTCTGCGTTGGTACAATTTGCGCCTATCCCAAATTCACCCCAGTTCCATTTAAAGAAGATGACCTGTGGAATGGCTACCCAGAAGAAACCAACGCCCCCTACGGAATAGCAAAAAAAGCTCTTCTCGTCCAACTGCAAGCTTACCGCCAGCAATACAACTTTAATGGCATTTACCTGCTACCTGTCAATCTGTACGGACCAGAAGATAACTTTGATCCCAGAAGTTCTCATGTCATCCCAGCCCTGATTCGCAAAGTGCATGAAGCACAGATAAAGGGAGAAAAGAAAATCCCAGTTTGGGGTGATGGTAGTCCGACGCGCGAGTTTCTGTATTCACAAGACGCAGCGCGGGGTATTGTGATAGGAACTCAATTGTACAACGAGTCTGAACCTGTGAACTTGGGAACAGGTTATGAAATCTCCATCCGTGACTTAATCAATCTCATCTGTGAATTGATGGAGTTCGACGGTGAAATTGTTTGGGAAACTGACAAACCCAACGGTCAACCACGCCGCTGTTTGGATACTGAACGAGCCAAGAAAGCCTTTGGTTTCACAGCTCAAGTAGACTTCAAGCAAGGGTTGAAGAATACGATTGAGTGGTGGCGTCAACACGCCGCATAGTTTTTGTAGGTAGGGCATATGCCCTACTTACATCTGTTAGCGAACAACTGAGCGAAGTCCTATACGATCCAGCAACATAGATAAACCCAGAGACGTGCTCAGCAGTAAGATCCAAACTATAAGTTTCAGAATGAGAATTTCAGGAAGGCTAAATGTAGTTTCACTGAACAAGCGGATACCGATTGAAATAAGTATCTGATAGATAACTCCATTTATACAAAAAATACCTAGACTATACTTTGATAAAGTTAAAACTAACCTGCTGAAGAATGAAGGAAATTGCTTTTATTCAATAGATGCAAAGCATACAACCATAACAAAAATACTCAAAATGCAAGAAAACATTACGTAGTCAAAAGGTGGTATTTCTCTGAAGGGGCGACAAAAACGGCTATGATGTAGACAGAATAAGCTTCATCGCCCTATGTCCCTGTTGATAATATCTTCGCTTATTAGGACTTAATTTCAATAAGTCTCTGACTAACTCCTGGCACGCCAGTTCGCTCAAGTCGGGAAACCCGCCCACGCGACTGGCTCAACTTTCCATAAAATTGACCCAAGTATAGCCATATAATCCAATGTAAAAACTGCTATGCCGTCTTTCAATGCGTCCATATTCTTTGACGCGACCGACATATTTCTGTAGACCCATACGTTTAATTTTCTGTCCATATAAAGTGGCAGAAGTATAGGCGATCGCTATTAGTAAAATAAGAGCAAGAAACCGCTCACCAGACACACCAGTTCCTTCTAAATTATAACCACCACTCTTAAAATCACGAAACATTTCTATGCCCTTCGGGCACGCTACGCGAACAATATCAAATCTTCTTTTATAGCTAGCGATCGCTAACTCTAAAGTTTCTAGGTTCGTGAGGAGAAATTATCCCTCTTCCGGCGCGACTCCCAGAATTTTACGTTTCCATTTACAAGCGATATTAAAATTGACGAAACCTTTGGTTTTCGTGACCTTGACCCCTTTTAAAAAGAAAGAGGTTCCTGGCGATAAACCTAAATTTTTTAATTCTAACCGGGGGAATAACTGGAAAAATAAGCCAAGCCCTCTTGCGTTGATCTGGAAGCTCCTCGATTTATCGTGGGGTTATTAGGGCTTGGCTTATTTTTTTGTCCCAATGCGTCACCAAATTTCCTTTTCAATTTCAATGAATTCATTTTTTTTGAGACGCAAGCAGAAATATACATTCTGGTCTCTGAGCCAGTTTCCCAATTTCACTGAGCAAAATTCACGGTCTCCTAATACGCAAACTTTATAATTTTTAAAAATCGGAAATACTTGAGACAGGGCTGCTTTCTGTTCATTGATATTGCTACTGCCTAGCTTGGGTAATAATTCAAAGTATATTGGAAACGTTCTTTGCTCCCAAACAACACTAATCATGAATAGATTTATACAAGACCAATTCGTTCTGTCAATCACTACATAAACTATCTTGCTACGTGTAAAATACGTTTCTAACCATGCGATAACAATGGGGAACCAAATTTTTTCAATTGTTAAATTCGGCAATGACAAAAATCTTTGTATTTTCTTTCTTCTACTTTCAAATTTAATTGGAATTGGTAGGGCAGTAGCTAAAGCCTCCAAACTAACTTTTTTAATCGATTGCAGCACCGTAATCAAAATTTTGAGAAAGATGTATTCGGCAAGATTAAATTGACTTTTCAGGTGTGTTTGGTAGAATACAGGCAACATTATCATTAGATAGGTCTTATTGACATTGGACGACCTATCTTTTCTTACCATAAATCGCTGTACTGTTTACCAAATAAGCTTCTCAAGCTATTTTGTCGCCCCGTCAGGGTATTTCTCCTTTAAAGATACTAAAAAACCAATAGGATTCATACATTTGAATTAGGCAGTATAATATCAGCAAAACACATTTTAAATGTGTATTTAGTTGCTGGGAAAATTTTACTGTCGAATATGATGGGACAGCCACAAATTTTCTAAAACTAGCAACAAAATTTCTCAGTTAAACAAATTATTTTGGGAAGCTGATGTACATTGAAGTTGCAATATGATGATTATTTCCTTTGTTTTTATTTTCCGCTGCCACGGAATCACTAATTCCCTCTGATTTCACAGTCTATTTAGTAGATACTTCAAATGATCTACTGATTGAAATAGGCGCTGAGCAATGTATTCTTTGTATGAATGCCAGACTAATTCGATGATGCAACTTCAATGTCGATTAGCTTATTTCTGACAGGAATAAAAATAATGTAGCTGCTGCGTTTACAAACTGCTTGCCTGCTCTCATAAGGTTATCGCGGCTTGTTCTTTGCCATCAATGCCCGTAGAACGGATTCCCTCCATCGGGTAAAACAATTAACTGATTTTTTAACAGAAGAACGAAGGTGTCAGGAGCCAGAATTCAGAATGAATTCTTTAGACTGGCGGATGAGTATGGGGTCGCGCATCCCCACCGTCTACACGGTGTCTACAATTGGTTGGGGTTTAAATCCCCATCCAATTGATTCTGACCGGAGGCGGAGCGGCTCCGGCTCCGCTCCTGAATTCTGACCGGAGGCGGAGCCGCTCCGGCTCCGCTCCTGAATTCTTTTTTAATGTGTGATTTTTCTTTTTACCCTTCGGGTTCGCAGTTGCTGTAGCCTGTGGAACCCGTCCACCGCACTGCTCACCAGAGTAATATTTTTTTTGCTCCTCATACTCTTCCGGTCTTTCTCTAGGCTGCTCACAGCTATCTACTATTAACTCAAACTCTGTTAACAGTTCTTTAACAATTTCGTAGTCACTGGCGTTTTTTTTACCTGTTCAAGTAAACTGGATGGTAACAAGTCTCTCAGGACTGGAAACCAGTAATTAAATGTATCATTTGCAGTCGTTTCACTTACTCCAAACTGAATACCTAATAATTGGAATGTAGTCACGGGGTCGCGCCACGTACCAAAATTAGCGACGCATTTGGGCGCATATGTTAGCCAGCCTTATTTACATCACGAGTACCCGACTTGAAAGCAGTGAAACCAGAAAGGCTGGCTAACTTCCCAGAAAGAACCCCGCGACGCCCTCTAACATTAATAACTCGTTGGCAACACAGTGAAACCAGAAATAGGGCTGGCTAATTTTGGAGGGGACAAGTGCGTCAAATGCCGCAGGTATATCAAAGTTAGAAGTATTTGTTCTTCGATGGATAGTTTTACTCTCCGACCACCGCCTTTATTTATGATTCTAACTTTTCGCGCTTCCATGTCCGCAAGACGTTCATTGTGTAATGCGAGCGCTTGCTTGATTAATTGCTCTAGTTGCTCATATTTTAGACCCACTAATCGCTGTGTATTCTGATGATTTTGTTCAAGGTACGCAGATATAGAACTCATATTTTTATCATTGTCAAAGATTGTTGATTCTTATTTTACCTGAGTCTGTTTATATTTCGGAGATGTCTATAGTAGAAAAATGACCTCCAGAAGAGCATACCAGCATTAATTTCATTTTCTGTGATTCCTAAGATAACTACCTAGGATACACCTGATAACTACGCTAGCTAATCACACGCCATATAACGCGGTGTCAGTTAAACAACTAATATTTTTTCAACACTAAAAATCGTACAAAAGAAAGAATACTTTTTCTTTCCAAAAGATATTTGCACACCCGGTTACTCGCAACCAATTTCGTTATTCTACAGATGTTTATACAACAATTCTATATCTAACTATAGATCTACTTAGAGGATGTTTGAAACTTCATAAAAGTATAAATTTGTCAGAATGAAGTGAAGCGTCCCTTGCGCGTGTCCGCTTGGGACGAGCGCGTAACGTTAGCAAACCATGCCTGCAGGGCATAAAATCTGGGGTTTCGGGCACATACACCAGATGTTTTACTCTGTTTGACTCCGCGCTCGTCCTAAGGGAACACACTGCATATGCACTCTTGGCGCATGCTAAGCGAACAAGATGATATGGAACAACCCTTTTAAAACATCCTCTGAGAATATAGATTGATATAGAACAGTTGACTCTACTATTCTGTCAATTGTTAGCCAGAGAAGTACTTGTCCACAAAAACTTTAGAGTTTATAAGCTGCATAAGCTCTGCAGCAGCTTCATGACTTACAAAGTTTTTTAAATGAGCGAACCAACTGTATTTCTCTTCCTATATCTAGGTATACTACAAAATTTTATTCTCTGTTATCGTCAGAAATAAGTTTAGTAAAAAAATTACATTTTTTCTCCAAAAATCAAGTATATTTAGGTTGACAAAAAAAATTGGATGTAGAAAAAATTTGAATATGAAAACAAGGAATACTCGTAGTTAAAATCATGCAGCACTGGATGTTGTGGTAGGTTTTTAAATGAGAAAAACAGAATTACGTAAATTGCTTATCAAAACACGTCAATTAATGCCGGTTCACGAATGGAAGCAAAAGAGCGATCGCATTTGCCAAAACCTTTTAAACTCTCCTGAATTTAACCAAGCAAAAACAACACTCGCTTATTTCAGCTTCCGCCAAGAACCAGATCTTAGTCCCTTATTTAATACTTCTCACCGTTGGGGTTTTCCTCGCTGCGTTGGTAAATCCCTTTCTTGGCATATTTGGACATATCAAGACACCGTAATAACCGGTGCATATGGCATCAGCGAACCTGATTCTCAAGCACCAATTATATCTTCTGCGGAAGTTGATTTAATTCTTGTTCCTTGTGTAGCTTGCGACTCTCAAGGATATCGTTTGGGTTATGGCGGAGGATATTATGATCGGATGCTGAGTTCTCCAGAATGGATAAACAAGCCAACTATAGGTATTGTATTTGAATTTGCCTATTTACCTGAGATACCAATTGATACTTGGGATAAACCGTTGCGAGGTGTCTGTACAGAAAAAGCCCTTGTTTATCAATAGATTTTTTTCAAAAACTCGATTGTAAAAATCCGATTGACCTACTTCCTTTCAGAATCTAACTTCTTCAGTGCAGCGTTTGCATGTAGTCTGACTTGAGGATCGTCATCTGCCAACATCTGGGTTAATACATGTACTGCCTGTTTTTTCCCTAATTGTCCTAAAGACAAAGCGATCGCACTTTTAATACTAGCAATTTCAACTCCTGGATGATTTTGTGACAACATTTCTAGTAAGATTTCTACTGCCTTGTCAGTTAAAGTCGTATCATTGACTCGCCCTAAAACAGTCACAATTTCCTGCCAGACTGTGGGGAACTGCAATTGATGAAGTGCTTGTTGCAGATACTCCAAACCCGATAATGTTCCTACCCAAGTTAAAGCGCGGATAGCTTCGAGTTGCAACCGAATTGGTACATTAGGTGACACCAAAACCTGAAATAATTCTTGTGCTGCTGCTTCACTACCCATTCTAGAAACGGCAGCGACTGCAGCACAACAAACATCTTGATCAATGTCATAAAGCCTCGGTTGTAATTTTGCCACCAAATCTAGTGCTTCACATAAGTCAGGGCGAAAACCCAAACCAACAACTGCTTCTCGCCTGACTGGGGCTGCGACATCACTCAAAGCCACCAGAAGCACTGGTGGTACACGGTGATCGTGAAAGCTACTGAGTGCTTCAATGGCCACAGCACGCACAGCAATTTGTGAATCTTGCACGACGCTTAATAAAGGTGCGATGGTTTCTTTTTGCCGAATGTAAGAAAGCATTTGAGTTCCCAACAGACGTGTTTGTTCCTCGGCTAAAAGTTCTGTCAGGCTGGTAATACTAACAGAACCCATTTGTCCAAGCGCAGTGGCTGCTGTCTGCTTGAGTTCGTCACTTTCATTGGTTTTCAGCAATTCCATCAAAGGTGCAATGACATTTTGATTTTTGAAATCCCCCAGAATACGTACTGCGTAAGTGCGTAGTTCTTCCTCTGCCTCTTCATCTTTTAGTATATCTATCAATGGGGGGATGGCAATCGTCCCCAAGTAGATAAATACGTTAGCAATTTCCCAACGTTGCTGAAAATCTCCATTTTCTAGAACTGAGATTGCTAATTTCAGGAGATACTCTTGATTTTTCAGTATCTCTGGATGTTCTGAGTCTTCTTGTTGAGTCAACTGTTGTAAGCATTGAATCAATGATGACCAGTCAGACGCATTGTATGCTACTTGCGCTTGTACTAAAAGCTGGGTGATGTTATTCACAATTTGCAAATTTCTAAATAGGCCCAAATTGATTTTACAAACGGTTCACGCTTTTCTAACTTGAGTGCATCCTTATCTCTCCCCCACCCGCGTCAGTCGGGAAAGTCGGATCATAAAGTCGCAAAAGTCGGATCGTTGGGTGACTCTGAAGAAATACAGCGGGTGTAAAGGGTTCGCCGTTTCCGTAGATATGATGAAAGGCGCTTCATGAGTACACGTGAGTGAAGGAAGTCCTGTTTTATCGTGGTTTCAGGGAGATCCAAATAAAAAAATGCCCAACAAGAATGCCTATGGCTTACGCCTCTGCTTAAGCAGTACGGCAACGCTGCGCTAACAATAAGCGCGTTGGTTACGGGGTCTAACACGTAAAAAAGTTGGGCAGCCC
Source organism: Brasilonema sp. UFV-L1 (assembly GCF_012912105.1). GTDB lineage: Bacteria > Cyanobacteriota > Cyanobacteriia > Cyanobacteriales > Nostocaceae > Brasilonema. The sequence continues at coordinate 25,625 of NZ_QMEA01000111.1, forward strand.
TACGCGCCCTTCGGGCTTAAATTCGCTCATTATAAATTCAAAATTAAGAAGTAATTCACTTGGGACTCTTTTTTTTGAACTTTGAATGTTAGCGTAGCGTGCCGTAGGCAGCGAATGAGCGAATTGTTCTGGGGCTGCCCAACGCCAGATACCTACGGAGGGAGACCCTCATCAAGTACTGGCTCAACTTTTTCGGGGACAAGTGCGTGTACAAGGCACGCGTGTGGAGGTCGTCAAGCGCCCGATAGGCAAAGCCGTGCCGCAGGCATAGGGCGCAGGACTTGCGCCCTTGCATTTTTTTTTCTTGTAAGTGCCTCACCCAACCCTGTCCTTAGTGCTTATTTTTATGCAAAAAATGTATCAATTTGATGCATTTTTATCAACATATATGAAATTTCGTAACAAAATATACGATTTCAATACTTTTATCACCTTAAGGTAAGGATGAACAACCACACAATTTGCATCCCAACAATGCACTAGACAGATTATTTTTAGCAAGTATGTAAACACCAAAAAATAGAATTTTTTTTACTTCTTATAGACCTCATAAGTTTATAAAAACAAAATGTTATGAGGTAAAAAGTTGCTGCCCCCGCAACTCCCTCCAGAAGTTTTCTGTGATTAGCACTTTGCAATTGAGTTGAACTCATGACAAACTTAGCAACTACTACTACAAGCAGCTCAAATAAGTTTGAGAAATTCAAAGCAGAAAAAGATGGTCTTGCTGTTAAGGCAGAAATAGAAAAATTTGCCTCTGTTGGCTGGGAGGCGATGGATGAGACTGATCGTGATCATCGGCTGAAGTGGGTGGGTGTCTTCTTTCGCCCAGTCACTCCAGGCAAGTTTATGATGCGGATGCGGATACCTAATGGTATTCTCAATTGCGAGCAAATGCGCGTGCTAGCTGAAGTGTTGCAGCGTTACGGTGATGAGGGCAGTGCTGACATTACCACCAGACAAAATATTCAACTGCGAGGCATCCGGATTGAAGATTTACCAGAAATTTTTGATAAATTTCGTGCAGTTGACTTAACGAGTGTGCAGTCAGGGATGGATAACGTCCGCAATATTACAGGTGATCCAGTCGCTGGGTTAGATGCGGATGAGCTGTTTGACACACGGGAGTTGGTGCAACAAATTCAAGACATGGTCACCAACCGAGGTGAAGGCAATTCCGAGTTTAGCAATCTCCCACGCAAATTTAATATTGCGATTACTGGTGGACGGGATAATTCAGTTCACGCCGAAATTAACGATTTAGCTTTTGTTCCCGCCTTCCAAGAAGATGGGGGGCTAGGGGTCCCCACGGAGTGGGGTCTGTC
>NZ_QMEA01000112.1 GCF_012912105.1 Brasilonema sp. UFV-L1
CACGGCATTGAGTAACCCCAAGGCGGTAATGGCGTCCAAAATATAAAGCCGTCCTTCTAGGACGGGGTTTGGGACCCAAATTTTCGATGAGCGACCATTTTTAACTACACTCACATCTTCCCTGTTATGAATACTGCGGTGACTCTACCAACAGAACAAGCGCCTCAAAAAGTTGAATTTTTAGGGCAGCTCAATCGCCAAATGATTGTCATTCTCGATTTCGGCTCTCAGTATTCTGAACTGATCGCCCGCCGAATTCGTGAAACTCAAGTCTATTCCGAAGTCCTTTCCTATCGCACCACAGCTGAACAATTACGTCAACTCAATCCCAAAGGGATTATCCTTTCTGGAGGTCCCAAGTCAGTTTATGACAATGGTGCTCCCCGGTGTGATCCAGAAATCTGGAATATGAGAGTTCCGATTTTAGGTGTGTGCTACGGTATGCAGCTGATGGTGCAACAACTAGGCGGAGAAGTGGCAAAGGCTGACAGAGGTGAGTATGGTAAAGCCTCACTTTACATAGATGATCCCACAGACTTATTCACCAATGTTGAAGATGGGACCACGATGTGGATGAGTCACGCAGACTCGGTGACTCATATGCCAGAAGGATTTGAATTGCTAGCACACACAGAAAATACTCCTTGTGCAGCTATTGCTAATCACAGCAAGAAACTCTACGGCGTCCAATTTCATCCAGAGGTCGTACATTCTCTCGGTGGTATAGCTTTAATTCGTAACTTTGTATACCATATCTGCGAGTGTGAACCGACTTGGACAACTGCTGCTTTTGTCGAAGAAGCAATTCGAGAAATTCGCGCCAGAGTCGGTGATAAACGCGTGTTGTTGGCGCTTTCTGGAGGAGTCGATTCTTCAACCTTAGCATTCTTGTTGCACAAAGCAATTGGCGACCAGTTAACTTGTGTCTTTATTGACCAAGGATTTATGCGAAAATATGAGCCAGAGCGATTGCTCAAACTGTTCCAAGAACAGTTTCACATTCCTGTAGAGTATGTCAACGCTAGGGAGTGTTTCATTTCTGCGCTGTCTGGCATCACTGATCCTGAAGAAAAACGTCGTATTATTGGACACGAATTTATCAGTACTTTTGAGGAAGCATCTAAACGCCTTGGACCTTTTGATTATTTAGCTCAAGGCACACTTTACCCAGACGTGATTGAATCGGCTGATACCAACGTTGATCCACAAACTGGGGAACGGGTTGCAGTAAAAATCAAAAGCCATCACAACGTTGGTGGATTGCCCAAAGACCTCCGATTTAAACTGGTGGAACCCTTGCGGAAATTGTTCAAAGATGAAGTCCGCAAAGTAGGGCGTGCCATTGGCTTACCAGAAGAAATTGTGCAACGGCATCCTTTCCCCGGACCTGGTTTAGCGATTCGCATTATAGGTGAAATTACCGCAGAGAGGTTAAATATTTTACGCGATGCCGACTTGATTGTACGTCAAGAAATTAACCAACGCGGCTTGTACCATGACTACTGGCAAGCATTTGCCGTATTACTGCCAGTTCGCAGTGTTGGTGTTATGGGCGACCAGCGTACTTATGCATACCCTATCGTTTTGCGAATTGTCACAAGTGAAGATGGTATGACTGCTGACTGGGCACGTGTACCATACGACGTACTGGAGGTTATTTCCAACCGGATTGTGAATGAAGTCAAAGGTGTTAACCGAGTGGTTTATGATATCACTTCCAAGCCACCTGGAACTATTGAATGGGAGTAATTTCAAAAGTAGGGTGGGCAGATTGTCCACCTTATTTGTTTTTTGCACCAGTGGTAAATTTGGTTGCTTCGAGTCAACAGTTATCAGTTATCAGTTTCCCTAATGTGAATGAAGCACGCAGAACTGTTCACTGTTCACTGACTCGGGGCTAGAAAGAAATATGATTGGACTGGTAGGTAGGTGGTTCGACGTGAATCACAATTCGCACAGGGCTAAAGCGTTCCTGTAGTCGCTTTTCTACTTCCTCAGTCATACGGTGGGCAGTTTCTACATCAGGTGCATCTACTATCAAATGCATTTCGATGAAGACTTGACGCCCCAGAACACCGCGAGAAGCAATATCATGACAGTTAACGACACCAGGAACACCAAGGGCGATCGCATGAATGACTTCTGGGGCGATCGCCATCTGATCAACAAGCCAAGGTAAATTTTCTTTCAAAACTGTCCAACCACTCCAAAAGACTAACAAAGCCACCGGAAAAGCCAAAGCCAAATCTAGCCACTGAAAACCCAACCACACACCAATCAAACCAGCAATCACAGAAATTGTCACCCAGATATCGCTCATAGTATGCTTGGCGTCAGCAATCAAAATCGGGCTTCTTACCCGTTGTCCAACACCACGTTCGTAAAACGCAACAAAAATATTGACGCCCAAGACAATCAGTAGTAAACATAACTCTGGTGGTGATATTGTCACAGGTTTACCACCATTAATAATTCGTTCAATAGCTCCCTGGAGAATTTCAAAACAAGCTATACCTAAAAAAGCAGAAATTCCCAAAGCCCCTACTGCTTCAAATTTTAGATGTCCGTATGGGTGTTCACGATCTGGTCTTGGTGAAGAAAAGCGACTGGCAATCAATCCTAATATATTATTGGCGCTATCAGTGACACTGTGTAAAGCATCAGCTATCAAACTCAGAGAACCAGTCAAGTTTCCCACGACAGCTTTTAGCACCATGACAAAGATGTTAAGCAGTAAGGTAATAATTAAAACCTTTCGCACCGTAGCGCGGTTATCTTGAACCATAAAATATTTTTTTATCAACTTAGATAAATTTCAGTTTAAAACGGAATAATGTAAAAAATGTTTCAAATCATGACACGATAAGGATTTACCTTATTGTTAAAGAAACAAATAATATAGCTTTGTTGAGAATCTTTTGAGAGAAAATTGAATTTCTTCCTTTCATAATTAGGTATAGCTTTTTTATAAAACTATATTTTTTCGCATTATAAAGTCAGGAATATTTTATGACTTTGGGGGTTTTTATCCCTAATAAGAAGTAAGTGGGCAAGAACATTTCCAACTACAGCACTCCTATTTCATTTGTAAAAATCGCTTATCCCAAGAAACCGGGCTTCTGATTTCTCATGAATGATTTAGGACTGCCATATCTAAATTGTAGGGTGTGTTATCGCTTTAGCGTAACGCACCTTACAATTCGAGGTGCGCAATTCTTTCGGCATAAGACACCCTACGTTTCTAGAGGTTTTTTAATCCCTGGCGAGTAGTTTCAATCCCTAATAGGGAGTAAGAGAAATTTCAACGTTGGAGAATAATGAACTCGCCGTAAATCCGTAAAATGTTTCAATCCCTAATAGGGAGTAAGAGAAATTTCAACAACTTCTGTGGCGATCGCCTTAGAAAACCTTTGTGCGTTTCAATCCCTAATAGGGAGTAAGAGAAATTTCAACGCACAAGTCAACTTTGATAGCGATTCTCTTATAAGTTTCAATCCCTAATAGGGAGTAAGAGAAATTTCAACTGTGGTATGGTTGTGAAGATTTCTAGGAGCCTCATATGTTTCAATCCCTAATAGGGAGTAAGAGAAATTTCAACAATTCATTCTGAATGCGTTATCTTGCCACATGGTGGTTTCAATCCCTAATAGGGAGTAAGAGAAATTTCAACTATTGGCAACTGGCTGTCAGTTTTTGCTAACGAAGTTTCAATCCCTAATAGGGAGTAAGAGAAATTTCAACCAGACAGTTTGACTAAGGGCAGTAGCCCCGATAAGTTTCAATCCCTAATAGGGAGTAAGAGAAATTTCAACTATTCAACCATTTAAGCAAGCAACACCATCAAATGTTTCAATCCCTAATAGGGAGTAAGAGAAATTTCAACCTTAGAACGGCAAGCTAAAGCGCTTGAAATGCAAGTTTCAATCCCTAATAGGGAGTAAGAGAAATTTCAACCTCACCATCTGTTGAGTTACTTCTCTTCCTCCGATTCGTTTCAATCCCTAATAGGGAGTAAGAGAAATTTCAACCAATAGGTTCCCCTTCCTCATTGTTCAGTCCGTTGTTTCAATCCCTAATAGGGAGTAAGAGAAATTTCAACAGTAACCTCTATTGGGGGTGCCACAGCGGCAGTGTTTCAATCCCTAATAGGGAGTAAGAGAAATTTCAACAATCTAGAGTCTTGTAAAAATCTCCCTTGTTGTTGTTTCAATCCCTAATAGGGAGTAAGAGAAATTTCAACCAGGTAACGGGAACCTGTAGATTGGGTGTGTACGATGTTTCAATCCCTAATAGGGAGTAAGAGAAATTTCAACTTCAATAGATGGCATTGTTAATGGCGAAATAAAGGTTTCAATCCCTAATAGGGAGTAAGAGAAATTTCAACGCTAAAACTGAATTGGGTCCTTCTTTCCTTAGAGCTAGTTTCAATCCCTAATAGGGAGTAAGAGAAATTTCAACGGTAGTCCATGAGGTCAGATATCAGCTTAGGGTTTGACATGTTTCAATCCCTAATAGGGAGTAAGAGAAATTTCAACCAGAGGAAGCTGAGAGAAGATTAGACTTTTACAGAGTTTCAATCCCTAATAGGGAGTAAGAGAAATTTCAACCTTTGCCGTCTAACTCAGTAACACACATGATTTCGTTTCAATCCCTAATAGGGAGTAAGAGAAATTTCAACGATAGAGATGTTATCAAGATTCTTACCAATGGGAAGATAAAGTTTCAATCCCTAATAGGGAGTAAGAGAAATTTCAACCAGTTAGTCGTTCGAAGCCTAGAAAGTTTCCTATTCTCGTTTCAATCCCTAATAGGGAGTAAGAGAAATTTCAACGTTTATACAATAGCCTGAATGATTATTTAGAATCAGTTTCAATCCCTAATAGGGAGTAAGAGAAATTTCAACTGGGGACTCTTCAAAGTCTCGGGAGGAGATAATTCAGTTTCAATCCCTAATAGGGAGTAAGAGAAATTTCAACCTGGTGCCCCAGACCTGTAGTAATAGATAGAACAAGTTTCAATCCCTAATAGGGAGTAAGAGAAATTTCAACCTGCTCATCACTTCCGTAGATTGGATGCGATCGCCAGTGTTTCAATCCCTAATAGGGAGTAAGAGAAATTTCAACCTGGTGAAAGACTTACAGCGCTAATGCAACTATCGTTTCAATCCCTAATAGGGAGTAAGAGAAATTTCAACTCCCTGCATCGGTGGCGATCGCATTTAAAGCCGCCGTTTCAATCCCTAATAGGGAGTAAGAGAAATTTCAACCCCGTCATCCGACAAGTCGCCAAATGGGAGTTCAGTTTCAATCCCTAATAGGGAGTAAGAGAAATTTCAACTTCATCCATTTTTTGAAGATTCGCTTAATTCATCTAGTCTTGTTTCAATCCCTAATAGGGAGTAAGAGAAATTTCAACTCAAATGTTCAACCAGGTGACCTAGCCAAACAGTCTGTTTCAATCCCTAATAGGGAGTAAGAGAAATTTCAACCAACAGTAAAAATCTGAAAGAATTAATTTCATCAGGTTTCAATCCCTAATAGGGAGTAAGAGAAATTTCAACAGCAAGATTTCTTCACAGTGGACAAAGATAGATGGTTTCAATCCCTAATAGGGAGTAAGAGAAATTTCAACAAACCATGCAAGTGTCAATAAACCTAAACCTTTTAGTTTCAATCCCTAATAGGGAGTAAGAGAAATTTCAACTGTAGATGAATTTACAAATCTTAGAGAGATAAAAAGTTTCAATCCCTAATAGGGAGTAAGAGAAATTTCAACTCGCGGCACTCAAAGCAGCGATCGCAGCACAGGTTTCAATCCCTAATAGGGAGTAAGAGAAATTTCAACCAGCACCTACTTCTATTCAAGTAGCTTTTACTGCGTTTCAATCCCTAATAGGGAGTAAGAGAAATTTCAACGGCAAATTATGATAGTTCAAAAGTTTTCCCTCTAGTTTCAATCCCTAATAGGGAGTAAGAGAAATTTCAACAGGTTTCGGTTGGGTCGGGGTTGGTGGAAGGCACGTTTCAATCCCTAATAGGGAGTAAGAGAAATTTCAACGCAAGCGCAGTTCTAAAGCGCCATACTCTTCATCCACGTTTCAATCCCTAATAGGGAGTAAGAGAAATTTCAACTTTATCGTCAACAACTGTTACAGCAGATCAAACCCGTTTCAATCCCTAATAGGGAGTAAGAGAAATTTCAACCGCTTCTCTGCGTACTAAGCTAGCACTTGCAGAAAAAGAACGCGTTTCAATCCCTAATAGGGAGTAAGAGAAATTTCAACCATTTAGGGGTGCAAATTCCTCCTGAATTTAAAGGTTTCAATCCCTAATAGGGAGTAAGAGAAATTTCAACCTTGCTCAGGTAAAACAAGCGATCGCAGATTTTTGTGTTTCAATCCCTAATAGGGAGTAAGAGAAATTTCAACCTTTGGTTTTCGCTTCTGCTAGCAAAAATAAAATGTTTCAATCCCTAATAGGGAGTAAGAGAAATTTCAACATAAGTATTGCTTCTTAAAAAAGTAAATGTCCAGTTTCAATCCCTAATAGGGAGTAAGAGAAATTTCAACAGTTCTTTTTTAAACGTCTCATACCCCTCAGCGAGTTTCAATCCCTAATAGGGAGTAAGAGAAATTTCAACTGGAAACATCCTCAAGTACTGGGGAGTGATATTAGTTTCAATCCCTAATAGGGAGTAAGAGAAATTTCAACAAGCATGGGATTACGGGTGTTTAATCACCCACAAAGTTTCAATCCCTAATAGGGAGTAAGAGAAATTTCAACTCTTTTCCAGTAATTGGGCTTGAAGCTGCATCTAGTTTCAATCCCTAATAGGGAGTAAGAGAAATTTCAACCAAGAGTCCTCAGAGCAAGAGTCCTCAAACGATGTTTCAATCCCTAATAGGGAGTAAGAGAAATTTCAACAAGCGTCGCCAACCTTGATCACGGTGAAAAAGCATTGTTTCAATCCCTAATAGGGAGTAAGAGAAATTTCAACCTTTTTACTTCCACCCCGATCGCTATTAGCAAGTTGTTTCAATCCCTAATAGGGAGTAAGAGAAATTTCAACGCCCTTTCCACTTACTCTTCAAAGCGATCGCCCTTTTTCAAGTTTCAATCCCTAATAGGGAGTAAGAGAAATTTCAACGCGCATCGATTCATTCACCACGGAATGATTCAAGTTTCGTTTCAATCCCTAATAGGGAGTAAGAGAAATTTCAACCTTTTTGATTTCCAGTTTTTGCATGATATTGCCAAGTTTCAATCCCTAATAGGGAGTAAGAGAAATTTCAACGGTTGTAAAGCCTATAATAAGTGAAGACATCATAGAAGTTTCAATCCCTAATAGGGAGTAAGAGAAATTTCAACTGCGCAAGCCAGAGAAGTGCCCCGTATAAAGTTTTCAAGGTTCTAAATCGCGGATGAACTAATGATAGCATGAAAAACCTAAATTGATTGACAGACAAATCGCTGAAATCCAGTCTAGACAAGGAGCGCGGATGGGTGATGAGCGAATATTCCCGTAAAGCCTTGTGCTGTGAGAAATACAGCCATTTTTTTCAAAACCTATTTTCCAACACCTACCCATCCGCGCATTCGGCAAGGAAAATTGTGTCATCGCGAGGTTGTTCACCACTGATACATTCAACTTTACCAAAACAGCAGACGCACAGAAAATCAAATCGCATACCATCCGTGTCAGCTTAATCTGTTTGCTCAAGCGCGAATCCTCCCCATCTCCCCATCTCCTCACTCGCTGCGCTGCCTACGGCACGCTACGCTAACAAATTCACGCATCGCGTAGCGTTGCGAGTGAAGCGAAGCAATCTCAAAATTCGCTCATTAAGAATTCTTTTTTTGAATTTTGAATTTTGAGAGAAGTTGGAGCGGAGGAAACCTCCGATCCAATCTTCGGTGATTTTGAATTCCTCCGCAGGAGGTCTCCCCATCCTCCAGATGAGTGTCCACAATTCATTTAGGATTGCTATAGAAGTTTTTATCAGTAGCTCATGTCCGAAAATCGTCTGACACTGAATTTAGTAGAAGGTTCTGTCTCTTTTAGTTTTTCACCTCAAGCAGCACGGGAATTAAAAGCAGCGCTGGATGAATTAATGCAAAGCCTTAAAGCTGTCGCCGCTAAAACCACTCCTGGTGGTAAACCTAGTCCCCAGCGTCCAATGGAATATCGTTCTACAGGCGAGGTGTTTTTAGAAATTTTTTGTAATCCCAATATTTGGTCTACTCCCTTTGCTGCTAAAGTTCTGCTAACCGTCCGCGATGCGAGTATTCGCTTGACGACAGAAGCTGAACTGACTCGTGTCGTTGAAGATATTAACCAGTATCTGGAACAGGTAGGATAACTCACCTAGTGAGATATACAAAATTTCCGGAGCTGTTCCTAAAATTGAACAGCTCCGGAACAAAGATGTGTGAACTACCATACACTGACCTCCGGTACAGTGTGGGCTTCCCAATTCATCGGGAACTGCCTCCAGAACGCGGTCGCTCTATTGGTCTTACATTCCCTCCAAGGGCAGGAGTCCTGGTTCCCAAGACCCATAACTTGCTCTTGCAACCTGTGCCTATTAGCTTGGTTCTCGCTTACGGCAGTGAGGGTCAAGATGCTTCAAGTATACCACAAGAGCCTGCGAGTTTCGTCGCTGTTCCCCTCCCTTGTGCTATGCCGTAGGCAGGCAAGAGCCAACGCACATTGGTCAGGGAACGCTCCTCAACTCGCTCGCATTCATCTCATCGCTCCCGTTCGGGTGAGCGAGAGGCTTCTGCTGGAAGAGCTAAAACATCTACACCCCATGTACAACCATACTTTCAACGCTAATATGACGAGTGGCTGCAAGGCGGGTGTAGATTAAAAGTTTCCAGAAAACATTTTTGTATCGATGGAAAATGGGATATTTGGGATTTCGGACTCGGAAAGATTCATTAAAAGCAGAGATTATTTTTCAAATTGAGCGTTAAACCTCGTTTTGTCAATTCGTATATCCCACCCCAGAATTAAACAGGAAAAACTGATGAATACAAATCAGCGGAAATAAAATTACCATTCAAAACAGCGCAAAAGTTCAGAATATAAGTCTTTTGACTGCAACGCTTTCGCTTAAGGGCATGCTTTTGAATTTTAACTTCCGCTATGCAGTATTTAGTCGTTTTCCCACTGTTCCCGACCAATCAGATCGGCAATGCGATCGCGCAGCAAGAAATCACACTTTTCTAGTTCACATTCAATACAGACCCACTCTCTAGCTGGAATGTATTGGCACAAGGTATATATCGGCTGTTGTCTGCTTACTAAACCCTTTTGCACCAGTCGGCGTGCTTCATCTTGAATCACATCTAGAGAGTAGTAACTGATAGAAGGCACCGTATTCACAGTCATGGTTTTTGCTCACAATTTAACACGTAATTGGTTACCCAAACTTCACTAGGAACAAGCGTTGATAGAAATAGAAACGTAGTCCTTGGGGTTTTGTAGTTTTATATACGGAACTATTTTCATTTTGACGCTACACATCCTCAAATTATATGAAGAAATATTAAGAAAATCAACAAATCCTGACATTTGTTCAAAATGTATTCAATACGAACAAGTTAGGGGAGTTGATTGATCTTGCTGATGATGTTAAGAGACTTGTTCGTACCAGTCTCTCATCGGCGGTGACTCTTTCTGAGCAGAGTTTTGTAAGGCAAGATGCTTTTACTACACAGGTTGTCTACATACCAAACAAGGCACGCAGAGCACTGTCTTGTGCTGCTGGCATTTGTCCATAAGAGAATATACCAGGAATCTCTGGGGAAAGTAAAGGTATAAAATGCTGCAATGCATAAGGGCTACCGTACAACACAAAAGCTTGTAAGTTCTGAGTTGTTAACAATTTCTTAAACAAGCTTTCTGCTGCCTGAGTCACTCCTGCACTTCCGCGAAAAGGATTTCCTCTAATAAACATTTGTAGCAAAGTCGGATGATTGACCTCCAAGTTGCTAATATCTTGAGTCTGACAATCAATAATTTGGGTCTTGTATCCCATTTGATTTGCTAGTGTAATTGCAGGCACTTTTTTGTGTAAAAAGTCACATAATATTAACTCGTCAACCACTATCTTATTGTATAAATGATTTTCGGTATTTTGATGAAGTTTTATTGCATTTCTGAGTTGGTCTAATGCGAATGGAGAGCCATGAATAATTTGACTTTGCTGCAAAATATTCTGAACAGTGTTGATAGCATCATTTCCTGCTGTGTACTCGATAAAGCTTGTCGTACTAGCTGATTCAAAGGAGATTTTGCTCTTTGCTTGCCAAATGCGTTCAACAGAGTCGCGAATGCGCGATCGCGAAATTCGACCACTTTCAACAGCGCTACACACAGCATTGATAGCTTCTTTGGGAGCAACAGGCATCATTAGGATATCAGCACCAGCCTCCACAGCCATCACAGGAGCAACTGAAGCCCCATAGCGGTTGGTAATGGCACCCATAACTAAAGCATCTGTGGTAATCAAGCCATCAAATCCTAATTTTTGGCGTAACAGCTGTGTCAAGATTTTGTGCGACAAGGTTGCTGGTAGTTCTGCATCCAAACTAGGTATGAGTAAGTGGGCGCTCATAACTGCATCCACACCAGAGGCGATCGCCTCTGTAAAAGGTGGTAATTCCACTTGTGTCAATCGAGTTGAAGAGTGTGGAATCACTGGCAAATCCAGATGAGAATCAACAGCGGTGTCGCCATGTCCAGGAAAATGCTTTGCTGCTGTGAGGACAGGATAAGTTTTTGCACCACGAATAAAAGCGCAAGTCAACTGACTCACCTCATCAAGCGTTTCACCAAAAGCGCGAACATTAATCACGGGATTATCCGGATTATTGTTCACATCCACCACGGGAGCTAAAACCCAGTTAATACCAATCGCTAAAGCTTCTTGTGCAGTAATGGCTCCCATTTTTTCGGCATAATGCAAACCCAACTTTTGGTCCTTGCGGAAAATAGAAGCTAATGCCATTGGTGGCGGGAACCAAGTCGCGCCGCTAAAGCGCTGTCCGACACCTTCTTCAATATCAGCAGCAATGAGTAGAGGAGTTTTCGCCCATTTTTGCAATTGTTGTGTTCTGATAACTAATTCCCCAGCACTTGCTCCGAGTAAGATAACTCCACCAACGCCCAAGTCTTGCACCCAGTGTTGGAGTGTTGCGGCTGGTGGTTCCCAGACAGGATACTGAATTTGGTGGTCAAATAAAAACCCAGAGGCACGAACAACGACCATCTGAGCCACCTGTTCAGCTAGGGAGAGTTTGTCTATATCAGGCAGCATAAGCAGTTCAAAATTTAAAGTTCAAAAAAGAAAACCTAACACAACAAGCAAGAGGACGGACAGCTTTTAGGATTTACTACGCAAAAATTGACGCTTAAGGGTCAGGTTCCAAGAACAAAAGGTATTGTGCTTATATTAGGTGCAAGCAAAAGAATTTGCACCACACCCCACACCCCACACCCTGTCAGAAGAGGGGGTTAGTGGACTTCATCATATCTAGGTAAAACTGGGCAACCGTACCAGAAGACTTTTCTCGTTCCCAGGCTGAGCCTGGGAACGAGCAATGGGAGGCAGAGCCTCCTGAATCAGACCAATATCACAATAGTGCAAGATCTTGAGTACAAACAGACAAGTAAATACAAACAGCTTGCTGCCCTCATTTCCTTACTCAAACGTAGCCTGTAAACTGTAAATTCTTGTAACTGCTTTCTCCCTGAGCTTTTTATTAAGCATATTTAAACAGACACGACAATGTCGCGTCTGTAAAACGTTTGGCTGACGTACGTTAATTAATTGTTGTTTACGTTACTTAATCCTCCGAAAAGAATTGTTGTTCTTCTTCAACAAAGTGATCCTTATTTTTTTGTGCCGAATTTTCGAGTTGACGTTCTAGCTGAAGCTGGTTTAGAAGAGACAGCACCTTTGTACCCCGTTCTATGGATCTGTCTTCGATAAACACCACCTCTGGTGTACGACGCAGACGCACCCGCGCACCAATTTCACTACGGACGTATCCTGTTGCGGATTTTAATCCAGCCATTGTTTCTGCCTTGGCTTCCTCAGTACCATAGATGCTGACGTAGATTTTCGCGTGTTGCAAATCTCCAGATACATCAACGTCAGTAACACTAACCATTCCTGTCCCCACACGATCATCCTTAATACCGTTGAGTAACATTTGGCTAACTTCCCGTTTAATTAATTCAGCAACGCGGGAAACGCGGCGATTTGTAGCCATAAAATTCGTCTCCTCACAGAGGATGTACTACACAATACATAAATACGACTTTGTGAGGGGAGTAAACTTCCTACTAAAGTCATAGTCTAAATTGTACCCAAACCAAGCATCGCACGCAGCGTGAGACTAATGAATACAAGAGTACCTGCAAATAAGCCCAAAAGAGCTACGAGGGTGACGGGACGTTTAAAAAGCGGTATCAGGGGCGCAAAAGCATTCAATGCCACACCCAAGAGTGTTGTAATGAAATAGCGGCAGTAGCGAAAAACATTGTTCCAAAATCCGTCAAACATCTAGATTTAAACTACCTTATTATAAACGACACGTTTTTTGATGGCTTTATTTCTTTTGATTCTAACATGAAACAATTAATAATTTAATATAAGATATAATTTATGAATCATGATATCTAACTCTTCAATTAATTATCAGTAAAATGTTAAGTGAGTTAAGTGAAATTTATAAGCAAAATCTACCACATCCATTTCTAAAATGGGCTGGTGGAAAAAGCAGATTAATTCAACAATATAGTACCTATTTACCCAGTTTTAAAAATTATTATGAGCCATTTCTAGGAGGTGGTGCTGTTTTTTTCTATCTGCATGCTCGCCAACTTACTAAAACTGTTTTGACGGATATTAATGAAGAATTAATTACTACTTATTTGTGTGTCAGAGATCATGTTGATGACTTAATCAGTCTTCTCAAAGATCATGAATGCCAACATAGTAAAGATTATTACTACAGAATACGAGGAACAACAGAGAGTAGTGAACTAAAAAAAGCTGCTCGTTTAATATATTTGAACAAAACTTGTTTTAATGGTCTTTACAGAGAAAACTCTAAAGGCGAATTTAATGTGCCAATGGGCAGATACAAAAAACCTAATATTTGTGATCCACATAGCTTACATTTAGCATCAATGGCTTTAAAATCAGCTGAGATCAAGGTAAGAAGCTTTGAAGAAGTACTAAATTATGCTAGCAACAAAGAAGATTTTGTCTACTTTGATCCACCATATTATCCAGTCAGCGCTACCAGCAATTTTACATCATATAGTCGTTATAATTTTGATGAAAATCAGCAAAATAAACTAAGAGATGTATTTGTAGAACTTGCAGAACGTGGTGTTAAAGTCATGCTATCTAATTCAGATACTTTGTTTATTCGTAACCTTTATAAAGATTTTAATATACACACTATATCAGCAGGAAGGGCAATTAATTCTAATGCAAAAAGACGGGGCAAAGTGAACGAATTATTAATTAAATCATATTAAAGATAATTGTTAGTCCAGGCAATAAAAGTACTTAAATTATGAACCGCTAATAAATTTTTATTGTGAGTGACTTGGTTTCTTAACCAAGTAATTGCTCCTGGTTTCATGCCTCCACCGTCAATCAAAACAATAGCTGGTGCTGGGTAGCAATTTTGAATATTCAAATTCACATAAGGAAGTTTTTCATCAACAGAGCCACTAGTTTGTTGCCATTTACATTCAATGATTAAACCAGAAGGAATTGTTGCTGCTCCAATGATGTAAAAATCAACAGAAATTTCAGTACCATAAATTCCTGGTCCTATGTAAACCTGTCTGGCATATCGTTTTGGAAGAGTAGTGCAGTTTATCAGATATCCCAAACGCTTCTTCTTCAGTAGATTATCACCGATTAGCTCATACCCATGTCCTAATAAAGTTCCTTCTACAGTTCTTTCCAGGACGTTACCAGACTGATTTGCTCTGCCACCTTGAGTCATTCTCTCTAAATATTGAAAATAAAAAATTGACTGAAAATTATAGTCTCTATCTTAATAAGAATTTACTTTTGGCTGCAATATTTTGGCTGCAATATTTGATAACTCTTCAACTCTCCTACTCGTCGTTTGTCCCCTATCACCCTTCTCTATTCCCCAGCAGAAGGGGAGAAGAGAAGGAGGGTTATTAGGAGTTCAGCAGATTTTTTGGTTGTAACAAGGAAGAAATAATCTATGTTTAACATTAAACAGACAGGATAAAGTCTAGAAAATTGAATAACACTGCTTTTGTTAATGCAATTCACCACGACTTTAGCTGAGCTGTATCCCAGTGTTACCGTTGCGGATAGTCCATGCAAGTTCTAACATTTGAGTCCAGCGCTTCTGTAGCTGTTTAGGGGTACATTTAATTGTTCTGGCTATTACCTGATCACTGTGTTTTGCAGTTTTGAGCTGCAAGATTTGCAACTGCTGTTCAGAAAGTTGACTCACAAATTTGTCCCACTGTTGAGAGGATAAACCTAATTTTTGTTCTAAACCTGCACCCAACCATTGATGTACCAACTGCCATTGGTGTTGCTTAGCAAACTTTTCTACATGATACTTAAAACGTTGTTGCAGATAATCGCGCTGACGGCTCGTCAAACCCAGAATTTGGTCAATTTCTGGTGCTGAGAGATCTTGTAGTTTTAAAGATAGATAATCTATGCAGTCAGATTGACCATGAGCTTCTAAATATTTTACTAATTCTGAGATGACGCGATCGCGCTCGGAATCTTCAGCAGGGTCAAAGTTAGATTGTGCTACCATCTGAGAGCGAACTTGTTGAACCGCACTCGTGCGCTGATAAGATTCTGCCTCTTCAGTCTTAGCAGCATCGACCGCTTGTTCGATATCTACAGTGGTTTCTTGAGGTAAACGACGAGCAAAACTTTGAGCACGTAATATAACCAATTGTTGATTACCTGTAGGCAAATTGATGCGACGTTTGGCATATTGCTCTGTAAACGCCATGTATTCTGCGAGTTCTAGTTGAGTACGCGGGGTGTAATCCTCAGGTAGTTCGTTTTCTCGCCGGAAAGCTTTGATAGCTTCTAAATAAAAAGCTTGTAGGAAATCTTCAATCAGGTTGTAACGAGCCTCAAACCCTAACTCAGAACCTGATACGACAATGTGACGGTAAACCATTGCTCCCAGCTGGCTATGTAATTCTACACGACCTTTTCTTGAACCCAATTGATAATAGCGCAGAGATTTCTGTAAACGATGCCTTGCCAAATTTAACAGCCAAGACTTAATTTGTCCTGATGTTTGGATGCGAGAACTTTTATTGCAGATGCGTTCCACTTCTTTTGCTATGCGCTTTGCGACAGCTTGCACGGATGTAGGTGTTGTTTTCACCTGAGCTTGCATTTCATTACACAGCAGTTGCACTAGAGCATCAGTATTAAAAGCTTGCGATTGTTCAGTCGAAATGTGACAGTTTAAAGAGGGTGTGGATGTGAGTAAATTGGCGAGGTTTGGTTTCATGACTTTTCTCAAAGTGGTACTGCACCGTAAGGACAATGCATAAGACAGCATTACTAAGGCTCCCCCTCAGTAAGCAAATCTCTTTCATGGTTTTTATTCATGCAGAGTCGCTGTCAGCATTGCTCACACATATGACTGTAAAACAACCGAAAAAGTTACAGTCTTGTCAGTGTGTCGGTTTTTTTACAAGCCACTAAAAAGCGACAAATACATGGATCTTCACCATGACTTCAAAGTATCCTAAACCTTTGCTGCTCTTAGATTTCTCACACTTCAAGTCATACCTAGCCCCAATGTTATAGGTATGACGATCCAAAAACTGGAGTCATTTGTACTCTGTTTTTTGAAATGGACGACTGAGCGCGTGAAGTTAAATATTTATATTCATTCATACCCATGCAGCGACTTTTTCCCAGCCCAAACCTTGTCGCACAATCATTGGTTTTTCTCCTGTCATATCCAAAATGGTAGAAACTTCATATTTAGGTTCCTCGCCAGTGTCTATAATAATATCTACCAATTTGTCCAAACGGTCAAATAACTCTATCTGCGATCGGTAAGCTTGTGGTTCTATCCCATTAGATTCATTATCAATCTCATCATCTGGTGGTAAATGTGCTGAGGTCGAAATAATTGGGTTTGCCAGCGCTGACAATAAAGCTATACACATAGTATGATTTGGCACCCTAATTCCAGTCGTTTTCCTCTTGGGACTTTGTACCAGTCGTGGCACTAACTTTGTAGCTGGTAACAAAAATGTATACGGTCCTGGGATTAGGCTTTTCATAATCCGATAAGCACTGTCGCTTACATAAGCATAAGTTGCCACATTAGAGAGTGAAGGACATAAAAATGTCAGTGGTTTGTCATTTGCCAACTGTTTGATTTGTCGTACTCGCTCCACTGCTGATTTTGCATTTAAATCACAACCAATAGCATACACTGTATCCGTGGGATAAAGCATCACTGCGCCACGTTGCAGTTCTGCTTGTATTTCCTCTATACGCCGGACTTGGGGATTATCAGGATGAACTTGGAAAATTTTTGCCATAAAACTGGTAAAGAAGCTCAGTAGTTAGTAGTTAGTGGTATTTTTAGCACTTAACAACTCACAACTAACAAACAATTAATAATTAATGACTCATGATGACTAAAATTGCTTATCTTCAATGTCCGACGGGTATTTCCGGGGATATGTGTCTCGGATCCGTGGTTAGTTTGGGTGTTCCTCTGGAATATTTAACTGAAAAACTCAACAGCTTGGGGATTGAGCATGAGTATCAATTGAGAACAGAACTTGTTCACCGTAATACTCAACAGGCTACCAAAGTTCATGTGGATTTACTAGATCATCATCATCATCATCATGACCATGAACACAATCACCACCACGGACGCCATTTGCCAGAGATTGAGCGGATGATTCAAAAAGCTGGGTTACCATCACGAGCAGAAGCTTGGAGTTTGGCAGTATTCCGGCAGCTAGCAGTTGCAGAAGGGGCAGTACACGGTATTGCACCAGAAAAAGTTCATTTTCATGAAGTGGGTGCTGTTGACGCCATTGTCGATATTGTTGGCACTTGCTTGGGTTTAGATTGGTTGGGTATCGAGAGCAATGATAAAGGATTACCTTTATTGTTTTGCTCGCCGCTACCTACTGGTGGAGGAATAGTACGGGCTGCACATGGTCAAATGGCTGTACCAGTACCAGCAGTCTTGAAGTTATGGGAAATGCGTGGGTGTCCAGTCTATAGTAACGGTATTGAACGGGAAATGGTTACACCAACTGGAGCTGCTATTGCAACAACCCTTGCCATAGACTTTGGTTCTCCACCCCCAATGACTATCAAGCAAATCGGACTGGGTGCTGGTTCAAGTCATCTACCCATTCCCAATGTTCTACGCCTGTGGCTAGGTGAAGCAACGAATCCAGTCACAAATGGAGAAACAAATGTAATAGATAGATTGACTGTGAATTTTACAGATACAAAATCTATTGCCAGCAATACTAGCTCGACTTTGGAAACTGTCTCAGTTTTAGAAACCCAAATTGATGACTTGAGTCCACAAGCAATAGGCTATGTGTTTGAGGCATTATTCAATGCTGGTGCTTTAGATGTCTTTACTCAATCTGTGGGCATGAAAAAATCTCGTCCAGGAATTTTGCTAACTGTGATTTGTCATCCAAAAAATTTATCTAGCTGTGAAGCTATTTTGTTTCGCGAAACCACCACTTTAGGAGTTCGTCGTTCAACTCAACAACGCGCTATTCTCCAACGAGAAATTCAACAAGTACAAACTGAATATGGTATTGTGCGCGTCAAAGTAGCATGGACAGGACAAGCAAACGAGAAATCGATAACTAACGTTCAACCAGAATACGAAGATTGTGCAGAACTAGCGCGAAAACACAATATTCCTTGGCGAGAAATTCAGCGACTAGGGCTACAGAATTGGCATATGCAAAAAATAAAATCCCCCTCTCATAACTAGTCGAAAAGCCCGCTTAGGCGGGCTTTGTTCGTGTAGCCACAGACTGGAAGTCTGTGGGCATCTACAGCAGATGATCGCTAATTAATTAGCGGCATGTTTGATGGCATCACCAGCCTTGTTCAACAAATCTCCAGTGTTTTGGGCTGCTTCTTGTCCTTTTTCAACTGCAGTGGTATTTGCATCTCTCAAAGTTCTGCTCACTGCATAGCCAGCATCTTCAGCACTACGCTGAGCGTTAATTTTCGCATCTTCAGCTGCGTCCTGAGCATTTCTCGCTACAGCCCCAGAAGCATCGCTGGCGTTTCCTTTGATATTTTCAATTCCTCGCTTGGTTCCTTGAGCAAAATCCTCAGCAGTACCTTGAACTTTCTCTGTAATATTTCCAGTACCTTCCTGAAGATTTCTGCCTACTTCTCCTCTATCTTCAAACACACGGCGAATATTTTCCGCTGGATTACTCGAACTGTTCTGCAGGTGTTGTTGTGCATTTTCTTCGAGAGCTTCAGCCTGAGCTTTTATTTTAGCTTCGTTGGTTCTGGGGTCAACATCACTAAAGTTATTCATCCCGCCTTGATAGTCAGAAGTCGCGTTGGTTCCTTTTGGAACGTATGTTTCAGAATTAGGACGTGCAGATTGCTCCCCTACAGTTTGACGAGGCGTTGTTGCAGCGACAGAACTACAAGCTTGTGTGAAAAACAGGATCATTCCTGCCGCAACTACTGTTAGAAGTTTGATTGGGCGAATGTTTTTTAGCAAAGCAATTACTTTTTTCACGGTGCTACTCCTTGTGTTTGTGTGACAAAGTTAAACGTTAAGCGAGAACTAACTCACTACTTTTATATCTTGGATTTACTCCAAATTGAGAATCCCAAATACAGTTTCTATTTATTTACTGCTGGATTAGGTTTCAATTCAGGTCTATCACTAGCCTCATCTGCTTTGTTTTTCAAAAAGCCTGAAGCTTCCTGAAATGCTTTCCCAACAGTATCAAGTCTGTCTTGAGCTCGCTCGCGGATGTCAGATTGACGCTGAATTAAACCACCTGGTTCAGGCTGCTCTATGTTTTGCTCAGTTTTGATGGGCAATTTTGCTTCTTTGTCAACTCTGCCTTGTGGTGTTTCAGCACCTGGGTAAAGTTTCCCTTCTGTGTTGACACTAGAGGCAATTAGTAATTGTGAATTCAGCTGTGAGCTAACTTGGTCTTGTCCAGACTTAGACATCTTCTCGTTGACATATTTATCCCCACCTCTTTTATAGGGATTATTTGCACCACCAGCTTGCACAGCAGGATTATTTGGATTTGCACCTTTTGTATTTGCTGCATTACCACAAGCCGTGTTTACTATCAACAACAGCCCAGCTAAAAACACTATCAAAATTTCACGCAGCCGCAGTTTTTTTAAAAATGAAGTTAAACTGTTGTTCACACATTCCTCCTGTAAACTACAAACAACAAAAATATCATCTAGATATTCGACCAACAATTTCTAAGACTACAAAGGCAAGAACAAAGGATACCTCTGGCAAAGGTCACATTTTCATTCATACTTTCTTAGTCTTACTTTCTAACTTTAGAGAGATATAAGTTAATATAATTAGCTTTTCATTTGCTGATGTTAAATTCAGTATCATTTCAATAGTGTATGAATATTTAGTTATTAAAATATATGCCTGCTAATGTTGTCAAATCATAAAAAACAGTTATTTTATGATGAATTCAATAGTTGATTGTATATTGATTTAGGCTAATTTATAGAAGAGAAAATATCTACTGAATGTAAGAATTCAGGAGCCAGAATCCAGGAGTCAGAAGAGTCAAAGAATCAGGAGAACATTTGATAAATGAATATACTAATCATGTTAAAAATTTTACAAATTCTGGCTTTTTAACGTCCTTCGGGGAAGACCTCCGGTCTCGCTGCGCGTTCCGCCAGATGCCTCTGTCGGGAAACCCTCTCCGAAGTTGCCACAACGCGGGGAACCCGCGCAAGGCACTTCTCTGTGCAGCACTGATCTCACCAGATACCAAGTCAGGGAGACAAGCACTGCATGGCTAGCACTACTCCTGTTAGCGGAGCAAGACGCAGTTTGTGTAGCATGTATCATAGTAATTTTATAGTAATAAGAGCTACATAAAATAGACGAATACATAAGAATTTGTGCTGAAAAAACTGAGATATATTGCTGATATACCGACATACCATATGATTTCGATGTAGTTGGTGGGTAAATCAATAAATGAAATGACCAAAATGATCAAGCAAATTTTACGCTGGCTAATTTTAGGTGGAACGTTATTTTTTCTGATAAAAGCTTTTAAGGATAACTGGCAAGAAGTCGCTACCATCCATATTGATGCAGTGGGATGGGCAATTTTGGCGATCGCCACAGGAATCACTTTACTAGCACACACTTGGGCTGGTTGGGTATGGACTTGGATTCTTCGAGAATTAAATCAACCAGTCCACTCTTGGGAGTTCATTCAAGTTTACCTAAAAACAAATCTTGCTAAGTACATACCAGGTAATGTTTGGCATTACTACGGAAGAATGGTGGCTGCGAAAAATGCAAATGTTTCTACTAGCGCAGCAACCCTCAGTGTCTTGCTAGAACCTCTCCTGATGGCTGCTGCTGCTTTAATTGTCGTTTTACTCAGTAGCCAATTTCTCAGAGAAAAAACTACCATCACTGTGCTCATATTACAACTACTGGGTTTATTAGGAGTCCTTTGTGTTTTACATCCCAAGTTTTTGAACAAAGCAACTCATTTATTACAGCGTATAAAGGTAAAAAAGTCTGCTTCTAACACCCTGCAAGCAGTTCCTTCGAGTCTTGAACAATATCCTTTGCGCCCTTTGTTAGGAGAATTGGGCTTTTTAGGACTACGCAGTGCAGGATTTATGTTAACTTTGCTTGCCTTGATTCCTATAAACTTGAATCAAATTCCTTTATTGCTGGGTGCTTTTAGTTTCGCGTGGTTACTGGGGTTAGTGGTTCCAGGAGCACCTGGTGGGTTAGGTGTGTTTGAAGCCACGGCGATCGCACTTCTAGAGCAACACTTTCCAACTGCGATCGTCCTCAGTGCAACAGGTTTATATCGTTTGGTAAGCATTCTCGCTGAAACAGCTGGTGCTGGGCTGTCTTGGCTCGACGAACGCCTCTTCTAGTCCTGAACTCTAAGACTAGACTAGCGTAAACTACCCACACTGATTCGGAGTAC
>NZ_QMEA01000113.1 GCF_012912105.1 Brasilonema sp. UFV-L1
CTTTGGAATCCCCCGCTGTAATGGTACTCCATTCAGCGGTGGGAGGATGTCAATTATTAGGACTGGACACAGCCGATGATAATATGGTCTGGCAATATGCTCGTGACAATGACTACATTATTGTCACAAAGGACTCAGATTTTCAGGAATTGACAATGATTCGAGGTTTCCCCCCTAAAGTTGTTTGGATACGTCGTGGTAACTGCACAACAGGTGACGCTGAATCGATGCTTCGTTTGCACATCGAAGATGTCAAGACACTCAGCGAAGACCAAACTTTTGGGATACTCAGACTCTATTAACGAGTCTACAAATCTCCTCTATAAGCTATTTTTTCTTGATGATGAGGTTTCTAGAATCTAGGACTTACGCACGCTCACAAATAGGACATCATGTGTATGAACGGAATTTGGTCGTTCCAGGCTTTTGACAATTACCAGCACATGGGTGGCGATAAGCCGGAGGCTTTAGCTTTTGCGTATCGCGCTCAAGATGAGCGAAGAATCAGGTTTTCATGCCCCAAACCCATACCTCATATTTAGTATTTCCTGCTCAAAAGTAAGTCCCAGAATCGACAATTCATCGTCAAAATCCAAAATGACGGAAGTGGATTGGTTTTCAAAATTCGCCACATACACGTTAAGCTGAATAAAAGTAGCATTTTGTTGCGCCTTTTCTATAAAATTCGCTGTTTAAGCTAAGTTTTTGATTTTGCTGTTTTTTGAAAACTGGAATGCTAGATAGAATATTTGATTACCTGAACTTCCATTTCAGCGTTGAAGCTCCCATAGTGCTGTTGGTTCTCGTCTTTTTAGAGGCAGTATTGTCTGCTGACAATGCGATCGCCCTCGCTGCGATCGCCCAAGGGTTAGAAGACAAAAAACTTGAACGTCAGGCGCTGAATATTGGTTTAGTCTTTGCTTATGTTCTGCGAATCGCCTTACTTCTGACAGCTACATGGGTGCAACAATTCTGGCAGTTTGAGTTACTAGGTGCAGCCTACCTTTTGTGGCTAGTATTCCAACATTTTACTTCTGAAGAAGGCGAAGACAATCAACATCACGGTCCCAGGTTTGCCTCCCTGTGGCAAGCCATACCTGTCCTTGCTTTTACAGATTTAGCATTTTCTCTTGATAGCGTCACCACTGCGATCGCTGTTTCATCAGAAACATGGTTAGTCATTACAGGTACTACTATTGGTGTGGTGACTCTACGCTTTATGGCAGGTTTATTTATTCGTTGGTTAGATGAATATGTCTACTTGGAAGATGCAGGCTATATTACTGTGGCATTCGTAGGCTTGCGCTTACTCCTCAAAGTCGTGAATGATTCTTTTGTACCACCACAATGGGTGATGATTACTGCGATCACTCTGGTTTTTATCTGGGGATTTTCTAAGCGAACCCACTCAAAAACAATAGAACAACCAGAAAAAGTAGAACAACCACAAAGAACTGAAGTTGTAGAAAGAAGTAGAGAGAGCATTTGAAACCGGAATAAAACGGTACGGCAAGCGCTCATGGGGGAAACCCCCAAGACCGCGTTGCCTCACAAATGTGAACCAAACCACCCATAACAGGGTAAACGTTATCCAAGTCATGGCACCCTAAGATTCGCTAGTCTTTTGCTCTGCCGCGACTGGTTAAACATCGAGCAATCGAAGTGCCTTTCGCTTAAAAAGCTTGAGATAACAAGGTTGAAGCAAACATCACTTACTTGTAAGGAATGGTCAAACCGACCAAATTAAATTATGTCAAACTTCGTTTTTCTCATAGATTCCAACAAAACGCCGATGAATCCGATTCATCCAGCACATGCAAAAAAACTTCTAAATTCAAACAAAGCAGCCGTTTTCCGCTATTATCCATTTACTTTGATCATGAATCGGGTAGTAGAAAATATCGTTACTTACCCCATTACCTTAAAAATAGATCCAGGTTCAAAAGTGACGGGTATTGCATTAGTAAATAATCGGGATGAAGTCATCTGGGGAATGGAGTTACACCACAGAGGGTTAGCTATCAATGATTGCTTGGAAACTCGCAAAGGCGTTCGTAGAGGGAGACGCACTAGACATACCCGTTATCGTCAAGCCAGATTCCTTAACCGTAAACGTCCCGATGGTAGGCTCAACGCTCCCTCACTGCGACATCGTGTTTTGACCGTTGAGACTTGGGTCAAAAGATTGTGCAAGTTTGCCCCCATAACTGCAATTGTTCAAGAGTTGGTACGGTTTGACTTGCAACAGTTAGAAAATCCCGAAATCTCAGGGATTGAGTACCAACAGGGTGAACTTCAGGGCTATGAAGTGAGGGAGTATCTTCTTAACAAATGGGAAAGAAAATGCGCGTACTGCGGCGCAGAAAACGTACCGTTACAAGTTGAGCATATTAAGCCCAAAGCCAAAGGAGGTACTAATAGAATCAGTAACCTGTGCTTAGCTTGCCAAAAGTGCAATCAGAAAAAAGAAACGCAAGATATTGAAAAGTTTTTGGCGAAAAAACCAGAAGTTATAAAAACAATCCTGGCTCAAGCGAAGCGACCCCTAAAAGATGCTGCGGCGGTGAACTCTACCCGATGGGGTTTGCTCAATACTTTGAAAAAGCTTGAGTTACCCGTCACTACTGGGTCGGGCGGGAAAACAAAGTTCAACCGTACAAGATTGCAATTACCGAAGTCTCATTGGATTGATGCTGCGTGTGTTGGCATCGTTGAAAAGTTGCAAGTATTGACTTCCAAAGTTTTAGAGGTGAAAGCCACAGGGCACGGGTGTAGAAGATTCTGCCGTATTGACAAATATGGATTTCCTTGTACATTGCCAAAGCAAACATTTAATCATGTATCCACAGGAGATTTTGTAAAAGTGCTAATAACCAAAGACAGAAAAAATGTACCGTCTGGGATTTATACAGGAAGAGTCAAAACTCCCACGGGAAAAGGCTGCGAAGTGGTAATTAACGGTTTTAGGATTGGTTTTTCTAATATGACTAATGTTAAAACCATTCATCGCAACGACGGCTTCAGTTATACCTAGGCACTTTTGATGGTTCCAGATTTGAAGTCCGTTTGGCGCCGATTATTTACGATATATTCCGTTAAAACACCTTCTAGTCACACGACTAACAAGGAGATGAGGAAGATAAGAATTTTGAATTTTGAATTGTCTTATCCCCTCATCTCCTCTAACTTTCTAAGTTACTCGTGTAACCAAGGTGTTATGGTTGGTTGCCAAGAGACTAATTCTTCTTGTTTGAACCACAGAGCAATTTCTCGTTCTGCTGTCTCAATCGCATCAGAACCGTGGATGAGGTTACGACCTATGTTAATGCCAAAATCACCTCTAATTGTACCTGGTTCTGCGGAAAGTGGGTTTGTTGCCCCAATAATTTTTCTGGCAGATGCGACAACGCCCTCGCCTTCCCAAACCATCCCCACAACTGGACCGGAAGTGATAAAGTCTACCAACCCAGCAAAAAAAGGTCTTTCTCGGTGAACATCGTAGTGCTGTTGTGCCAATTCTCGGCTGACTTTCAGAAGTTTCAAACCAACAAGGGTAAAACCTTTATCTTCAAAGCGACGAATAATTTCACCGACTAATGCGCGTTGCACGCCATCAGGCTTAATTGCTAAGAATGTGCGTTCCAAAGCTATCTCCTCAAGTTTACTGCATTTATCTTTTGTTTTCGGTCTTTTGTCAGCCAGTACTGCTTTGAGAGTAACCTGAAAGCAGTTAACAAACTCTTCCGTTGGGCGAACCCTAACAGAAGGATACTCTGTTCTTTGTCAGGAATTAATGACAAACGAGTGATAATTTACGACCAATCACAAATGACCAATCTGAGAATATCTCAGAAAGTATCTTTAAGTGCATATGCGCAGACAGATGAATGCGCTAAATTGTATTTTCGTGGGTGTAACATAGAGGTCAGTAAAGAAATGCGTGTAGAGCCAACTGAGATATTAGAAGAGGTGATGAAACTGCCGTCCGATGGACACAAAACGGAATTGAAAAATCATAAACAAAAAAAACTGCTGCCGCCAGCAACATCACCAGATGCACTTCGCTTGTGGACAATTGAAAAGAGTGAAGAACTGTACCGCATACAAGGTTGGGGACAGCCATACTTTTCTATAAACGCCGCAGGGCATATCACTGTTTCTCCCAAAGGCGATCGCGGTGGTTCTCTGGACTTGTATGAACTTGTCAACGCTCTTAAGCAGCGTAACTTAGGACTGCCTTTACTGATTCGTTTCTCGGATATTTTGGAAGATAGGATTGAGCGGTTAAACGCTTGTTTTGCCAAGGCGATCGCTCGCTACAACTACCCTGGCGTTTACCGTGGTGTCTTTCCTGTCAAGTGTAATCAGCAAAGACACTTAATAGAGGACTTGGTGAAGTTTGGCAAACCCCATCAATTTGGTTTAGAAGCGGGTTCTAAGCCAGAGTTAATGATTGCCCTAGCTTTATTGGATACACCAGGAGCATTGCTGATTTGCAATGGCTACAAAGACCAAGAGTATATTGAAACAGCAATGCTGGCACAAAGGCTAGGACAAAAGCCGATTATTGTTCTAGAACAACTCGAAGAAGTTGATGTGGTGATCAAAGTCAGCCAACAACTGGGGATTGACCCAATTGTGGGCATCAGAGCTAAACTAAGTACTCAAGGCATGGGACGTTGGGGAACCTCTACAGGCGATCGCGCTAAATTTGGTCTGACTATACCTGAAATTATTCACGCAGTTAACGAGTTACGAGAAGCGAACCTGTTGGGTTCTTTACAACTTTTACACTTCCACATCGGCTCGCAAATTTCTGCAATCAATGTGATTAAAGATGCCATTCAAGAAGCCAGCCGTATCTATGTAGAACTGGCGGCATTGGGAGCAAATATGAAGTATCTCGATGTAGGCGGTGGCTTAGGTGTAGATTATGACGGTTCACAAACCAACTTCTACGCCTCGAAAAATTATAATATGCAGAACTATGCCAACGATATTGTGGCAGAGTTAAAAGATACTTGTGCAGAGCGAAAAATATCCGTACCAACACTGATAAGTGAAAGTGGACGGGCGATCGCTTCCCATCAATCGATGCTGATTTTTGATGTTCTCAGCACCAGCGTCGTTCCTCTGGACTTACCAGAACTGCCAAAAGAGGATGAATCCCAGGTTATTACCTACCTGTGGGAAACTTACCAATCTGTTAATCAAGAGAATTACCAAGAACTCTACCACGACGCCACCCAATTCAAAGAAGAAGCCATCAGTCGCTTCAACTTGGGGATTTTAAGTCTGACAGAACGTGCTAAAGCTGAAAGACTTTATTGGGCTTGTTGTCAAAAAATTCTTGAAATAACGAGAAAACAGGAATACGTACCTGACGAACTAGAAGATCTAGAACAAATAATGGCTTCTATCTACTACGTCAATCTGTCTGTTTTTCAATCTGCACCTGACTGTTGGGCAATTGACCAGCTTTTCCCAATTATGCCAATTCACCGTTTGGATGAAGAACCCACACGACGAGGAATTTTGGCAGACTTGACATGCGATAGTGATGGTAAAATTGACAGATTTATTGATTTGCGAGATGTGAAGTCAGTTTTGGAACTGCACCCGTTCAAACCAGGAGAACCTTATTATCTGGGAATGTTCCTCAATGGGGCTTACCAAGAAATTATGGGCAATTTGCACAACCTCTTTGGTGACACCAACGCGGTTCACATCCAATTGACTCCAAAAGGTTACCAAATTGAACATGTCGTTAAAGGTGATACCATGAGTGAAGTGGTAAGCTATGTGCAGTATGACTCTGAAGATATGGTGGAAAGCATTCGCCAGCGTTGCGAGTCTGCTCTAGAAGAAAATCGGATCACTTTGGCAGAAGCTCAAAAACTACTACAAACCTATGAACAAAGTTTGCGACGCTACACTTATCTAAATAGTTAAAAATCATTAGTCATCAACTTATGTCTAATAGATATCTCCAGAAATGAAATCTTAACCTGGAGAGAACAAAGGTTTAAGATTAATTGTCGAAGATGTCTAATGAGTGATGACTAATGACTAATGACTAATGACTAATGACTAACTAGCGTTATTTCCCAACAATTCAGCAATAGCTTGCCGTTCAACTGGGGTATGGGATGGTGGATCTTGACGAGCATCGGTAATCAGCCAGTCTAGAGCAGCTGCTTGGACATCTATCGTTGCTCCAGTCTTGTCAACGCAGTAACGACCAAATACTAGCTTATCCACAAGCCGTACGCCAGGCCCAAGTCGTGACCATTCAAAAATCACACTGTTCTCTACGGTAGCACCACTGCATATCCAGCAGTTTGGACCGATCATCGCAGGGCCAACAATTTTGGCTCCGTCTTCAATCTTGGTCATGCCACCGATGTAAACTGGACCTGTGATCTCAACTTTGTCCCAATTGACGGCAACATTCATGCCAGTGTAAATACCGGGTGCGACTTGTTGTCCGGGAATTTGTACATTTTTAATTTCCCCTAAAAGGACACCACGAATTGCCCGCCAGTAGTCTGGTACTTTACCAATATCTACCCATTCAAACTCCATTGGGATCGCGTAGAAGGGCGCACCGATTTCTACCAGTTTAGGAAAAAGCTGGCTGCCGATGTCATACTCTACCCCAGAGGGGATATAATTAAAGACCTCTGGCTCAAAAATATAAATACCTGTGTTGATATTAGTACTCAGAGCTTCCTCAACCTTGGGCTTTTCTTGGAAAGCCTTGACACGGCCATCTTCGTCAGTAACGACGACACCATAACTAGAAACTTCTTCCTTGGGCACGGATTTCATGATGATCGTGGCAATAGATCCCTTGGATTTATGCCACTTCACTGCCGCTGTTAAATCTAGATCAATCAGGGCATCACCACAAAGTACAACAAAGGTATCATCAAAGAATGGGTAAAAGTTTTGGATTTTCCGCATTCCCCCGGCGGATCCAACAGCTTCCCCTACAAGATTACCTTCAACAATCCGACCTTCAAAAGAATAGGCAATTTGTACACCGAAACGCTGACCATCACGGAAATAACTTTCAATTTCCTCTGCTAAATGACTGACATTGACCATGATCTGGTCAAACCCATGCCGGCGCAAAAGCTCTAGTAAAAATTCCATCACAGGCTTTTGCAGAATGGGCATCATCGGTTTGGGCATTGTGTAGGTAATCGGACGTACGCGAGTACCTTTACCAGCCGCGAGAATCATCGCCTTCATATGTCTTTATTCCTCAACCACAAGCCAGTTTACTGTTCTCAAATCATGTTTCATCATGAGTTCTTTTCTGTTCTAAGCTACCCTGGAAAATACCGTCCACAAAAATCAACAAATTTTGCTGCAATCATAGGCATAACCCAATTCAGGTATAAAGTATAAAAATCTCAGGAAAGTATAAAATGTTGAGTACGAAATTTTCATACTCTTAACCTTCAGCCTTGACACTTCATGACTTTCTATCATTCTTTATCCTACTCTACCCAACGGGTGCGGCTCATATAAGGTCTCCAGAAAGACCCTTGAGCTTTACGAGAAGCTACGTCTTTGAACGAATTGCTATCTGCTTCAAAAGAATCTTTTGGCATCTACATCGTTCCATTGGTCATCTTTTCAATGTAATCGGATTTTTGGACTTACTGAAGCCAAACTCTGAAAATCATGAATATTCCTATGTTGCACACTCTGAATTCACAGGAGTATCTATGGATTCGCCGTTGGCTGAATCTGTCAGTAATCTGATTTTGATATCTTGATAAAATTCCTCCTGAAGTAGTTCTACCTTTGATTGAGCACAAAGCAGTAGTAGCGCCCAGAATACGCTAACAACTAAATGGCTATGCTGCGATGTGTGTGGATCATGTGGTTGTGGTTGCTTTGTTTGAGTCCACAGCTCCACAAGTTGTTCAAGATTAAGCCAATTGTTTTGTAAACTTAATTTTGTTGCCACACTTCGCAAAAGTTGCTCTAATTCAAAAGCCACCTCTGTAAGATTTTCTTGGTGAGCTAACTCTAATGCTGCCCGCATACTCTGCAAACTAGGTTGCCGTTTTTGACGAACAGGTTTATTTACTTTTTCTACCAGCTTCAATTGTTGTGCCATAACTTGCAATTGCTCAATCAGCTCTTGCAAAGTCACGCGCCGCTTTGACGGTGGCATTGCTGTCGGACGACGACGCAAATGCCGTTCTAGTGGTAAGCGTTGAGCATGATAGATGATCCCATCTTCGCTCTCGGATAAGATATCCTCGACAGCTTCTTGTTCTTGGGCGGATGATTGCAATTGCATCAAAGTATTTGCTTTAAATAACACAAGTCTAGATGCTGACAAAAAAGCCTGCCCTGATTGAAATAAGTCGGTTTCATAGCCCTTAGTCGTAGCAGACGGTACCATGAGTTCTAAATAACGGTCAATCACCTCAATCACTTTGACATCCCAAGGGTCTATTTCCCCTTGTTCAGCCTGATGAATAAGTAATGTAATTTTTTCCAATAACTCAGAAGCATCCATTCATTCTTTGGGTATTGGATTTGGTGATTTTATGTGAAACATGATTCTTTTTTCTTAGTTACTTTGTAGTAAGTTAGTCATCATTAGTAGAACGACTAACGACTACTAACTCACTACTAACTAATTCCCTTATTGGGCAATTGCTTGTGCTTCTTTTTCTAAGGAATCATTCACTGGTGGTAGAGCAAGTTTCAAAGATTGAACTTCTAATTGGTACTGTTCAACTTTTTTTTCGAGCTCCTTAATTTGGACATTTTTCTTTCGCATTTGTTGGCTAGAAAGTATGAGTCGCTGCAAACGTGTCCAAATGCTATACAGCCAGGCCAGAACTGCTCCTATACCAGATGCCAAAAGTAATTCCACTGCAATTGGGGCTTCTACCTGTAATTGTGGAACGACATTTATTGTTCCAGTTTGGGTGTTCTCCAGAGCAAATAAAGCTAAGGCTAAACACAAGATAAAAATTATCACAAAGTTAATTTGTTTCATTGGAAACTAAAGACTAGGTAAAGACTAGGTAATTGTTTGTGCCCAATGCTTCCCTGAAAGTTATCGCTAATACCATTTTGAATTGTGTTTTTAAATAGCGCAACCTTCTAGCAAAGGGATTTTAAAAACGTTAGTGTTGCACATCTACAACAGAATGGTCAAAGAAAAAATCTGACTGGTAAAGTATAACATATGGATTTTTTATACACGCGCCGATTTCAAAAATTGGCTATTGAAAGTTGACTATAGAATAAAGTCGTCTACATGTGACATTTTTATCGATCATTCAAAACCTCCTGAGTCAGTAGTACTGTTTCTTATATTACTCTTTTTGATAGCATCAAAAGTACCTTTTATAGTACCAGCAATAGGAACAGCAACCAACGTTCCCAATAAACCAGCAATCTCAAATCCCATAAGAATAGCGACAAAAATCCAGATGGGATTAACGCCAATAAAATCGCCAAGTAACTTGGGACCTAACAGATTATCTTTGATTTGCTGGATGACAATAGCAACAACAGCAACTTGAGCAGCTAACCACCAATTTTGTAGCAATACTAAAAAAGTAACCACACCAATACCTAAAGTCGCCCCGATAAAAGGAATGAGTTGGGATATACCTATGAGTATCGCAAATAACAAGGCAAAAGGTACTTTGAGAACTAAGAACACAGGGGTGAGGGTAATCACCATGAACAACGCTAGCAAAAGCTGGCTAAGGAAAAAGTAGTGAAAATTGAGTTGCAAAGATGTTACCAAGGGAAATCGAATTAATGGTGGTAAAAAGTTGAATAAACCAGACCATACGCGATCGCCATACAAAAGCATATAAAATGCCAGTACTACTACCAATATCACATCAAGTAAACCCGATAGCAGCGTTCCTGCAAGTCCCACAGCTGCAGAAGCCAACTGTTGCACCAAACTCTGAATATTTGCATTAATTTGATTGCTGATAATCCTCAAATCCAGTGGTAAACGCCGCTTTTTCGCTAAAGCCTCAATTTGCTCCAAATTTGTTTGGCTGGTAGTTAGCCAATCTGGGATCTTCTTCAGAAGTTGTACTGTTTGGTCAATGACTATTGGTACCAGAGTCACGCCAAGAATGACCAGAAGCGTTAGAGTTACCAATAGTACAATGATGACTGCTCGAGGACGAGTCAAGGCAATGCGTTCAAAGAACTTTACTGGGTAGTTCAGTAAAAAAGCCAGAATTGCTGCAATACTCACAATAGTGATAGGGTGCAGGAATAAGCGAAAAACCAAATACAGCAGAAAGAGATTGAGAGCGATAATCGGACCGCTCAGACCGTATATTAACAAACGTTGAACTAAGGCTGAACGGTACATTTTATGTTATCTGTATTAAAAACGCCTTGACACATTAAGTACAACTTAGTAAAAGCCAATGATCACAATAGATTTTTTTTTAGCAAATACACCCAGAAACGTACTTAATCATAGGGAAGCAAATTGATGATGGATCAAACAATAGCTGACCTTCGCAAAGACTACACCTTGCAGGGTTTAAGCGAAAAGGATGTAAACTCCAACCCTTTTATACAGTTTAGACAATGGTTTGACCAAGCATTAGCAGCTCAACTCCCTGAACCGAACGCCATGACTGTTGCTACCACGACACTAGACGGGCAGCCTTCAGCAAGAATGGTGCTGCTCAAAGGTTTTGACCAACGAGGCTTTGTCTTCTACACGAACTACAATAGTCAAAAAGGACAAGAGTTAGCAAAAAATCCTCAAGCTTCTCTAGTGTTCTGGTGGGCGGAACTAGAACGTCAAGTCCGTATCTCTGGGTGTGTAGAAAAAGTTTCAGAAAATGAATCAGATGAGTATTTTCATAGCCGTCCTTTGAACAGTCGCTTGGGTGCATGGGCGTCAAATCAAAGCGAGGTGATAGAAAGTCGAGAAATATTGGAACAACGGATGCAGGAACTTCAAATTCAATATCAAAACCAAGATATTGAGCGTCCGCGACATTGGGGAGGCTTACGTGTGATCCCAAAAAAAATTGAATTTTGGCAAGGGCGTTCCAATCGCCTGCACGATCGCTTACTTTATACTCGCTTAGACAGTAGTAGTTGGAAGATTGTGCGTTTGTCGCCCTAGTCAGTAGGAAATGAAAAAACTCGCACTTTTGTGTTTAATCATTTTCTTGAACTGTGTTGTTTACCTGTCCATCAACGCAGCACAACCGCGCCCTGTACCTCCCCTATGGCAGGTTTATCAGCAGTCATTTCAAACAGCCAAGTACGTTGACCTCACCCATACTATCACTCCTTCAATTCCTGTATGGTCAGGGTTTGGTCCGTCGAAGTTTGAACCTACCATCAATCCAAAGACTGGACAGCCATATACCTACCAAAAAGATGGCTCTGAAGCAACTCATTACGACTTATCTACTGACCAGCTAGGAACCCAGTTAGATCCACCTGCTCACTGGAACCCTGATTATCCAGCCATTGATGAGTTACCTGCAACTTTTGCTGTGCGTCCCTTAGTCGTCATTCCCATCCAAGACAAAGTTGCTCGTGATCCCAACTATCACCTCACTGTTCAGGATATCCAAGATTGGGAAAGTCGGCATGGCAGAATTCCTGAAGGTTCGGTTGTGTTTGTGCGCTCTGACTGGTCTAAAGAATGGCCCAATCCCGAACTCGCCAAAAGAAAGAAGTTTCCTGGGGTGTCGCTGCAAGCTTTGCAGTTTCTGCACTTGCAGCGCAAGATTCTATTTCACGGACACGAACCCCTAGATACAGATAGTACGCCGACTTTGGAAGGAGAAGCTTGGCTACTGAAAAACGGATATACCCAAGCAGAGGGTGTCGCGAATTTAGATCAAGCGCCAGAGACAGGGGCACTAGTGGCGATTGGGTATCCCAAATTTAAAGGTGGCTTGGGAGGTTATGCACGCTATATTGCTATCTGTCCTCCCGATTGGAAATATGGCGTGTCGGTTGGTCAAATCCCAGAATCTCCTCTGCAAAAAGCAAGTAAACCACTGCGCTGGGATCAACAGCTTAATGTACGAGTCAGATAGCAGATAACAGGACACAGAGGACGAGGAAAATGATTTAGGACTGCTATTGTACTCAGAACTATTCTGTGACTGCTGGTTGAGAAATAAACTGAACTCTGGGATCTGGCATAAAAGTATATCTTAGGTAAAGTCCTGCCCAGACAAACAGAACAATCAAGAACGTACCAATACCAAGAGGACTAGGAAGCCAAAAAACGACTTCTATATGATTCAATTCTCCAGTTTTGAGCTTCCACAGCAACTGATGTCCATTCTTTTCTGGAATAATGGCATTTTCACTGTTTTCCACAATGCGTGCGCCCCAAGGAGTGTTCAAGCCAAATTCTAAATTGAGAATTGAACCAGGATTTGCCAAAACATTTCCTTGACTGGAAATCAGAGCAAGCGATCGCAAATCCAAATCATAAATCAACCGATTCCGCACTAAAAACAAGAAATTATTCTGAAACACCAGTAAGTTAGAATCAATGTTTGGCAGTTGCGATTCAACTTCACTTTGTACAGACTCAGATGTTTGAGTCCCATTAGGGTGAAAAAATTCATTAAATTTTGTTTGTAATTCTCGACCACCGCTGAAGGGAATTGAAACAATAACCTCTTGTTTGGAAATTCGTCGTGTTTTGCCTTCCAACTTGTGAGCGCGGCGCTCTATACTATTTAACCATTCATACACAGAATCGCCACTAAAACTGGTTAGTCGCTCTTCCAACTTAATGTGTTGTACAAACTCACCGCGACTTGAATTTTCAAAATTCACACCCACATCATACTTAACACAACCAGATAGCAACACTGATGTCAAAAGCACAATCCACAG
This sequence comes from Brasilonema sp. UFV-L1, assembly GCF_012912105.1. Classification (GTDB taxonomy): domain Bacteria; phylum Cyanobacteriota; class Cyanobacteriia; order Cyanobacteriales; family Nostocaceae; genus Brasilonema. Next base: position 12,910 of record NZ_QMEA01000113.1, read on the forward strand.
AAGAGGATTTTGGCTTATGTGTGTACGAGAATGCTTGACATTTTGACCAGTAAGTCTTTTCAACAAACCACTGTTTGGTATTAGTAAACGCACAAAATTTTTTGCGAAAGCATACAAAATCACCACCACAAAACCTCCAAAAAGTCAATCAACTAGTTATCAGTGATCAGTTACCAAACTGATCACTGAGTCTTGTGTACTGTTTTAAAAACTTAACCAAAATAAACCACTCAGTATTAAACCAATGACAATCAACGCCATCCAAATAAATCGATTATCTCTGGTATTCACCTGAGTGAGATCAACAAATTCCCGCTCAGGAGGTACCTGTTTCTTGGAAGATTTCGTATTATTTACAGGCAGAGGAATTTTTGTTTCATTGTCCGCTATTGCTCCTAAATCGGGAATTTCGGTCATCCATTCCTTTGGTCGTTGTAGCCTTGGTGCTTTGAGGATGTAATGCAGCTCCTTTGCTTGTTTACTCGTTTCTGAATGGGGATGACGCTTGAGTTGTTCGCAAAGAGTGAGAGCGTCTTCTGTGCGCCCTGCTGCTTCATAGGCTGTGACTAGCCAAATTTGAACCTCTCCACCGAGGCGAGAATAAGGAGCCAACAGAGTGTTTGCCTTTTCCAATTGTTCAATGGCTTCTCGGTACTGCCCCTTTTCAAAGGCTACTTTACCACTTTGGTACGTAGCTTTAGCAATTTCTAGACTTTCTGAACTCACGTTTTGTAAAAAAATCAGCACTGCCTTCATTTTGCCAATGGCAGTCATATTTTGAAAATCTTTTTCTGGGTTGGTAACATAAATCAGGTAAAATTAGGCTAATGTTCTATATTCTGCCTTTTACAGTGCCAGGTACAAACTTAAGTATCAAAGCGGAGAAGGGCGATGCACAATCAACGAGAACAGCAACATTTGGGTATTGTACGCGGTCTCCTGCTGCGCATGTTTGGTCAACCAAAGGGTATTCTTGGCCAGTTGGGTGGTTTGATTATGGTCTCTATGAACCGTAATTTTGCTCAATGGGTCATTCATTTACTCGAAGTTCAGCCGGATGAAAAAGTGCTAGAAGTTGGATTCGGTCCTGGGGTAGGCATTCAGATTTTGGTCGCTGCTGTGTCAACAGGGTATGTGGCAGGTGTTGACAATTCAAAGGAAATGGTCGCTCAAGCCAGAACGCGGAATGCGAAAGCTATTGAGGCTGGCTTAGTCCAACTGCAGCATGGTTCAGTTGAAGAACTGCCGTTTGAAAATGACACATTCGATAAAGCTTTAGCCATCAACTCCATGCAAGTTTGGCCAGACGCTATGGTTGGACTGCGGGAAATATGGCGAGTGATGAAAGTCGGTGGCAAGATTGCGCTTGGGTTTACTCGCTATTCTGGGCAGCCGAGTACTGGATTGACCGAGATGCTCACGGCTGGTGGCTTCACAGAAGCGCGTCTGGTAGAGACTGATCAAGGTTTCTGTGCGCTTGCAATCAAATAAATAATCAAAAAAGGGCACTTTGCAAGGGTACACCATACCTAAAATAACGTGGGAGCTTGATAGCCTCGTCTCTGAGCGAGCGAGGTGGAAAAGCGACACGGGCTAATTTATTAGCCGTCACTTCTCCTTGCTAACAACTCAATTATCTCGCTAACACTTGTGTTATGGGATGCAGCCATATCCTGTAATATTTTCCACGCAGTAGGAGTCAACATGATTCTATGAGGTTTTTTGATTTCTTCGTAAAACACGGGTTGATTTCTTGTTCTTTTTTGACCTTTGCTTGTGGGCATATTTAGAGTATGGCTATATACTAGATATACGTTAACAGACAAAGGAGGTGATTTACAATATGCCACGGAGTACAAAACCATCGTTTGTTTTAGAACTCCCATTGAGGGTAGATAGTAGCCAGAATTGTGAATTGCAAGCAAGATTCAATGCAGCAATACGACTGTACAACAATGTACTAGGAGAAGCTAAAACACGAATGGAATTAGTACGCAACTCCGAGGTATACCAAACAGCTAAAAAGATTTCCCGCAATCACAAAAAAGAGCGTAGCTCGGCATTTAGTAAAGCACGTGAAGCTTATCGTTTCACTGATTACGATTTGCAGGCATACGCGAATCAAGCAGCTAGAGGCTCAAAGTGGATTCCTCAAAAAATAGATGCTCAGGTTCAGCAAAAATTAGCGACTCGTGCATTTAAAGCTGTTGAGCGCGTTCTATTTGGTAGAGCTAAAGATGTCCGATTTAAGGTTGAATCTCGTTTTCGTTCTGTTGAAGGCAAGACTAATAAACAAGGCATTAGATGGAAAGATAACCGTGTCGTCTGGGCTGGGTTGGAACTTCCAGCGATCATTGATACTGAGAACGTTGTTGTTCAACATGGTCTTTCTTGTCCTGTCAAGTACTGCCGTCTCATCCGACGAGAACTTAACGGTAAGCGTAGATGGTTCGTACAACTTGTTTTAGAAGGAGTACCATATCAAAAACCACAGAATTATGTTTCTGATGGATTGATTGGGCTTGACTTGAATGTTTCTAAGATTGCTTTTGTTGCAGATAATCATGCTGATTTGTTGCCTTTTGCTGATAAAGTCCCTACATTTGGGAAGGAAATAACCAGACTGCAACGTAAGATACAGCGTTCTCAACGTGGCTTAAATCCTGATAATTTCGAGTCAGATTTCAAAGTACGAAAAGGACGTAAGACTGTTATCAAAAAAGGTAAGCCCAAAAAAGGTAAACAGCAATGGAAGAAGTCTAGTAATTATCGCAAAATCGCTTCATTGAAACGTGAGCTAGAACGTCGTAAAACAGCATATGCCAAGTCTCAAAATCGTCGTGTTGTCAACGAAATCTTGAGGCACGGCAAAAATATAAAAACTGAGAACGTCTCAGTTAAGGGATGGCAGAAACGATATGGAAAAGCCATTTCTGCTAAATCCCCAGGATTTGTTCAATCAGAACTGAAACGCAAAGCTGAAAACGCTGGCGGTTCGTTCGCAAAGTTCTCTACTCAGAAAACAGCGCTATCTCAAACTCACTTGGACGGTAGTCGCATCAAAAAATCGCTGTCCCAACGAGTTCACCGGGATGTAATGGGTATCCCAGAGCATCACCGCGATTTGTTTAGCGCGTTTTTGAGTAGGTACGTAAATCAGGATAAGTTGGTGTTGCAAGATGCTCAGAACGAGTATTTAGGGTTGGAACCAATCCTGCTGGAGGCGCACCAACGTTATTTAACTCGCAAGCAAGTGAGCCACTGCGTTGCGGAGAGAAGTTTGAGCGGAGGTTTCCTCCGATCAAAGCTTCGGGGGGTTCCCCCCGTTGTAGCAAGTGGCGAACCCGTAAGGGTAGGCGCATCCGAAAGCAGGAAGTCTGATTCTCCCTCAGAGCGAGTCTCCAACGAGTCACTAATCGCTAGCCAGATAGCCGAATCGGGCGAAAAGCTAGACGAGGATGTGGCGTGAATCCCTGTCGCACGACTCGCGGGGAGGGTTCAAAAAAGTGTTCTCCCTTTCTACGTTTTAAATTTTAAATTGTAAACTGGGAGCCAACAAGCATTGTACCGATACCAATATCGGTAAAGATTTCCAGTAGCAGCGCGTGTGGAATGCGACCATCAACGATATGAGCTGCACGGACTCCTTGAGCAAGCGATCGCACACAACAGTTAACTTTAGGAATCATTCCACCGCTAACAACACCTGTTGTTATCAACTCGCGGGCTTCTTGAATATCTACTCTTGGAATCAGAGTAGAAGCATCTTTGTAATCTTTAAGAATTCCCCTGGTATCAGTCAACAGGATCAACTTTTCCGCCCCTATTGCTGCTGCGATTTCTCCAGCGACGGTATCTGCATTAATATTGTAAGGTTGTCCTGTTTCGTCTGCCGCCACGCTAGAAACAACGGGAATATAGCCATTATTGACGAGTGTCTCCAAAATTTTGGTGTCAACAGAGCAAACTTCTCCCACAAAACCAATACCTTCTTCACCTTGAGGTCGAGCTCTAATTAAGTTACCATCTTTGCCGCACATTCCCACAGCTGAACCACCAGCTTTGCTAATCAAAGTCACTATTTCTTTATTCACTCGACCAACCAGTACCATTTCCACAACATCCATTGTGGGGGCATCTGTCACTCGCAAACCATTTTTAAATTGTGCCTCAATTCCCAGCTTACCTAACCAACTATTAATTTCTGGTCCACCACCATGTACCACAATTGGTCGTATGCCAACACAAGATAGAAATACGATGTCACAGATAACTTTATCTTTGAGACTGCTATCTTTCATTGCTGCGCCACCGTATTTGACGACAATGGTTCGACCACTAAATTGTTGAATATATGGTAATGCTTCGCTTAGGACTTGTACCCGGCTGGCGGCATCTTGCGTAATCATGTACTCAGTTTCGCTGACCATCATGAGAGCTATTGTTATGGATATCGCGGTTTTCGTCTGGAGAAATGACAATTAGAGAAAAAAGAAAATCTGTAATCTGACAGATGCTTACAATATCCTAAATGGATAAGGAAAACTTTTTCTACGTAAAAAGTAGAAATTTTTGATTTTTACTAACAATTGTTAATTTTTTCTTTGGATTCACCGGCACAGACTCCAGGTTTGAGAACGCTAGGAATCTGTTCTATAATCCGTTTGGCAGTTTGTTCTGGTGTTTCTTCTTGACTCACGGTGATTTGCAAATCAGCTTGTGCGTAAAGACGTTGTCTCTCCTCAAACAGAGATTGCAGCTTTGCTTTGGGATCAACATTTTGTAGCAGTGGTCTTGTGGTATCCTCTGCTAGTCGAGCACAAAGTATTTCCACAGGTACATCTAGCCAGACAATTAAACCGTGATGCAGGTAACTCCAATTTTCTCGCTGTACAACAATACCTCCACCCGTTGCGATGACAAGCTTGGTAAAAGCACAAACTTGTGACAGGACTTTACTTTCTAACTGGCGAAACACTGCTTCCCCTTGTTCTGCAAATAGTTGGGTTATTGGTTTATCACCAGCAGCTTTCTCAATCACAGTGTCAAGATCAACAAATCCGTAACCTAAATGCTGTGCTAACAAGCGTCCTACAGTCGTCTTGCCAACGCCCATCATGCCAATTAGGTACAGATTAACTCCTTTCAACAACTCAATAGTCATTAGGCTTGTAGTTGCCCTTAAGCGTTAAAACGAACTACTTCTCACTCTACTTTAAATCTCGTTGTTTAAACGCAAATCTCTGACGTAATTTTTGATTTGTGTTTCAAAAACTGTCTGAAGCATGAGTATTGAACTAGGTTTCTCTTGCCTCAATTTAAAATTTTCCTCAATTAATCGTTCCGCAACATACTCCATTAATACAGGAGTTTGGGAAAAACTGGAGACTTGCCACTCTATGAAAGAACGTCTGTGCAGTAACTCTATTGCTTCCAAGATTAATCTTTGCGAGACTTGTGGAGCAATATCTTTTTGCAATTTACGCACTGAACCTAAATCTTGATTGAAGGCTAACCAGTACATAACTAGCTTTTCTAAATGAGACAAGCGATTAAACTGTTGGTCTAAAATGCCTCGAATGTCTCCAAAGACAATAACGCCTTGCTCTAAAAATTTATAGATGTTGCCTCGAAACAATTCCTGAATAGCGGTAGCAGCTAATTTAATAAACAAGGAATTACCTGCATACAAATCAATTAATAATTTATATTCTTCTTCTGTAGAGTGACTAAATCCTTTATTTTGGAGAAGAATCCGACTTTCAGTATGACTTAAACCGGTTAATTTTAAACAACGAACAGGTAATCTTTCGCCTTCTTGGACAGCAACTTCTTGAGGTTTCTCACGACTTGTCACAACGAGACAGCTTTGATGTTGAGAGTCACCTATTCGTCTCATTAATTCTCCATATCCTTCATATCCTGATCGATAACGAATTTGAGGAAGATGGTATGCAGAATAATTGTTGATGTTCCAGTCATTTATTGAAGAAGTAAAAGAGATGTCTGAGTCATTCAGAGTAGAATATTCGTTGCATAAAATCGAATCAAAATTATCTAATACAATCAGACAACGTGAAGAACGCAAACAATCAATCAATTGTGAAATTCTACTATTAATATCTTCTACATCTATCGTCTCTTTTGTTGGTGACAAAATGTGAATGAGTTGATTTAAGAAGACTTCTGGGGGAGGAGCAAGGTGTAGCGAAGACGTAGAGCCGCTTGTTGTCAAAGAGCGCCAAATCACATAATCAAATTTATCTTTTATTTGTTCTGCCAGCTTAATCGACAAAGCTGTTTTTCCAACTCCTCCCATACCTAAAATCACAATCAGCCGACAGTGTTCTTCAATAATCCATTCTGTCATCTGAGCGAGTTCTGTGGTTCTTCCGTAGAAAAGACTCACATCAACTGCTTCACCCCAATCTTCTTTTTTGGCTGCTTTTAGAACAGTCAATTCAGTTTTTTTTGTCTTGATTGGGTTGTTGGCTAATTCTATTTGAACGAAACCTTTTTTATAACCAGCTTTTTCTAGCAAATGAGTCACCCGACTCCAGCTTTTGACTTCAATGGAGTATCCAGCTTGGTGACTCAATATTTCTTCTATATATTTATAGAGTCCATTGGAAAGATAAACCCTAACAGTACTGCTATTACGACTCTGATAAACTGTATTTGCGATTTCTGCAGGACTAAACCCGCAAAGCAAACCTCGCAAGAATTTTTTTTCAACAGGTGTGAGAGATTTTCCTTTTGCTGAGCCTAAATCAATGTATATTTTTTCTAAATCCCAATAATTTTGAGCTTCTGTAAATTCTTTATCTACTTTATTGAAATCAGATACCATCATCAGCGTTCTTTTATTTAAGTCATCTCACAAAACATGATAGCTATTTTTCTATTAAGTAAAATTAAATACACTATAAAATTATAACGATTTTAGTAACATTTGTTAGGTGACTAGCCTCTTGTTACTTAGGTATCTTTGGGCTTATACGGAAATTTCATAAATCTTGATTGAAACTTTATTGCGATGAAGTCGGTCAATAGCAATGAATGTGACGATGACTAAATGGGGCAATTTTGTGTAGTAAAGAACATCGTGTTTCTAGCAACACCATATTAGTGTCCCATCAGTGCTTTCAGCACATTGTAGTTAGCAAAGCAGTCTTTTTATCTAAGGTGTAAAATATGACAATCTATCAGGGTAAGCGCAAAAAAGCTCTGCCAACTAAGTGGTTGAGGCATAAAGCCATCGCATATTTTGCTTAGAGCAGCCTGAGAAATAAGTATGCCATAAGTGTGCTCCTTTGAGGTTTCAACCATGAGTCGGATTCGAGACGTTGTGCAAAAAGTTTTAGCAACTGGCTATTTGACCGTTGAGGCAGAAAATCAACTGCGACAATTGCTAACAACCCGGTATGATTTAGAAGACTTTAATGCTTTCATGACCTTGCAGGAAGCTGCGATGAGCGGAAAAGTCAAGCAAGAGTCCCGTGAGCGTTGTGGAATTTAGTAAAACAAACTTAACGACGAGGACGCTTATCCTCTTGTTCAAAATCCTCATCTAGAAATTCCCAATCATCATCCTTGGTTTGATTGGTTTGGGGTTGATTAGTCGTTGGTGGTTCATAAGGAGGGATAATAACTCGGTAATCAGCATCGTAAACGGATTCAGTTTTCCCGACTCCAGAATTTTTTGGTTCACGGTAGCTGTAGGAATATACAGAATCGGACTTATTGCTGCTTTTGGGTTCTTGCTGGCGTTCGTAAGTGCTAGAATCTCTTACCTGTGTGTTTTGAGATGTGTTTTGAGAATTAGGTGTAGGCGCTTGTTCTTTTTTTTCTTCAAAGTCCCAATCATCTGTACTGTTGTCTGTTTCCCAATCATCAGGTGTATTACTAGTTCGTGTTGACTCAGTTTTACGTTCTGATGATGAAGGAGAAGGACGGGATGTTGGTTCTTCGGTACGAGTTTGACTCCTACGCGTTGCAGTTGCGGGCGATCTAAACGGGCTTTGAGGTTTTTGTCCGGCAAAATAATTAGACAAGTTAAATAAGCTTGTGAGAAAGACAGTTGTCAAAGCACCAGCAGTCGTACTGAACAAAATCCAAATCGCTAGTGGTAATGGTTTGGATTTCATTCCCAAAAAAACTAGTGGGAGGACAGGTAACCAGTTTTGCACTAGTAAAAGTGTTAGTCCTCCTAACACTGTCACTAACAAAATTAAACGAAATACAGCCATAGTTGTTTAGTTATTAGTCAGAATTCAGGAGTCAGCACTCACGAGTCAGCACTCACGAGTCAATAATTATTATTCACCCCACC
>NZ_QMEA01000114.1 GCF_012912105.1 Brasilonema sp. UFV-L1
TGTGGGGCTTCTTTTTGTTTGAGCTAAAAACTATAGTTTCTGCCGCAGTGGAATTTTGTTCTCCTAGATCATTCTCTTGTAATGGTGAAAAGAGAACCACCATTAGGTGTAGGAAGATTGTAAATAATTTGATCTAGTTGAGGATCGCCTCCAGCATTTAAAGCCTTAAAGAATGTTGCTCGCTGTTCAGGAGTCACCAAAAGGCTAGCGATTCTGGTAGGAGAGTTGACAGCAAGAAAAATTTCTACATACCCACGCAACTCAAAATTTTGTGTATTCAGCAGTTCTCCATTATTCCTCACAATGTCTGGTTGTAAGATGAATTGTATGGTGTCATTCGCAGGAATAGTTAAATTATTGAATCTTGCCCTTATTCCACCTGGAACTGCAGGATCTGGAGTCAAATCACCTTCTACATTTATACCTCCAACATCAAGGAAGGTGAAAGTTTGATTAATGTCTACACTCGGTGTGACGGCTGTAAATGCAAGAGACAATATTACAGGAGTATTTGTCACATTGGCAATATTTAAGAAATACCCTTGAATGACTGTACGACGAAGGCTGCTAATCAGAGGAGGTGAAGTTATAGTAGCAGGCAATTGTGGCTTGACGAGAAGTTCAAATGTTGAAACAAGCATGATTTTTCCTATGTGTGTGTAAACTAGAACTGAGTGATTAGAAGGAATAATTGAAAACTTTCCTCAGAAGCATTGAAGACACTTCTTATTTCTTCAAGCTCCATATATTCATCAAACTTCGCTGTTGACTGAGTTCAAGCCTGAGAATTGCTGAGTTGTTCTGAGTTGTTACTGAGTTTTAATATCAAGCTTGTCATGGCGCGATCGCCCATTAAGTAAGCAAGAAACACTGATGGTTTTCTTAAGAACTACAAACTGCAATATCAACAACAATAAAAAGTTGAGACAAAGAGAAGGAATTTTGCAAATGTTATGATTAACTCATGAAACGGGGATTGCTACAGCGGAAACTGAAAGAGAATCGCAGCCGCCATGATTAGTTCAGGAGTATTACTTAATGGTCGCTACCGAGTTATCCGTCCGATTGGTGGAGGTGGTTTTGGTAAGATTTTTGAAGTGGATGATGGTGGGATAACTAAAGTATTGAAGGTTTTGAGTAAGGAGCGTTTCCACAACTCAGTTATTCAAAATAAGGCGATCGCCTTATTTCGCAGAGAAGCAGAAGTCTTAAGTCGGCTAGTACATCCTGGAATCCCACGCGTTGATCCAGACGGGTATTTTACTTGCTCTGTCCAAAACAGTTATCATCAGTTGCACTGCCTAGTGATGGAAAAAATACTGGGTTCCAACTTGCAAGATTGGTTACAAGCAAGAAGTTTTCAACCGATCACAACAGAACTTGCAATTTCCTGGTTAACCCAGTTAGCAGAAATTCTGCAGCTACTGCATCAGCGACAGTATTTTCATCGCGATATCAAACCATCTAACATCATGCTCAAACCAGATGGACAGCTCGTACTTATTGATTTTGGTGCTGTCCGGGAAGTGACAACAAGCTACTTACAAAAACAACAAGGCGATGAAACTGGTACTGTAATTATATCCGCAGGTTACACGCCTTCAGAACAAGCTGAGGGTCATGCAGTACCACAGTCCGATTTTTTTGCTCTCGGACGTAGTTTTGTCTATTTGCTAACAGGAAAATCACCTTTGGACTTCCCCAAAAATCCTGAAACAGGTGAATTAGTTTGGCGTGAGCAAGCAACTCTCGTTTCATTACATCTGGTAAACTTAATTGATCGCCTGATGGCTCCTTTCCCTGGACAGCGACCTCAAAATTCTCAAGAAATATTACAGTATCTGGCACAAATTCCCAAAAATTCTCCTACTGGATTGCGAGAATTTCTCCAGAGAATTTCAAACATCAGTTCCCTAACTTCAAGACGCAGAACTCCAAGAGAACGCTTACCCCACAGCCGAATATTTAAGTTCGTTCTTGCTGCTTTAGTTTTGTTACTAAGCACTCCTTTTTTATGGAAATCGTCACCTGCGATCGCTAATAATCTCAATTATACAGGATGGGAAAATTACGAAAAAGGACGCTTATATAGTGCCGAGTTTTACTACCGATTAGCTTGGATTTTCGACTCAAAGATGCCGCAATACCAATATAATTTAGGTTTGGTTTATGAAGACCAAAAAAAAATTGACCAAGCTCGCGCTGCTTATGAAATAGCTGTACAGAAGGATTTTGGCAAAGCTTACAACAATCTGGCACGATTAGATATCTTAGACAAAAAATACACTCAGGCAGTGTCGCTGTTGCAAAAGAGTTTGTCACTTGTTGAGGATGACGATAAGGAAACCAAATATACAATACTAAAAAATCTTGGTTGGGCGCAAATGGAACTAGGGCGCTACCAAGAAGCTCAAACCAATCTTCAGCAAGCAATTAACTTATTTAATAATAAAGCTTCTGCTTTTTGTCTCAAAGCCCAGGTTCTACAACGCCAAGGAAATCAGCAAGCCTCTGTTCCAGATTGGAAAAACTGCATGAAATATGCTAACCCACAAAGCCCTGATGAACGGGTGTTCATTAGTCTCGCACCACTAAATCTCAAGTGAGCATCTGCTCGCAATGCAGTGACAAACGCTAACAAATTTCTACAAAAATTGCATACTGAGTCTTTGCACTACGTTCAAATAGTTCATCCAGGATTTGAAGACATAGGGCTAGAAACCGGGTTTTTGATAACCTGTCAAAATTTGTGTGGTCGAGTACTAATTCTAAATGTTAAGAAATATTGCCAGTAAAATAAATTCTCTGCGAACAGCCAGAAATATATTTGTGTGCAGCTGATGTGAGCACTGATTTCGTATTTAATTTTGATTGGAGAAATCTATGCCTCTCAAAGGTCGTTGGTTAATTGCTGGTCTTGTCGCAGCCTTCAGTATCTTGTTAATAACGGCTTGCCATCGCACTGGCAATGATAAGGATGATAACTTCACGGGCTTGAAAGTTAAAGTTTTGGTGGGTAGCGCCTTGGGAGATTTTTGCAACCAAGCCGCACAAAAGTTTAATTCTACACAACCAAAGCTAGATAATGGTACACCATTTCAGATCAAATGCGAAGCGCAGGGTAGCGGTGATGTTGTTACCAAACTCGTTTCTTTAGGAAATCAATTCAAGAATGGTACTGTGCAAGCTGATGCAGAAGAGTTCCCTACCATCGTTTCTGTGGATGGGGAAATTTATCAGAGTCAACTGATTTACCGCATGAATCAGCTTTTCCCAGGACAAAAATATATTCCCGAAATCATTGATTCACCACTGTTGGCTGACTCGCCAATGGTGTTCATGGCGCAAGCTGATATTGCAGATGGACTGAGAAAAACCCCTGACTTATACAAGGCTTTAGTAACAGCTAAGACTCACCGTGATATTGACCCAGCTGCACCAGTGCAACCAGTTCACTATGTCCATAATGCACCGACTCGTTCTAATTCTGGATTACAAACTCTCGTAGCTCAATATGCCAGTGTATCGTCTAAGCGTCCAGAACAACTGACAACGACTGATGTCCAACAGTTTCAACCACAGATTCAACAAATTCAAAGCAAGATTACCCGTTACGGTATTTCTACCAATTCTTTAGCTAAAGCAATGGTTAAGAACGGTCCATATTGGGCGAGCGTGGCTTCTGTGTATGAAGAGAGCGTGATTGCAGCAAATTCCCATTTACAACCAGGTCAACAGCGCTATGAAGCAGTTTATCCCAAAGCCACATTTACCTCAAATATGCGGGCGATTTTGCCGAATGCACCTTGGGTGAGTGCAGATGAAAAGGCGGCGGCCCAAAAGTTCATTGCTTATTTGCGATCGCCTGAAATTCAAAAAATTGCCACAGATTTAGGTTTACGACCAGGTACACCAGGAGTCTCCTTGGGAACAAAGTTTTCCCAAGAATTTGGAGTCAATCCCCAAGCCAAGTACGATTCCTTGCGCCCTCCCCAACCGGAAGTTGTGGAGGCGATGCTGAAATCTTGGCAAGAAGTCGCTAAAAAAGCATCACTCGTAGTAATGGTAGTAGATTCTTCTGGGTCAATGGAAGGTGAAAAGTTATCAGCTGCACAGAATACTCTCAAAAACTACATCAACAATTTGGGACCTAAAGAGCAAATCGCTTTGATTGATTTTGACTCTCAAATTCGTCCGCCTGTATTGGTAGATGGAACACCACAAGGAAAAGAGCGCGGTTTGCAATTTCTCAGCGAACTCACAGCTGATGGTGACACAAAATTATATGATGCAGCCCTCAACGCCCGCAACTGGTTGCAGCAAAATCTTCGTCCAGATGCTATTAATGCAGTTTTGATATTAACCGACGGTGAAGATACAAATTCGCAAATATCCCTTGAGCAACTGTCACAAGAACTGCAAAAAAGTGGTTTTAATAGCGACCAACGAATTGGGGTTTTCACAGTTGGTTACGGAAACGAAGGTGAATTTAATGCTGATGCTCTCAAGAAAATTGCTGAGTTGAATGGGGGTTACTATTCCAAAGGTGACCCAGAAACAATTTCTCGGTTGATAGCAGATTTACAGGTAGAGTTTTAAATATGAAAATTGTTAATCCATTGTATTATCCGGTAGCTGTTTTAGCTGGGGCAATAACTCTTTTTCTTGGTGTGCGTTTTGTCCAGTTACCAAGTGCAATTGTGCTACCTGTGGCAGTTGGAATTACTCTTGTTAGTGCGAATTATTTGAAAGTCCGCAAACCAGAATACTTTCACTTAGAAAATCCAGAATTAGAACAAGAACTACAAAGACTTAGTGTTTCAGCTAATAGCTTAGCCAAAAAAGCCAAAGGCTTACATTTAGAAGCGACAAAAATGTTAACTGATACTTTCCATTTGGAGCTTTTAGCAGCGTTACAAATTAATTGCGATCGTGCTGTTGAACTTCCGAAAAAAATTGATAATCTGGCACGGCGTTTGCAAGATAGTCATTCACTACTTTCGGTTCAACAATTGCAACAACAGCTAGCAGAAGTTCAGCAAAGACTTAAGTCTAGTTCAGGCGTAGCAAAGCAACATCTCAGTCAACTAGCAAATAGCCTCAGCCGCAACATTCAACTAGCCAAAGAAGGTCAGGATACTCGTTTAGCACAAATTGTTAATATTTCTACCTTGATTCAAGATGCTAGTGGTATTTTACAGCGATCGCAAACTAAATTGCGTACATCTGATTTAAGCGACTCCGCACAAATTAGCGAGTTACAAGCACTGGTTGATGAATTCAGTAACCTCGAAGCAAATATTGATTTGCTGGTTTGTAGGTAATTAGGCTTGTTTTTCGTTTTTTACCATGATTTTTTGAGGTAAATATGCGTGATTTTTTTGAATGGTTAGTTGAAACAACTCATTCGATACTTATGTGGATAGTTATGTTCATAGTTATGTGGATAATTATGTCCATCATAGCTTTGCCCACACTACCATTTCTTTTGGGTAAGTCAGTTGATTTAAACTGTACTCGCTTGGAGGTTAATTATGTTAATTGTCAGCAACAGCGTTTTCACTTTTATCATCTGTGGTCTGAACCAGCTATTTCATTCAGATTAACAGGTGCTGTCATTGAGAAATATGATATTCAAACTGGAGATAGTAGAGATACGGGTTACAAAATATATCTCACTACTAGTCATGGCAAAAAAGAATTTTATGACTATCGAAGAGATGATGACTTTGCATTAAATGTTCATCAAACACTTAATCAATTTCTTAAAGGGAGTGGAGAGAAATCTTTGCATATACTAGCAAGCAAAAGTTTTTGGGGAGAAATGGAACTAATACCCGTAGGCTTTGGTTATATGATAATTGGCTTTTTCTTATTCCTAGTATTATTATTTTCATGTTTATTTTTAGGAATATACTTGTTGGAGTATTGGAAAATAAGAAGATTCTGATAAATTTTATTGAGCTTTCATTAAGTGAAAAGCATCTTTGTATTAATTTTATTGAGCCAAAGTTATGACTAAGAAAAAATCAAACTCTCAACGACAAAATCGTGTTTTCATTTCAATCGTAATTATCTTCGCATCACTATGTTTAACCTATGCACCACTACCAGGATTAGAGCAAACAGTGATCGTTGTCAGTGGTACGGAACTACAAGCACCTCTACAACAACTAGAGGCTAAATTTGAGCAGGAGAATCCAAATATAAAATTGTCACTAAAATTTCAAGGTTCTCAGGAGATGGTCAATAAATACATTGACCATAATAATGACTTTAAACCAACAGTTTTAATTCCAGCTAATGGAGTAATTCTCACAGAATTGAGCGAGAGATACAAAGCGACAAATAACAGCGAACCTTTTTATGATTCTCCTCGACCTATAGCAAAAACAATGTTAGTTGGAATTGCTTGGCAAGAACGTGGCAAAGTACTTTTCCCTGATGGACGCTTCCGTTGGCAACGCTTAGAACAGGCTATGGAAGCAGGAGACTGGAAAAAAATCGGCGGTTCAAGTAATTGGGGAAGTTTTGATTTTGTCACCACTGATCCAACTCGTTCTAATAGCGGTCAGCTAACATTAAATTTATGGGCACAATCCAAATTAGGTGGAAATCTTAACAGTGCTAGCTTAAACAATTTGTCTGTGCGATCGCTGTTTGGTTTGATTAAAAAATCAGTTTATCAACCACCTCGTTCTACAGATATTTTGTTGCAAGAATTTATTGCTAGAGGTGCTAATGATGCTGATGTTGCTACAGTATATGAAAGCATAGCGCTTTCTCGTTGGCAGCAAGCAGGTACAAATCAAGGAAAGCCTTACCAAATCTACTATCTCAACCCAACCATTGAGACAGTTTCAACTGCGGCAATTGTTCGTCAAGATATAGATGCAACAACAGCCAAAGCTGCAAGAAAGTTTCTCGATTTTCTCACACTACCAGAACAGCAAGTGGTATTCATACAGCATGGTTTTCGTTCAGTAAATAATTCTGTTGATTTAAAATCTGTGCCTAATAGTCCTTGGAGTCAAAATATCCCAGGTACTGAAATTCAACCATCTATACAGACTCTACCACCCCCTAATACCCAAATGATTACAGAAATTCAGCGCTTATGGGAAAGAGCGAATTAAATCGCGGACATCGGTAGGACTTACGCACTTTACAAATCA
Source organism: Brasilonema sp. UFV-L1 (assembly GCF_012912105.1). Lineage (GTDB taxonomy): Bacteria > Cyanobacteriota > Cyanobacteriia > Cyanobacteriales > Nostocaceae > Brasilonema. The sequence goes on from NZ_QMEA01000114.1 coordinate 7,176, forward strand.
ACTATTGTGTACTGAACGATTTGAGCGTCGGTACAGTCGTCCCAAAAACCCGGTTTCTTTAAGTTGAGTTAATGAGAACTCAAGCTTTGCAAAGAAAGAAACCGGGTTTTTTTCTCTATTCTCACATCTTGCACCATTCTCCAAGACCTAAAAAACCGGGTTTATAAACGGAAAATTAAGGTTTTAAAGTGTTGTCATTCTCAAGAAACCCCAGGTTTGACCTTGGTGCAATATATAAGTATTTTGATTTATGTACCGGCGTAAAGAGTGCTGCCTTGTTCGCAAGAATTTCCCATTTTTATCTTAAAAGTGCATAAGTTGATTTTGCTTGCATTTAATTAAAGAAGGAAGGCAACAAATTAGTCTGATTCACATAATCAGATTTTTGTAAAGTCTGCCGGGGTAAGCAATCCAGACCGGGGAAGTTTACGTTAACGCCTAAGTCCTGGTCAGTACAAAGTCAGTCAACATCAATAAACAATGAACAATGAGCAATGAACAATTATCAATGAACAATGAACAATGAACAATTATCAAATCGATAACTGATAACTGATAACTGATAATTGACAGGTGCATCCACAATGAAGTTTACTACGTTAAAGGTAAAAATACATCTTTGGTTTTTTGCTGTTTTCTTCTTGGTTTTCATACTGGTAACACTACCAAATATCTTCTTAGCAACCCCAGTTTATTCGACGGACACAACAACAGGCGGTTGGTTCCTCAGAACTCAGTACAGACAAGGTAGTCATGTGCCCCTACGCACAGATAAGAGTAAAATACTACTTGCCGAAGAATGCAAACCTCCCGTTAGTGGTCCTGCTCGAAGTCCCCTGAATCCAATGATTCCCTATATTATTAGTCCCCGTCGCACCTTTATACTCACTCATCAACCAAAACTGCGTTGGAATGCTGTGATTAGTGTTAAAAGCTACACAGTTAGTTTGTTAAAAGGTGACAAAATTCTTTGGGAAAACAAGGTCAACACCAATGAGGTAGTGTATCCTGGCAAACCACCACTTGAACTCGGTGTTGAATACTTGCTGATTGTCAAAGCTGACAACGAAAGATCTTCCCAAGAAGAGGAACAATCCGCACGGGGATTCAGGCTGTTACCAGCAACTGGGGCAAAAATTGTAAAAACAGCAATAGTTCAACCGAATAATCAACGAGTAACGGACAAAGTTAAAGCATTAGAAAATGCTTATATTTACAGTGGCTCCGGTTTGAAATCTGAGGCGATTGAGACGCTCGAAGGATTGATTGCTAGTGAAATCAAAGAAGCTTTTGTCTATCGCCAACTTGGCGAACTCTACTCACAAGTAGGATTAACTTTGCTGGCTCAGAGGCGTTACGAAGAAGCTGTGAAATTAGCAAAAACGGCTGGCGATGTTGCAGAACAGGCTGAAATTTCAACAGCATTGGGTGATTTGTATCTAGAGATTGACGAGGAACGAGAAGCCATTGATTGGTTAACCCAAGCACGAGACAACTACAAAACTTTAGGTAATAAGCAAAGAGTCAGGGAACTAGATACACAAATACAAGAGTTGAAATCTGTGTCTTTTCGAGATTCGCCAAACTGAAGTCTTTCCTCAAAGAAGATTGGAATCTGACGAGTGTTCAAGCAGTACACAGTTATCAAGGTTATGAATAACAAGTACTGATAACTGGTAACTGGTAACTGGATAAGACAAAGAAATGTAATTTTTTTATTCGGCTGCGTAAAAATATAAATTAGCTCCGATAAGTGTACAAAGGTTCAAATCAGATCCATCTGTTTTTGCACTTCTACTTTGCAACAAGCTTTAATCAATTTACCAAGACAGGAGTTTGTCCCATGAATTCTTTTCAAACTAAACAATCTAGCCTAAAAGATGAAGCAGTCCAACTGTTAAACGAGGGTGTTGAACAGTATGAAAGAGGTGAGTTTCAACAAGCCTTGGAAACTTACCAAAGAGTTCTGGCAATATTTCAAGAAATTGGCGAAAAGGCAAACGTTGAGTTTGTCCTTAACAATATTGCGTTGGTTTACTCTCGTTTTGAACAAAGTGAAAAGACGTTATTACGTACGCTTGACATCAGTGGTCAAGAAAGTAACCCTCCAATTGTGAGAAATCCTAGACGTAAGAAAAAATAACAAGTTCAATAGCAAGCTATTCTTGAATCTGCTGATGTTGAAACTTCACTCATGCACTCTTCTGCTTTTAAAAGCTTGCGCTTTATCAAAGCAATTCTTCTGCTTTCACTGATGTCTCCACTGTACAGTCTACCAGTAGAATCGCAAGCACTTGAAATCTCTATCCAAGCACAAAAGCCTCAAAACCGAAAAGCTGAAGCCAATCGACTGTTTAATGAAGGGGTTGATCAGTATGACAAAAGTCAGTTTCAACAAGCCCTGAAAACTTTCCAAAAAGCTTCAGCAATTTATCGGGAAATAGGCGATCGCCCTAATCTTGGCGAAACTCTCTCTATTACTGGAAATATTTACTACTACATTGATCAGTACAAACAAGCACTCTTATCTTTCAATCAAGCATTGGTGATTCTCCGAGAAGTTGGAGATAAGAAGGCTATTGGTGATGTATTCAATGGACTTGGAGCAGTTTATGACAAGCTGGGTGAGTCTTCAAAAGCACTTTCTTTCTATCAACAAGCCTTGGTGCTTACTGAAAATAATGGTGACTCTAAAAGGATTGCGATCGCGAAGCGGCTCCTCCGGAGCATCGCTCTCAAAAATATTGGGGGTATTTATGATTCTACTGGTAAATACCCTCAGGCTCTGAAATACTACCAGCAAAGCCTTGCCATTCTTCAAAAGATTGGCGATCAAGTCATCGTTGAGCAGACTTTGAACAGCATTGGGGTTGTATATTCTAAAATGGGGCAGTATCCCCAGGCACTAAAGTTTTATCAGCAAGCTTTGGCAATTGTCCAAACTACTAACAACCTCAAAGACAAGGGGAATATCCTTAATAATATTGGACTAGTTTACAGCGAATTAGGTGAAGATTTTCAAGCACTGAAATACTATCAGCAAGCTTTGTCGATTCGGGTGAAAATAGGTGACAAAACAGGGGAAGCAGAAACTCTTCATAATCTGGGGTTTGCTTACCATCTTCTCAAAGAAGATTTTCAAGCCTTGAAATACTACCAACAAGCCTTAAAAGTTTTTAGACAAATTGGAGGCAAAGCAGGTCTTGGGAAAAGCCTCAATAACATAGGTTTACTTTACCATCGATTAGGACAGTATTCTCAAGCAATAGATTTTTTAAAACAATCTTTGACCATTTCAAAAGAAGTTGGTGACCGGGCAAGTGTTGGGCGGACACTCGATAGCATTGGAACAGTTTATAAAAGTCTGGGGCAGTATTCCCAAGCGATGGAATTGTACCACCAAGCATTGGCAATTACCAAAGATATTGGCTTGCGTTCTCATGAAAGAATTATTCTTAGTCATATTGGTGATTTACTAGCACAACAAAACAAGTCACAATTAGCAATTATTTTTTACAAGCAATCAGTCAACGTGACTGAAGCAATTCGTCAGGAACTGCAAGTCCTACCACTCAAACAACAGCAATCTTACACAACAACCATTGCCGATACCTATCGTCATCTTGCTGATTTATTGCTGCAACAAAATCAAGTACTGGAAGCACAACAAGTCCTTGATTTGTTAAAAGTTCAAGAACTGGATAATTATTTGCACAATGTCCGAGGTAATGAAAAGACGAATCAAGGTATTGGCTTAAATGCTCAAGAACAAAAAATCGACAACTACAACCAGACCATTCTCAACCAAGAAATTCAACTGGGTAAAGAACTTGCTCAATTAGAAACAATTCCCACACTCAACCGCAAACCAGATCAAGAAAAGCGGATTGCCGATTTGAGGCTTATTCAACAGCAAATTGCCCGAAGATTTAAGGAATTTATAAATGGTCCAGAAGTAGAACAACTGCGGCGTAATGCACCAAAAGAGGCTGTGTCACCTCAGCTTTTGAACAACTTGCAAGATAACTTAAAGCGGTTGAACCAAAACGCTGTTTTGCTGTATCCCTTAATTCTAGACAACCGTCTAGAACTAGTGATGATAACTCCTTATACACCTCCAATTCGTCGCCAGGTAGCTGTTAAACGGGAAGTGGTTATTCAGGCGATTAGAGAGTTTCTTGAAGCCCTAAAAAATCCTAGTTCTGATGCTAAAGTTCCAGCAAAAAAGCTGTATGAATGGTTAATTAAGCCAATAGAAAAAGACCTTACTACAGCAGACGCCAAAACTATCATCTATGCTCCTGATGGACAGTTGCGTTACATTCCTCTTGCAGCATTGTATGATGGTAAACAGTGGATAACCCAGCGCTTAAGCACTAACTATATTACTGCTGTGAGTTTGGTAGAACTCAACACTAAACCCTTGGTTAAAGTTCAAGTTCTGGCTGGGGCAACAACACGTTACCATAACGTTGTGACGCGAGGTTCTTACAGATTTCCGTTCCCTAGTTTACGATACGCAGGGCTGGAAGTCGAAAATTTGGCTGCTATGATGCCAGAAACGAAGAAACTTATAGATGCTGAATTTAACTACCAAGCAGTTTCTTATTTAAATGACTACACAATTGTACATATGGCAACTCATGCCATGTTTGTCCCACGACAGGCGGAAGACTCATTTATTTTGCTTGGTGATGGAAGTCAGATGACTCTGCCGGATATTTCAACACTCCCACTATCTAATGTAGACTTGGTAGTGTTAAGTGCATGCGAAACCGCAGTCGGTGGTATTCTGGGTAATGGAGAAGAAATTTTGGGTTTTGGTTACCAGATGCAGGATGCGGGAGCAAAAGCTGTCATTGCATCCTTATGGTCTGTAAATGATGGCGGTACACAAACCTTAATGAATGCTTTCTACGCAATGCTGCATCAAGGTGATATGACAAAAGCTGAGGCTTTACGTCAAGCGCAAGTGGCAATGATTACGGGCAACTACTCAGGGGTTGTTCAACAGCAAAACAAAGCAATTTTAGAATCTACACGCGATCGCCTGCCGCTAAAAGTCGCTAATAATCTTAGTCACCCCTATTATTGGGCACCATTCATTTTAATTGGCAATGGCTTGTAAGAACAGGGTTTGGCATTGCCCACCCTACTCTTTGAACAGCAGGTGAGGACATCCTCACCTACCGCGCCTGTTATTTCCGTTTTGCTACTACAATGGACGATACACTCGATAGTTGATATTCGGGAAAATGTTGTCCATCAATTCAACCTTTTCTAGCCAACCACTGTCTATTTTGCCAATTTTAATGTCTTCGTAAAGCTTGTTAAAGCGCATGAGGTGCGATCGCGTCCTTCTGACAGCATAAGGTACCATTGTTCCCGTCCGCATGATAAACGCCCAGTCAGAAGACTGCGCCAATAGCAATTCCCTCGCCGCTTGGTTCAACGCTTTCCATTCTAACTCATCCTCTGCTTCTCGCGTTGATATTTCAATCATCCGCTCTGCAGCTTTGTGCAAATGTGGATAAATCCACGTATTTGTTTCGTTCAACCAATACTCATGAAATCCTTTATAACCCCAACTCGATTGAGAAGGACGACAGACTTGCTGACTTGGATTTGCCCGCAAATAATCTGCCAAGTGAGTCATTTCATAGGTCTTTTGGTCATACCACGACTTACGGAACAGGTAATCAATGAACCAAGGACCTTCATACCACCAATGTCCATATAACTCTGCATCATAAGGAGAAACAATGATTGGCGGACGCTGCATTATACCATGAAGATGTCCAACTTGCTGCTCACGATTATACATGAAATTGGCAGCGTGTTCTGCAGCTTTTTCTCTTGCCCAGTAAGGGTCGTAGAGTGCTTTATCTGCCAGTCCTAAGCCACGACCTGTTATTTTATGATACTTAATACCCGTATTTTTACGCTGACCATTCGGCATAATGTAGGGCTTGATGTACTCATACTCTGCTTCCCAGCCCAAGTCTTTGTAAAACTCCCGGTATTCTGGCGAACCGGGATAACCGACTTCAGAGGACCAAACTTGCTGAGAAGATTCATGGTCTCGACCGAAGGCAGCAACACCACTTTCTGTAAAAATTGGGGCATAGGTGCCAAATCGTGGACGGGGACGGGCATAAAGAATACCATGTCCATCTGTTAGGAAGTAGCGCAATCCTGCATCGGCTAACATCCGGTCTACACCTTCATAATAAGCGCATTCTGGCAACCAAATACCTTTGGGTGGACGACCAAAGTTTTCCTCGTAGTGTTCGCAAGCGACCTGAATTTGTGCCCACACAGCTTGCGGGTACATTTTCATCAGTGGTAGGTAGCCGTGGGTTGCACCGCAGGTAATAATTTCTAAATTGTTAGTGTCTTGGAACTGCTTAAAAGCAGTTACTAAGTCTCCCTTATTGCGTTCCCAAACTTCTCGCGTCGCGTTAAATTCACTGGCGTAATGTTCGGCTAAATAACGAATATGACCGTTGTGGACATTATGCTCAATTTCTGATTCTATCAGTTCTTCCAGTTTGGCTAGGTGAGCATCGTAGCGTTCTTGCAAAAGAGGATCACGCAGCATTGACACAAGGGGTGGTGTCATGCTCATCGTGATTTTAAAATCAACACCGTCTTGCTTCAAGCCTTCAAAGACTCGCAGCAGAGGAATGTAAGTTTCGGTAATGGCTTCATAGAGCCATTCTTCTTCCAGCACATAATCACTTTCTGGGTGACGAACGAAGGGCAGATGTGCGTGGAGGACAAGCGCAACGTAGCCGATAGCCATAATTATAGTTCCGGGATGGTACTTGTTAGATGAAAGGTTGGGATTTGGCAGATGTTAAGAATATTTTAAGACTTTATGGGGATCGTTACAGTCTTCCGTCAACTCTCCAAATTATGAATATCAAACCGTTTGCAAATGCCAATCTATTGATGCACATCTGTTTGCAACTCATTTCATACTCGCTTCACGTCGCCAAAATTTTACTTTTAAGCCATCATGAGGACGGGAAAACGGTAGCACAACCCGCTCTAAATTTTGTCCAGGGAGTAATTCCCACTGATACTCACGAATCAACAACGCAGCAAACAGCTTCATTTCCAGTCTGGCAAACTCTTTGCCCAAACATTCTCGAATCCCACCACCAAACGGAATGTGGCTGTAGACCTTTTGTTTATCAAAAGCTTGCTCAGGTGCAAAATGCTCTGGATTAAATTGTTTGGCTTGAGTATAGACATTCTCATCTTGATGAGTTTCTTGGATCTGGTAAAACACATCCCAACCTTGCGGGATGCGATACCCACCAAACTCGCAGGACTCAAGCACTTTCCGTGAACCACTGCGAACCACAGGAGGTGCTATTCGTAGAACTTCCTTTAGCACTTGCTCCAAATAAATCATTTGCTTGAGATGCTCGTGTGTTAACGGTTGTGTCAACCCTAGTTGCTCTTGTTCTGCACGGGCTGCTTGCAGCACCTCTGGATGTTGAGCAAGCAATAAACACAAAGATGTGAGTGCTGAAGTTAAGGTTTCATGTCCAGCAACGAGCATTCCCAACACGTTATCCTTCACTTCCTCTGAACTCAGACGATTACCCGCTTCATCTTGCGCCTGCAATAGAATTTCCAAAACATCCTGATTAGAGTTTCGATGTTGTTGGCGTTGGTGAATCATTTCATCAATCCGTGCAAGAAGCTGCTCACGCGCACGAACCGCTCGATCAAACTTGCTCCCAGGAAATCGGATGGGAATAGATAACAGTCCCTCACTCCAAGTCTCATAAACTTTTTCCAGATTTTCATCCGAGGCAGTTTCAACGCCCACAAACAACTTGCAGGCAACATCAAGCGTATATTTCTTGAGTTCGGGATACCAAGTTAACGTCCCCATGCGTTCCCATTCATGCAAATAACGACGAGTTATATTTTCCATTGCCCTGGCATACTCAGCTAATGCTCTTGGTCCAAAGGCTTGGAATAACTGCCGACGTAGCATTTGGTGAGCGCTACCTGTCTTGACGCCAATTGAATTCGCTCCCAGTAACACCTTAAAACTAGGAGTATTGGTCATCTCGAATCGCTGACTTTCATTAGTGAACAAAAAACGGGTTGCATCTGCTCCAATGAAAACAATCGTTGGACGACCAAACAGATGAGTTTTGAAAATTGTTCCATATCGCTTTTGTCGCTGCTCGATAAAACGGGCTGGATCGCGCAAATAGCTGATGGATTCACCAACAATGGGCAAACCGAAGTGACCAGGAGGCAACGGGAGCTTTCCTTTCGGGGTTTGCCAAGCAAATCGCTGAGTCCAGAGGCTGGTCATGCTGTTTTCTGCTGTTTAGTAGATAAAGATATTTTTATTTACGATACTGTATCGTAAATAAAAATAAAATGTCAATTGGACAACTGCTTGGTAAGTTGTTTAGATACGAATGCCTTAAAATGACGATCGCATGAGTAAACCTGTCAAAAGTCCACCAGGACGACCCCGTAGTGCCCAATCCCATCAAGCGATTCTGCAAGCAGCCCTGGAACTGCTGGCAGAAGTTGGATTTGAGCGGATGAGTATTGATGCAATAGCAGCCCGTGCAGGAGTTGGCAAACCCACAATTTACCGGCGCTATAAATCGAAAGAAGAACTAGTTGCAGACGCGATTGAGAGTTGTAGACAAGAGTATATTGTTCCTGACACTGGTAGCCTCTGGGGTGATATTGATGCGTTGATCAACAGTGCTGCACAAATCACATTTACCCCTTTGGGACGACAGACAGTTGCTATGATGATCAGTACTGCATCTAGCAATCCTCAGTTCGCTCAGGTCTACTGGACAAAATACTTACAACCTCGACGACAAGCCTTCGCTGTTGTATTTGAACGCGCAAAATTGAGAAATGAAATTCAGGCAGATTTAGATTCTGATCTAGTGTTTGACTTGATAAGTGGAATCATGCTTTATGCACTCGTGTTTCAAGCTACAACTGAACCTTGGGAAGGATATATTCGTCGTACCTTGCATCTTCTTCTGAGAGAACCACCAAGCTGACTTTGCTTAGACAAAAAGCCGGGAGAGTGTCAATGAGGTGATTTATGACTCGTCCGTCTCCTCATACAACTGCTGCAACTCCTGCAACTGCGTCCTGCGTGAACTCCGGCGATATTTCTTACTTTCTAGCTTCGGTTCGTACTGAGTTTTTCCCTTGCCTTTAGTTTTTACCTTGACAGTAGATTCAGGATCTGCTTGTTGGTTAAGTTGAGTTTGGCGCTTAATAACTTCCTCTAAAAAGTCTAAATAATGCTGATATCGTTCCCAATCTCCACGAACTATGCACTCCGGTTCGTCTCGATGCAGACAATCACTAAAACGACAGCTACCAACTGCTAACTTTTGTCTTGCTTCTGGGAAATAACTTGCTAATTCTTCTGGAAAGCAATCAAGGTCTGGTTGGTTAAAACCGGGAGTATCTGCCAATAAACCGCCACTTGGCAATTCAAATAATTCTACGTGACGAGTCGTGTGGCGACCTCGTGCTAGTTTGCCAGAAACCTCTCCCACTCGTAAGTTAACATCGGGAATGAGTGTATTAATAAGGCTGGACTTGCCAACCCCAGAAGGTCCGGCAATCACTGTAATCTTGTCTTTAAGCTTAGTGGAGACTTGGTCAATATTAATACTTTTATTAACACTAATAAATATTGCTTGGTAGCCCCAACTTATCAGCTGCTCATTAATTTCTACTTGCTGTTCTTTTGAAATTAAATCGCTCTTATTCAAGCATAAAACTACATCTATATCTGTTGACTCAGCCTTTACCAGAAAGCGACTAAGTTGGAAAGGTTCTAAAGGTGGATCTGCAACAGCAAATACCAGCAAGATTTGGTTAACATTGGCAATTGCTGGACGATCTAATTCACTTTTACGGGGTAAAACTTCGGCGATCGCCCCTCGTCCACCAGCCCAATCAGGTTCTTCTACGACGACGCGATCGCCAACCATCACCTGTTGCCCAACTTTTTTTAAACGGGTTCTGCGAGTGCATAACAGGACAAGGCGATCGCTTTGGCGGGCAATCGGGAGATCGGGAGATCGGGGAGTGGAGGAAGTAGGGGGAGATTCCAAATTTTGAATGACATCTTTCGCTTCGGCCCACGGCTTTGCCTCGCGGCTACGGCTCACGACGCTACGCGATTTTGAATTTTGAATTGATTTGTCCCCTACATCCAACTGTACTTGGTAAAAATTAGCTTGCACGGCTAGAACCGTGCCTAAAACACAGCTTTCTAAGCCTTCCCCTCTCATGAAGTACTAACAGGGCGGCGAACTAGCAAAGAAAAATAACTCTCACAATCTGTGATTTTCTCTACCTGATAGCCTGCCATTGTCAGACTATCAGGAACCTGCTCAATCGGCTCTCCTGGATCTAGCCAAACTTCTAGTAACTCTCCCGGATTCATTTGCTCCAGACGGAGTTTCGTCCTCACAAAATTTATCGGGCAAGGGGTGCCGCGCAAATCAAGTTGAGCATTAGGAGTTGAGAGGGAAGATAGACTCATCGTTGGTGAAAAAAGTTTCCCAAAAAACCTTCTAGTCCGCCTTTACCAGTGCGATCTCCTTTAATTTTAGCGAGCTTCTCCAGAAGTTCACGCTCTTCAGCCGTCAATTTATTTGGAATATCAATTAACACTGTAATCATGTGGTCGCCACGACTAACGGGATTACCCAAGCGTGGTACTCCACGATTTTCCAGCTTCATCACAGTATTTGGCTGAGTTCCAGGTGGAATCAACAATTCTTCTGGTCCATCTACTGTATTGACCTCTAAGCGGCAGCCTAAAATTGCTTGAAGGTAGCTGATTTTGAGATCTGAGAGGATGTTGATACCATCCCGATGGAATTCTTCGTCCTCATTGATAAACAGATATACGTATAAATCTCCAGGAGGACCACTGCGTTGACCAGCATCTCCTTCTCCAGAAATCCGCAAGCGTGTGCCGTTGTCCACTCCTGGTGGAATGGATATTTTCAATTTCTTCGTAACTTGTTTTGCACCTTTACCGTCGCAAGCATCACATTTATCTTCGATTACCATCCCCGTACCATTACAGGTAGGACAAGTCGAAACTTGCGTGAAGCTACCAAAGGGCGTTCTGGTAACACGACGTACTTGACCTGTTCCGCTACAAGTCGAACAAGTGCGAGGGCGAGTTCCGGGTTTTGCACCAGATCCGCTACAAATCTCACAAGTTTCTAAATGAGAAATGCGAATTTCCTTTTCACCGCCAAAGACTGCTTCCCGAAAGTCTAGCTTTAGGTCTAGGCGCAAATCATCGCCTCGTACTGGTCCACTGCGTCGTCTTTGCGTTGAACCACCCATGCCGCCAGCAAAACCGCTGAAAATGCTTTCAAAGATATCAGCAAAGCCACCCATGTCGCCCATATCTTGGTAGCCAGCAGCCCCACCATTCACAGCAGCTTCACCAAAGCGGTCATAACGTGCGCGGGTTTCCGGCTCAGAAAGAACTTCATAAGCACGGTTAATTTCTTTGAAACGCTCTTCCGCTCCCGGTTCTTTGTTCACGTCTGGGTGATACTTCCGGGCTAGACGGCGGTAAGCGTGTTTGATTTCTTCTTTGTCGGCGTCACGAGAGACACCTAGAGTTTCATAATAGTCGCGAGCCATATAGCAAAGGTGAAAGTTAAAAGGTAGAGAGCAGCTATGCACACAGAACTTTGAACGGCGACTGCCACCGTACAGAAGTTCAAGAAGGCAGAAGGCAATAGTTAAGTTTTATTAATACTAAAATTTTACCTTTTCCTTTATACAAAAATCACCATAACAGTTGTGAATGCCGAGTACTGAGTCAAAAGAATCTGGAATTAGTTTTGAAATCAAAGACTAACTGTTTAGACCAGAAAAATTTTTACTCACTACTGACAACAGCAGCAGGTGCTTTCCTCATGGTAAACGACAAAAGCAATAGCCTGAGGCTGCCTCTTTTACAATTGTGCTACGTAGATGGCAAAGACTCCGCCTATTTTACAGAGGAGCTAACCGCACTAAAAAGTGTGGAAAACCGTTCATGAAAGGTTAGGTGTTACCGATTCAACACTCGAAGGCTTGCTTACAAGCCAATTTCAGAGATTGAATTCTTAAAAGTGTAGATGAATGAGAATCTAAAATCTGTCATTTTTGCACACAACGTTTTTTGCCCTTAGGGCATGCTTCCTTCCTTGAATTCCAACAGAGCGGTACTAGTACGTCGGGCGCGTAAATAGAGCAACCCTATGGCTGACGCCACGCCTTACGGCTATCGGGTTCACCAGTCGCCTCTGTCGGGAAACCCTCCTGCAGCGCTGGTTCACCATTTAAAATCCACAAAAAGCCCATTCCATAATACTTTTGACTTTTGACTTTTGACTTTTGACTTCCGCCTTGCGGTACTAGTCTATTGCTTCGTAACCAACCTGCATCGTACTCTCGTCTTTAAAATCAAAGTCTAACGATGGTGTTGATGTTCCACTAACAGACCCTGTGGATTCTAAAGTCATTAGATTATCTAGATGATCTGAACCTTCGGCTACTGTATCAGTTTGGCTATTAACGTGGTTATAAATTTGGGAACCAATGGCAAACAAGGTTTGCAGGAAGTCATCTAGGTGTTGTTTGAATTCAGCTACAGAGATAGCGTCATTTGTCATTGCTGCTTGTAGCTGTATGATTTTTTCATTTGCCAAGACTCTAAGCTGGTCACTCACCATATCACCATTATGCTTTAAGGTTGATTCGTAACTGTACAGTAGATGATCTGCCTGATTTTTTATCTCAACCAATTGCATACGTCTTTTATCTTCTTCAGCAAACATTTGAGCTTGTTGCCGCATTCTTTCAACTTCGTTGGCGCTCAAACCACCTGTATTGGTAATGATAATACTTTGTTCTCGAAGAGTGCCTTTGTCTTGTGCTGCGACTTTGAGAATACCATTAACATCAATTTCAAAACAAACTTCAATTTGCGGTACTCCACGAGGAACTGGCGGAATTCCTGGAAGAAAAAATTTGCCCAAACTCTTGTTATCCCGTGCCATTGCTCGTTCACCTTGAAGGACGTGAATTTCTACGGAGGTTTGCCCATCAACTGCTGTAGAAAAGATTTGAGACTGGCTGGTTGGAATTGTGGTGTTGCGTTCAATAATTTTGGTGAACACTTCTCCTAATGTTTCAATTCCCAAAGATAAAGGTGTAACATCTAACAAAAGCAAATTATCAACTTCACCACCCAGTACCCCAGCTTGGATAGCAGCCCCTAAGGCGACTGCTTCATCGGGATGGACACAGCGATCTAGAGTTTTGCCATGAAAAAATTTGATGAGGGCGTTTTGAACAGCAGGAATACGAGTGGAACCACCTACTAAGATTATCCGATCAATGTCCCGTGGTTTGAGTTCTGCGTCTTTGAGTGCTTGACTCATCGGTTCGATAGTCGCTTGAACCAGATGTGCTGTTAACTCTTCAAATTTGGCGCGACTAAGTTCCATCTGCAAATGCTTCGGTCCTGTTTCATCAGCCGTGAGAAAAGGTAAGTTAATTGAAGTGCTGATCCGACTGGAAAGTTCAATTTTTGCCTTTTCTGCTGCTTGGTGCAAACGTTGCAGAGCCATTTTATCAAAAGAAAGGTCAACTTTCTCTTCTTCCTGGAAGCGTGCCATCATCCACAGTACAATACAATGATCAAAATCGTCTCCACCTAGGTGGTTGTTACCACAAGTTGCTTTTACTTCAAACACTCCATCCCCCAGTTGTAGGATAGAGACATCGAAGGTACCGCCTCCTAGGTCAAATACGAGAATGAGCTGCTCTTGGTCTTGTTTGTCCAACCCAAAGGCTAAAGCAGCAGCAGTCGGTTCATTAATAATCCGCAAAACTTCTAGTCCGGCAATGGTACCAGCGTCTTTAGCTCAAACAAAAAGAAGCCCCAC
>NZ_QMEA01000115.1 GCF_012912105.1 Brasilonema sp. UFV-L1
CTAGATATTAAGTTACAGTTCCTAGCCCTATCTATTGACGCCAGATACATCCGTTCTGCGGGACATTTCCAAAAACGTGTGTAACGCTTAGGATTTGTGTCAGCGATAGTCAGTAATTGTGTATCCGGTTCGTAGTCTGCCAATAAAGAAAAGTGACCACCACCTAATTTTATTCCGTGGGCAATGTCAACGTTAAAATTTAAGATGTGGATATCATTCTCGTCATTGACGGCTCTTTCGATTTCCGCCACAAAAGCATCAAGTGTCATATCCGCTTTGTCGAAATGCTCGACTGTGACGGAAATTGGTAAGTTCTTCGTTTCAATGTACTTGACGCTGGTGTCATAAGTCTCAGCGAGTGTCATACCGTCGTCTAAAACAGTCGCAATCGGTAGCCTAGTAACGTAGAAAATATCATCTATGTTTGTTGGGTGTCCCAGCGCTGTTAGTCCATAGGCGATCGCAGTGACGTTGCAGCATCTGTAGGTTGCTGAAATTCTGCCAATTTGATTGTTTCTAGGTCTTTTTTGCTCATTTGGGTGACTCCTTATCCAATCGAATCATAATCGGCTTTGCTTAACCAATGATTAAGGCATTAAGCTTTTGCTAATTGCGTAGACGGCACTTGTCAGGTGATATCTTTAAACCTCACAATTGATAAACTATCAGAAGTTTGTACAAATTACATACTTGTGAGCCTTGTGTTCAAGTTTTCTTCAGGGTGCCAACGTGACGATTAATTCCTTACTTCAACCCTTCCAACACTTTGGCGTTCACCTTGGATTGGAACGTATTATCAAGCTGCTGGCGAATCTTGGAAATCCTCATCACCAAGTTTCAGTCATTCATGTTGCGGGTACTAACGGCAAAGGTTCTGTTTGTGCTTACCTCAGTTCTATCCTCACTCAAGCAGGTTATCACACAGGACGCTACACTTCACCTCATTTGGTAGATTGGACAGAACGTATTTGCCTGAACGAACAGCCAATTTCCTCAGAGGAATTTTGCCAATTGTTACTGCAAGTCAAAGCAGCAATTTGGGAAGGAGAAGAGTCACCAACTCAATTTGAAGTCATTACAGCAGCTGCTTGGTTATACTTTGCACAAGCTAAAGTGGATGTGGCGGTGGTAGAAGTTGGATTAGGAGGACGTTTGGATGCAACAAATGTCTGCTCAAAACCTCTCGTCACTATTATCACCTCAATTAGTCGTGAACATTGGCAGGTTCTTGGTTCTACTGTTGGTGAGATTGCAACAGAAAAAGCTGGTATTCTTAAAGTTGGGTGTCCTGTTGTTGTGGGATCCTTGCCAAAGGAAGCAGAACAAGTTGTGCAAGCCCGTGCTTTAGAATTACAATGTCCCCTGATTACGCCTCAACCTTCCCGTCAAATTTCTCCAGGATGGGCAGAGTATGAAACAATTTATCATTCAAAACAACTTAAATATCCTTTACCACTACAAGGACAAATTCAGTTGACGAATTCAGCTTTAGCTTTAGCTGCTATGGAAATTCTACAAACGCAGGGTTGGCAGATTTCTGAGGAAGTTATTCTTGAAGGAATGGCAAATACAAAATGGTTGGGGCGAATGCAATGGACAACTTGGAAAAACCATAAATTGTTAGTAGATGGTGCTCATAACCCAGCCGCTGCTCAAGTTTTGCGAGATTATGTAAATACACTAAATGTTAAATCGGTTAGTTGGGTGATGGGAATGCTCTCAACAAAAGAGCATGGAGAGATATTCAAAGCTTTATTACGACCAAATGACCGATTGTATTTAGTGCCAGTACCAGATCATAGTTCAGCAAATCCTGGGGAATTAGCAAAACTTGCTTCATATATCTGTCCAGAATTAAGCTTTTGTCACACCTATCAAGAATTATTATCAGCCCTTGAGGTCGCTTTTGCTTCGACGGATAATTTAGTCATTTTGTGTGGTTCGCTGTATTTAGTTGGGCATTTTTTAGGAAGTGCAGAGGCAAAATGGTAAATAAATAATCTTTAGTCATCTACAAATGGAATAACGCTTTTATCAACATCTGGTTTTGCTCATCTGTACCAACCGTAATCCGCAGCTTCGCGAGTATCAAACACGTTCTTGCAAAATTGGGATGCTCCCTAGGCTTGAGCGTGGAAGCCAACAGAGGTGGGAGTTTGCTGTGGGCAGGTACGGTCTGTTGAGTATGTTACGCTTCGCTTGCTCTTGTCAGTATTATTAGGTACCTTAGAAAAGGTAATTTTCATTTTCAATTTTTATCATCATGATACACATTAACATTACGATTGGGGTTAACCCTCAGTGGAACTCGAACCCTGAACCCTCGGAACCCTCAAATAGAAAGTCTGTCCAAAAAGGGGCGGTGAGTGGAACATGGTCGTCGGGAGGTTATTCTGGGGAGTGGTCCTCGTCTGAAGAGGGTGGGTATTGGAGGAGTGGTCCTTATTCTGGTGGCTGGTGGATAAAAAAGTGAAAAAAATAGGTTGAAAATCATACCGTCAACTACCTACACGCTCCCTTCGGTGAGCGTGTAGGCTTGCAAGAATCAGCTTGCAACGCAAGAGATGACTAGCCCATGAGCCGCTACCTGATACGTACCTCCGGGCGTTTCCCTAACTCGGAACAACTACAAACTACCTGATTAGTAGTGCTTGCAGAAAGGACATTTTGGTAGCGGTGGGCTAAGGGACTTATAACTTACACGAAAGGATTATCTCTATGATTCGTGTTCCAATATTTAGATAGGGAAGAAGTGTTTTTTCTTCTTCCTACTTTTTTCTTACTTCTTTGTTTACATTAATTAACGCTTCTATTAAAATCTGGTTTTGCTCGTCCGTACCTACTGTAATCCGCAGTTTATCTTCTAACCCAGCTTGCTTGTAGTAACGTACTAAAATTCCTCGTTCTTTGAGAGTTAAGTAAAGAAACTCCGCATTTCCCTGTGGAGGAGTTGCCAAAACAAAGTTCGCCTCAGAATCAAGCACTCTCCATTCTAGATTTTTCAAATCTTGCGCTAGTTTCTTCCGCGAGATTTTCACTTTATCTGCACAAGCGTTTTTGTAAGCTTGATCTCGCATTGCTGCTGTACCGACTGCTTGGGCGATAGCTTCGCTGCTGCCTTCGGCAGATCGCATCAATATTATAACTATCTTTTACCTTAAATAAACCTGAACCAAGTTTTGGATTTACCACCCCAAAACCCATCCGCAAACCAGCCAACGAATACCCTTTCGACAAAGTACGTAACACAATCACGTTCTCGAATTCTTGCACCAACGGCAATGCCGTATACTCAGCAAAGTCAACGTAAGCCTCATCAATCACCACAATTCCTGACACTTGCTGCGCTAATTTTCGCAGTTCATCTAAAGGTACCACATGACCAGAGGGACTATTTGGAGAAGCAATAAACGTAATTGCCCCATTCGCCGCAACGAGTTCTTTGATTGGTAATTGAAAATTGGCAGAGTAAGGAATCTCAACTACTCGTGCAGGTTGTATGGCTGCTAAAGTTCGATACAGCACGTAGGTTGGTACGGGATACACAACTGTGCGATCGCTCCCCTCCGCACAACAGCGTATCAGCACATTCAACAGTTCATCGCTACCATTACCCACAATCACCCAATCTGCGGGTACTCCTAACACATTGCTCACCGCCTGACAAAACTCTGTTGCAAATGGATCCGGGTAGCGTCGTAGCCACTCACCATCTAAATTGTGCAGCACTTCCATTGCCTTTGGGGAAGGTGGATAGGGATTTTCATTTGTGTTGAGTTTGATAATTTTTGTTCCTGGTTTGGGTTGTTCACCTGGAATGTAGCCAGTCATCGCATCAATGGCAGGACGGAAGTAGCTCAACATTTAAGGTTGTCAAATAATGGCTTCATTGCTTAGTATCGCATTTGCCAAAAGCCAATACTTCTGTTGTGCCAAAATAAATACAGCAAATTGCAAGTCATAGGATGCTCTGCATTTCTACTCCTCCATACTTAAAAGCAGAGGCGTATGATTCCAGCCTACGGCTGTCACTCGTACACTCGCGCCTTGTGGCTCCTGAGTTCTGAGTTGTGAGTTCTTTTTGGTAAAATTAAACCTTGGATCGATAATTCAATCCAAGGTTTAATCTTTGTGTTTGCTTGCAATTGCTATTTACCAGTTAGCGGCTTTTCCCCTCTTTATAAGTCTGTCCTAACTGATTGCAAAACTAGCTACACTAAAATGCAGTTGATCCTCCTCACACAGGACGCACGCTCTTTATCTAACAATTGAAGACAGATACATAACTGTATCTTTACTATGAAAGATTAAATCTTTCATCTATTCATTAAGTTATCTACTCTTTTTTGATAATTTATCGCCCTTTAGATGTAAAAAAACTTCTTTTTTCTCAATCTTAAGACGTAAAAATCATCTATCGAAAATTCTCTGTGAGATTTGAGTTCTTCAGTTTCTCGTCTCACTCACTACTTGACAAATTATTAAGCGTCATTTGAGATTACGACTTTTGATGGATATAAATCGTGAACTGAAAAGCAGTAGGATAGAAAACTTAAATATTTCAGTGTTAATTTAAATATTTAAGTGTTAAATATTATCGGCAAACACAGATTAATTAAGATATACCATTATTAAATAGTGCTGGAGACAGCAAGGCTGAAGACTGGGTTATGACAATACAAATGCTCAATAATTTTTCTTTTGAATCATCTGATAAGTTTCGACATCTTCAATTAACTTTAGGGGAGCGTTGGAAAACAGTTGAAACATTTGATAGCGGTGACGCTGATATTGTCATTGTTCCCTCCATAAGCATTGACCAACGCGAACTACAGAAAGTTGAAGGTTGTGAACATTATGAAGAACGGTTGCTTTTCTCTTTAATTCGTCTGCAAAATCCCCGTAATAGACTTATTTACATAACATCATTACCATTGCATCCTAGTATCATTGATTATTATTTGCAATTATTACCTGGAATTCCTTTTTCTCACGCGCGCAATCGCTTGCTACTACTTTCGACTTACGATTCTTCTCTCAAACCCTTGACGCAAAAGGTTTTGGAGCGCCCTCGCCTCATAGCGCGGATTCGTCAAGCTTTAAGGCTTGAGAAATCATTTATGATATGCTACAATGCTACAGAACTAGAAGGGGAATTGTCCCTAAAAATAGGAGTACCACTTTACGCGGCTGCACCTGATCTGCAAATATGGGGAACTAAAAGTGGTAGTCGGCAAATCTTTGCAGAAAGTCGTGTTCCCCATCCGGATGGTAGCGAGAGAGTTTGGAACCAACTGGATTTAGCAAAAGCGGCTGCTGATTTATGGGAGCGTCAACCAAGATTAAAACGGATGGTGGTGAAACTCAACGAAGGAGTTTCCGGAGAAGGGAATGCTCTGTTAGACTTGAGACCAATTATGAGTTTAGCACCTGGGGAAGCTTCTCATACTGAACGCGTAGCAGCGATGGAAGAGCGTTTTCAAAGAATGAGCTTTCAAGCCAAACAAGAAAATTGGGAAAACTTTTCGGGACGGATCGCTGAGTTAGGAGCAATTGTTGAGGCGTTTGTAGAAGGAGAAATCAAGCGATCGCCTAGCGTGCAAGGACGTATTACACCGGGTGGCGAGGTAGAAATCCTCTCAACTCACGACCAAATTCTGGGTGGGCCAGACGGTCAAATTTATTTGGGTTGTCGATTTCCTGCAGATGAAGTCTATCGACTGCAATTACAGCAAATTGGGTTAAAAATTGGCAGAAATTTGGCAGCAAAAGGCGCATTAGAAAGATTTGGAGTTGATTTTATCGCCGTTGACAAAGGTAACGAAGAGTGGGACATTCAAGCAATTGAAATTAACCTACGCAAAGGCGGTACAACTCATCCGTTTATGACTCTAAAATTGTTGACGAATGGTCGTTATGACCTTTCGACAGGTTTGTTTTATAGTCAACAAGGGCGTCCCAAATACTACATTGCAACTGACAACCTGCAAAAAGACCGCTATCGAGGGCTTTTGCCTAACGATTTGATGGACATCATCGCTCACCACAGGCTACACTTTGACACCGGAACCGAGACAGGAACAGTCTTTCATTTGATGGGTTGTCTTTCTGAGTTTGGTAAGTTGGGATTGACAAGCATAGGCGACTCTCCACAACAGGCAGAAGAAATTTACAACAGAGTCGTCAAAGTCTTGGATGAAGAGACTTCCAGCAACAATAACGGTTTGTGTTCGTCATTGGAATATATCTTCCCTACTAGCACCGGATGGGTGTAGTTGTTAGTTGTCAAAAAAGACAACTCATGACTAATGACTAACTAGGAACCATTTCCCAGTCCACAGTTATGTACAATCGACTCAGGCTATGTCTTTGAACGCTTGTGTCCCACATCAATCAAAATGCAGTTCATTGCATTAATTCAGATTGTCCGCGTCCTTATCCCCAACCCTGGGGAAACAAATTTTGTCACACCTGTGGCGCACCAGTACATCTTTTAGATCGTTATGTCCCACTCCAGCGTTTGGGTTCAGGCGGTTTTGCCCAAATTTATACAGTTTGGGATCAAAAGACACAAACAGAAAAAGTGCTGAAAGTCTTGATGGAAAGTTCACCCAAGGCGCTGGAATTATTTACCCAAGAGGCGGCGGTTCTAAGAACTTTGCGACATCCAGGTGTTCCCAGAGTCGATGCTGATGGGTATTTTTCTGTAGAGATGTTATCTGCAACAACTGTACAAAATCATCTCAAGCCCCATCATTTCCATTGTCTGGTAATGGAGAAAATTAATGGTCAAACTCTTGAGGAAATTTTCCAAGAGTATCCCCAAGGGTGTTCAGAGGTGTGGATTTTAAACTGGCTTATCCAAGCTGTGGACATTTTACAGGAGTTACACACTCGCAAGATCATTCATCGCGATATCAAACCTTCTAATTTAATGCTGCGTGCTTCCCAAGCTTCTCCCAACAAAAAGGGAACAAGGAGAGATGAGCAACTGGTGCTGATTGATTTTGGTGGAGCAAAACAATATAATTCCAACTTGTTTGGTAACAAACCTTCTTCAACCAGATTATATTCTTCTGGCTACAGTCCCCCAGAACAAATTGTTGGAGGTATTATCGGACCTAGTGTTGATTTTTATGCTCTTGGTCGAACGATGATTGAGATGTTAACAGGTAAATCTCTCTCTGATTTGCAGAATCCCGCAACTGGGGAGTTGGTTTGGCGCAATCGGGTGAATGTCAATTCTCAACTCGCAGACTTGTTAGAAGACATGATACAAGAGGACGTGCGATCGCGTCCAGCAAATGCAGCAATCCTTCAAAAACGTCTCGTCAAAATTTCTGGAGTCTCACCACAGCCAGGGATATTTTCCAAAATACAACAATCTTTTCGACAAAGTTTAGGACAAGCCCAGGGGATATTAGTTCAAGTAGAAGACTCAGTTGGGCAAGCACTAACTCACTCTGCTCATGCCGTAAGTCAAACAACTCTCTTTATATTAAAGGCGATTTTCAACGTTTTTCTTGCTTGTCTCGACACATTTTGGACAATGCTTATCACTGGTATTGGCGCTAGTGTTGGTACCATCGGTGGATTTGCTTTAGCGTCACAGACAACCATAGACGAACAAATTACCAGATTAATATCTCATCAACTACCCACACTGATTTTAACAACTCCACGTGTCTCAGGCGCAGAACTTCTTTTGTTTGCCGGGGCTGGCTTAGGAACAGCATGGGGACTCACGCTTGCGGGAGGTTTTGGTCAGAAGCGACGGTTTTTTGTCATATCATTTATGGGGATTATCAGTTATGGATTCGGTTGGCTTGTTTTACAATTAATCACACCAGAACAAGGTGATGAAAGATTAGTCGGATTAATTTTGGCTGCTGTTTCTCTGCTCACCATTAGTTTGGGTTTTCGTAGCCATCATATTGTGTACGCTATCATTTCTGCCTTTGGTACCGCTATTGTTTTTGCAGTTTTATTTTTTTTAGGATTTCCAACAAATTTATTTGACTTCCTTCACTCACTCAACTGGAACGAACTCTGGCTTCCAACGACTTTTTTTGGCTTTGTCGGTGTTGTTTTGAGTTTTTGGTTGGGAGTGAGTCATTACCTTATTGTTCCTGGATTGCGCTTGCTGGGCTGGCGTTAGTTTTGCAGGAAGCACAACCAGGGGAAGTAGGAAAGCTGCAGAGTTATATCATTTGCGCTTGCGTCGGAGTGATTTAACACTTTATTTTTAAAAACTCTACACTCCTTTGCGTCAGCCGTTATATAAAGCCTACTCAAAGCTACTCAACAATCTTCATTGCTTATCACTTTGAGTTTCGTTTACTTCCTGCTTCATCCAGAACTGTCGGCAGCACTCTGTCCACAGGCTAACACCATCTAACTGATGGCTTTTTCCAAATTGATAGAGGCGTTTAAGTCTCTATCGCACTCAAAACCACATTGGTCGCAATGGAACACTCGCTCATTTAAGGTGAGTGTTTCTTTTATGGTTCGGCAGTTGGAACAGGTCTTACTGCTAGGGAACCATCTGTCAACTACAACCAACTCTGAACCCCTAAATTCCGGGCCTCAAAGTGTGTCTTAACCGTTTCACTTCGGTTAGAGGAGTTTCACCCTGGCGTATTTATTGTAACACAGTCTGGACTGCAACTAAAGTTGCCACGCATTCATGAGGACAGTAATTGATGAGTGTTTCCCGACAGAGGTATCTGTCCGTCCCACCTAGAAGGGGATGGGCTTTCTGCTTCCAGCACTGTAAATATTTTTGCCGATCTACTTATGGTTGTCCAGTTTTATCTAGACTTTTCCCAACCCTCAAAATTCCCACTTGTGCCAGTTACTAATCATCCGATAGATTGATGACTGATGATACACAACTATCCACAAGAGTAATTTTGTTTGGCAAACTTCAGTTCAATACTCAAAATTTGATAACTTCGTATTCATCTAAAAAAATGTTTATTTGTCAAATACTTTTAGATACATTTATCTGCGTTTGAGAGTGATTTTTAAAGCTATATTTTTTTGAGAAAAAATTATAAGGCAACATTCTATTTAACAAATCTTTAAACTTTTTTATAGTAAAAAACCGAATTTATATGTTAATTTTCAGGTATGTTATGTAACAAAGTAGTTTCCACATTACTAACAGAAAACTATGTTTGTGCGAAGCTTTTTTCTCCAAAAAAAATATTTGGAGAAACTAA
Source organism: Brasilonema sp. UFV-L1 (assembly GCF_012912105.1). Classification (GTDB taxonomy): domain Bacteria; phylum Cyanobacteriota; class Cyanobacteriia; order Cyanobacteriales; family Nostocaceae; genus Brasilonema. The sequence goes on from NZ_QMEA01000115.1 coordinate 9,225, forward strand.
GCAAAGTTAGGAATTTGTTTCTTGAGGCAACTAAATTTTGTATTAGCTATAGGAATCCTATTTGATTGATGAACTGACACTCAGTACAGTTTAAATTCCCTTTTCCCTGTTAAGTGTTCCCTGTTCCTTACCTCAACTAGTCTGTTCATAAACCAAACAGGATTTCTATATTAGTAGATAACTTCCAAAGAAATCAGAATGATTTTTGATTCATAATAATTGACCGGCTAAATAGAGTTTTTCATCACTTTTGGGCACTTTGATCCGCAATACCCAATGGGTTTGCCAAATCTTTTGTTGATTTGTGTCTACAATCTTGTTTTGTTTTACTACTAACAGTAGTCTCTTTCGCTCATATCTCTGAGCAAGAAATAAAAATTAGGAACACCAGATGGCATTGTTCATTGTTGAAGATCAGGTGCAAGGCAGTAGCATGTTTTTAAAAGACTTAGAGGCGACAGCGTTCAAGAGTTCCGACTCAAAAAATAATTTTGTCAGCATAAAACAGACAGGAAAACCACTTCCTGAAAATGATGTAGTTTGTGAAATAAAAATGCCTGAACTTAATGCTTCCGGTTTGATAAAAGTGCTGTATCAAGGCTCTGTCAGAGCAATTATTCCTTTCAATTTTGTCAGCCCTAATACAAGTAACCTTGAACAGCACCAAGATATGAATTTGGAAACAGATGAATATTCAAACAAGTCTTTTGCTCTAGAGGAATTCTTGAGAAAGATATCTGACTTAAGGGAACTCTCCATCTACACTGGTAGTTTGGAAGAACAAAGTATTTTCAACAAGCATTGGTGTGTTACTCTGTCTGAGCAGGTGTCTGAGCCATCTCCGGTTAAAACAACAAACTCAACAGACCATAACTCAATATTTTCTACTGATTCTTTACTGAGTCAAATATTTGATTTTATTGAGAAGAATTATGATTCAGCTATCACTCTTTCCAATGTTGCTCAGGCAGTAGGCTACTCCGCAAGTTACTTAACAGATTTAGTGCGACGTCACACCGGAAAAACAGTGAATCATTGGATCATTGAGCGCCGAATGGCAGCAGCACGTGTTTTACTGCTAGAAACCAACGAAAGTGCAAATCAGATTGCTTTAACAGTTGGTTATCAACATGAGGGTCATTTCTTTCGCCAGTTTCGCCAGTACCACGGAACCACTCCTCAAGCTTGGAGAAAGATGCAACGCTCCCAGAAGTAGCATCGAATAAAAGCGAAAAAATTGCGAGTCTCACAAAAAGATTCTTGAAAGCGCTTTAAAGAGTAGGATCTCAAAGAGGGGAGGGGGAACTCCGTGGACATTGCACAGGACTTCCTTGGTCATACCCCTCCAGGGGCGCTGCGCTAACGCTATCAACCAGTCCACAGGCTCTCACCGACTAACTGCAACTCGGTATTCGCAGGTAGATGGCTTCTACCTGCCCGTTCATTGGCTAACATCTGCATGCCTATCTGCATTGAAATATGCAGATATTACGCATCTATTGTGAAACTTTATTCAGAACTCCAACTTCGATCTCGAAGTCGGGGTGTTTTTTTACGAATCATTTATCGTACGTAAAAAAGTTCAATTAACTATTGAGGGTTATTCACTACAATGCTGAAGTTTGTATAAGTTCATCCATGACATCGAACATAAATCATAAAGTTTTAGTAAAGTTTGTCAATAGTGGTACGAAAAAAATGTGATTCTTTATCCAGAAAAAGTGCATTGTATTGGAATTGTGAAAAATGTAACATAATGACCGTAAACTTCCAGCTTTAAAAAGTCATATGTCAGACATCAATCTACCTACTCAAGACCAAATGTCTGCTCAAGAACTAACTAGAGAAGTTCTGATAGCTGACGAAGATGGGCGAGCATTCCTTTGGCGTTGCTGAATCCATGTATGAAAAAGATGTCGTGTGATTCCAAACCCTTGTAGAACTTTCGGATGGTATGTCTCTACACTTGGATTCATACTTCAAATCAGCAACGCCATTCCTTTAAACACTTTTATTGAAGCAATAGATGCTTTTAGAGCAGCTACATCTTTTCGATTTTTCGCTTGACTGATCCTTAATAGTGACGTATTTAATGCGTCTAATGCCAGTTTGGCCTTCATTTGGACTTAATTTTTGTATAAGTCCTAATGGTTCATTTTTAACTGACAATGTTATTGCGTGAAAAATCGTCGAATGAAACTTATATATCGTAGGTTAGATGTAGTGGTAACGTTAATAATTAAAATTATAAAAACTGATAATAATTTATCTAAAAAAATGAAATACAAGAGATTTTTGTGTGTTGACAACATCTTAAAAAATTGTTATTTGTAAATAGGTATTAGGCAGAAATTACACACATTTTTTGGAGTTGAATTATGACTAATGTCAATCAAATCAGTTTCCAAGCCACCAGTAATCAGAAAGTTATTGTTCAGGAACTGATAGAAGGTGAATTAGAAGGAATAGTGGGAGGAGTTGATTCTAGAGTTTCACAAGAATCTGTGGTTACAGTTAATGGAAGTGACTCTACCATTAACGATTCTAGTCAACAAATAGTAAGCGACAGTGATAAAAAATCATCTCAAAACAGCGGATTTTTTCCATTTATTTGGATAAACGTTGCAGGTTTCAAAATTTCATTTTGACCTGCAGACATTGCAATGAATTAGCATTCACGACAAATCTATTTAAACTGTAACTGTTCACGGGGTGATCAAAAAATATCCAACATGAAATCGCACGAAATCACTACTATAACCAGGCGATATTTGATTTTTTCTGGATAATTTTGAAGAGGAAAAACCGCTATAGCGGGCTGCCAATTGTCTTTTTGGCATTTAGGAAAAAGACCTACTCCCCGTGAACGGTTACATTTAAACTCACGCTTTGTGCATGCAATAAAAGTATGTATCCCTGACTTCTAAAGAAGTCGGGGATATTGTTTTTCATGAATCATTTGGTATGTTTTATCTTGCCTAAGCTGTAGGGACTTGTAATATCTGTAAGTAACTTTAAAAAAAGTTTGTTTGTAGATTTACTGTCTACTTTACACATTAAATTTGAATTTATTAATAGCTTGATAGCTATTTAAGTATTTCTCTTTCTCCTATCTTTTTTTTTATTAATTAGAGATTTTTTGGATTTGAATTTTATAATTTTAATCAGTCTAATCTTTAAAATATTTTTCTGAACTTCATGTTTTCTTTATAGATCTTTTTTGTCAATATATGTACTATATAAATGTAGTGAGATTGCAGCAGGAAATAACCAAAAAATAAGGTTGTTAAATGTCAGATATTAAGTGAATTTTAACAACAAGACTAATAAAAAAATAGCAGAGAACTATCAAAGCCTCGAAAGATTTTTTTATTAGCAATGATTGGTTAATAAAATGAAGTCATTTCACTATCGCAAAACTATTTTGTACAAGGAAGGAACTTTTATGTCAGTTGTAAAATTTGAGCAAGAAACACTCGCAGTTGTGACCGAGTTAGCTGATGAAGAGATCTATGGAATTGTAGGAGGATACGGTACAGACGTCAATAATAAGACTAAAGTTGGGGTTGAAGCCAAAGGTGAGAACGTACAAGTATCCACTCAAGTTGGCCAGGCAACAGTAATTGGTAAAGGAGATGCTAAGGTTTATCAATCTTCAAATCAAGAGATTGATAAGAGCAAAGACAGTGCGTACATCAATTATGGCTCGTTCTAGGTACTAGGTTATCTCCATAGTACGCTCAAGTTGAGTTACCACCTCAACCAAAAGTCACTAAGCGCGGTTTGTATTGCCAAAAACCCCTCTATCATGATTTGTATCATCACTACAAATCAAAACAGCACTAGGCTAGAAAGTATGCAAGTTATAGATTATTTCGTTAAGACAGTTATTAACCAGTAGTCCTTTGCCAGATGCTGCGAACAACTGACAAAGGACTAAAAACGACCCTTACGAATAAGTATACGAGCATCTTAAACATAGTGGTCTGAGATTTTCTGGCTGCAAAACCTGCTACAACGTTGCGTGAACATTGGCGGGTGTAAGCTGGATAAAAGTGAAAGGTCAAATGGTAAGAGACCTTCTCTTATTATCCCTTACTTCTTACCTACCCGTCAATATTCCCCTAAAAAATCAATAAAATTGTGGTTCTGACAGGAGCCATTTCTTGTTTATGCAGAATTGAAGCATCAAAAATTTTTATTTCCTCAGCCTTCGACCTTTCATTAGATGGTAGGTTGATTTTCGTATATGGATTAGAACTTACGCACGGTGACGAAATTGCCTGCACAGCGTTGACGTAAGCCTTTGGGCAGGATACAGAGCAATAGCGCAGCGTACTCCTTACCTGACTTTTCACGGGAAGTTCTCAAACCAGGAAACAGTGTGGTTTTTTCCACACCCTTATTGCCAATAGTGGTTAATTCATGACTAGGAGCAACGGAAAAATCAGGTTTTGGAAAACTCTCATTTAGGACGTTTTCCACATGCCGTGAAAAGTCAGCTTTCCTAACGAAGACACTGATGCGTAGCTTGCTTCCCTGTAGGAGTACGGAGAATCTGTAGGGTAGCAATCTCAAACCTTGATTTTACGTCGAGAGTGCATAAGTCCTATGCATAATAGTACGCCAAACCAAACAAAACGTTACGATTGCTTACCCTTTATCAAAGCTGTAACTTCTAAAGTTGCGGTAGCAGAATGGGATGGTCTGTGGTGATTAATCAAAAAAGCGACCTGTTCCGCAAAGAAGCTTTAGAGCGTGCTTCTTCGCCTGAAGAATTAGATCAAATCATGCAGGTAGTCAGCCCGAAAAATTGGCTACCTATAGTTGCTGTTGGTTCGTTAGTGGCGACGGGGCTGACTTGGAGTTTTTTAGGTCGAATCCCAATTACGGTAACGGGTACTGGAATTATAGTCTATCCCAGTACAATTACCTCATTTCAGTCACCGGTTGCAGGTAAATTACAAACAGTCAAGGTTCGGGTCGGCGACTTTGTAAATAAAGGAGATATATTGGCAACGCTAGACCAAAGCGAACTCACCAAACAGCTACAACTACAACGTTATAAATTACAGCAACTACAAACAGAAGATCGCGCTGCTAGTTTAGCGCAACTACAGCGGCAAAACGCAGACAAAGAAGCGATTAAACAGCAAAGCGAATCTTTGCGGCAAAACCTTCAGGCAGTACAGAAGCTAACACCGATTTTAAGAGAGAAAGGGCTAAATTCGATTCAACGCGATCGCGCCAACCAAACACAAAGTTTAAAAGCACTGCGAGAACTGCTACCTACTTTCCAACAAAGATTGAACAACCGTCAGCAGTTATTAAAGGAAGGAGCAGTTGCTGGTGATACGGTACTACAGGCACAGCAAGATTATTTAAATGCTGTGACACAAATTAATGAAGCCGAATCGCAGCTCAAGCAACTGGATGTCAAGGAAGCAGATGCACAAAGACAATATCTAGAGAATCTGAACTCAATTAAAGATTTGCAAGCACAGTTAAAACAACTAAATAGTAAAAAAGCAACTGCGGCGCAACAAGACCTAGAAGCAGTAACTACTCGCAAAAAAGAAATTCAGGAAGTCCGGCGCAATATTGCTCAATTAGCACTGCAACTGTCGAGTAGCAGCTTAATCAAAAGTAGCTACTCTGGACGGATTTTAGAAATTTCGGCAACTCCAGGACAGGTTGTCTTACAGGGTACACCCATAGGAACGATAGCCGCACAACAGCGATCAGCTCAACCTATGAGTGTGGCATTTTTTTCTGTTGGCGATGGCAAGCAAATTCAACCGGGAATGCAGTTACAAGTCACGCCTAGTACAGTGCAACGGGAACGCTTTGGTGGCATCATTGCTGCTGTCACAGATGTCTCAGCCTTTCCTGTGACTAAACAGAATGCATTAAGTGTAGTCGGTAATACCGAATTTGTGGAAGGTTTAATGTCACAAGGACCGCAAATCTTAATTACTTCCCGACTGCAATCAGACTCTTCGACCTTCAGCGGCTACAAATGGTCTTCTTCTCAAGGACCACAGATGAAAGTCACTTCAGGAACTACTACCTCAGTACAAGTCACTGTGGAAGAACGCGCCCCGATTACATTTGTCCTACCGCTTTTAAAATCCTGGAGTGGCATTTCGTGATACTGGGGATGAGAAAAATGATGTGATACCATGTCCGGCGGAACACAAACCATACCGTTTCATTATTTTGATGACTATAAATTAAATCACAGTCAAAATTTTTTAAAAATATTTTTATGTTCTGGCAAAATCTAAGAAATATATTAAAGCGATCTGCGCTCCGCGCAGCAGCGAAGCTATCGCGTAAAAATAAGCGGTGTCGTACTCCTACTCTGCTGCAAATGGAGGTAGTAGAATGTGGGGCTGCTGCTTTGGGAATTATTCTAGGTTATTACAATCGCATTGTCCCACTGACGGAACTAAGGCAAGCGTGCGGTGTATCGCGGGATGGAGTTAGTGCTTTAAATATCTTAAAGGCTGCTAGAAACTATAAACTCAGCGCCAAAAGCTTTAAGACCAACTTAGCTGGCTTGTCGCAGTTAAAATGTCCCTATATTATATTTTGGAACTTTAATCATTTCCTAGTTGTAGAGGGATTCGGCAAAAAGCAAGTTTATCTCAATGACCCCGCTATGGGACGGCGTGCTGTTTCCCTACAAGAATTTAATGGTGCTTACACGGGTGTCGTACTAGTTCTAGAACCTGGTGCAGAATTTCAACGCGGAGGACGCAAGCCCAGCACAATCTTAGCTTTGTGGTCACGGCTGCGAGGTTCTCTTAGTGCATTGATTTACTGCGTGCTGGCAGGATTTTTGCTAGTCATTCCCGGACTGGCGCTACCTGCATTCTCCCAGGTATTTGTAGACAACGTGTTGATTGAGCATCGGTATGAATGGTTGCACCCGCTAATTTTAGGCATGATTCTTACAGCCGGACTCAATGCGTTTTTGACGCTCTTACAGTTGCAGTTCTTGCGGAAGATGAAAATCAAATTGTCCGTGGGGATGAAGAGTCGGTATTTGTGGCACATTTTACGCTTACCTCTGAGTTTTTATGATCAGCGGTATGCTGGGGAAATCAGTAGTCGTATACAGCTCAACAATAGTATAGCCGATATGCTTTCGGGTGAGTTAGCGACTACAGTGATTGCAGCAGCATCTGTATTTCTATATGTAATAGTGATGTTGCAATATGATGTGGTACTAACCTTAATTGCGATCGCTTTTGTTGTTATAAACCTTGCTGCCTTGCAGTGGGTGAGAGGGCGACGCGTAGATGCCAATATTAAACTCATCCAAGAACAGGGAAAAGTTAGCGGCGTAGAGATTTCTGGTCTTCAAAGTATGGAGACCTTAAAAGCATCTGGGTTAGAATCAGATTTTTTTTCCCGGTGGGCGGGTCACTATGCCAAAGCCATCAACACGCAGCAAGAATTACAAGAAACAAACCAGACAATAGGTGTTTTACCATCTTTTCTCTGGGCGATCGCTTCCATGCTACTTTTAGCTATAGGCGGTTTGCGAGTCATGGATGGAGCTTTGAGCATCGGAATGTTAATAGCCTTTCTTGGCATGATGCAAAGGTTTTTCGCTCCGGTAAGTAATCTCATCAACCTGGGAAGTGAACTCCAAGAGATGGAAGGTAATCTCACTCGCCTTGATGATGTCTTACGTAATCCCATTGATCGGCAACTTGAGCAGAGGGGCCCAGGAGCAGAAGGGCAGAGGGACCCAGGAGCAGAGGGAGAAATAAATTTTTCCTTATCTTCCTTGTCTTCCTTGTCCCCCAGCCGACACCGAGGTGAGCTAACATCCCCCTATCCTCTGCCCAAACTCAGGGGATACGTTGAATTACGCAATGTGACATTTGGCTATAGCCAAATTGCTCCGCCGCTGATTGAAAATTTTAATCTTTTGCTCAAGCCAGGGCAGCGAGTTGCTTTGGTAGGTGGAAGTGGTTCTGGAAAGTCTACTATTGCCAAACTTTTGTGTGGGCTATACCAACCGTGGCAGGGAGAAATTCGATTTGACGACAAACCCAGAGAGCAAATTTCTCGCCAAGTACTAGCCAATTCTATTTCTGTTGTAGAGCAAGAGATTTTGTTATTTGCTGGGAGCGTCAGAGATAACTTGACGCTTTGGGATACTACAATTCCTGAGAGTCATCTGGTTCGAGCTTGTCAAGACGCAGAACTTCACGATGTCATCCTTTCACTGCCAAATGGTTACAATTCCGACCTTTTGGAAGGTGCTACCAATTTGAGTGGTGGTCAGCGACAGCGGCTAGAAATTGCACGTGCTTTGGTGAATAATCCTAGTATTCTGATCATGGATGAAGCCACTAGCGCCTTAGATAGCGAAACAGAAAAGAACGTCACTCGTAATCTGCGGTTGCGCGGTTGCACTTGCGTCATCGTGGCACATCGACTCTCAACCATCCGAGATTGTGATGAAATTATTGTCCTTGATCAGGGCAAGATAGTCCAACGGGGAAGCCATGAAGAATTACAGCAAGTTGAAGGGCTGTACTTACAATTAATCCGCAGTGAGGGAAGTGAGGAGCACCCGGTGTGGGGAGATCTTGAGGCAGGGGAGCAAATCAATTCAAAATTCAAAATCGCGGAGCGTCCTGAGCGAAGCGAAGGATCTAATTCAAAATTAGAAGACTCTGCCAGCCTACGGCGACTGGGGGTCCACTTCGTTAACGGTAGTCCCTCCAGGGGCGCTGCGCTAACGCTAACATCTCCCTCATCCCTGTTGTCTTTTTCAAATCTCAAAGGACAACACTACCGTTTACAATGTAATGAATCGCTACTGCTAGATGACCCACAGACAATTTGGCTAGTGAAATCTGGTTGCTTGGCGCTATTTGCGATTGCAGTTAATAATAGAATTCCAGAAGGTACCCGTCGCTATTTATTTAGTAGCACAGCAGGGCAGGCGATGTTTGCTACTGCACCAAGTTTGGAAGGCAAGCAGCAAGAGATTTTAGCAGTGTCGCTTGAGGAGACAGAAATTCTCAAAGTATCCAGAGCCGACTTTAACCAGTTGTTTGCTAACGCTAACACAGAAGTAGTCACTCTGATAGAACGCTGGATTTATCAATTAGGTTCGGTACTTGCTGGCATCACTACACCAACGACACCAACATCGCTTCCCAAAGTCCGCCACTTCTCCTTAGTCGAAGACCAAATATTCCAGCCCCATCAAATATCATGGGTGCAACTCCTGCAAGGACGTGCTAAATGGATGGGGTTTGAGGAACTGCCGTTAACCCCTGCATCAGGAATCTTGCCTTTAGGTGCGAATATGTGGCTACAAGCAGATAACACTGTTGAACTGAAAAGTATTCACACCTTAGAAATCCAAGATATCAATTCTTTGTTAGGCGGTTTGTCTCAATTACAAACTTATTTCCTCGATTGTATTAATCTGCTCCAACGGCAGGAAGTGGATGCAGAATTACTGAGATTTCAAGCCAGAGAACGTCTTGAGAGGCAAGTGATGCAAGAGACGTTAGCAGAATTAGCATCTGTATTGCCACAGCCAAGGTCAGACAAGCTAAATAATCGTTTAGGATTTAGTAGTAGTCTTGATTCAACTGACCCAAATCAAGCCTTACTAATTGCTGCTGGTGCCGTAGGACGAGCATTAGGAATTAAGATTCGTCCCCCAGCTGCCTTAGAAGATTTATCACGAGTGCAAGATCCTGTAGAAGCGATCGCCCGCGCTTCGCATATCCGCGTGCGGCGAATTCAGTTGCGAGACAACTGGTGGCAAAAGGATTGCGGGGCGATGTTAGCATTTACGCTTGAGGACAAACTGCCAGTAGCACTATTACCAGTGTCTGCTACGCGTTACGAACTCTACGCCCCTTGGGAACAGAGGCGCATTAGTGTGGATGCCCGCATAGCAACAGCGTTAGCTTCCACTGCCTACGCATTCTATCGACCTTTACCTGATAAACAACTGAAAACTCTTGATTTGCTTCAGTTTGCCCTTCAAGGTCATTACAAAGAACTAATTATAATTTTAGTGATGGGAATGAGTGTCAGCTTATTAGGAATGTTGACACCTCAAGCTACAGCTATCCTCATCGACAAAGCTATCCCAGATGCTAATCGGGGGTTATTAAGCCAAATGGCTTTTGGTTTGATAGCTGCTGCCTTTGGCGGAATGCTGTTTCAACTAGCCCAAGGGCTGGCGATGATTAGGCTAGAAACTTTTGCCGATTCCTCCACCCAAGCCGCAGTGTGGGATCGATTGTTAAAGTTAAAGGCTTCCTTTTTTCGCTCCTTCTCAGTTGGTGATTTGGATTCTAGAGTCACGACTATTACTAAAATTCGCCAAAGACTGGGTAATACAATCTTAAAAACAATCTTCTCCAGTTTGTTCTCGCTACTCAATCTGGGACTATTGTTCTACTACAGTCTTCCCTTAGCTTTGATAGCTTGTGTGGTAGCATTGATAAATATTGCTGTCACAATCATCTCTGGTATTCTCATTGTCCGCAAAGTTCGCCCTCTACTAGAGCAAGAAGGACAAATCTTTGGTGTGATGGTGCAGTTAATTAATGGAGTTGCCAAACTCCGAGTCGCCAAAGCTGAAGCCCGTGCCTTTGGTTATTGGGGAAAACAGTATACGCATCAATTGAAATTGATGCTAAGTACGCAGGGCATTGAAGACAGTGTCACCGTCATCAATCAGGTGTTACCTGCATTAACGACTGCAGCCCTCTTCTGGTTTGCTACTAGCTTAATTGGGCAGTCCCAAGTTCCTGGAGGATCTAGTTTATCGACTGGCACTTTTTTAGCATTTAACGTCGCTTTTGGCACTTTTGTTAACGGAGCCACTAGCTTGAGTAGCACAGTTGTGGAAATTTTGCAAGTCTTGCCTTTGTGGCAACGTGCTCAACCGATATTGCAAGCTGAACCGGAAGTCAAGTCTGATCAGGCAGATCCAGGAAGGCTATCAGGTAGATTAGATGTAGATCGGGTATCTTTCCGCTACCGCGATGATGGTCAATTAATCTTGGATAATGTCAGTATCCACGCCCAAAGCGGAGAATTTATTGCCATTGTCGGGTCTTCAGGTAGCGGGAAATCAACTTTATTAAGGTTACTTTTGGGATTTGAATTCCCAAAATCTGGTACGATTTCTTACGATGGACAAGACTTAGCAGGGTTAGATGTCCACGCTGTGCGCCGCCAATTAGGTGTAGTACTGCAAAATAGTCGCTTGATGTCAGCCTCTATTTTTGAGAATATTGCCAGTAATGCAGCCCTTACGATGGATGAAGCTTGGGAAGCAGCCCAAATGGCAGGTTTCGCGGATGATATTGCGGCGATGCCGATGCAAATGCATACAATCGTCAGTGAGGGAGGTAGTAATCTCTCCGGCGGACAACGACAGCGGCTGTTAATTGCTCGCGCTTTAGCATTAAAACCCCGCATTTTGTTATTTGATGAGGCTACCAGTGCGCTTGATAACAGAACTCAGGCGATTGTTAGTGAAAGTTTAGATAAACTGCAAGTTACCCGAATCGCGATCGCCCACCGACTGAGTACAATCCGTAACGCTGACCGCATCTATGTACTCCAAGGAGGTCGAATTTTGCAGCAGGGTCGTTTTGAGGAACTGGCTAAAGTTGAGGGGCTATTTGCTCAGTTGATGGCGAGGCAGATGACGTGACAATTCAAAAATCGTCTTGGAAAGTTTGCTCTGTCGGGAAACGTTACCCCACCCCCGTAAAGCTACGCTTTACGTCCCCTCCCCTTACTAAGGCTACGGTATACACACCGAAGCGCTCAAAACCTCACCCTAGCTTTTAGCTGCGCTAAAATCTTTCCCTCTCCTTAATAAGGAGAGGGATGCCCGATAGGGCAGGGTGAGGTTCCGAATTTTGAGTAATTCGATGACTTGTGTGTACACCGTAGCTTACTAAGTAGTAGTGTAGGGTGGGCACTGCCACTAAAATCCTCATATCGTGGGCAGGATCTGACTGGCAGTGCCCAACGCCAGATACCTCTGTCGGGAAACCCTCATCAAGTACTGGCTCCCCTACGTGTGTTTCTTACTTAACAATTGTGTCATCCTATCAATCCTGTCCCACACTTAGTACAAAAGTTGCAATTAGCCGCATTATGATGACCACAATTGGTACAAACAATATGATTTTGAACTTGTGGAACAGAAGCTTCTACTGGAATTGCTTGAACAAGTGCTAGATTTTTTGACCATAAGAATTAGCAAAATGCTGACGCAACAAATCATGGATAAAGCGATAACTACCACCGACTCGTTGTAGAAATAGGCGATTGGTGCAGTAGTCGAGAAATTTGGCATAATTCCAAGGAGCGTAACCATTAGCCCAGAGAATTACGCGCAAAACGAAATGTTTGATAGCAGGTGTTCCACTTTTGGGTATTGCAATAAGCAGTCCAAAAAAGACTCCAGATCCTAGACTAAAAATTAGTGCTTTCTCTAAATTAATATCTGGTTCTTGAAATTTTTTCATGACAAATATTAATAATGTAGATAGTAAACAAATTCCTGATGAGATAATAATAGTGTTAATAACTGATTGGCGAATACCTTGATTAGGAAGAATTTTATTTTCAATGTCTTGCCCATAAATTCCAGAAATCAGCCCAACAATCAGCCCAACAATCAGCCCAACAATCAGGTTAACAATCAGCCCAATAATCAGCCCAATAATCAGCCCAGAAGAATATTTTTTTAGAGAGAATCTTATCTTTTCCACAGTTTGAATTTCATCTCTAATCAGCCCAGAAATCAGCCCAGAAATCAGCCCAGAAATCAGCCCAGAAATTAGCCCAGAAATTAGCCCAACAATCAGCCCAACAATCAGCCCAATAATCAGCCCAATAATCAGCCCAGAAATCAGCCCAGAAATCAGCCCAACAATCAAATTATAAACAACTTTTTGAATTTTATTTTTCAACCAACTGGGTTGCATTCCTTCAATCAAAAACTCTGTTACACTTTCCTCACTCAACCTTTGTGCCAACCAACCTAACCAGCGTTTAGTCTTTTCTTGATTAGGTCGTTTTTTATCTTTATTTTTTTTATCCTTGTAAGGACGTTCCAGCATTCTAATGACGTAAGCCTCAAATAGATCGCTTAGCCGTTCCTGAGAAGACTTGAACTGCTGCCATATTTCTATTGATAGTTCTTCAGCAGAAAGTACAATAATCATTAAGAAAAGTGGTGTTTTAGCTAATTTTCTTAACTCTTCATTCTGATTAATACTGTCGCACAATTGTAAATGACCTGTCTTTTGTAAATATTGGTAGACTTGCTCTTGAGTAAAAGGGCGTAATTCCAGAGAATTATTTAGTTGAAGCAAAGCTTTATAACGTTGATACTCTTGTATACGACTGCAAACAACTAAAGGATTGCTCCATCCAGAGTTTATAAAATCATTAATTTTGATAACGCACTTTTCTTGACGTTCTGCCGCTAGTTCATCCAAACCATCTAGGAGGGGTATAATTTCTTGATTCTTTACTAACTGTTTACCAATATCCTTCCGTACCCCATATTTATCCTTAAGCTGCTCAACTAACCAATCTTTAATATTTTGAGTATCATTCTTCCAAGTAGCTAAAGAAAACAACACGGCTATGGGATATGCAGAGTCGTTTTTAGCACGTTTTACTAACTCCTCTGCTAACTTAAGAAGCATGGTAGTTTTTCCAACACCAGGCTTTCCCAGAATTAATAACCTGCCTCCAATATCAGGTTCGTCAAAAACTGTAGTTATTTCCGTATTTGTTAAATGAACTTTTGGTTTTGAGCCTACCTTTATCTCACTCTCCCAAGGTAATTCAATTTGTTCTGGGTTTTGCTCTGCATCTAAAACAATATAAACTCGGTTATGAAGAGAACTCTCTATCCGGCTTTCAACTTCCAAGCTAACCTGTTTTAACAACTCTTGTCGAATTCGAGAATACTTTGCTGAGGTTAATGCTTCATTACTACTTTGGCGTCCAAAAAGTACAAAGTTATTGTTTAAGAAATTATTCCTTCCTCGAACAGAATCGCCCTCAATATAATCACCTGAATTTTGATAATTTCCAGAAATATTTCCTTGTATATGACTGCCTTGAATGCGTTTATTATCGTTGCCAGGGCTTATGTTGCCGTTATTTTCTGGCTGTTTATTTTCTGTCATAGTCTTATCTAAGTAAAGTTATTTAATAGCAAATAAAGTAAATGACTGCATTCGGAACCTCACCCTGCCCTCCGGGCATCCCTCTCCTTACTAAGGAGAGGGAAAGATTTTAGCTACGCTAAAAGCAAGGGTGAGGTTTTGAGTGAGATGTGTGTACACCGTAGCCCCTTACCAAGCGGAGGGTTAGGGAGGGGTTTAATTATCTTTAGTTTTCTGCCAATCTTCCAAAGCGCCAATGACAAAACTAGCTGCAGGATGACTCAAAAATTGCTCAAAAGCTTTAACACTGCCCGTTTTTAATGCACTAAGTATCCGTTCTGCTAAAGTAGGATTATTTTCAATCAGCTTAATAGTTTCGTTTGCTATTTGCACCTTTCCAGAAAAGGTATCTGTAGAGTAAGTCTTGTCCAACTGTTCTAGTAATTTCTGAATTTCCGCAGCAGATTCAGCAAGGTTTTGTTTCTCAATTATGCCATTGTAATTTCCCTCAATGTAATTGCCGGAATTATTATAGTTACCAGAAAAATTTCCTTGTATATAACCGCCTTGAATACGCTTATTATCGTTATGATCGCCTGCCATGTTTGGTTTTTGCTCCTTGGAATTCGGTGAGAATAAAGATTTAGATTGATTTCGATTTTTTATAGCTGGAATCAAATCGCCCGGAATATTATTAAGGTCAATATTGTTACAACCAAACTTAAAAGCATCTGCATAAGTTCTACCAGCACCAATCGCATCATAAAATCCCACAGAGAATTTAATGGCAGTGTTATCTGGAATAGCACTATTCATGCCAATAACGCAATCAATATACTGATAAATAGCGTTACTCTGATTTTCGGAGTAGCAAGCGTTGAGCAAAATACACTCAACTTTGTCTTTGAATAACTCAAATAGTTCTGTAAGTGCTTTTGTACTAACCAGTTGCATTTGTCCAAAGTCATCCTCCAAAACTATGCCACTAGGTTGCAAGTGTCGAGGAACAATGTCACGTTCTCTAGTTTCTTCCTGATGATTATTCAACAAACTATTTCCAGTTTTGATCCCGTGTCCAGAGAAATGTACAATCTGTGGTTCTTCGTCTAACAAAGCACGACGCAAATCATTAATCCGAACAGCCCATTTGGTAATGACTTGAAATTCTTCTCTGCTTCTGGAACGTTCCAATGCTGATTGGATTTCCCGCACTTCTTCATCCAAACGAAGCTGATCTGTATTTTTGGGATTAGCTGATAATATCAAAATCTTTTTCATATTCTTTTTTTGAGAACAACATCGGAGATTTTGGCGGGGAAAATCTCAAATAAAGAACACATCAGCCAATACGGTTCGGATAAGCACGCTTGACAGAAACCCGGTTTCTTCTAGAAACCGGGTTTCTAAGCACGCGAACTACCCTTAATCGAACCGTATTGACACATAAGCATCAAATTCTTATGTAAGAGCTATATAGAAAATAGTTTCACACAAAACTACAAATGTATGAGACCTGATTCCGGCTAAATACCTGGGAAGTTGAAGTTTTCCTGTTAGTACAGCATTTCATTAATTCGTAGCAGATTAAATTTGACGAAACTCTGCGTCCCTACCCTGCGGGAAGGCGAAACGCCTATGCGGATTCCTTCGCTACCTGGTGCGTTTAAAAAAGTTATGAACTCATATCATGTCCGCTTAAAGACTTGTCATTGCGGCGAAGTCTGGGGAATGTCGGCTAAAAATAATTTCCCCCCAGCCGTTCTTATATGTGGCCCGAGGGGAAAAAATAAATCGTAGACTATAGAGTTTCTGTATATATCCGAAGATGATTCTATTCTATAAACTGCGTTCACTTTTGTACAGTGCAATTCTAATAATTTACGTAAATTTAACAACTTCTTTATGAGTTCTTTATTCTTATTCTGTGTTGAACTCGTCTTATATTAAGTATAGCACTACATCTAAGACCACATTTTCTAACTTGAGTTTATTTGTAAAAATATGAACATTAAAGTTGCCACAACTACGGTTCTGTTCACTTTTTTTGGATTAACAGCACAAGCCTTTGCACTCAACGAGCAAGACTTGGAACTTTTGAAGACAACTAATGTTTGTCCTCGTTGTGATTTGAGTGGTGCTGACTTGTCTCGAGCTAATTTAAGTGGAGCCAATTTGCGAGATGCAAACTTGAAGGGTGCTAATTTATCTCAGGCAAACCTCAAAAATGCTGATCTTACAAGTGCAAATTTAGAAACTGCGGTATTAACTTCCGTCAACCTATCGGGCGCTTCCCTGACAGGTGCGAATCTCAAATCAGCGTCTATGGAAAATGCCAATTTGACTTCTACTGGGTTTATAGGTGCCAATTTGGAAGCTGCTAACATCACAGGAGCAAAAGTACTGTATACAAACTTTCGAGGCGCAAATTTCCGTTTGACCACAATGCCTACAGGGCTTGTCACTTCTGATAAATTTTATGAGTGGTCACTACAGCGTCCAACTCAAAAAGAATGTAGTAAGTTCACC
This sequence comes from Brasilonema sp. UFV-L1, assembly GCF_012912105.1. Taxonomy (GTDB): domain Bacteria; phylum Cyanobacteriota; class Cyanobacteriia; order Cyanobacteriales; family Nostocaceae; genus Brasilonema. The sequence goes on from NZ_QMEA01000115.1 coordinate 25,958, forward strand.
GCTGACAAAGTTCCTGGTACAACCTGTTACGGAGAATAGGGGGAGTCGGGGGAGTCGGGGGAGATG
>NZ_QMEA01000116.1 GCF_012912105.1 Brasilonema sp. UFV-L1
TCCCTTTTAGGGCGGGGAGGATGTCAATTGCTTGTATTTATAAGACCGGATGAGTAGGAGAAAAGTTCAAAGGTGATTGAGTTATGTCCATAGCGCTTCTCGGTTGGGTGGGGAGCATCCCAATTTTGTAAAAATATGTTTGTCATTGCGTTAGCGTAGCGTGTCCGATAGCGTTAGCTCCGCGTCCCTCTTAGGGACTAGCGTGGCGTTAGCCATAGGACATACGGAGCGAAGCGGAGTGAAGCAATCGCAAACTTTTGGGATTGCTTCGCTTCACTCCGTTACGCTCGCAATGACAATTAATCATCTAAGTTTGATATGACTTAAACATTTGGGATGCTCCCGTTGGGTGCAATACACAGATGTAGTGAAAGTGCATGCACTTTCAGATTATTCGTGGTGATGTATGTGATTCAAATGAGAATCGCTATAGTTTTTCTAACTGGTATTTAGACTAAAAACAGGCGATCGCCTATAGAAAAGATACGATCGCTCGTATATCCTCCAGTCTGAGTCGAGAACAGGGCGCACCGTCATTTACTTTAAGTGCATAAGTTGAATTTTTTTCACCAATAAGAAAATAGGAGGGGAAGCTTCTCTAGCTTAACTTCTGTTTAGCTAATTCGTTCAGGTTAATACATAAAATAAACTTTATGTCAAGTATAAATCCTATTTTTGAATTGCGATGTAAGGTGATACTATTTCTTTTAAGGTTATTTTTTGAAAGAACATTCATACCTTACATCTTGCATTTGGTAAAACAAGTGTCAATAGTCTAAGCAAATTGTTTGACGCCGTTCTCGTCCGCCTAGGACTGTAAGTCCCAGGCTAACAGGCGAAGTCCATTAAAATGGACTAATATAACACTGGAGTTGATTGTTGAGTAGATTTAAACTCTTTCATACGAGTATTAGTGTAAGAATTACTGACTCCTGACTCGTGAATTCTTACGTAACAGTGGTTTACTCGTAATGAAGCAGGATATCTGATACTCAACTTTAAGAGGTATGTTTTGTCAGAAAAACGTTGAGTTTTGAGACAGTTCTAGTATTGAACTACACTCAAATTAGAAAGGTATTCTGCACATTTGTCAGGAATTTTTGCGTTTTCTACGGTTATCTGTAACGAAAAATTTGTCTTGAAAAATACAAAGCAAAAGCGAATTAAATTCAAATTGAATATTTGGAGAGCGTAAATTTCATGACAACATACATCAGGTGTGGGCAGTTGTGGCAAATGGCGATCGCGATCGCCGCAACTAGCAGTGTGATTTTTAGTTGGAATAGTGCAGTTGCTCAAGTTGTTGAAGATAGCACGCTGGGTACTAAAGTGACACCCAACGTGGATATCAAAGGTTTGCCGAGCGATCGCATTGATGGAGGAACAACTCGCGGTGCAAACCTCTTCCATAGTTTTCAGGAATTTAGCGTCAGGGAAGGACGAGGAGCGTATTTCAGTAATCCGGCTGGAATTGAGAATATTTTTAGTCGGGTGACGGGCAATAATGCCTCAAATATTTCTGGGACACTGGGTGTGCTGGGGAATGCAAATTTGTTTTTGCTCAATCCCAACGGAATTATTTTTGGTCCCAATGCCAAGTTAGATGTTGGCGGTTCGTTTTTTGCGAGTACTGCGAATAGTTTGAATTTTGGGGATGGGCAACAGTTTAGCGCCAAGAATCCTGCAGATGCACCATTGCTGACTGTGAAAGTTCCGTTGGGAGTGCAATTTAATCAGGAACAGCCAAAGGCGATCGTCAATTCAGGGAATCTTTCAGTGGGGACTGGGCAAAACCTAACGCTGGCTGGAGGTACGGTTGCTAGTACAGGGCAGTTGTCAGCACCGGGAGGACAGGTTGCAGTCGCAGCAGTACCTGGTGGAAGTGTGCTGAATTTGAGTTCATCAGGACAATTGCTAAATATTGATAGTTCGTCATCTGTGGTGAGTGTGAGTTCATCGCCTCTGACTGAGTTACTGAGAAGCGTTGATGAGAAAGTGCGTCCAGGGTTAACGGTACACAGTAATGGACAAGTAGAGTTGACGGGATCAGGTTTGTCTGTGGTGGATGGCGATGTGGTAGCACGCAACGTCACGGCTGAGACGGCGACACTCACAGCGAATCATAATCTGACGTTGGCGGAGAGTCAGATTGGTACGACGGGTGATTTGAATTTGCTGGCTGGGGATACGGTGCGGGTGCGGGATAGTGTAGCGAATGCTTTTGTGGCTAAAGCAGGGGGTAATTTAACGATTCGAGGTAATAAAGGTATTGATATCTTAGCTTTGAATCATTCACAGACACCGTTTGTAAGTGGTGGAACTCTGAGTTTGATTAGCGATGGTAATATCTCTGGCGATGCTCATTTTTCGAGTGGTGGTAATTTTTCGATTCTCAATTTATCTGGCGGTGGTGGCAATTTTGTTAGTCTCTATGACCCGATTATTAGGAGTAATGGGGATGTCGAAATAGGTGACTACACAGGAGCATCCCTCAAAATAGAGTCAGCCGGGAATATTACAACTGGTGCAATTACAATCAACAGCCCAGATACTTCTGCTGCAATTGATGTTAATGATCCAGACTATCAAACCCTGACGAACGGCAAAGCTTTAATTTTGCGAGCAGGCAACGATACTCTTTCTGGCAGTGTACAAGAACCTAACCCCCTCAATGGGGCGTCAAGTGTGAATTACTCCTCCTCACGCTCTTCAGCAGGAAATCTGACTATTAATGGAAACATCAAATCAGATAACTTTCAGGTTCCCTTGACTGTCATACTAGAGGCAAACGGTAGCATAGGTTCTATCTCAACAAGAGACATTAACAGTACAGCATTTTCTGGGAATGGAGGAAATATTTCTATTACTGCTAACGGCGATATAACTACTAGCAGTTTGACTTCTTTTATAGATAGAAACGGTCAGGGAAATGCAGGAGATATTCAAGTCACCAGTAATACTGGCAATATAACAATTGGAGGAAGCATAAACTCTCAGTCTAGCAATGGTGTAGCTGGAAATGTAACTCTTACTGCTGCTCGCGATATTCGCACTCGCAATATAATTGCTTCTAGTAAGAGTAATGAAAACTTCAGCACTATTACACTTAAATCATCACAAGGGTCAGTGATTTTAGATCGAGTTAAATTAAGTACTACTAATACTGGCACTGATTATGCAGGCGATATCCGCATTAATGGCAAAGATATTCAGATTACTAATAATAGTGAAATTGAGAGCAAAGGCAGGGTGGGAACTGTTTCCATAGGAACTGTTGATACTAACACAGTAACTATAAATAATAGTCGCCTGAATACTACAAATAGCAGTACGCCGACTACTAACGAAGACACGAATTCTGCAGGAGATATCGAGATTAATGGCAATAACATTGAGATTACTAATAATAGTGAAATTAACAGCCAAGGCGAGGTGGGAACTATTTCCATAGGAACTGGTGATACTAACACAGTAACTATAAATAATAGTCTCCTGAGTACTGATAACAATGAGAATGAGATATCAGGAGATATCAAGATTAATGGCAGAAATATTGAGATTACTAATAGTAGTCAAATTAACAGCCGAGGTGTACTTGGACGCATTTTTATAGGAAGAATTATTGATATAGATAATAATGAAAATCAACAGTATACTGTAACTGCTGACAACGTAACTATTCGTAAGAGTCAAGTAAATGCTACTAGGGATAGGGATGCAAGCAGTGTTTCATCGCCTGACAATGAGCTTGACAATGAGATTAATAATGCTATTCAGATATTTTCTAATGGAAGAATTCAAATTGAAGAATCTACAGTAACGGCGTCAACAATTGTATCTACAGCACCTTCTGGAAATATATTGGTAAGGGCGACTGACTCTGTTCTTTTAAGTGGTTCTGGGTTCACTGATTTTAGAGACCCAGATTTTACAAAAAGCACAAATACGAGTAGGAAAGGTTTATTCGCTGAAGCAACTCAAAATGGTATAAATGCTGGAGGTATAGACATCAGGACAGATCTATTGATAATTGAAAATGGAGCTGCAGTAAGTGTCAGCAGTCCACAAGGACGAGCAGGTAATGTGGTGATTTTGGCAGATAAAATTCGGCTGAATAATGGAGCAATTTTTGCGTCAACAGGACAAACAATAGGCAACCGAAACGAGGGAGCTAATATTATACTATTGGGAGAACAAACGACTCAGAGCGATGTTGAAAAATTAGATTCACTGATATTTGAAGATAAGCTAAGGGGCGAGAATCTACCTGGTTCTCCTCTTGATTTTCTGATTCTAGGGAATGAAAGCCTAATAGAGACTAACGCTAAAAATTCGGCTAATGGTGGCAACATTGCCATTAAAACTCGACTACTCCTTGCACTTCCACCAGGTAAGAATGGTAACGACATTTCTGCGAACGCAGAGAAAACAGGTAGGGGTGGTGTAGTTGCAATTGACCCGAGACCTTTTGGCATCTATGGCACAGAATTCCGACCAAAAACACAAAATACACCTTTGAATGACATCACTGCCTCTTCCGAGCAAGGTCCACAAGGCACTGTAGCAATTGTCCCACTCGACGTAGATCCCAAACGCGGGTTCCTTCAATTACCAGAAGACTTGGGTGACTCTTCAAAATTAATTACCCAAAGTTGTCCAGTAGGTGTATCGCGAGCAGCGAGTCGGTTCGTTATCACTGGACGCGGGGGTTTACCACCAAAACCAAGTTCCCCACTCAGCAGTGATGCTTTTGTAGGAAATGCATCTTCACTTCCAAACAACCGTCCTGAGCAAACCAGTTCCACAAGTTCTACTCCTGTCGAAGCTCAAGGCGTAGTCATCGGATCAAAAGGTGAGATTATTCTCACCGCTAACCCATCCAAACTCACTTCCTATCGTTCTTGGCAAAGATTCACAGGTTGCAATGAATAATAAGTGTTTGCTCAGATCTTGTATGCAGCCCTGGCGATTAGAAATCGCGGCTATACAAGCGAAGTCCGCCTACGCGGACTACTTATGGAAAACTAGGGGTTTGAAACCCGCGCAGGCGGGTTTTGTCTGTGTAGCCGCGACTTCCAGTCGCCTAATACTAACCATAGCGACACTAGTACTCAGCTTAGCTATACCAATCAGTGCCTATGCCGTGGAAGTTGCTCAAGTCCCAACACAACCGAACTTACCGCAAAATCTCCCTCCTCCCCGCGATGTCGTACCTCCACCATCTCCGCCTCCTCAACCGCAACCAGTTCCTTCGCCTCCACCTTCTGGTGAAGACTTGCTACCTACCCAACCGCCTCAGCAACCACAAGAACAATTCCCTGCGGTGGTTCCTGACAAATTTTTTGTGACAAAGTTTGAATTTATAGGAGGTACAAAAGGTAAAGGAAGTACGGTTTTCAAAAACGAAGAACTACTGCGAGCAATAGAAGTGTTTCTAGATAGTTCCGATAGTTCTGAAAAATTAAGTGATGAAAAGTCCAAATGTGAGAAATTTTCAGGCAAATCAGATAAACAGTCTCTTCCTCGTACACTACCAAGAACTGAGAATGACTCTCCGGTTAAACTCTCGTTTACTCAACTATTGCAGGCGCGTTCGGCAATTACGCAGCTTTATATCTGTAAAGGTTACATCACTTCCGGGGCACTGATTCCAGAACAAACCTTGTCATCTGGTGTCGTCAAGATTCAGATTATTGAGGGTAGTTTAGAAGGCATCAAAATCACTGGGACTCGGCGCTTGAACCAGGGTTATATTCGCAGTCGGTTAGCAGGTGCAAGGAAAACGCCTCTAAATCGCGATCGCCTACTTGAAGAACTACAACTGTTGCAACTGAATCCCCGCATCAATAGTTTGTCAGCAGAGTTGGCTGCTGGTAAACGCTTTGGTACTAACTTGCTAGAAGTGAAAGTAAAAGAGGCAAATACTTTTCATAGTCGAATCGCCCTTGATAACAGCCGCTCACCAAGTGTAGGTAGCTTCCAAAGGAGCGTTCAACTTTGGGAAGACAATTTGCTAGGAATAGGAGACACTATCAACCTGTTCTATGCAAACACGGACGGTAGTAATGAAGTGGATGTGAGCTACACTTTGCCCCTTACACCTAAAGACACGACTCTGAGCTTCAGCTACGGCTACACTTCCAACAATATTATTGAAAAACCCTTTAACGCACTTGACATTGTATCAAATTCAGATAAATACCAACTCACCTTACGCCATCCGATTATTCAAACTCCGACAAAAGAATTCGCTATAGGAGTAGCAGCTTCGCATCAGGAAACACAAACTTTCCTGGGATTTCAAGGTATTGGGGCTTATCCAATTTCACCAGGAGCAGACAACGAAGGACGCACTCGGATAACCGCAGTGCGTTTTTTTCAGGAATGGACTCAACGTGGCGATGTCTCGGTTTTAGCACTTCGTTCTCAATTCAGTTTTGGCATTGATGCACTAGGTTCGACAATTAACGATATTGCTCCCGACAGCCGCTTTTTTGCTTGGAGAGGACAAGCACAATGGGTGCGTCGTCTTCCCTCAGATATGCTCTTAGTCCTCCGGGGTGACGTGCAATTTGCAGATCGCAGGCTTGTGACTTTAGAGCAATTTGGAATTGGTGGGATTGCAAGTGTCCGAGGATACCGTCAGGACCAAGTGCTGACAGACAACGGAGCCTTTGGTTCTATAGAACTCCGCCTACCGATTCTCCGTATTCAAGAAGCACAGAGTGTTTTACAATTTATACCTTTTGTAGATGCTGGTACTGGCTGGAATAACTTTGATGGTGCAGATCCGAATCCAAGCTGGTTAGTGTCTGCTGGTTTCGGCTTGCGATTTCAGATGAGCGATCGCCTAGATGCTCGCTTTAACTGGGGAATCCCCATCATCTCTGCTGATTCAAACGAAAGAACTTTACAAGAAAAAGGTTTATATTTTTCTGTCATATGGAACCCCTTTTAATACCAAGTCCGGTTGATATTCCCACCCCGGCTTTGTCTTGCGCCAAAACCGCCCCTCCCCTTGCTAAGGCTACCGTGTACACACAAGTCATCGAATTACCCAAAACTCCCTCTCTACGAGACGCTACGCTAACGGAACCTCACCCTGCCCTGTCGGGCATCCCTCTCCTTAGCAAGGAGAGGGAAAGATTTTAGCGAAGCTAAAAGCGAGGGTGAGGTTTTGAGCGAGATGTACACCACCACGGTAGCTTGCTAAGGGGAGGGGATTAAGGGGTGGAGTACTACGCGTGTTGGTAATGATAATTGTTTAAAACATACCTAATATGAAACGTCGCTTCCCAAAGTTTTATCGCCGTATCTTCCTGCAGAAGGTACATCACCGCATCATAATTATATTCTTGCTAGCTCTTTTAGGACTACTTTCAGCATTTGGTATTCAGCTACTGTTAGGAGAACGAACGATTAGCAAAGAGCCAATAACAACGCAATTGATATGCTCAAGAACACCAACTCTGACTCCAGAACAATTAAGTGTACAAGGTAGGGTGAGTTATGAGAAAGGGGACTTTGATGCAGCAGTCGATTGTTGGCAAAAAGCTGCGGATGCTTTCCATCAAAATGGAAATGAAACCGAAACAATCCATAATCAAATTAACAAGGCGCAAGCTGAACAAGCCCTGGGATTTTTACCACGTGCTTGTAATACACTAGTGAAAATCTACGATCAGCAAGACTGCACGAAACTGTTACAAGATGAACAGAAGCGCAATCAGTTCCGCGAGAGGCTACAACAACCAGAAAATTCTCCCGCCAAAATCACAGGCTTACGTAGCTTAGGCAATATTCTACGAAGACTTGGTGAATTAAATTTATCTGATGAGGTCTTATTAGTAAGTTTGCAAAAGGCTCAACCTCAAGAACAACCAGCAATCTGGCTTGATATAGGCAACACCAGACGTGCTTTAAGTAACAAGGAACAGGACTTATACAATCGATCCCAGGAACGAGAAAATTTCATCTGCGGTGTTGTATATTCATACGCAGCTACAAATGCATACCAAAATGCTGTCAGCGAAGTTGGCTCAATCTCAGACTCAGAATCTGCTATTAATTTACAAGCGCAGTTAAATCAATTGAATTTTTTATTAGATTTAAGAGATTGGAGCAACAAAATCAATAAGCCAATCATCGGAGAAAAAGGAGAAAGCAAAGGGAAAAACAATCTTTTCAATCAGCTTTTTAGGGAGAGTAACTATACTAAAATTAAAGTGCAAGCTTGCTGGAACAAGCTGAGTCATGCTGCTACTAAAAACCCATCTACTGTAGAAGTCCGTAATTGGTTAAAGCAATATTTATCAAATCAAAACCCGCTCATTCAGCAACAGCAAATTAATAATCTTCGGCAGCAGATAGAGAAATTACAAGGCACTCACACAACACTTTACACCAAGCTTAACTTTGCCCAAACCTTGATACGTCTTAACAAGAATTTACAAGGTATAGAGCAGACAATAGAAGCGTTTCTTAATACTACAATTAAGCAAGCTAATGAACAACGAGATTTAAGAGCAGAATCTTATGCTCTAGGATATCTCGGTAAACTCTATGAAGAAACTCAGCAATGGGAATTGGCAAAAACCAAGACTCAGCGAGCTTTACTCCTAGCTGAATCCATTCCTTCTCCTGAAATTCTATATCAATGGCAGTGGCAATTAGGGCGCATTTATAAGCCTAAGTCCAGAAACCAAGGGCAGGCGAAAGCGAAGAGCGTACAGAATAATTTGAAAGACTTAGAAGACGCACGAATAGCTTATGCAGGAGCGTTTGAAACCTTAGAAGCCCTTCGCAGAGAATTAGCAACTGGTAGCCTTGATGCACAATTGTCCTTTTTAGAGGAAGTTGAAGATATCTATCGAGAGTATGTTGATTTATTGTTATGGGAGCCAAAGGCTGAGCAAGTGTACGTCTCTCAAGCTCGCGAAGTTATTGCCTCGCTCCAGGCGGTAGAACTTGAAAACTTTCTACGCCAAGCTTGTCCAGAGTATAACGTAGAACAAATTGATAAGATTATTGATGAAAAATCCAAGGAAAGTACGGCTTTTATATACCCCATTGTTTTAGACGATAGAATTGAGACCATCGTCAAACTTCCTAAAGACAAAAAACTCAGACACTTTAGCAAGCCTATTAATGAAAATAAGGATGAATTTGACAAATTGGTGATACAGTTACAGCTGGATTTGGAAGAAGAATATACCTTTGTAGATACTCGAACAAGAGCTAAAAAGCTTTATCAATTGCTAGTTGAAGAAGTTGACAAAGACATTGAAAAGTACAACAAAAGCAGCAAAATTAAAATTGATACGTTGGTGTTTGCCTTAGATACAAAGTTGCGAAACATACCATTGGCAGCACTGGTTTACGATGATAATTCAGATAAACCTGGGTATTTAATTGATAAGTATGCGATCGCCCTCGCTCCAAGACTCGATATTCGATCTCCTCAACTTATCCAAGGTCGAAAACTAAAAGTTTTGGCTGCAGGGGTAACCAAAGCAGAAATAACGGGATCTCAAACAGCAGAATTAACAGTATCTCAAACACAAATTCCTCAAACACAATTTCCTCTGTTACGTTTTGTAAAAGACGAATTAGACGCGATTAAAGAGGTAGGTCTTTCAAGTGTTTCTGTTTCTCAACTTATTGATCAAGAGTTTAAAGTTGAACAATTCAAAGACAAGATTAATAGTTCTGTGTTTGAAGTCCTCCATTTAGCCACACATGGTGAGTTTAGTTCGAGTCCAGAAAAAACATTTATCTTGGCTTACGACAAACCTATTAAAGTCACTGAACTAGACAACGTTTTCCGAACACAAGCACAAAATCAACCGGAAGCTATCGAATTACTTGTGCTGAGTGCGTGTGAAACTGCAGCTGGTGATCAACGGGCGACTTTAGGGATTTCTGGTGTTGGTGTACAGGCGGGTGCGCGTAGTGCGATCGCTTCTTTGTGGACACTGGATGATGAAATTAGCGTTGAGTTTACAAGGGAGTTATATAAACAGTTAACTAATCCAAAAAAACTGACCAAAGCTCAAGTCTTGCAAGAAGCTCAAAAAGCACTCAAAGCTTCACCAGGTCGAGAACATCCAAGATATTGGGCACCTTACATTTTACTGGGGAATTGGTTGTAAAGTCTTTTTGCTACTGTAGTTCACCTTTGGAAACAGGAGACAACTCAACGATAGGAGCCTTTGCAATCTTATTGCTCTGTTGCTTATCATCTAAGTTTAGATACTGCAAAAGCGTCACCCAATCTTCCTCAACTTGAGATTGTGAGTTTGTTAGCGACTTCTCTGTGCTAAGAGGTACAGCGTTGATTTGAGCCTGCGTACTAGGAATCCGGCTTTCTACAAGACGCGTCACAGTATCGTACCAAATTCCTTGGTTGACATAATACATATAATCTTTTGGCGCTAAGATTGGTAAACTTACTCTTTGAATCCAGCCTGTAACGCTAGGATTTCGAGATGGTTTTCTCTCATTACAAACAATCGAGAAATACCAGTTGTATAGCTTGCCAATTTCTAGAGGTTTTTCATTTCTTGGCAAAGTAAATTTAGCAATACTGGGTTTCTCAGCAACATCAGTCTTATTAGGGAGTTGAAAAAATATTGGACCAGCAACAATATGCCTATCCTCATCAAGCAAGACAAATTTCGCATACTCAAGTTCCGATTCTTCATAGACATAAGGAATGTAGAACCAGAAAGTCGGATATGCTTCAGTCGTCTTTCCCCAGACAATCTTGGATGATTCCGGTCTGGGTAATTGTTCTACTTTATTTAAAGGATTCGATATCGTAGGGACAAGTGCAGAAAGCGGAAGCGGATCGATTCCCGGCTCGTTACTTTCGAGAGATGCAAGAGCAGGACACCGCCCTCTACCTGCTGGTCCTCGCGTGCGACCGACTGGTGCTCCCAGTTTTGTTGGTGGAAAAAAGAGGAACTTTATTTGCTCTAAAGCAACTTCAAAAGGGTTGTCAGTTTGGTTATTTTGGGCTAAGGCTTGTGAGGGATAGCCTATAAAGAGGATAAGCGTCAAAGTAAGGCTGAAAACGGCTCTAAGCCATTGAGCAACAAATGATTGAGTCTGAAACATAACCGACAGCTTGGAAAGTTAAGGGAATTACCGAATCCGAAAACTAATAAACACTACTACTCCTCCAGTCCCTAAAAAGGTCAATGCAGAAGGCACCAATGGCACCCAAAGTTTGATTGGGGAGATGAAGAAGATCAAGCAAACAACGTACAGACTGGTGAGGGCAACTCCTCCAGATAGGATCAAGCTTCGGGGTGATTTATATAACTGAGCCAAAATACCTCCGACCAAAGACCAAGCTAGAATCCAGAGTATCTCATACCCAAGAGACCAGACTCGTAGCTGGCGTTGCTCACCTAAAGCTATACGCAAAAGATAACTCAGCATCTGTGCCTGGACGATGAATCCCGGCATTTCTTGCTGACTGTATGGAGTATAGACATAATCATTTGCATAAGAGTTGGCTTCAACTCCAATTAAGACAATCCGCTTCTCGACATCTTCTTCCTTCAGCAAGTTGTCTTCTAAAACCTGTTTTAGAGAAAATGTCTTCGCAATATTATACGGGGAACAATTATTACCATTTTCACAGAAAGAGCGGTAGTCTAGCAGAATTTGATAGCCTCTAAAATCCATTCCTCGGTAACCACCTGTATGAGGGATTTTAAGTTGCTCTAAAACAACGCCGTTAATTATTAAATCTTGTAAGTTCCCATTTAAATCAAAAGCATCTTGATTTCCTTGTTTCTTTTCCCTAGAAGCCAGATAACTGCGAGCCAGTAGTAGATTAAAGGCATTTTTGGATTTACAGCCAGATTGTGGGGAATTCAGGAAAAGACTCAAAAGTTGACGACGAAGAATCACCTCTTTTTGTTGGGCAAGATCGCTAAAGCCTACACGATTTGGCGAGATTTCAGTTTCAAGTGGAGGGTTAATACCGTTGTCATTAGAATCCTCCGTCTTGGGTGCCTTACAGAGAGCAAAGATATTTTCGTTTTTCAATAATTCTTTCAGTTTTTCATCTCTAGACGGGTAATCCCGGTAGAAATCTAAACCGATAGCTAGCGGTTGATTTTCTGTAAGTTTTTTTAGGAGTTGAGCAAGAGAAGCATCTGTCAGAGTGCCATTTTTTCCCCCAGACTTACTTGCCTTCTCTTCCTCTTTTGCAGCATCTTCTTTCGTAATTTTGATGATTAGAAGTCTTTTGTCTTGTTGCTCTTCGGGAAAATACGATAACTGGAAACGCATCAATTCGTCATAAGCTGCAAGCTCTAGCGACTGAAGAATGCCTCCAAGGCGGATGATTATTACTACAGTACTTACTCCCATGCTAGCTTTGAGCAAGGTACGCAGGCTGCGCCAAGGAATTTTGAATCGTCTTCTATCTGTTTGAGGTAATGTGATGACATCAGATTTATTTTCAATCGCCTTTCGGATCTCTTCTGCAACCTGTTTGAATGCTTCATCATGATTTGACCAATACTTGCTCGTAATAGCTTCACCATTTCTGGGGAGAGCTTGTAGATGACTAAACTGTGTGTTTTTCCAATCACAAGGGCGAAGTAGTACAGGGATAACACAAGCTTCTTTAGCTTTGTGCCTTTCCATAGCCTTTGGTACATCACGCTTCCAGTGTTCATCTGAAGCAAAAAAATCGGGACTAATCAGCAACAGAATAATACGGGCTGAATTCAAACGCTTTTCAATCTCATTAGCACGTTCTGCACCTGCACTGATATCGCGGTTTTGCCAGACGGTGATGACTCCATCAAGCTCTAATGCCCTCAAGTGCTTTGCAAGTTTGCTTCCCAGTTCTTCATCTTCTGGAGAACACGATAAGTAGATTTCAATTGATTGAGTTGGTGCCACCTGAGTCACACCCCTTAGTATTTAAATATTAGGAGATATATCTAATTTTTCCTGTCATCTTCGTTGTGATAGTCATTAATAGGACTAGCACTACAGAATTATTAGGTGTAACTCTATGGAACTTATGCAGTTACTTTCCTCGTTGAGAAGCTTAATCAAAATAATAGTGTGTTTGATACCCTTGTCATTGAAAAAATTGATTAAGATGTTCGGACTAATTCCTCCACAACTCTTCTGATACCTCTAGCAATGTCTGTAAATGCCTGATCTCGATTTCCCCAGTTTGTTACAGGTTCTGCATTTCTGGGTAACGCTTGTAACTTCGCAAATGGGGCTTCATGCCAATCCACCTCCCGCAGGATAATTGGAATCACACGAGCTTCACCTACTTCATGCCGTTTCATCGCCCGCTCTAATTCCACACTCCAGCAAAAATCAGAAGCCAGAAAATCAGAACTAACTAGTAACAAAATTATCTGAGCCGATTTCAACTGCTTCTCAATCTCAGTTTTCCACTCACCCCCTGCTGTAATATCACGGTCATACCATGCTTTAATAACTTCTTGTCGCTCCAGAAGTTTGAGATGCTTTGCTAATTCATTCCGCAAGTTTTCATCCTCATGAGCGTAGGAGAAAAAAACTTCAATTGCTTTCTTCTCAGGTTGAGACATAGGTTCTGGCTTGGTTTCTATAGTGGAATCCTTCTGAGTTACAGTGTCAGCAACTTCCGATTTTTTGAGCAACACTGGCGTCAAATGTTCTTCAATTCCCGCCATCCGGATAGCACTACAACCCAGGTTGTAGGCAAACTCAATTGGACGCCCTGCTCCCAAAGCATCGTAAAACCCCACCGCAAATTCAATCGCAGCTTGATCGCCGATCGCCTGACTCATCCCAACAACATAATTGATATGTTGGGCGATCGCCTTCGCCTGAACCTCTGAATAACAACCATTCAGCACAACACACTCAATCTGCTCAGCAAACAGTTCAAACAATCCAGCTAGTGCATCTCCACTCACAAGCTTCAACTGCCCACTTTCATCCTCAAAAACTAATCCTTCTTCCCCTGAGCCATGTCCAGAAAAATGGATTATGTTTGGGTTATAGTCTACGAGTGCCCGATGGATATCCCTTGGACGAACTGCTAACTTTTGCTCCAGACTAAACTCATCGCGTCGTTGGGCACGCCGCAATCCTTCTGCAATATCTCGCAACTCCTCATCTAGGCGTAGGGAAGAAGTGCCTTTGGGGTTTGCTGCCAGAATTAGCACCTTTTTCATCGGAATACTATATTTAATCTAATTATATAGATGAAGTCAGTATATCCGGAGTCAAACTAGGATAAGCAATTTCCTTGGATAGTATTAATATTTTCAGTCATAAATGTAAACTTGATTTCAATCTGTGGTTCTGATATTTTTCTCACCTTTGTCTACTGATATCTTGCACTATTATGAGTAAACCACTAATACTTGTATGAAACAGTGTTTAAATCTACTCAAAAATTAGTTCCAGTTCTAGTCCATTAAAATGGACTTCGGCTATGAGGGGTGGAACTTACAGTCCCAGGCAGACAACAACGGAGTCAGAAGAAGAATTCAGAATTCAGAATATCGAATTTAATCTAAACCCAGTTATTGATGTATCTTTTTTTACAAAATATCCAAACTTTACAATATTAACATTAAATTTCGATAAAAATTGATACTAGCTTACAGAAAATTTATAAAAGCTACTCTTTACAGGTATTAGTATAATCACTTAAGTCGAAATCACCACACGGGGTGTCAGTGTAATACTATCAATTTGATGGTGATTGCATTTTGAGTACAAAGACGGATAAAACCGTAATTTGTTATTAAACAAAAAACTTCTTGCTAGGAGTGTCAGAGGGGTTTAAAGTCTTCCTAAGCCCCGACTTTGTTGTGTCAATTTTATTACTTGCTTAACGTTGGGTTTGGCAAGTTTATCAGGCTGAAAATCTAAAAATGACTCAAGAGGATTGTATGAAGCGATATCCGCAACATATCAAGCGAATTTTGCTAATGGTGACTCCGGCAATTGCGACCTCTATGCTAGCAGCTTTACCGAGTCAAGCTGCTACTTTTGGATCTTCTGAGGCAACATTCAATATACAGAATTTTAATCGCAATCCATTGAGTATTCGGACTATTGCTGATACAGTGACCAACACGATTAGTACAAATGGTCAAGTTAACACCAATGCCAATGCCAATGCCAATTTTCAAGTCGATCCAAACTATGCCTTGACATTTGCCTCTAATTCATCTACCAGTAAAGCTCAAGGTCAAGGTTCTAGCTATTTTGGAGAGGGGCAAAGTTTTGCAGCGGTTCTAGGTTACGACTTTCTAGTACAACCTGGCGAAACGTTTTTTTTTGATTTCAATGGGTTATTCGATCTCAAAACATCGATTGACAATCCAACAGCTGAAAATGCGACTGCGAATGGACTCCTAAAATTTGAGTTATACGACAGCGAAAGTAACAGCCTGTTAGACTCTTTCTCAATTGTCGGAAATTTAGCGACTCCAGGTAAAGATGATGCTGTTGAACTTAAATACAGCAGTAGTATAACCCTTGATCCAGCTCAGACTTTTAATACATCTTTTGGCGGAACACAAGAATTTGCTCAAGGTACTGTGAAGGGTAAATATTCTCGTACTTTTGATAAGTTAACTTATTTGACTTTAGTTGAAACTAAAACGAATCAGGTAAGAGTTCAAGCACCCGAACCATCAGTCGTCTTTGGTTTACTCTTTAGTTGTGCGATGCTTGGTATTACCTGGAAACGTAAACGCAAAGGAGTACTCTCAGCACTGACTTAAGATTGTCGGCTGCGCTAAGAATAATCTACAGCAGAATTGAGGCGGAGCGTCGTCAGGAGTAAAATAGCGTTCATACCTGGCGCGTGAAGTCTAGGTTGTGTACCTCACGCACGAACAAACTGCTGTAATTGTTGACTAACTTTCGCCAAATCCACATTACCACCGCTAATAATCACACCAACCCTAGCCCTCGGTACTTTCACCACTCCTTCCAATAAAGCTGCTGCAGCTAACACCCCAGTCGGTTCAACGACAATTTTCAGGCGTTCCCACAAAAAGAACATGGTACGAAGAATCGCTTCTTCTGATACTGTGACCATATCATCGACATAATGCAGCACTAGTGGGAAAGTTATTTTACCGAGATAGGGGGTACGAGCACCGTCAGCAATAGTATCTGGATTGTCTACAGTTTGCAGGGTTTTGGTGTAAAAGGAGCGTGTAGCATCGTCAGCAAGTTCTGGTTCTACTCCTATCACTCGACAGTTGGGTAAAACGACTTTTGTCGCAATAGCAGAACCAGAAAGTAATCCCCCGCCACCGCAACAAACGAGCAGTAAGTCTAGTTCACCAACTTCCTCAATCAGTTCTTTGGCAGCGCTACCTTGTCCTGCTACGATGTGAGGATGGTCGTAAGGAGGAATCATCACACCTCCTCGCTCGGTTAATAGTGTTTGGGCTAATTCTTCTCTGTTGGTTTGCTTGCGGTTATATAAAATCACCTCAGCACCATACCCACGTGTAGCTGCTAGCTTGACGGCTGGAGCGTCATCAGGCATGACAATTGTTGTGTGGATGTTTAGCAATTGTCCAGCAAGTGCTGTTGCCTGAGCATGATTCCCAGAAGAAAAGGTCAAGACGCCTTTTTGCTTTTGTTCTTGAGATAATTGTGACAGTGCGTTGTATGCACCTCTAAATTTGAAAGAGCCGGTGCGTTGAAAGTTCTCGCATTTGAAAAATACTTGAGCATTGGTGCGATCATTAACAGTTCTGGAAGTCACAACTGGAGTGCGATGCACAATACCAGCTAAACGCTTAGCGGCGGCTTCTATATCAGTGATGGTGACAGAATCGAGAAATATTTTCATGTGTTCTGGTGTACGCAGTTCATGACGACTACTTAATTAGATTTCTCCCTAAATTAAAGATTAACCTAGGCAGTGCAAGGGTTTTAAATTATTTTGAAAATATGTCTCTTAAAACTTACGCATTGTAAAAAAGGTTATTTATACAGTAAAAAATCATAAATTAAAAGCAAGTTAAGCGTTGATTAGTAATAGTTTATCTTTCTATTATTACAGAGATTAAAGTTGTTAACTAAACAAATATATTGAAAGTTATGGTGGTAGAATTTGCATAGCTTAGTTTAATTCTATGCAATGTATAGAGCTACATAATAGATACGCCTCAGTAGAACATTAGAACTCATTTGTTAAGGAGCAACCATGTTCTCTATAGCAAAATGCAATAGAAAAATACTCGAATGGTTGAGTATTGCTTTTTTCGTAATGACTGTCATTATTTATCCCTCTTTGTTAAGTCCTGAACAGCCATTTTTAAGTTCCTCATCTGTAGAAATTAGCACGAATATACAGACAGCACAGCCTACAAGTGTGCAACCAGTTATTCAATTTGATATTGCTCAAGCTGCTTATGCATCTAGTGGAGCATCTGGAGGAAAAGGAGCAAAACCAACCAAAATAAACTTCTTTGCTATGGCTATGGGTGCATTGGCAGGTTTGGTTCTGTTTATCTACGGTGTCACCCGACTTTCTGAAGGACTAGAAGAAATCGGTACAGAACGGATGAAAAGCTTCCTCAGTAAATGTACCACTAATCGCTTCGCCGCCGTTTTAACAGGAGCTGTTGCCACAACTGTACTAGAATCTTCATCCGTTACGATCATCATGGTGATTGCGATGGTGAGCGCGGGAGTCTTGACATTTGTACAGTCTCTTGGTGTTGTTTTAGGTTCCAATATCGGTACAGCAGTGGGCGCACAAATCATCTCACTCAACATTGAACTATAC
This sequence comes from Brasilonema sp. UFV-L1, assembly GCF_012912105.1. Classification (GTDB taxonomy): domain Bacteria; phylum Cyanobacteriota; class Cyanobacteriia; order Cyanobacteriales; family Nostocaceae; genus Brasilonema. The sequence goes on from NZ_QMEA01000116.1 coordinate 17,807, forward strand.
GTACCAATACTGATGCTTGCAGGAATGTTGGTGCTGTTTATTGGCAAGACAAATACGCAGAAAAATATTGGGATCATTTTGCTGGGCTTCGGCTTAATGTTTTACGGTCTTGAGGCGATCGACGAAGCAATGAAGCCATTTAGAAACTATCAGCCTTTCATCGACTTGATGCAAACTCTGGGGAGAAATCCACTACTGGGTGCAATTGTTGGGGCAATTTTTACGGTGATTATTCAATCATCTTCTGCAACAGTTGCGATTGTCATCACCTTGGCAAGTTCTGGTTTGATTTCATTACCAGCAGGTATCGCGATTATGTTGGGTGCTGAAGTTGGTACCTGTGCTGATACCCTAGTCGCTACTATAGGGCGCGGTCGCCCAGCATTACGGACTGGATTGTTTCATTTTTTGTTCAATCTAGTGAGTGCTATCCTCGGAATTATCTTTGCTCCCCTATTAGTGCAATTGGTTTTGGCTATTTCGGGTGGAGCTGGTGTAGGTCGTCAGGTTGCTAATGCTCAGATTATCTTTAACTTAATTGGTGTAGCTGTAGTCATTATATTTCTGCCAGCGATCGCTCGGTTACTAGAAAAATTAGTCCCAGATGTGAATGGCGATCGCCAGTTACGTCCAGAAACAGTGCAACCAGCACAATAAAGTAGATATTTTCAGGGAGCAGAAGCCGTTTTTTGACCGAATCAGCTATCAGTTATCAGTTATCAGTTATCAGTTACTACTTATCAGTTATCACTGTTCACTGTTTACTGATAACTGTTAATAAAAATTTGAATTCTGATTCTTTCATATATTCAAATAGGTTGAAAAAAGAATGTTTTTTCACAATATTCGTATTGCATTTGTTAGCTCTATAGCGACTTTAGTGTTGGGAGCAACTGCTTGCAGCGACAATCAAGCGAATGATGATACAACTGCGAGCTTTCCAGAAGCGGTGAATCAGGTTGAAAATGTGAGTTCAACTAGCACCACAAACTTGTCAGGTACCATAAATATAGACGGTTCTAGTACCGTATTTCCTGTTTCTGAGGTAATGGCAAAAGAGTTTCAAAAAGCGAATTCTGGAGTGAAAATCAATGTCGCTTTTTCTGGTACTGGTGGTGGTTTTAAGAAGTTCTGCGCAGGTGAAACTGATATTACAGATGCTTCCCGCCCGATTAATGAAAAAGAAGTGGAACTTTGCCGAAAAAACAACGTAGAATACATCGAATTACCTGTAGCCTTTGATAGTCTCTCTGTTGTCGTCAACGCAAAAAATGACTTCGTTCAGTGTCTCAAAGTGAACGAACTGAAAAAGATGTGGGAACCAACAGCTGAAGGCAAAGTTACGAATTGGAACCAAATTAGTTCTAACTTCCCCAATCGACCATTAAAGCTATTTGGTCCTGGAAAAGACTCTGGGACATACGACTATTTCACTTTAGCAATTGTGGGTGAAGAAGGTAAAAGTCGAGGTGATTACACCAAGAGCGAAAATGATAATGCTCTGGTGAAAGGAATTTCCCAAGATCAAAATGCACTGGGCTTTTTTGGCTACGCCTACTACGCTGCAAATAGAAATCAGCTGAAGCTAGTCGCGATTGACAATGGTTATGGTTGTACAGAACCCAGCGCCCAAACAGTCGCAAATTCTAGCTATCAGCCCCTCTCTCGTCCTATTTTTATCTATGTGAAGAAATCGGCAGCAACTCGTCCAGAAGTCAAAGCTTTTACTAACTTCTATCTATCGCCAGACAACGCAAATCTGGTATTACAAGTTGGCTACGTACCGTTACCCAACATCACTCTGCAATCAGCTAATTCCCGATTTAACCAAGGTATTACTGGTTCTGTGTTTGGAGGTCAAGGTTCTGTGATTGGTATCGGACAGAAAGGTCTTCAAGAAAAACAGTAGTAAAAGCTATCTAGCTCATGAGTTATTCGTCATTAAGGGACTTGCAATGAAAAAAATATCCAATTTGTAGTAGGGTGCGTTATGCCTTTGGCTAACGCACCGTGACGGATGAGTAAAACATGGTGTCGTACTCTCGTTAACGCAACGGCAATAATTGAATGATTTATTTTTTGGTAAGTCCCTAATGACGAATGACTCATTCACAATTACCAATTATTGTGATGTCTCATCCATTTACAGAAACTGATGTCGTCAGTGCTGTCCAAACAGAAACTCCACGAGCTCACTTCTTAGTTTGTGGATTAGGAAGTTTAGGTCAGTACTGTGTCGCTAAACTCAAAGAATTTGGCGTGAGTGTCAGTGCGATCGACGTTGCTTTGCCAAGTATTTGGGAAATTAGCAACATACCAGATTTACTACAAGAATTAGTGATTGGTGACTGCCGACAACCTGATGTTTTAATAAGAGCAAATATTCAACAAAGTCAAGCTGTTTTAATAGTAACTAGTAATGAGCGGGTGAATATAGACACTGCTTTTGCAGTTAGGGTGGTTAATCAGTATGTTCGCTTAGTTATACGCTCTTCTAAACAAAATTTGAATAAATTTTTAGATCGAAGTTTAGGTAACTTTGAAGCTTTGGAGGCAACTCAACTCACAGTTTCTGCATTTGCAATTGCTGCTTTGGGCAGTGAAATTCAAGGGTTGATTAACTTGAATGAACACATGCTCTCTGTAGTTAAGTGTCAAATTACTGTGAATCATCGTTGGTGCGATCGCCCAAAGGGCGGCTCCCTGCTGGAGCATCGCCGTCTTGTCTATGAATTAAATAATCGACATCGTCGCGTTATCAGTCATATTTCCGATACCGCGAATCCAGACAGCACTTTGGTGATTCGCACTTTTGATCCACGCTTTAGTAACAATCTCGCCCGAATTTTGCCAAGTGCTGAAGTTTTATGTGTGTACTCTCTAGCGGCAGAAGCTTTTGCTGCAGCAGCATTTGGCGAAAATATTCTCAATCTATTTCGACTCCATGATCAGACTATCTTAGTAGCAGAATACAACATTCAGTCTGATGATCCTCTGTGTGGATTACTCTTGGCTGAAGTTGCTTATGGCTACGGGATGATGCCAGTTCTTTACCAAAAGTCAAGTCAATTTTCTGCTGAGTTAATGCCTTCTGATGATACACAACTTAAGGAGGGCGATCGCCTAGTTGTCTTGCAAACTATTAACAGTTTGCAAAGGCTTGAACGCGGTGAGATAATACCGCTTCATTTTTCATAGACAAAAATGGACAACCACTAACAATGTCTACTCGTAA
>NZ_QMEA01000117.1 GCF_012912105.1 Brasilonema sp. UFV-L1
GGGCAATAGGGAGATTGGGAGATGGGGAGATTGGAGGAAGTTCTCTCCCCATTGCCCCACCACCCTACCACCCCATCAACGAAGCGACTTCACAAAAAATATTCGGCTTCAATGTCCTTGTCGGTGGATTCTTTTCTCCTAAGCGCTGTGAGGCGGCTGTTCCCTTGAATGTTTGGGTTCCTCCAGAGGATGTCGTCGCTTTGTGTAGAGCTGTTTTGGAAGTTTTTCGCGACAATGGTTTACGCGCAAATCGGCAAAAAGCCCGCCTGATGTGGTTAATTGATGAATGGGGTTTAGAAAAATTCCGTGCAGAAGTTGAGAAGCGATTTGGTAAGTCATTGATCAGCGCAGCAGCACGAGATGAAATTGATTGGGAAAAACGTGACCATGTTGGGGTATACAAACAAAAGCAATCAGGATTGAACTATGTAGGATTGCACGTTTCTGTCGGTCGGTTGTACGCCGAGGATATGTTTGAAATGGCACGTCTGGCTGAAGTTTACGGCAGCGGTGAAATCCGCCTCACAGTTGAACAAAACTTGATTATCCCTAATATTGCTGATTCAGTGCTGGAAACTTTTTTAACAGAACCTGTACTTGAAAAGTTTACTATTAACCCCGCTGTGCTGATGCGATCGCTCGTTTCTTGCACAGGCGCACAATTTTGTAACTTTGCCCTCATTGAAACGAAAAACCGCGCTTTAGCAACCATAAAAGCGTTGGAAGCAGAGTTAGAACTCATTCGTCCTGTACGAATTCACTGGACAGGATGTCCCAACTCCTGCGGACAGCCCCAAGTTGCAGACATTGGCTTGATGGGAACCAAAACTCGTAAAAATGGTAAAGCCGTAGAAGGGGTTGACATTTACATGGGCGGCAAAGTTGGCAAGGAAGCGCAACTGGGAACTTGTGTCACCAAAGGTATCCCTTGCGAAGACTTACTACCAGTCTTACGAGAACTACTGATTTCACATTTCGGCGCACGCTTACGAGAACCAGCCACAGTTTAAAACTAACTATGCGTCCAATGTGCAAATTTTTTCTTAACCTCGTCATTTATTCTTAATCGTTAAGTGTTATAAATGACTAGGAACTAAGGACAGTCATCACGAAAACTTAAGTCACTTAAGTGTTTCTCAGCTTGGGGCAATTGTCATATTGCTGCTGAGATTCCCTGTGCAATTTTTCTGTTTTCTACTCGGTAAAGCTCAATGCTCAAAGGATTGTTTTCATTTAAGGGTCGCTATCGCATTCTGCACCAGACTTGGTTTGCCTTTTTCCTCACCTTTGTTTGTTGGTTTAACTTTGCTCCTTTTGCGACAACTATTGGTAAGCAGTTATATTTAGCACCAGAGCAAGTTAAAACCTTGGGTATCTGCAATCTTGCTCTAACAATTCCTGCACGAATCATTATTGGTATGCTTCTAGACCGTTTTGGTCCTAGAATCACCTACTCAATGCTATTGATGTTTGCTGCTGTTCCCTGTTTTGCAACAGCGCTGTCGCAGAATTTTAACCATCTTGTCATCAGTCGCTTGCTGATGGGAATTGTTGGCGCTGGCTTTGTCGTGGGTATTCGGATGGTGTCGGAATGGTTCCCACCAAAGGAGATTGGAATAGCCCAAGGTATTTACGGCGGTTGGGGTAACTTTGGTGCTTTTGGGGCAGAATTTGCCCTACCTACAATTGCAGTTGTTGCTAGCTTTCTGACTGGTGGCGCTTCTAATTGGCGGTTTGCGATCGCCCTCACCGGTATCATCGCCGCTATCTATAGCGTCATTTATTACAACAGTGTCCAAGATACACCTGCCGGCAAAGTTTATAAAAAACCAAAGAAAAATGGTGCTTTAGAAGTCACTAGTGTTAAAAGCTTCTGGGCAATGATTCTCTCAAATTTTGGTTTGATTTTCGCCTTGGGTTTATTAGCTTGGCGTCTGGAACAAAAGAACATTCACTTTTTAACCCTAAGCCAAATGTACCTGGTTTGGTTAGTGTTAGCAGGATTATTTGCTTACCAAACATACAAAGCTTGGCAGGTTAACAAAGAACTTCTGATTGGCAAGAAAACCTACGCTCCCTCAGAACGCTATCAATTTAGTCAAGTCGCTTTACTCGAATTCACTTACGTAACTAACTTTGGTTCCGAACTTGCTGCTGTTTCTATGCTACCTGCATTTTTTGAAAAAACTTTTGGTTTAGAGCATGTCGTCGCTGGAATGATTGCCGCAACTTATCCTTTTTTAAACTTAGTTTCTCGTCCCAGTGGAGGTTTAATTTCTGATAAGTTTGGCTCCCGTAAATGGACGATGACAATTATCTCTGCTGGCATTGGTGTTAGCTACTTAATGGCACATTATATTAACAACAGTTGGGCGCTTCCAGTTGCAATTGCTGTTACGATGTTTGCCGCTTACTTCGCTCAAGCTGGCTGTGGTGCAACCTACGGTATTGTACCTCTCATCAAGAAAGAAGCTACAGGACAAATTGCAGGTAATGTGGGAGCTTACGGTAACTTTGGAGGCGTTGTTTATCTCACAATTTTCAGCTTAACTGATGCACCAACACTGTTTACCACAATGGGTATAGCTGCTATGGTCTGCGCTTTTCTGTGTGCTTTCTTCCTAAAAGAACCAAAGGGTTCTTTTGCTGCTGCTTATGAAGGTGAAGCACCAGAAACACAAACTCCAGTGAATCACCACAGTTCTGGTATTCTAGCTGAGAAATAAGATGAAAGAATTGATATCTTACAAAAATCTGGCTTAAGAGTATTTATAAACGCAGATAAACACAGAGAAAATATCTGTGTTTATCTGTGGTTTTGTTTCCAAGAACTCAGGTTTTTAAGGAATTTAATAATTTTCCATAATTTACATAAGAAAACTCTATCAAAAAAATCACTTTCAAAGAAAGATATGTATCACGAAGAACATTTTTTTTGTATTGATTCATATTTAATTGAGTAGAAATACTTTTACGAAAGTGTACCGAAAAAAAGGTAAACCAAATTAAGCAAAGTTGAGTCACTATAAACTGAGATATTATCAATCAGTCTTTGGAGAATTTTCTAAGTGCTGTCAACGGAATAGAAAAAGTTTGAAAACACAGCAAATTGCTGGAATGTATCTTTGACAAACTAAACATTTAAACAATTTATCAACATGGTGCAATTACCATGACTGAATTTACCAAAACCTTATGTCCATACTGTGGTGTTGGCTGTGGACTGGAAGTTTCTCCACCAGCACAACTAGGCAAAGCGACTCATCGAGATAGTCACGGAAATCCGATTTGGCGGGTGCGAGGCGACAAAACGCACCCATCCAGTCAAGGAATGATTTGTGTTAAAGGCGCAACGATCGCGGAGTCTTTAGACAAAAACAGACTGCACTACCCAATGGTACGAGATTCCCTAGATCAGGAGTTTCGGCGCGTTAGCTGGGACGAAGCTTTTGATATCATTACCAAGCGCATTCAAACTGTGCGCTTCACTCAAGGACCAGAAGCCATATGTATGTATGGTTCTGGTCAGTTTCAAACTGAAGACTACTACACAGCTCAGAAACTTTTAAAAGGGTGTCTGGGTACTAATAATTTTGATGCTAACTCGCGCTTGTGTATGTCCAGTGCTGTGGCTGGATACATTCAAAGTTTTGGTTCAGATGGTCCCCCATGCTGTTATGAAGATTTGGAGTTAACTGACTGTGCATTTTTAATTGGGACAAATACGGCTGAGTGTCACCCAATTATTTTCAACAGACTAGAAAAGTATCATAAAAAGAATCGCAAAGTCAAAATGATTGTGGTTGATCCCCGTCGCACACCAACCGCAGAAGCTGCTGACTTACATTTAGCTATTCGTCCTGGTACAGATATCGACTTGTTAAATGGTATCGCTCACTTATTGATGCGCTGGAACTACATAGATACCGGGTTTATCGACGACTGCACTAGTAACTTTCCCGCATATGCTGAGGTGATTCGCCACTATCCTCCAGATGTAGTTGCTCGTCAATGTGGAATCAGCATTGAAGATTTAGAAACAGCAGCACGCTACTGGGGTCAATCTCATCGAGTGTTGTCCTTGTGGTCGATGGGTGTGAATCAATCCTCTGAAGGGACGGCTAAGGTGAGAACTATTATTAATCTGCACCTGATGACTGGACAAATTGGCAAACCAGGAGCAGGACCATTTTCGCTCACGGGTCAACCGAACGCAATGGGAGGACGGGAAGCTGGAGGTTTGTCCCACTTGTTACCCGGTTATCGAGTGGTGAAAAATCCTCAGCACCGCGCAGAAGTTGAGGAGTTTTGGGGACTAAAGTCAGGACAGATTTCTCCCAATCCTGGTATGACGGCTTGGGACATGATTGTTGGGTTGGAAAATGGTAGTGTGGGGTTATTGTGGATTGCTGCTACCAATCCTGCTGTGAGTATGCCGGATTTGGAGCGAACTAAGAAAGCATTGTTGCGATCGCCCTTTACTATTTACCAAGATGCCTACTACCCAACAGAAACTGCTGCTTACGCTCACATCCTGCTCCCAGCTGCACAGTGGAGTGAAAAAACCGGCGTGATGACGAATTCTGAACGAACAGTAACGCTGTGTCCAGCATTCCGCCAACCGCCTGGTGAAGCCAAAGCAGATTGGGAAATTTTTGCAGAAGTAGGTCGCAGATTAGGTTATAATAATAAATTTACCTTTGCTAATTCTGCCGAAGTTTACGCTGAGTTTGTCAAACTGACAGGCGATCGCCCTTGCGATATGACAGGTTTATGTCACGAGCAATTACGTACGGAAGGTCCAACACAATGGCCCCACGGGAAAGAGATGGGGAGATGGGATGATGGGGGGCTAGGGGTCCCCACGGAGTGGGGTTGGAGGGTGATGGGCAGAGAAAGTAATTCTTTTTTGCGCCCATCACCCAAACGCCTTTACACGAACCTCCGCTTTCACACCCCTGATGGACGCGCTCGTTTTGGAGCGTATCACTCGCGAGGATTGGCGGAACCACCAGATCCGAATTATCCTTTTGTCTTGACAAATGGGCGACTTTATGGGCATTGGCACACCCAAACTCGTACTGGTCGGATTGAAAAAACTCGCCAAATGCATCCCGAACCGTTTGTTGAGATTCATCCTCGTGATGCTGCACACTTAGGGATTGTAGATAACCAATGGGTGGAAGTGCGATCGCGTCGAGGAAAAGCGCGGTTCCCAGCAAAAGTTACAAAGGCGATCGCCCCTGGTACAGTGTTTGTCCCTATGCATTGGGGTGTACTTTGGGCAGATAATGCTGAAGCTAACGCTCTAACTCATCCAGAATCTTGCCCTGATTCTCTACAACCAGAATTAAAAGCTTGTGCAGTACAAATTGTGCCAGTTACCCTTGAGTTAACTGTTGATAATTACCAACTTTTACATTCTGAGTGTTAATCTACAGAGGCTTTAAACAAGATAGCCTATAGAGGCTATCTCAAAAAACATCTTCTGCAAGTTGAATGAGTTATTGTTACTTGCTTATTCTTAAACAACAGCATTAATTAAGATATGCCTAATTTCTTTGAATTTGAAGCAGATTTTGTTGACTCCCTGCGTTGTATTCCTATGCAGGTACGCCAAAAACTTGATACCTCTGGGATTAAGTTAAAATTATCTGATTGGAGTCATTTGACGAAACTTGAGCGTGAAACTTTGGTTGAATTACCTTGCTCTACAGAAGCCGAAATTCAATCATACAGAAAATATCTCCATAACCTGATTCTAGAACGCACTGGTACACCAGCTGCCGAGTTACTAATTGAACCAAATCCCGCGTGGTTAGATGCTAAGAATGTACCAACAAATCTTCAGGAAAAAGCGAGAGAATTTGGTGTTATGCTTTCATCTCAACAGTGGGCAGAATTAACTCCTCTGCAACGTTTTGCTTTAATTAAACTGAGTCGTCCCAGTCATGAAAATCAAAATTTTCCCAAAGCTTTGAAGGAATTTCATTTGTTTTGATGATTAAGAAGAACGCAGAACACAGAACACATCTCCGTAAATCAATAGAGTGCAAGCCCTTCGCTGTGCGTGGCGGTCCGGGCCTTGTACTCTTTTTACTATTAATTCTTCTGACTACTGAATTCTGATTTTTTTTTGCGTAGCGGCGCGTCCTTTGAGTGCGCCTCCGAAGGGGCTAGCTCGTTCTTTATTCAGTCATTCTGAAATTTTGAGGATAGGTTACATTTTTTCAAACGAACGTATTGAAGTAGCAATTTACACAATCAAATCTGATATTTATTAAGGATAATTTTACAATCTTACACCTAATACTCTCAAATATAAATTAATATAAACTCAATGACTAATGACTAAAAAAATGGCTACTAAAAAAATTTTGATGCTCGTAGGAGACTATGTAGAAGACTACGAGGTGATGGTTCCCTTCCAAGCTTTGCAGATGGTGGGACATACGGTTCATGCAGTTTGTCCAGACAAAAAAGCTGGAGAAAAAGTTAGGACTGCTGTTCACGATTTTGAAGGTGACCAAACTTACAGTGAAAAACCCGGTCACAACTTCACTCTGAATGCTTCTTTTGTAGAAGTCAAAGCACAAGACTATGATGCCTTGGTGATTCCTGGAGGACGTGCGCCTGAATATATCCGCCTGAATAAGCAAGTACTAGAAATCACCACGCACTTTGCCCAAGCAAATAAGCCGATTGCTGCGATTTGCCACGGCTTGCAGTTGTTGGCTGCTGCTGATGTCCTGCAAGGCAAGAACTGTACTGCTTATCCTGCTTGTAGCACAGAGGTGTGGCGTGCTGGTGGTGCCTACGTAAATGTCCCGGCTGACGAGGTTGTCGTTGATGGTAATTTAGTTACAGCACCAGCTTGGCCTGCTCATCCCCGTTGGTTGGCAGAATTCCTCAAGATACTAGGTACTAAAATTGAACATCTGGAAATGTCTGCTGTTTAGTACATAAATTTGCACTCAAAGTCATTTACGCATGAGGTAGTTAACGCTATATTATATAGCGTCAGATGTCAACAGTAAGCCTACTTAAAATGAGTCGAAATCTATGTTTCTTTTGAGTTTTTTAATTTCTCATTGATAAGCGGTGACTGAAGCTATAGTGGATTTAGCAATTTTGCTATTGTGGCTAGGGTTAAGTCCTACTGCCAATTCTATAAATATATTGTTTATAAACACCCTGTAACTCGATGACAGGTAAAAACGCAAGACAGAATGCAATCCTGCGGCAAGTGTCTGGTAATGCAACTTCTTTGGAAGTGGAAACTCGCTACTCGCTTCTTCCCAGCCAAGAGGTCGTTATTGGACGTGACCCTAGCTGCCAAGTTGTGTTGGATGCTATGTTGTACCGCATGGTATCTCGTCGCCATGCAGCAGTTCGTCCCCTGACTTCATCTCTAGATGCAGAATCTAGTTGGTTAATCTGTGATCTGGCTAGTGCCAATGGCACTTACTTGAACGGACAACGGTTGCAGGGTTGTCAGCAATTGATGAACGGAGATCAGATCACTCTCGGTCATGACGGTCCGGAATTTGTTTTTGAGTATGAACAAAACGAGCTACAAGCGACTGCGATCACCCCATCAGCAACTACACCGCTTCCTCCAGCAAATAGTTACCCAGCAGCCACCTCGACTTTTTATCAACCTCCTACAAAAGCAGCAGATTCGCTAAGCTTCACTCAGTTGTTTCCCATTATTTCTACTGGTAAAGATTTAACTCGTAAAGCTTACCTGATACCGGGAATTCTCACAGTTGTCTTCGTGGTACTTATGTTTGCTACGGTCGGTCAACAAGCAAATCAAATCATAGTCGCAATCTATATAGCTTTTGCTGCTTACTACTTTATTTACCAGTTGTGTGGTAAACCAAAGCCCTGGTGGGTACTGTGTGCATCAGCATTGACAACGGCAGTGATTTTACTGACTCCGGTTTTGGATTTATTTATCTTTGTGTTTCGCGATTTGTTGCCTGGTAATTTACCCTCAGAACAAGAACCCATTACCTTAACGGAGTTGCTGGTGCGCATGTTTTTTGGCGCTGGTTTGATGGAGGAATTACTGAAGGCAATACCTTTGCTGCTGGCGTTTCTGATTGCGAAGGTAGTCCCATCACCTTGGCGGGAACGCATTGGCGTTGCAGAACCTCTCGATGGTATTCTATTAGGAACAGCTTCTGCTGTGGGGTTTACCCTGTTGGAAACTTTGGGACAATATGTGCCAACTATTACTCAAAATATCTCAGCACAATCGGGCTTAGAAACTGGTCAACTTGTGGGTTTGCAACTGCTGATCCCACGAATTCTCGGCTCTGTTGCCGGACACATGGCTTACAGTGGATATTTTGGCTATTTTATCGGTTTGGCTGTACTCAAGCCCTCTAGAAGTTGGCAAATTTTGCCAGTTGGTTATCTGACAGCAGCCGGACTACACGCTTTGTGGAATGCAACGGGACTTTTTAACAGTTTGCTGCTGGTCATTGTTGGAGTCTTGTCTTACGCCTTCTTAATGGCAGCTATTCTTAAAGCTAGGGCGCTTTCACCAACGCGTTCACAAAATTTCGCTACCCGTTTTCTTGGACCTAAGTAATGAGCGCAACGACATGATGATGAGGTAGAGCACAAAGCGGATGATTAATTTATAGTTCACTCTTCAGTCCACAAGCGGCTACTGTTGCTGCACTCAAGTTACTTATTATATCTTGCTTCTCATTGATGTGCTTTGTTTGCAACTACCTATAGATAGATTTAGTTGGACATTTTGTGCCCTGATCCGAAAAACTCTGCTTTTTGAGAGAAGCAATAAAGTTGTTGCTTGCAGGCAAAGCAACTTATTCTCTGGATTTGAGCAAAGCAGAAAAAAGGGAACAAATCTTAGGCTTCTTCTTCAATACTCTTAAGCTCACCAAGCGCATGGTAAGCAACTGCTAAACTCACTTTTGCCTTCTCAATTTCAGATAGATTTGTCCACTCACGATTGTCTACGTTTTCTACAACAGAGTTGACGTTTTGCGGTGTACCGCTCCTCATAGCGTAAGCAAATGGACGTGCCATGACCAAAAGGTCATCTGTTTCCCAATTGGGTAATACAGATTGAACACACTGAACCAGTTGTTCACCCTTTGATTGACCTGAATGAAAAATCTCAGTCGCTTTTTGGGCAATAGCTGCTATCCAATCTTGAGGAACATTAGCGGCGAAACTTGCTTGTAAATTTTTTTGAAGATTCGACAAAACAGACGTCTTTGTATTACATTTGTAGTATTGGGAATTGAGATTATTGTTGTACCAAAGTGTATCCAAGCGATTGTAAAAAGCTTGTGAACGTTCTGCTAGTTCTTCATCAAGGACATCCTCTAACTGGAACTGCTGTTCTAATTGTGCAAAATAGTCCTCTGATTGTTCATCTGCGAGATTCCAAGGATATGTAGCATCTTCGGGTTCAAGCAGTGCTTCTAAAAGTTCTAAATCGATTTGATCGCGTAGGGAATGAGAAGTTTTTGAACCGTTGATTCGCTGAGTCATTTGTCGCTCCTGATTGATTATTTAGTAGTATTGACAGCTACAGCTGCCTGAATGTCATTTCCGCAAAAAGAATGCTGTTCTACTCAAAAGTGCTAGTTTATGTTGCTGGGTTTCAAGTATGGAAAATCTGTACTTCCAATCCTTAGGCAGAGGACTGATCAATAATGAACTCCCAAGGTTGACTTTTTGTACTACCAAACTTTAACTGCATGCCAGATTGTAACGGAACTTCCTGACGGTGGATTTGTTGCCAAGTATTGGCTCGTAAAACCCAGGTTGTTCCGTAGGTGGATAAATCTTGCAGGTAATAGGTTCGGACTGGGGAAGATCCTGTTAAGGTATTTCGAAATAAGATCTCAGCATGGCGTTTTGAAACCGAAGGCTCTGAAATGACAATATCATTATCTGGTGTACGCCCAATACGCGTAACTCCTGGTCGCAGTTGCAAAGTTTTGCCTCCAGGGGAGAGCGATCGCAAACAAGCATTGGAAAGCAAAGAACCGATTCCGGGAATAGAAGTTTCTGGCAGTTCTGTAATCCCCTCATCAAAATTCCTTATCAGTTCCCCATTGTAGTCTGGATGTAAGTAGAGAATCGGCAATGTCCAAGCGGGTTGATTGAACCTGTAAACTATTAACAGTTGTTGCCTTGCTTCTGCCACAGCTTCATCAATTGGCAGTCGCTTTCGCAAAGCAGCAGCAAAGGCTTTAATAAAAGTGTGGCTTTCTTGGGGTGCGATTTCATCACGCATTGCTAAAACAGCAGGTAAACCTTGACGTATAAGCACTTCTGCCAAACTGCTATGAGGCACAGCCTGGTGATTAACAGCAGCTGGTTGTGCTCCCCAACAAGCATTGAAAACTGCCAGTTTCACACCTGTACTCGTCAATACTTGGGCTAATTCTATTCCATTGAGGGTCATACCCGGTCGCAAAAATAACAAACCTCCGTCTGGTCCTTGCAGACCGTGACCGGTGTAAAATAAGACGTTGTATGCCTTAGTTTCTAGCTGTTGAATCAACTCCTCTGGAGTTGGTTGCAAAAGTGTGTGTACCATACAGGGTGCGTACCCACTGTAACTGCTAGCCATAACAGAGCCATTAGAAAGAGTTTGTTTGAGCATATCGGCTTCTTCGTCAAGTTGCAGCCGCTGTTTATCTTCACCCAAAACCAACAGTATGTTTAACGCTTGTTCTGAGCGTAAAGATGGTAGTGGTTCGACTTCACTTGTAGTACGACTAAAGAGTATGTGTTGCGACAGAGAAATCGAAGATTGACCAGGTTCGCGCTGCATAATTTCCCAAGGCAGGGCAATTAGATTCGGGTCACGAATTTCCAACTGCACGCGCAAACGCGTATGCTGACCCATAGCAATCCCACGACTGCGTTCAAAGCTATTGAGAATTTGTCCGTCAAATATCCAACCCCACAGGCTAATTCCCAAATATTGCATTAAACGAGCAGTGTAACTGGTTGGTTGACCAGAGGTTGGTGCTGCAAAATCCACAGGGAAAGGATTTGTTGGGTTAGGCTTTGCTCCTGGGGAAATATCCAAGCGGCTGTGACCAGCAAACATTTGCTGCCACTCTTGCCAAGCTTGAGTAAGATGTGGAAGCCATACACAGTCACGCAGAACATTGCCACTGGGATAGGGAGCTTTCACCACCCAAATGGCGAAACTGTCATTGCCGGTGTTGACGAGACGGGCGATCGCCAGGTTAAGGGATGGCATGGATTCGTTAATTTTGGTTAATCTAAGAGGTAGAATCAAATAAATTCAAATAACAATTTGAAAAGACAGAATTTTTGCCTTTCGAGTTTTTTGTTTAAAGTTATATCACCTGTACAATTTCAGGCTTCTACCAGTTTATCGAGTTTTTGACGAAGTGCTGCTGTTCGGCGAACGGGCGTCACCTATTTTAATACCTTACTGTGGGGGGACAGACTTTGGCTTTGACTCAGGTGCTGATTCTTTCACTGCAGGAGAAGAAATAGAAGTCTGTTTTGATGGCTGACATTGGCTTACAACTTCGGGTTTCGCTTTGGGAACTTTCAATGATTTGAATTTAGAGGATAAAATTTTGACTTCATCTCCTAGGCTGACTACAGGTTTGTTTGCGGTGGAAGAAGTTGATTGTGAGTTTGATGGACTTGCTTGCCCAATAGAGCAGACTCGCAGATATATCCAACTGTCTTTCTCTATTTTCTCTGACCTGGAAAGAATTTGCAAAACACTACCTTTTGGAGCAATCACTCCGGTTGGGGGCGAGGTTGTTTTGATGAATTCGATTTCGCTCGTCGTCTGAATCACTTGTGCTGCATTTGCAGCAGATTTGTCCGAACCATCCTGAGAACCACTTTTGATAGGTGGTGCTACCAATGGTATCCCCTCCGAGGGAATGATTCTTGGTGAAGAATTCGTTAATTTCTTGATCGGAAGCAACCCTTGATGCCACAGGTATCCCAACAAAAGGCTGACGACAACGAATAGCAACGGAATCACAATCAATTGCAGTGGTAGTTTTACACCTTTGGGGGATTTGCTTGTTGAGATAACGTGAGTTTTCTGATTTTGGCTAAAACCCAATGAACCCTGTCTGGTTCTTATCTGAGTGTGAGAAGCTTTTGGTAGTGTAGAGAGGTCAGCAAGAGCAGCTTTAAGAGTTGATTTTGGCTCTGAGTATTTAACTTGACAGTGTACTATGGCAATCGTAACATTATCGTGTCCATTTTGAGTATTCGCTATTTCGACTAATTTATCTGTTACTTTTGCTATGTCAAAATTTTCAGTAATAATCGGTAAAATTTCTGTTTCCCAATATTGCTCTACACGGTCAAAGTCGCTCAAACCATCAGAACACAGAAGAAAAACGCAATCTTCGTCGAGAAGAAAGCGTTGTGATGTCGGATGCAATGAATTGCTGGCACTCATGCCTAATGCCTGTACCAAAGAGCCGGAAGCTCCTTGTTGCATGGCATCCCGGTAAGTGGCATAGCCCAACCGTACCTCACGCGAAGCAACATCATCATCTAAGGTGACTTGATAGCAACCAGAGCGTGTCATCCAGTAAGCACGACTATCACCTACGTGAGTAATGTACATTTCGTGAACAATTGGCAATGCCATCACTAAAGTTGTGCCCATGCGTTGACGTCCCTGCCTATGTTCGTCGTCGTTGCGCTGGCTAATGATGTCATTTGCTGCTGCTGCTGCCGTTTCTAGATTCGCAACTACAAAAGCGGAGTCTATGCGGTCAGAGGGCAATTTCGTCAAGTCATACAGCTGCTTTTGAATAGTTTCAATGGCTAAATTTGATGCCACATTGCCTCCCTCATGTCCACCAATGCCATCACAAACAATAGCTATGGCTGTCGGCTGGGGTGGTTTGCTGATCACGCTGCCACTAGGAGGGTAACAAGCATCTTCATTACGTTGACGGCAAGGTCCGGTATCGCTCTTTGTGGCAATTTTGATGATAGGTGTTTGGGTTCGCCCTAATTCTGCCAACCCTCTGTCTATAATGGCAACGAGTTGTTCACCAGAGTGTATTTCGCCGGCAATCAGACAACGACAAATTTCACGCAAAAATTCGGCGATCGCTCCATTGGCTTGTGGCTGTAACTGCTGCCAAAATTCGCCAAGTTGCGGTAAATTAGGAGAAGTTTGATTGTCATGACGCAATTCCAATAAACGTACTAACGACCCTTCTACCCTGACGAATTCTGGGTTCAGTAAGCTGGAAGCTACCCCCTCACTCGTCAGAGGTTGCCAAAGATGAGCTATCTGCCACAGTAAATTCAATTGGCGCATTGATGTTGCGTTACGCCAAGCTGTAGTAAACTCGCAAGCAACCTGCACTTGCAAGGGATCTGTACTGTCTAGCACAGAAAGCGGAGGTTTTTCTAAAAGTAAGATTTCTTTGTTAGAAGTGCCATCACTCACAGGTAGCACTCCATACACCTGCGGTACGTGCAAGCGGAAGGGAAAGAGTCGCAAATAAGGTCTGATTGCCTGTAAATGTTCACCGTCTGGCGTTTGAGGTAATAGACCAGGCTTGGTATCTAAAACAAGTGCCTTGTTGATAACTAAATAGCGGTCGGCTAATAATTCTCCAGCATTAGCCACGCTCTGTCCGTCTGCCACTGCCCAGAGAAATCGTTTGGGTAGGGGTGTGGAACATCGTTGACAAAATTTGTGTGTCAGAGGGTTTGGAGCTTGACAAAGTTCATTTGGGCAGTAGAGCGTTGCCGCATCATTTTCCATAGTCTTCGCACCGATCAGCAGATTGGCATTTTTTTCAACAGCATTGGCTAGCGGCACTGTTGACCGCTCATATCTGATATATCCAATTTTGGATCATGATTTTAACTTGTGAACGAAACTTAAGATGCTAAGAGTTTCGAAAAATTTGCTTAATGATAAAAATAGATATCTTTGGGCTGGTACGCAACGCAACACATTGGATTTACAAAAAGATACTCTAACTGGATAAGGCATACAGCCATTTCTCTTGTTTATTTATCAACATACAGCATTCCCAAATTGATCGTGAAGCCCAAAACAAACCACAAAGGTTATTTTTCTCGATTTTCTGTTGACCAATTAAAGGAAATTGTGATTGCAAGCTGAAATCTACTACACATGAAAAGGTAATGTAACGTAGTTATACAGTTCTAGGATGATTGCAGTTCTGTCTTAAAACAACAAAGATTGCAACAAAAGCGTACTTTACCAAAATTTCATACCTTTACCTGTATAACTTTGTGAAAGCTTCATCACCTCCGTTTTTCCGGACTTTCTTTCCAAAAAGCTGTGTCTTAAATTACAAGTTTTTCCATTTGATTTTATTCTTATAGTAGTGATGTATTTTATCGTGGAGTGTAAAGTATAGTGTAAGATTACTTTACACTCTATACTCTTCTTCAAAGAACTTATTCCATCAGAAAGAGGAGATCAGTTAAGTTTTTCCCTAACTTATGTATAAGTGGGAGTTAATTAACTTTAGTTAAGACTAAGAGGTAAGTCAGAGCAGAGTTTGCAAACTACTATTCAGTCTTAACGATGCACTCTACTTTACAAAAGAAGTCATGAGTAACGAGTTGTAAGTGATGAGTGACACAAACACTTTTTTCCTGTCGCAGGTAACTGGCGTTAAAAACCAGTCCTGTAGCCCCAGTCTCACCCTTTGGGTATGCCTGCGGGATGTCTACGAACCGTGCCTGATGCCGGGAAACCTGCTACAAAAGCACTCACTGCCTCACCGCAACGGACTAAATTCCCTCCTGCGGCAGTGGCTCCTCAGCACTCAGCACTTATTACTCCGAAGTGATTAATCGCACCACTTTTATACATTTAAGAACGGGTGAAAGACTCATGGAAAATAACGAACAAAAAGATATTCATCGTGCAGTGAACCCTGGTGACGTCATTTCTGAAGAATCACAAACAGTTGAAGATAAGGAGCAACAACTCGCTGTTGATTCTCCAGATATTACAGGTGACCACATTCAAGTTCCGACTTATTTCGTGGTTGATGAGCCAAATGGTGAAAAAAAGGCTCTTCACCATGTCAAAGATGCAGAAGAAATATCTGATACCATTCGACAAGCACGAGTAGACGAAGAAGGAAATAGAGTTTGGTGGTAGATATTGAACGGTTAGCAGTCAGCAACTAGTTTATTAGCGGCTTTCTGCTGCCGTTTTTTGCTAACCAAATCCATAAGGCAATGCCGGTCTGATGTGGTTTAAATGAGTCAATCGGCGTAAATATTTATCGTTGAGACAAGGCAGAAGTCAAAAAGGAAGAGGGTTTTAGTCAAGTTTACTATTCTTTACACACTTGTTGCGCCTAATCTTTACTTGTAGCTTTTTTGTGGCAGTAGCGAGACGAAGCAATTTTCTTGACCATCAAAATGGTAAAAATAAACAAAATAGTACAAAACTTAACAATCTCTGACGAGGAGTGAGGAAAAATAGACCTTCTTATCTCCCTGATTCGAAATCAGCACTTTGCTGGCTTAAATTTTTAGTCACAGATTTCTCAAAGAACAAAACAGAAACTTTGTACGCCAATCATGAATCGTGGGCTAGAACGAGTGCTGCAAGGCGTCCTACTGCACAAAGTCCCTAAGTAACTTTGCTCCCTATTTCCAATTCGAGAAACCCTGTTCTGGAAAGACAGGGTTGACAGTATTAAGGACGCGCAACGCGTAAAGGTGAGGCACACCATTGAGTTGTACTGTTTGCTTGCGTCTCAAGCATCATGCGTTAGGTGCAACTTGGGGTAGCCCCATGCTGTAATTCGTGACGCGTCCAGAGAGATTGTAACTGACTTCGCCTTTTTGCAACAGCGATCGCAGAAAATGCTCCAAGTCTGAGCCAATGCGGCGTAAGTTATAGTCTGTCAGGTCTGCGCCACTGTATGCTTCTACCAGTTCATCAAACTTGCGATAAACCTGTTGCAAAGCATCTTCATTCCAGTTGAATTCGTTGTCTGGGTCAATATCTAGGGTTAAAACCTGACTACTGGGAACCAGTTCTCCGTCCCGGTCTATTTCGGCGGCAAAAATTCTTATATGCCGGGTTGTGGATTTAAGCAGCATCGGGTTATCCATAAGCAGTTTTTATTTGGGTTTCGTCGCGCTCTCTATCATTGTAAACGGAATTCCTAGCGGGCAGAAATCATGCCTGTCTGACGAGCATAAGCAAAGATACCGCCGGCATCAATCACTGGTCCGACTTCTCCCAAAGGTTTGAGGTTGTATATCTCACCAAGAGTGTGATTCATTAATTGATTGCTTTCAAAATTTATTGATACTTCATGACCAGTCTCAAATTTGTCACATAACCTTTGTTGTGACTCCCAAGGATAAAGCTCTCCTGTCGCAGCACAATTGCGGAAAAAGATGCGGGCATAAGACTGAGCTATGACTGCTTGAACCCCACTTGCACCTAAGGCAATCGGGGCATGTTCACGTGATGAACCGCAGCCAAAGTTTTCTCCTGCCACAATGATCGGGTAAATTGTTTTTATTTCGCCAGGAAGGATAAATTTGCCGTAACGGTCGGGTAAACCAGCTAAAGCATAACTTCCAAGCTTTTCGTATTCATCTGCTTTAGAAGGAACTAAGGTGAGATATTCGGCTGGAATAATTTGATCTGTGTCTATGTTATCGTCAAGAACAAAAATCTTACCCCTAATTATTTTGGTCATTTTAGTCTCCTATCTTCAAATGAAAAAATCGTACATTTAGTAATTTTACGTAATTATGGTACAGCAAAGTCTGGCTATCATTAAATAGAAAATAATCAGCGGATTCACTTACGTATTACCACTAGACATTAAGTAACAACTCAAACTCTTATTGACGTTGAGATAAAGTTGATGTAGAAAGCTTTAAAAAGGTTGAACAAGTTCTTACAGAAACTTTATTGCATAAAATCGTAAAAACTGAATAATAGTTATGGTTTACTTGAACCATACCTATTGCAGAAAACTGAGACACAAGACAGTGAAAATCAAACCTGTAGGATAGATAGGAGAGTAAAATGCAATAACGTCGTTTATTGATAAGCAAGCATTGTTAATTCAGACACTTTGTAAATCAAAAAAGTTTAAAGAATTCTTGCTTGAAAAATAGCGGAGTACCCAAATTACCTCTTAGTACAAGGAAGTCTAAAGGCTATGAACTTTGAAGCATTACCACGGCAAGTAAATACTGTAGATGTAGGTGTTTATGAGTGCGAAATTCATCTGAAATTTCGGTTGATAGAAGAAAAAAGTCTGTTGGGCGATCGCGACCAACTTTTGCAGGTTCTGCTAGACGCTTTAACTGAAGGTTCTGATGACTTTTTAGAAACCTTACAAGCAAATGTTAAGGCTCAAGAAGTTTCTGAGTTAAAAGCATCACCGCAAATGAGACGCCAACTCATGCGACTACGCAACTCTGCTGAAGTTAGTCAATAGTTAAATTTGTGTCATCCCATTAATGGTAGATAGCGCATCGGGCGGGAAATATTAGATTTCGTTAAATTTGCCCATTTGCTGATTTGTTCTAATAATGACTTGGCTTGCTTAACTAACCCCCATGAACCATAGCGCTGGGGCTGACTGTAACTCTAACCCCTTAGCACTACGGAGAATAACGGGTGCCTACTCAATGATTAGAAGATTTATGCCTTGCTTCAATACAGGGTTATGGTTAGTAAAAATTAGATTTCAGGGTAATTTCTCAATCCGCATTATTCTTCCAAGAATTGAAGGAGCTCGAAGAAGACTGACATTTTTTGTTTTAACTTAGAAACCACTGACCGAAGAAAGAACTCAGCAACTCCTGACTTAGTAGCACAGCTATGCCTACGCTCCTGATCTGGAGCGTTTCCCCTGTCTACGCCTTACCTCGGGTCGAAATGAGAAGTGGTAAATAAGGATACAAGCCCAACTCACTACGTTGAAATTCAAAATTCATGCATTCGCGAGCGTGAGAAATGAAGAATAAGAATCTTTTTTCTCACTCTGGCGAATTCGTGGTAGAGCAGAGTAACACAAAGTGTCATACTTTAAATCACTTCCTTCGATGGTTTAAGATTACTTATCTTCTTTTTTTCTTCCTATATGCTAAGGTATACGTCATACGTTGGCGGAGCCTGTCCGCAGGACTTACATGTCCAATGGGCGTTTGGCGCGCGCTACAAAGAACATGTCCCTTCCCTTCCCGCCACGGCTATGTCTAGAGAACACGCTATGCATACCCCTTGCAGGGGCGCTTTGCGCATGCGCCTGGGGGCTATGTCTACGTTAAATTAGGCGGTTCAGGAGTCAGCGGATATCGGGTTGCTTTCATTGAGTTGATTTTTCACATAGAAAACCCCGACGCTGCCAATAGAATATATTGACCTGTACAAGTCTGATGACACTGGAACATTTTGGCTGAATAATAGGACTTAACCCTGCCCATAACAAGCTACGCGTGACATCTAGTCCTGTTTTGGGCCAAGACTCCTGGTTTCCCGTAATACCTTGCTCTTGAACAATTTCTGGTTCCATCCAAATACCGTGAACACCAAATAGAATTTGTGCCATCCACTTGGCTCGCGGGAAGTGTGTTGGGGAAGTAATCAGCTTCACCTTGCGGACTCCCCAATGGCGTAAAATAGGGATGGAATAGTAAAAATTACCAAACGTAGAATCAGCACACTTTTCTAACCAAACGTTTTGCATTCTCTGGGGTGCTAGGCGTTGAAAAATCAGCCAAATGCAAGGGTCAAGAGAACCTTGAGAAATTAAAATAGGGGTTTGCGGGTACTGTTGTGCTAACTTGGCCACATGAATTTCCCGATTAATACTACCACCAAGTACAAAAAAAGCATCTACTTGTTTGGAAGATGCAGAAATTAAGGTGATAGTGTTAACAACAAAGGAGAGCAGCAACACAAAACACAGTCCAAAAGCAAGTCTTCGTAGAAATTGCCACCTTCTGTGCAATTGTTCTGACGCTGAATGAGGTCGTCGGTTTGTCACTTTAGGTTTCCTGAGGTACTCGATACAAGCTTGCTGTAGACTTGACAACACCAGTTAAGCCAAAGCCAGTGCTACTTTATAAGCAATTCTCACTGATTTCATGGGACTGCTGATGAAACGGTTGTATAGTGGCACTCAACTCACGGGAGAAGTAAGCTAGAGTAAAGAAACCGTTTGAACAATATGCAGTATTGTCAAGAGACATCAAGGAAAAATGATGAAAAAAGCATAATTGAGAACAATAACTTATAAATCCCAGCAAAGTCGGATTGCTACACTGTCAACAATACGATTATTCCAATTAATATACATGAATCGATCTGCGAAACGTCACTCGCTGCTCCAACTCGCTTTTCTTAGCGGAGCAATCGCCTCAACTGCTACATTGTCTGCTTTTGCCCCAGTTTGGTGTCGCTCCGTGCGTGCAGCTCTCCAAGATAGCCCAAAAGCAGTGATCGACAATGTCTGGCAACTCGTAAATCGTGAATATGTTGATGGCTCATTTAATAAACAAGATTGGCTAGCAGTGAGGCAGAGTTTGCTCAGTAAAGACTATACGAACCGTGAAGAAGCATACACTGCTATCCGTCAAGCATTAGAAAAGTTGGGAGATCCTTATACTCGATTCATGGATCCCAAACAGTATGAAGCTTTAACCAGCCAAACATCTGGGGAAGTCTCTGGAATTGGTGTTCGGATGGCATTGAATGAGCAAACGCAAAAGCTCACCATTATCGAAGCTATAGAAAATTCTCCTGCACTGAAAGCCGGTATTAAACCTGGGGACTATATTTTAGCAATTGATGGCAAGCCTACAAGCCAAATGAAAGTGGAAGATGCTTCAAAGCTGATTCGTGGAAGAGCAGGAACGAAGTTAACTTTGCGGCTAGGAAGAGAAGGGCAGAATCCTTTTGATGTGAATTTGACACGGGCAAGTATTGAAGTCCCAACAGTGCGTTATAACTTGAGGCAAGAAGGCGATCGCCGCATTGGCTACATCCGCCTGCGCGAGTTCAGTGCCCATGCTTCAACTCAAATGCGACGAGCCATCCGCGATTTGAATGCCAAGCAAGTTGATGGCTTTGTTTTGGATCTGCGTGGTAACCCAGGGGGTTTGTTGCAATCGAGCATTGAAATTGCCCGTATGTGGATGGATAATGGTGCGATCGTCAAGACTGTGGATCGTGTGGGAGGCAGTGACGAAATGAAAGCAAATCATACTGCGATCACAAAACGCCCTCTGGCAATACTAGTGGATGGCAATTCAGCGAGTGCTAGCGAAATCCTCACAGGCGCACTCAAAGATAACAACCGAGCCGTGGTTGTTGGCAGTCAAACCTTTGGTAAAGCCCTAGTACAATCAGTTCATGAACTCGCGGATGGTTCAGGCGTAGCTGTTACCATAGCTCATTATTACACTCCCAAGGGCACAGATATTAACCACAAGGGGATTGCGCCCGATATCAAGTTAGACTTAAGCGATGCACAAAAGCGTCAGCTCGCAGAGAATCCAGATTTGCAAGGAACTCAGAGTGATCCCCAATACGCCCGTGCGCTCGCAGTTTTATCTAGTAAGAATTTTGCTCAACCTACCCAACAAAATCAACAGTCGCGTCAACAACCAATGAGTAATCGGGCGGTAGATTTAAAACTTTAGCTTAAGCAGCAGAAGCCTCTCGCTCACCCGAAGGGGAGCGATGAGATG
>NZ_QMEA01000118.1 GCF_012912105.1 Brasilonema sp. UFV-L1
GGTTGGTTCCAACATTGTGGTTATTGTATTGCACCCAACTGAGAACCGCTATATTTATTATTTATCACTTTTTATTAACTTATTATTAATTCAAAGTTATCCAAAACTTAAAAAAAACCCTATTTAATAAAAAGCGTACGTAAAAGTACTCAACTGTAACAATCGAAACAGTATAATATTATGGTGCTCGACCCAAGAATGATTTTGAGAGGTGTAAAAGTCGTGACTTACACACTCCTAGATCGGGAAATGCCTTTGATGACTCATGACCGTTATATACTGGAACAAGAAATTCTTCCTTATTTTGCGGAGCGCGAAGAATACACCAAAGTGCTATTTGTAGGATGTGGTTCTTATACAAAGCACTATGAAAAATGGTTTCACCCAAAAGAATACTGGACAATTGATATCAACCCAATGAAAAAAATCTATGGAGCTAAAAAACATATTATTGGCTCCATGAGTGATTTAAATCTTTACTTTCAAGAAAAAGAGTTAGATTTAATTATCTGTAATGGGGTTTTTGGGTGGGGATTGAATGATAGAAAAGATGTGGAAGAAGCATTTTCGGGATGCTATAAGTCTTTACGCGAAGGTGGTGTCCTTGTCGTTGGATGGGATGATGTTCCGGAGAAAAAACCTTTTCCTCTAGAAACTTGTGAAAGCTTAATGCAATTTCAATCCTACTTTTTTCCTCCTCTATCAACTTCGCAATACAGACATTTAACAGACGAGTCACAAAAACACGTGTACAATTTTTATATCAAATAAGAAGAAGTTGCTGAGCGAATCAGTACACTGACTTGTGTACAGTAAACAGTGACAAGCCGGGAAAACATCCTTTCCTTACTTTTATTTTTAAACCGACATTCCGCTCTTTAAGTGTCACACGAAAAGAGTTAAGCTTGGAAGTCAGTAGCACAAGAATTTCAAGCCAAATTAGTACTCTTAAACTATTCTACTTAGATTTTCAATAAAACCAAACTCTTGAGAATCTACGAAAAGCTGATGATTCCTATTAATGGTGGTAAATATTCAATGTGCTAGTAGTTGAAAGGGCGGAATGTAGGTTTAAATATGGAGAGGATTAACTGATAACTGTGAACTAATAACTTTGTACTACTTCGTCTCCATCCAATTCTCGCCGACACGAACATCCACAACCAACGGAACACTTAATGAGACTGCACTTTCCATTATGGACTTAATGCGCGGTTGTAATTCTCCCCATTCCTCTGGTGGAACTTCAAAGACTAATTCGTCGTGTACCTGTAACAAAAGACGCGTTTGGTAACTTTGCAAAACTTCATGCAGCTTTACCATTGCAATTTTAATAATATCAGCGCTGGAACCTTGAATGGGTGCATTAGCAGCAGCACGCAGTAACCCAGCATCGTAAGCGCCTAAATTACCAAGTTTTTTCAAGTCGATATCTTCTGGTTTGTTGCCTTTGTACTTGCGTATACTGTTGCTGGTAAACTCGAAATAACGACGACGTCCTAAAATTGTTTCGACATAACCTTGAGCGATCGCTTGCTTTTTGACTTTCTCTAAATATTCAAACACTTGAGGATAGCGACTGTTAAATCGCTTGATAAACTCATTCGCATTGGCTTTATCTACACCAGCTGAACGCGAAAACCTCAGAGAACCCATTCCATAAATCACACCAAAGTTGATCGTTTTTGCTAACCGTCGCTCGTCTGACGTGACATTTTCTTTTTCAAAAACGAGCCGTGCTGTTACAGTATGAATATCCTGATTTTGTTGATAAGCTTCAACTAAGACAGGTTCTTGACTCAAGTGAGCCAAAATCCGTAACTCAATTTGTGAGTAATCTGCAGCAACCATTAACCAACCGGCTTTTGGGACAAATGCTTTGCGAATCTGACGGCTAAAAGCTGTGCGAATGGGGATATTCTGTAAATTCGGATCCGAAGAAGACAACCTACCAGTGGATGTTACCGTTTGGTTGAAATTGGTATGTACTCTGTGAGTATCCAGACGAACTAGTTTTGGCAGAGAATCGACATAAGTCGATTTCAATTTTGATAAGGTACGATACTCTATAATCGCATCAATAATGCCAGTTGTATCAACCTCTTGTAGTTTTTCCAGTGTCGCAGCATCTGTAGAATAACCCGTTTGAATTTTACGGGAATGCTTGGTGCTTAACTCTAATTTTTCAAACAATATCTGACTCAATTGTTTCGGGGAACCCAAGTTGAATTTTTCGCCAGCAATGTCATAAACTTTTTGTTCAAACTTGGCTAAGTCTATTTCTAACTGCTGCGAAAGTTCTTGGAGATACTCTGTATTGATGGAGATTCCCTGATACTCCATCTGGGCTAAAACTGGTTCTAGTGGCTGTTCAACTTCCACGAGTAGTTTGTACAAAGCTGGAAATTTTTCAAGTTCTTCTCTCAGCTTTGCGACGAGTTGGAATGTGACATGAACATCCATACCGCAGTAATCTGCGACGCTGAGAATATCTACATCAGCGATAGTTTTCCCTTTTGGAACCAAATCATCATAACTTTTTGACGTTAAACCCAAGTGACGCATAGCCAAGTCACTCAGATTATGGTTGTTATCGGGATTCAAGATATAACTTGCAAGCATCGAGTCAAAGACGACTCCCGCTAGCTTCATTCCCTGACATCGTAAAACTAAGCGGTCAAATTTGGCATTTTGGAAAGCCTTGGGATAATTAGCACTTTCTAAAATTGGGCGTAGTGCTTCTAAGGCAAAGTCTTTGTTTAAATTCTCCCCGATTTTGTGACCAATCGGTATGTAAGCAATTTCGTCTGGTTCTCTTCCCCAGCAACAGCCAATTCCCACTAACTCAGCATCGCGTGGTTCTAAATCAGTCGTTTCAGTATCCCAAGCAACGGGATGTTTAGTGTCGGTAAATTTTTGTAGGAGGCTGACTAATTCGGTGAGTAGTTCTTTTGTGTGAATGATGCGTGGTTTAATTGTGGAAACAAAGGGTTGCTGTTGATTTGCTGTATCCGCTGCACTGAAAAACCACAAATCATCATTCTCGTTCTCAGTACTTGGCTGAAGTTGAGGGCTGAGTGATTCTTCCTCATCCTCCTCGTGTGTTTCTATTTCTGGTATTTCTTCAACTTTGCCACCAAAACGTTGTTGAAGTTCGTGAATTTTGCCTAAAAAATATTTGAACTCTAGCTTTTCTAGGATAGGTGTCAGAACGTTGATATCAAATCCCTTGAGGATACAGTTTTCTAAATCAACTTCTAAGGGAACATCAAGAACAATCTTCGCCAAGTAACGAGACTTTTCAGCATCCTCTTTCCCGACTTCCAGTTTTTTCTGAGTTGCGCCTTTGATTTGACTCAATGCAGCATAAATTTTTTCCAGGGAACCGTACATGTTCAACAACTGCACAGCTGTTTTTTCGCCAATTCCCCTGACACCAGGAATATTATCTGATTTATCTCCGCAAAGAGCTTTAAAATCAACAACTTGTGATGGTGTAACACCCAGTTTTTCTTTAACTTGTTCTGGACCAAATTCGGTTAAACTTGCTCTCGAACCTTTTAAAGCATCTGGACTAAGATAGAGAACACTAATTTCTTTTTCGGTGTCGATGAGTTGAAATAAGTCGCGATCGCCACTGACAATCTTAACTTGATATCCAGCCGCCGTTGCTTGCTGTGCTAAAGTTCCCAACACATCATCTGCCTCATAACCAGCAGCAGTGACAATTTTCAGATTCAATCCATCCAGCAATTCGTGTAGATTTTTCAGATCTGGAACAAAGTCTTCTGGTGTTCCTGGGCGATCTGCTTTATATGTGTCATCTGCTTCATGGCGAAATGTTGGTAAACCCAAATCAAAGGCGATCGCCATTGCTTGTGGTTGTTGAGTCGCCATCACCTCCAACAAAGATTTGAGGAAGCCAAAACACACACTTGTAGGAATTCCCGTCTTTGTGCGTAATCCGCCATCTCTTCCTTTTGCAAAAGCGAAGTATGAACGAAATGCCAAAGAGTGCCCATCTACTAAGATAAATGTGGGAGGAGTCGTCGTTAAGGAATCAGAAGCCAATTGGTTTTTTGGTGCTGTTTGGGACTTGACACTCTCCTGCCTAAAGGCGAGGAGATTCTTAAGACATCGCTGCCTTAATATCCTGTTCGCACAGGTTCCCAGGCTCAACACGTTTGCTCTTTAACGAGCGTATTGATATCTCCTCAAGGTTGTTTCGGGCGTAAACTTTCCCCCAGTCCGGGGGTAGGTTTTTAAATCTTGTACTGATGTAAATATCTTAGCATTTTTGACGAAAGCCGCATGCTTTTATGCGGCTTTCATCCCGACGCACTTGGGCAAAGAAAAAGAGCCAGCCTTTGTAATGTTTATCTGTGTTTCAAGACGAGTACTCGTTCTCTGACGGCTGGCTCTTTTTCACTGCGGAGGAACCCCGCGACGCCAGCAAGTACGAAATTCGGCACTACGCGCCTGTCCCTCAAGGGTTTTGGGCCAGCTTTCCTTATAAACCTATTTTAGCCACCAACTTTTAGCCACCAACTTCCACTACGAATCCGACCTTGGGAAAGAATTAACAGTTATCAAGGAAGCGCAGTATCAGTTATCAGTTACCAGTTATCAATTTGAAGAAGAATTCAGCAATTCTGAATTCAGTATTCACCAAGGAAGAAATAAAGAATTGAGTTTTTCGACTCCTGACGACTGACGTCACGACTCGGTGACTCCTGACTCGGTGACTCCTGACTCCTTCACTGTGTACTGTGTACTGTGTACTGATTTAATTGTTTTTGGCGACGGCGACGCAGTGACAGCAAACCAACACTTGCGACACCCACAAGTGCGATCGCACTTGCAGGTTCTGGAACTGTCGCTATGTTACCCTTACCAAAATCAATCAAGAAAACCACGTCATTGAAATCACGATCAGCTGCTACATTACCATTTCCACCTTCTGTTGAACCCGCAGCTCCATATAAATCTTCAAAACCCAACAACAAATAACCATCGACTTCATAAGCCACGACATGCTCTAGTTTATCTGGATTTTGAGTTGCATCTGCACCATAAACATTGCCGTTAGGATTATTGAATCCATCTGCTTTCAGGAAGAAATTGAGTTGTGTTCCACCTGATATCGTACCCAAATCGACATAATCACCGATATCCAAGACGCCATTATTTTCTCCCAATTGACACGCTGAGTTTGCGCCATTCGATGTATTACAGGAGATGTTATTAAAAATTAATCCTTTCTGGTAATCAGAACCTTTAATTGCTTCATAAGCCAGTTGATCCTGATAGATAGCACCTTCGTTTAGGAACCAAACACGAATGTTGTTATCATATTTTAGACTCAGCTTTGTGGGGTCTAGTTTATTTAATTTGTCTTCGGGAATTGTAATTCCTTCGTTTTGCACATATTGCTGGAACTGGGGAATCAAAGATTGAACTTGTGAATTATCTGTTGATTTGTCTTTCACTTCGTATGTTGTCAAATTGTCCCAGGTAAACGTCGCTGCGCTTGCACCAGAAGGCGCAGAGAATACACTTGTGACAGCAGCTGCCGCAACAGCAAAGATTCCTGTTAAACTTTTCTTCATCATAAAAGCCCCTCACTTTTTCATTTTTTCACTGTTAAGATGCTCTACTTCATAGGATTCTTTATCTCATCCCTAAGTGCGTGATTTTGCTGCTTATTCTTATATATATCGCGGTATTTACTTAGGTATGTATATCCAAGAGTAGAATTTTTTAATTTTTCAATTTTCAAAAAATGATAATTTGGCTTTCCGAAAAAAGATTATTCTTGATAGTCAGTTAGAAAGTTACAGCAGAATATAGAAGTCAGAACGGCTATCTGGCTTTTTGGTTTCAGCACTGTACTCGCTCGACAGACTGTATAATATGCTGTTATCATTTAATGAAATGACAAGTTATATTCTTTCGTAAACTACGTATTTTTTGTGAACACTCGCGTTGATGTCATTACAAGTCGCTGCAAACATCCGAGATAGACTCTCAAAATCAAGAACATTATTCTTTGAAGTGTTTAGCTTGCAGCAAATTGCCAAAACTTGTAGTTAATTTTTAAAAACTTCACTATCAACGCTATACGACACACATCACCTCCACTAATTAAGCTACAACAAATATGCTCATTATTCTGCGCATAAAGTGTAAATTACTCAACTGTCACACTACTGACTATTGGCGATAACTTCAATGACGTGGAAATATTGGAGTGTGCAGGTATTGGCGTCGCGATGGGAAATGCACCAGCAACAGTACAACTACGAACTGTAACGTGCAATGTTGTACTTGTTGGTAGGTTTTCTTAGTGCTACAGCTTTTTTCCTTCTTGCATAACTTTCTCAACAACTTTGGCGAGTTGTTCTGGCATCACAGGTTTAGAAAGATGTCTTTGAAAGCCAGCGTTCATTGCTAATTGACGGTCTTTCTCAGTTGCATAGGCGGTGAGGGCGATCGCCTGAATCTGTCCTCCTTCTTGTTCTGACAATGTTCTGATTTGACGCATCAGGCTATAGCCGTCTTGTTCTGGCATACCTATATCACTGATTAGCACATCTGGTTTAAATGTTGTCAGAACTTCTAGTGCGTTTGAAGCAGAGGTGACAGCAGTGGCGATCGCCCCAAATTCTTCTAAAGCAAATACTAAAAATTCTCGTGAATCTGCGTCATCATCTACCACTAAGATACGCACACCTTCAAGTGGAGATGAGATCTCTGAACCAGATGAGCCAGATGAAACAAGTGATAGACTTTCTCCTTTATTTTGCAAAAGAGGCAATTTTACTGCAAATGTTGTGCCTTTTCCTTCTCCAGAACTCTCTACGCCGACAGTTCCACCATGCAATTCTACCAGGTGACGAACAATTGCTAACCCTAATCCCAAACCCCCGTGTTTGCGAGTGGTAGAACCATCTGCTTGACGAAAAGAGTCAAATACATAAGGAATAAAATCAGGATTAATACCAATACCTGTGTCTTTCACCGTAATTCTTGCATAAGATGCTGCCGAAAGATTTTCTCCCCCTACTCCTCCTCCTCCTCCTGTGCTTCTTTCCTCCTCCACTTTTTCAAGCTCTACTTCTACCTGTCCTCCCTGTGGGGTAAACTTGATAGCATTAGAAAGAAGATTCCAGACAATTTGCTGTAATCGACTGGGGTCACCTAAAACGTAGAATTTTTGCTCTTTGATGTGAGATGAAGAACTAAAAGTTTCCACTGAGGAACTTTGCGCCTCCTTACCGTTCTTCTGTTGTAGACGTGCAGTGGCTTCCCGTAAGCATGATGACTGCTGTGGAATCGGAGGATATTCCGAATTGGTTTGCTGTAGCGTGCCTGGAGGGCATATTTTGAATTTTATCGGCGTAGCGTCATGCGCTTCAAGCCACGGCTTTGCCTCGTGGCTGAGACTCACAACGCTATGCGATTTGGAATTTTGAATTGATTCGTCCTCTGTTTTCAATCCAGAGTCTACTATCATAAATTCTAAATCAATTGATTTGGCTTGAGCTGCTAGACGCATTGTGTCTACTGCTGCTTCTATTGCTGGTATCAAATTTGTTGGGTAGGGACGCAGAGTCAATTTACCACGAATAATACGGGAGACATCCAGCAAATCTTCAATCAGTTGTGTTTGTAACTTGGCGTTGCGCTCAATTGTTTCTAAGGCACGATTTAGGGTTGTTGTTTCTAAATTCCTGGTACGTAATATTTTTGACCAACCGAGAATTGCGTTGAGTGGCGATCGCAACTCATGGGAAAGCACTGCTAAAAACTCATCCTTAATTTGGTTAGCTCGTTCTAATTCTTCCTTTTGTTGTCGTAACTGAGCTTCGCTTTTTCGTAATGCCTGTTCTGCCAGTTTATACTCTGTTACATCACGAGAAATACTCAATAATGATTGTACAGATCCGTCTGGAGCATATTCTGGTACAATCCGTGCTTGGTAGTAAATCCGTCCCTTGTATGAGGGGACATCAAACTCCATCCAGCACCCAATTCCTGTGGCAAACACTTGGCGTAATTTTGCTTCCCAAGTTGTCGAAAATTCCTCTGGATACCCTATTTCGGCAACTGTTTTGCCAATCCACTTTTCGAGTGTGATTTGGGTTGCTAGTTCTGTTGCGGGATTGACGTAGGAGTACCGGAGTTCTCTATCTATGCGGGTAATTGCGTCTGGTGAGTTTTCCGCTAAAGCTCTAAATTCCTGTTCACGGCGGTACAGTTGGGCTTCAGCTATTTTACAGGCGCGTCGATACTGGGCTTCGCGTAGCGCCCGACGTACCGAAGGTACGAGACGCTGTAATCTTTGCTTGAGAACATAGTCTGTGGCACCACTTTTGAGGGTTTCAATTGCGACTTCCTCTCCCATTGTCGCAGTCACAAAAATAAAAGGAATATCTGGGCAGTGATGCTGTGCCATCCCTAGAGCCGTGATACCATCAAATCCAGGCAAAGCGTAATCTGAAAGAATCAGGTCAAAGCCATCTTGCTCCAGCGCTGTCTGGAATTCTGCTTGCGTTTTTACGTGCAAGAGTTCGCAAGCAATACCGTTTTCGGTCAACAAGGCATGAATGAGTTCAGCATCCAGCAAACTATCTTCCAGCAAAAGAAACTTTAGACCTGACATGGCTATATTCCTGCGACTCCTTGACTACTGCGTGCCGGAGGTATGGAACCGGGAGGGGGTTCATTAATTATCGCCCAAAATAATCCTAAACCTCTGATGACTTCAACAAATTCAAGAAAATCAATTGGTTTGACGACATACCCATTTGTACCAAGTTCGTAACAGCGAGCTAAATCCTGTTCTTCTCGGGAAGAGGTTAACACCACAACTGGTACCACTCGTAGTTCTGGATCAGCTTTGAGTTGTGTCAGGACTTCTATGCCATCAATTTTTGGTAGCTTCAGATCCAGTAGCACCACAACGGGATGTCCTTCGCGACGCAAACGGTATAAGCCTCGACGGTGAAGGTAATCCAATGCTTCTTCGCCGTCACGAACGACGACGACTTCATTGCCTAAATGGTTTTCTGCCAGTGAAGTCAGGATTAACTCAACATCGTTAATGCTATCTTCAACTAGGAGAATGCGCTTTAGTTCCATCGTATACTCTCTACTCTCCACTTTCCACTCCAGACCTCCTTGGTAGCGAAAAATAAAACGTCGCTCCATTGTCTATTTGACTTTCTGCCCAAACACGTCCACCATGACGGTGAATAATGCGTTGGACATTTGCCAATCCCACACCTGTACCTTCAAATTGTGGATCACTGTGCAGGCGTTGAAAAACACCAAACAACTTGTGAACATATTTCATATCAAAACCAATGCCGTTATCTCGCACGAAGAATACCACTTCTTGATCACCGGTGGTACTACCTACAGTAATATCTGCTTGGGGGCGAGTTTTACTATATTTGACGGCATTTTCCAATAAATTACGCACAACCAGCCGTAACATGGAAGGATCGCCATGTACCTGAGGCAAAGATTCTATTTGCCAGGAAACTTGACGGTTTTTGGTTTCTGGTTCTAAATCACGTTGCACCTCCCGCAGCAGTAGATTCATGTCAACGGTAGTATGACGCATTTCAGAACGTCCCACACGGGAGAAAGTTAACAAATCATCAATTAATTTACCTGCTTGTTTTGTCGCTTCCGTGATAGTGTTAAGGTAACGTCTACTTGTATCGTCCAAAGCTGTTGACACAAGACGTTTTTGCAGCAAGTCAACAAATCCGGTGATGTGGCGCAATGGTGCCCGTAAGTCATGGGAAACAGAGTAAGAAAAAGATTCGAGTTCTCTGTTGGCTGCTTCTAATTGAGATGTCCGCTGTTTGACTCGTTCTTCCAGCGTTTCATTGAGTTGTTGAATTTGTTTCTCAGCTCGCTTGCGGTCTTCAATATCTATACAAGAGCCGATGTAACCCAGAAATTCTCCTTCTGAAGTACACCGAGGTACACCAATATCTAAAACCCAACGATATTCTCCATCAAACCGTCGCAGGCGATACTCGATTTGAAAATCTTGACGGGCATCAAAAGAATTCGTGTATATTTCCAAAGAACGCTGAAAATCGTCGGGATGAATACCTTGTGTCCAACCATTGCCGAGTTCCTGCTTGATCGTTCGTCCGGTAAAATCTAACCAAGGTTTATTGAAATATTGGCAGAGTTTATCTTTACCGGACATCCAAACCATCATCGGAGCAGTATCTGTAACATGACGAAAGCGCTGTTCGCTTTCAATGAGGGCGGCTTCTGCTCGTTTGCGATCGCTAACGTCAATAGTAATACCATCAAAGCGCGTTGGTGTGCCAGCCGGATCACAGAAAGTGTGTCCAATTGCTCGGATCCAGCGTATGCATCCATCTGGAGCAACTGTGCGGTAGTCTATATCATAACCAGTCGCCTGCTCAACAGAGCGCTGAACTGCCTGGCGTGTGCGTTCCCGGTCATCATCATGCAACAGTTGATAAAATAAATCAATCGTGACTTCAGCATCAGGTGGTAGACCAAAATGCGCTTTGCACTGCTCATTCCAAATCAGCTTGTCCAGCGGTAAATTGCAGTACCACAAACCGACTTCTACTCCCTGAATAACCAAATCCAGACGTTCTCTACTAATTCGCAAAGCTTCTGCACTTTCGAGCAGCGTCTGCTCTATCTGTTTACGCTCTGTGATATCATGAGCAACAGCATACACCACATCTAACTCAACATCCGGAACAGAATTCCAAACCAGCCATTTGTAAGAACCATCTTTACAGCGGTAGCGGTTCTCGAAATTGAGTGTCACGGCTCCGGTTGCAAGTTTGTCCAATTCAGACTCGGTTTTTGCTCTGTCTTGTGGATGTATAAAATCAAAAAATGGTGTGGCGAGTAGTTCTGCTTGAGTGTAGCCGAGAATTCTTTCAAAGGCTGGGTTGATACGCTTGAAGTAGCCATCGAATCCAGCAATGCAAAGCATGTCGAGCGATAGGATAAAAAAGCGATCGCGTT
The DNA here is from genome assembly GCF_012912105.1 of Brasilonema sp. UFV-L1. Classification (GTDB taxonomy): domain Bacteria; phylum Cyanobacteriota; class Cyanobacteriia; order Cyanobacteriales; family Nostocaceae; genus Brasilonema. The sequence continues at coordinate 11,044 of NZ_QMEA01000118.1, forward strand.
CTGCTTCTGCTCGTTTGCGATCGCTAATATCCAAAATGAAGGCGATCGCCTCTTCGTGTTGCTCATCAAGGAAGGCGAAGCCAATAATCACCGGAACACGAGAACCGTCTTTTCTGATATATTCTTTTTCGTAAGGAGTGCAAAATCCCTTTTCCTTCGCCTCGGCGATCGCCGCTTCATCTAACGGTAAATACTCGCTTGGAGTTATCTCACTCCACCGCACTCGACCTTGCAAGAAATCTTTACGAGTATAACCAACAATATGCAGGTAAGCATCATTGACTTCAGTTAATCCCCCATAGACATCGCCAAACTGAATGCCAATGATATCTGAGTTGACAAATAACCGCAGCCGTGATTCACTCTGACGCAATGCTTCTTCTGTCCGTTTTTGGTCATCGATATCAGTGCAGGTACCAAACCACTTGAGAATTTTGCCGTCCTGATCACATAATGGTAAAGCTTGTGCTATGTGCCAACGATAAACCCCATCAACTCGTCTGAGGCGGTATTGTACTTCATAGCGATTTCCAGTCTTAAGTCCAGTTGTCCATTTCTCCAAAGTTTGTGGTAAGTCTTCAGGATGAACCACCTGCTGCCAATCCCACCCTATCGTTTCTTGGGATGGCAGCCCTGTGTAGTCAAGCCAGCGCTGATTGTAGTATTCTATAAAGCCATCGGCGTTACTCATCCAAACCATTTGGGGAACATTTTCGGCAAGCAGTCGATAGCGTTCTTCACTTTCGAGCAATGCTGCTTCTACTTTTTCGCGATCGCTATCCACGCGGTTAATGAACCCCGCGTTTCGCCAAATGAGTGCTAAAAGCATAACATCTAGTGACACCACGAGCAGCGATATACTGAAAGCGGGGTCATATTGTTTTGCCCTTTGCTCCACAATCATGAACCAGCCCAGAATTAAGGGGAGGATGATGGCACTTGGTATGAGCCTCCGGGCGACCATACCACCATTCAGTTTACTATTTATCGTTTGCATAAACCCGCGATCAGGATGGGCGTATAACACTCCCAAACACAGCACTCCAAACGCTAGTGCCGCGTGTAACGCCATTGAGGTAGTATAAACGCCAAACCTGTAAAAATTTTTCACCCCATAGACATAGCCAACAAACGCTTGCAAACAAATGAAAGCCACAATCAAACTCAAACCCTGAGCCAACCAATCACTGCGGTGACTTTTCTGTCCCAATAGCCATAAAGCCAAACCCGATAGTAGAAAGTTAACGGCTGAATTTACCCCCATTCGACCAGGATAAAATGTTTCTACAGCTTTTGGTGAGTCACGAAACACCAGTTCGTCAATTCCTAAATTCCATCCAAAGAGGTATTGACATAACGTGACGAAACCAATGATTGTAACTGTGAACGCGCATCCTTGAGCAATCAGGAGTGAAGATGAGGAACCGATTCCGCTCATCTGGTTCATCTGACAAGTCTTGTTTGACAAAAGCCAAAGTGACACTCCAGATAGCAAAAAAGCGACTGCTGCATTGACTTTCATTGTCACAAGTCCTGGTAGCACGCTCTTAAATAAGGCAATGTCAAATATCCAGCCAATGAATACAATGCAACTGAGGCAAATCACAAAGACACTTGCAGCTTGTGAAATATTTCTAGTCATGGTGAAGCTAGGCATGAGCCTTCACTCCAACTAATGGGCTTTGTTTTCTAATTTTTACAATACTTCCAATACGATAATGACATAACAAAATTTCCAACATTGCTTTGCCAGATAAAAAATGCTGGGAGTATTTCTAAAATCTATCATTAGACCGATAGTAACGTTTGTGGAATGACCTTGAGATAGATTTGTCATCTAGTCATGAAACCCGGCTTCTTTGAGAAACCGGGTTATTGAGTTGAGTGTCTGATATCAAACAAATCAATGACTTGCGCTGGCAAAGTTTCCAGATGCATCAACAGTGGACTGAACAAAATTGATATCAAGGTCAAATTTAGTCGCGATCGCATTCATGATATTTTGTGCAGCTGGAGTCATTTCACCTTTGATTCGAGCAATTTTATAACACTGAGCCAATAATGGTATAGCAAAATCACGACTGAGTTGATTGACAAGTGCATCCATTGGTGATGGTGATTTAATATTTTCAGAGATTGCTTCTAAGGAAGTAGAATGGAAGTTCAAAGTTTTTAATTCTGGCAAAATTTCTTCCCACGTTTTTTCTGGATAGCTAGCAAGGATAAAATGAACCAAAATTTGATCCATCACAGCTTCTTGAGCGATCGCTTTTTCTAGATAATTTTCGCTTTGTTGTTTTAAAGTTTTTAGTGTTTCTTCAGAAGTGAGCGATTTTGATTCATCTAGCTTCGCTTCATAAAACCGACAAGCCGCATATCCCAATGAATAAATCATTGTAGCATTAGCGCTTGTACCAATGACTGCACCAGCAAAAGGTATATTTCGCAGTAAACCTAAACCTGCTGCTTTCAAGAGACGACCACCACCCAACGCCAAACCAAAAATTGCTAACACTTCTCCTTTACGGGCAGGATCTTTTAAATCCAATCCGTAGACAGCGGCAATTTGATAAATCATTTCTGATTGTAACTCTGTTGTGGCTGCTAAATCAATCGCCAACAAAGCCGCCGCGACTCCTGGTAAAACACTAGTTGCTAATCCAATTCCCCCCGCTTTTGTTGCTTTCTCAACCATGATGCGGTGAGCAATTTGGCTAGGTGATTCGTTCGGATATTTTTGCTTGAGCTTTTTGACTGCTGCTTCTGCTTTGTCTAGATTAACACTATCAGCAGCACCAACAAGCCAATTTAGATTTAAAAATCCAGCTAGCTTTCGGATAAGCCAGTTTTCGCCAATACGTTCTGCAACTTGTCCTGCTGTGTGAGTTGCTTGTGAAATCAGCTTGTGAGTTTGTTTTGCTGTCGCTTCTCCCACATCAACGGCTGTTTCTGCAACTGCTTTGCCAGCTTCAATAGCAGTGTTACCAGCAGCTGTTCCTACCCCCGCAGCGGTTCCCAAGACACAGCCTACTGTTTGTGCTACGGCTTCAAACAAAGATGGCTTTTCTTCTTTTGCATCGGACGCTGGTATATTATTTGATTTTTTATCATCTATATCTTTATCTTTTTTAGCTTTGTCTGCCATTACTTAGCACCTTATTTAAAAATCTTTCTATTTTGGTTGTAGCTAAGGTGCGAGGGGCTTGACTTCTGCCTGTAAGGGTAAGTTGTGAGAGCAAAATCAACTATTCTGTTGTTTGAACAAGTGTATTAGTCCATTAAGAATTGGAGCATATTGCTCAGAGGTAAGTGTTCCCAAATATGACACAACTCGATTTATATCTAATCCCCGCGTTTGATCTAGTAAGACAATGGAAGACTGAGGCAAACTACCAGCACCAGCTTCCAAGCGTGGATATAAATTGTTATTCTTAAGTGCCCAAGAACCACTCTGGGTAGTTAAAGGTGCAATCATTAGGATTGGATAGCGGACTTCTCTCAGTATAATCAAAGTTTTACAGCCTGCGCAGGCAGGCTTTGTGTGTGTAGCACCAGACTTCTAGTCTGTTCGCGCAGCGTGCGCTGTCTTCGCAGGGCGATTTCTCATAGGAATACGCCCACTCGCCCTTTACTTTTACCCCAGCGCCTCAGCAACTTCAGCACTACTTTCTAAAAAATCATTCGCCTTCATAATTTCATAGAGGTTAGTGTCTGTTTCTAACAAGCAAGCGTGCCCACATTGTGGTAGTATTACGATCTTAGAATTGGGTAAGATACTAACCAAACGTTTTGCTTCAGCCAAAGAAGGCAAAAGGCGATCGCTACCACCAGCAATCACCAAAACTGGTTGAGTCAGGCGACGTAATTGTTCCTCGTCAACACAAAACTCTCTCAGTAACGAGATTCGCCACATGACAGTTTCTGGCGGTACGGAACGCATGGTTTTTAGGAGTTCTTGTCTATCACTCCTAGAAATACGTGCTAAAGCTGCCAAAAAAGGTAATAAACCTAGTGCGCCGATGTTATAAAGATTGGATGGAACTAAGGAAGTCAGTTGAGATGTCCAAGCTAACAAAGGGCGAAGATGAAAAGCGCTTGCTGAATTGATGAGAATAATACGCTCAAACAGTTGTGGTGCTATAACCGCCACTTTCTGCGCCAAACAACCACCAAAAGACTCTCCACACAGGTAAACAGGACGCTGGGAGTTTTTTTCTAATTCTTTTTGGATCAAGTCTAAGACATTATTGGCTAGCTCATCCCAACTGCTCAGATCTTCCCTTGGTATCGCTAAACAACGGACATCAAAGCCAACTTCTAATCCTGCTGTTTGCGATCGCAACAATTGACCAGTTCCATCCATCCCTGGTAAATACACAAATAGCGGAAACTCTGGCTGGAGTCGTTTAGGAGTCAGGAAACACGCTTTTAGTTCAACTTTTGGAATACTCATTAGTCATTAGTCATCAACTAACTCAAAATTTTATGAGAAATCTTCTTAATAGCAACCTTTTTGCAGCAAGTTTGCAATTTCGGAGTGACAATGCTCGCTCAATTCTGTTACCACAGTTCTTGCTTTTTTTCCCTGGTATTTCTCTTTTTGTACGGATTTCATCCAATACGGGCGACCAATGAGCACGGCGACACGATGATATATAACTAGTGGATGCCAACCTGATTGATTAAATAAAGGTTCTGAAGGGTCAAACAAACTTAATAGCCTCAAAGGTACAGCAGATGTGTTAACTTCTTCAAGGGACGCTATCGCGATTGGCAAAATTGCTAAATCTTGCACTTGTGCTCGCAATGCCAAATGAGCAAAACCTCGTTGAAATTCACCCACCCGGTTTGGTTGAGTAAATTCTACCATCGGTTTTGTTCCTTCAGGAAAAACTCCCACTATTTGCTTTGATTGCAATAGGAGTTGTGACTGTTGAAAAAAGCTTTGCTGGCGCTGCTGATTCGCCTCCTCTAGAGGAAAGCAGCCAAATTGTCCTGTAACAATCTCCCGCATGATTGGCACTTGTCCCATGTAGTGATGACAAGCAAAACGAATCGAACTTGATAGAGCTGCCATTAAAATGGGTGCATCCATAAAGCTGCGGTGATTGCTCACCACTAACACACTGGCATCTTGGGGAATGCGATCCTCATAGTAGCGAAACATTTTTGTTGATAGCGCCGCCAGTAACCAGCGAGAAATCTCAAGGGGGCTATTTACACTCATCTTTTATAGATCTAGAAAATTTTGCAGCCTCATCTTGATTAAGACTTTACATTTCTTAACCGATAAGGACGACTGCCTTAAGGTAGAAATACCAATACAACAAAATCACTAAAATCTTTTGCAGGAATTGGGCATGTATTTTATGTTCTGCTTTCTTTTGTTCTTTTGTTCTTCTTAAAAGTTTTCTGTGCAATCTTAGCAAGGATTTTCTGTTTTTTGATCGAAATTAACTGAACATATACCTATTATTAAACAAACTTGAACCTCAGAAATTTGCTAGTATTAAGATATGACTTGAAAAAAAGAGAGTTATGCTATATAATGACGTGGTTTTACAAAAAAGTAAGATAGAAAACGTTTTTAACAACTAGTTTTTTCCTAAATGAATCAAGTGAAGAAAACAGACAAGACATTTGCACTGACAACACCGCTGTATTATGTCAACGATTTACCCCATATTGGCAGTGCTTATACAACAATGGCAGCAGATGTGGTGGCCAGGTTTCAGAGACTTTTGGGACGCAGAGTCCTTCTGATTACAGGTACAGACGAACACGGGCAAAAAATAGAGCGTCAGGCCCAGAGTAAAGGGCGATCGCCGCAAAGCTTTTGTGATGAAATGTCGGCAGGTTTTGCCTCCCTATGGGAATTATTAAACATTCAATACGATAGATTTATTCGTACGACAGCTCCTCATCATGAACCTCTAGTCAAAGACTTTTTTCAGAGATTGTGGGAAGCTGGAGACATCTACCAGGGACAACAAAAAGGTTGGTATTGCGTTTCTTGTGAAGAGTTTAAAGAAGAAAGAGAACTGTTAGAGGGACACCGATGTCCTCTTCACCCAAACAAAGAAGTTGAGTGGCGAGACGAGCAAAACTATTTCTTCCGCTTATCCAAATATCAAGAGAAATTGCAAGCACTTTACGAGTCTCGACCGCATTTTATTCAACCAGAGAGTCGTCGAAATGAAGTCCTCAGCTTTGTAAATCAAGGGTTGCAGGACTTCTCCATTTCACGGGTTAATTTAGATTGGGGCTTTCGTGTACCAGTTGATCCCAACCAAACTCTTTATGTTTGGTTCGATGCGCTTCTAGGTTATGTCACCGCTTTGCTAGAACCCGACGAAGAACCAACCTTAGAAAATGCCATAGCAAAATGGTGGCCGATAAACCTGCATCTGATTGGTAAAGATATCCTGCGCTTCCACACAGTGTCTTGGCCAGCAATGCTCATGTCAGCTGGCTTGTCATTACCAGAGCAAGTCTTTGTACATGGCTTTTTGACCAAAGATGGTCATAAAATGGGCAAAACCTTGGGAAATACCCTTGATCCCGTAGCTCTAGTTGAGCGCTATGGTAGTGATGCGGTTCGTTATTACTTCCTTAAGGAAATCGAATTTGGCAGGGATGGCGATTTTAATGAAAGTAGATTCATCAATGTGCTGAATGCAGATTTGGCAAATGATTTGGGTAATTTGCTAAACCGCACTTTAAACATGGTGAAAAAATACTGTGCAGGAAATGTGCCGCCAGTTACAAATCAAGATATACCTTTTGAGCATCCTTTGAAATCGATTGGTTTACGTCTTGGGGAGCAGGTAACAAATGCTTATGAAGCGTTAGCTTTCAATCAAGCTTGTGAAGCTATCCTTTCACTGGTACAAGCCAGCAATAAGTTTATTGATGAACAAGCTCCTTGGTCATTGTATAAACAAGGACAGCAGCAAGCTCTAGAACAAGTTCTGTATGCAGTTCTTGAATCAGTGAGACTAGCTGCTTATCTGCTCTCTCCGGTCATCCCTGATATCAGTAGCGATATATATCAGCAACTAGGTTTCGGAATCAATTTTCATGAACAAATAGAAACCGCCACAGCCGCCCCTTTTGCCATTCATGGGACATGGGGAGTGCTGACAAATCAACAAAAGTTGGGTACACCCCAACCAATCTTTAAACGAATAGAACCCCCTAAAAACGATTAATTGTTTCAAATTTCAATTACTGATTTTGCCTGAATTTATCAGGACTAAATATATGAGTCCTGAAAGATTATCATAAGCAGTTCTCAGCTTGACTGTTCAAGTCAAAAAGCATCAATTATTACATTTGATAAAAAATGAGGTATGACAACAATGTTAAATAATCTGGAAAATGATTCAATATTTACGCCAGAACAAGTTTTAGAAAATCGGGGTCGTGTTGCAATATTTATTGATGGTTCAAATTTATTTTATGCAGCACTACAACTAGGAATTGAAATTGACTACACCAAGCTACTGTGTCGATTAACAGGAGGTTCTAGATTACTACGAGCCTTCTTTTACACTGGAGTAGACCGCACAAACGAAAAACAGCAGGGTTTTTTGTTGTGGATGCGACGCAACGGGTACCGAGTCATTGCTAAGGATTTGGTACAGTTGCCAGACGGGTCAAAAAAAGCCAACTTGGATGTAGAAATTGCAGTAGATATGATGGCTTTAGTGGATTCCTATGATACAGCAGTGTTAGTGAGTGGCGATGGGGATCTGGCATATGCAGTCAATTCAGTCAGCTATCGTGGTGTGCGGGTTGAAGTGGTTAGTTTACGCTCCATGACAAGTGATAGTTTGATCAATGTGAGCGATCGCTATATTGATTTAGAAGCAGTCAAAGAAGATATTCAAAAAACGCCTCGTCAAAGCTATCCTTATCGACCAATAGCTACTATGGGATTTTTGGAAGACTCTCGCGAAACTGACAGCCAGCAGATAGAAATTCCGGAGTGATCAAGCACCAAGCAAGAGGATAACAAAGATGAGAAGGATAAGACAATTCAAAATCGCGCAGGATCTATCGCGTTTGCGTAGCGCCCCCTTAGGGGCTAGCGTAGACGCCCGCCAGAAGGTGAACCGCAGGGTAGAATCTCATTCAAAATTCAAAATTCTCATCTTTGTTATCTCCCTGATTCCCATAGGAGTTGTTGGTTGTGGTGTTCGTCAAACGAATGTCACAACCAAACCACCTTTGACGAGTCCATCGCCTGGAGACAAGGATAGTAACTTGACTTTCTTTGATGTCACTTTAGAGCAAGCAGATGAAGTTGGTAGACCGATTTGGACAGTCAGAGCAAAACAAGCAAAGTACACCAAAGAAAAACAAATTGGTGCGGCTGAAAGTCCATATGGTGAACTCTACCAAGATGGCAAAGTTGTTTATCAAGTACAAGCTCAAGTCGCAGATATTGAGCAAGATGGTAAACAGTTGTTTCTCAAAGGAAAGATTGTCGCGGTAGACCCTCGCAATGGTATCGTGTTGCACGGTAATGAGTTGGAATGGCGACCAAAAGAAGATTTACTCATTGTCCGTAAGCAAGTCAACGGAACCCACAAACAACTACAAGCGGTGGCGCAGGAGGCGCGAGTCAAAACCCGCGAACAGCGTATGGAATTTTCTGGGGGAGTCGTGGCAAATTCCTTGGAACCACAATTACAAATGCGAACAGAGCATTTGATTTGGCAAATCAAAGAGGAAACATTGATAGGCGATCGCCCTGTCCAAATTGACCACTATAAAAACAACCAAATTACCGACCGAGGTCGAGGAGATTCCGCACAAGTTAACTTGAAAACAAAGATTGCTACTGTTAAGAAAAATGCGCAAATAGAATTACTAGATCCACCAGTGCAAGTCGCTAGTAACTCTATGACTTGGAACTTAAACTCAGAAACAATAACAACCAATTCTCCTGTGCGGGTCTTCCATCGCACTGAAAAACTAATAGTAACTGGGAATCAAGGCGAAATGAAAATACCGCAAAAAACTGTTTATTTAACAGGAAATGTCTACGGTGTTGGAGAGCGTCGCCAGTCTCTCAAATCTCAGACATTGACATGGTATCTTGACAAAAAGTTAGTTGAGGCTCAAGGCGATGTTGTTTATCGTCAAGTTGATCCTCCGTTAGCTTTTACAGGGCAAAAAGCCTCTGGTGATTTACAAGCAGAAACTCTTGTAGTCAACAGTGAAGGCTCTGGTAAGAAAGTCGTAACAGAGATTATCCCAGAAGATGGAAAAGTGAAAAAGCAATAGTACAGCTGTTGTCGCACTCAAAGAACGTGCTTTGTAAGTCCCAAAGGGACACATACAGTCAATATCAATGAACAATGAACAGTGACCAGTACACAGTACACAGTGAAGGAGTCACTCGCTAGCCCCTAAGAGGGGCGCTACGCAAACGCTCAAATTCGCTCATTCGCTCATTCAAAATTAAGAACCACCAAAATAAATTTAGGGGCTTGAAACAAGGACGCCGT
>NZ_QMEA01000119.1:0-7784 GCF_012912105.1 Brasilonema sp. UFV-L1
GTTGTCCATTTTTGTCGGAGCGCGTAGCGAGCCGTAGGCTGGGGAAAGCCCAACCTTCCGGTCAGAATGACACCTTATACCCTACCTTCTCAACTTTCCCATCTTCCCTCAACTCTCCCTACAGTGCTACTCTCGTCGGAATTTCTGCCAAAATCTTTGAAGGATATCCGGAATCAACAGAATTGCTTGTGTAGTTTTGCTTGTTCATAGAGTTCATACATTAGAGAGATGATTCTATCAAAAAGATGTCAATTGTTTTTGAAATTGAATAATAAAAAAAGAAAAATATCAAAAATTAACTTTTCATTTTGATTTTTTTCTTAAAAAAACAATCTCATTGGTTGAATCTAATGGATGAAGCAAGAATGGTCCCAACAATGCTAAGTTAAGAATATAGCTCAAAATTAATCGCTCAAAATTCAATAAAAAATTTCTTTGTTTACAGAGATTTTCCCTTTGACAATATAAATCAAACCATTGACGGAGCCTTTATATATCAATACTTCGGTACGTTTGTAAGTAAGTTGCAAAAAAACAAAAAAATTTTTGACAGGAGGAATCGGGTGTCCAACAACATGAAAAAATTCCCTTACACAAGCTTATTAGGCATCCCCTTTGTTGGTGTACTTCTGTTGCTTGGTGCTGTTGCTAATCAATCTAAACCTGTACTGAGTAATCAGGTTGCATACATTGATTCATTTACTGTATCAGCTACAAATTCTTCTCAGTTACCAACTTACACCTGGTTGCAGAAAAATTCTTACCCAGCTTCAGAATTCAGTGGCGATAAAGAAGCACGCTTACGTAAAGTACTAGCTAAATCATCAGTTAGTGCTCCAACTGCTGTCACTCACTCAAATGATTTGGAAGCAGTCTCTACAACCAAAGTCACAGCTGCACAACTCCAAGCGCCAACTAAAACTGCTACAGTTACGTCTAGAGGAACAACAGGTGTATTTCCTAAACAAGATGGCGTTTACCTCTATGGTCAGTCACCAAAATCAGGTCAACTAGGACAAGGATACATCATATTTGAAAAGCAGCAGGGCAAGGTGATGGGTGCGTTATATATGCCAAGCTCTGAGTTTAGTTGTTTTAATGGTACGCTTCAGTCCTCTGGACAGTTAGCAATGACGGTTACTGGTTATCCTGGTGACAAAAGCCCTACTCAAGTGGCAACAAACAACACGTTACCTCAAACTATGGATGATGAGTCTAGCAGTTATGCTCACTCTGTAACGCTACAAGATTATTATCCGATAAACAACATTAGTGCTGATGATCGCCGCATTCTACAGATGTGTCAGGCAAATGTTCAACAGTGAGGAGTTAGGAGTTGAGTGTACTGTTCCCAACTCTTAACTCACCACTTTATGATTAATATTCAATTCCTGGTTGCGCTTTAATACCTTGATCCCGCAAAGGGTGCTTAACTAGAGTCATTTCTGTCACTAAGTCAGCTCGCTCAATCAAAGCTGCAGGCGCGCCTCTGCCTGTTAGAATAACATGACTTTTCGGTGACTTTTGAGCTAACCCAGCTAAAACTTCCTCAACTTGTAAGTAATTCAATTTAAGAGCAATATTTATTTCATCCAACAGCACCAGTTTAAACTCTGGATTGCGAATGTATTCTAACGCTTTTTGCCAAGCAGCGATGGCTTTTTCAAGATCGCGATCGCGATCTTGAGTATCCCAGGTAAAGCCTTCGCCCATAGCATGAAATTCTAATAAATCATCTTGCCATATACTAAAAACTCTTTTTTCCGCAGGTTCCCAAGCTCCTTTGATAAATTGTATAATAGCAACTTTATACCCATGACCAAGCGCACGCAACACCATACCTAATGCTGCTGTGGTTTTCCCCTTGCCATTACCAGTATTAACAATAATTAACCCTTTTTCGTTAGATGCATTCTTCATTCGCGCCTCCTGGACTTCTTTGCGTCGCTGCATCTTTTTGCGGTAATCCTCAGACGTGAGGGAGAAATTTTCCCCTACGGTACTTATATTGGTGGTTGTCCAAGTCTCATCAGTTGGCATAGTGTTGGTGCTCAGTTTAGTATCGTTACTACAAGCCTTTATCAAAAATTCGTTGATTGAAATGTTAAATAAATAATAAAAAATATCATAAATTGCTACAAAACTAGAGATATTCCTCTATAAACCTTACCACCTTTACTTTTGGGGAATATGATGAACCAGAACACTTTGTTTGTAGCGACTGCGGATCAATTATGGAAAATAGAGTTTCCGTTATCAAGGGAATATTACCCAGCTACGGGTAGATGCTATTGTAAATGCTGCGAATAATTCCTTACTAGGAGGTAGTGGTGTTGATGGCGCGATACATCTACTTAGCAATAACTCTCAAAGAACAAATCATATTCGTGCGTTTTGGGCAAAATGCCTACAATTGCTACTTGCAGGTAATGTAAAAAATAACTCCAAACTAGTTAGGATTGTATGCTGTATGTTGATTCAGATTTTGACCGTGAATAGGTACAATTATTAGTTTTTTTTTTCGGGGGCTACCACAAATGTCAAAACAGCTGGGTAAAAAAATCCTACCTGTACCAATGCCAACTGATATCGGGGTCGTCGATTTGATTGACAATTACTTCACGGCATACAATTCAGCACGATTACGGGAAATATGTCATCTCCTCAGTCGAGATGTGTTCAAAGAAGGCGTGACGGTAGGAGTTAGCTTGTCTGGTGCAATGACACCAGCAGGATTCGGGGTTTCTGCGCTAGCACCGCTTATCCGTAACGGATTTATTGATTGGATCATTAGTACTGGTGCTAATCTTTATCATGATATGCATTATGGGCTAGGTTTTGAACTTTTTGCTGGTAACCCGTTTTTAAATGATGTAAAACTGCGCCAGCAAGGTACTATCCGCATCTATGACATTATCTTTGGCTACGATGTGCTGTTGGAAACAGACGCTTTCATCCGTAAAATTTTGCAAGCAGAACCATTCCAAAAACGGATGGGAACTGCTGAATTTCATAATTTACTTGGCAAGTATGTGCGAGAGGTAGAAAAGCAACTAGGAGTTAAGCATTCGTGTCTACTTGCGACAGCTTATGAGTGTGGAGTACCGATTTACACATCTTCTCCTGGTGATAGTTCTATTGGTATGAATATTGCTGCATTGTCATTGGAAGGATCTCAACTTATCTTAGATCCTTCTATTGATGTTAACGAGACAGCAGCCATTGCCTACAATGCCAGAGAAACAGGAGGCAAAAGTGCAGCTGTGATTATTGGTGGTGGCAGTCCTAAAAACTTTTTGCTACAAACACAACCGCAAATTCACGAAGTCTTAGGATTAGAAGAACGAGGACACGATTACTTTGTCCAGTTTACTGATGCCCGTCCAGATACTGGTGGGTTATCTGGAGCCACACCCTCAGAAGCTGTCAGTTGGGGTAAAATTGACCCAGATGAATTACCTAGCACAATTGTTTGTTATGCCGATAGCACAATCGCATTGCCGTTAGTCACAGCTTACGCCTTAAACCAGTGTCAGCCTTGTTCCCTCAAACGGTTGTATGATAAACGCGAACAAATGCTAGACAAGCTGCGGACAGACTATTTAGCAGCGAAAACGAAATCAGTAGATGAAATATCTGGTGCTACCCTCCAAAACACAGCTTCCCAAGAAGTCGCAACGTATCCAGTGGGCAGACTTATTCCCAATACAGGAAGTGCGGAGTAGGTGAGTCTTTAGTAGGACATGTGTACAATAGTAGTCAACTATCAAGATGACTGCTATGTACAATCCTTAATTTGCCAAAAAAACGATAGGTTCACGTTTGAGCAAGTTCAGATCAACAGATGTAAGCAAGGTTAGATGTAGTACATACATTCCATCTGTCGTCGTTTCGCTCGTTGCTCATGAAGGTCATGGAGCGTATACTTCTGTAAAACAGAGTAAGCAGCTTGACGTGCTTCTTGCCAAATCTCTTGAATAACCTCAGTTTCGACTGATGTCTGGGTGGAATTTTTATTAGGCACACCCGCGTCTAATCCTTCCATACAATGGAAAGCATCTAGAAGTGTGATTTTTTGAGGTTCTCGTGCCAAAACATAACCACCTTTGACGCCGCGTATGCTCTTAATTAAACCTCCACGCCTTAATGTCGCCAGAAGTTCTTCCAAATAGCGATTTGGTATATTTTGTCGCGCTGCTATCTCCCGGATTTGTAATGATTCCCCAGTAGAATAGCAAGCGGCTAGCGCTATCAGGGAAAGAATCGCATACTCAGTTTTGTTAGAGAGTTCCATAGACGAAAATAAATAGATCCATTTAGTTATTACCTGTGATCAAGCTATGGTCAGCTTAATCATACGGATTTAGGATCACTATTGCTCAGGTAGTATCTGACTCATTTTGCACTGTTAGACCATACCATAGTAACTATAAAGAGCAGCTTTGATAAAAACAAATATTTTTCTTTATTTTAAAGATAAAGAAAAATGATGGAAAAATGTAAGAAATCTTCTTGACAAAGCGTTGACTCACCGCCGAACTGGCTCACTTTTTGACTCTGGACTTTTCGCAGTGGTTAAAATCTCCTCAAAGGCGATCGCAACTCGAGTCTGAAAACGCTGCTTGTGTTTGAGCTTCCAAACTGGTTGAACAATGTCTAGCTTGCTTGCAGAGTTTCTATCTACCACACGAACGGCGTGAAGTGTGGATAGCTGTATTTCTTTTGTAACCATCAATTCGGGAATTGCAGCAGCACCAACACCGCTTTCAACCACAGCCTTCACCATTTCGCTACTGCTTAAGACGAGAACAATATCCAATTCAGTTGGATCAATTCTCCAATTTTGTAAAGCTTGCTCAAACATTTGCTGTGTCCCCGAACCTGGCTCTCGCATCACCCAAGTGGTTGTTAAGAGTTCTGCTGGGCAAATTTCTGTGCGCTTAAACCAGGGGTGAGATGTCCCAACTACAATCTGGAGGCGATCGCTCCCCACTACTTCCAGTTCCAAATAGTTCTTCAGTGAGGGTTTAACATCTCCTGTCACCAGACCAAAATCAAAAAATCCTGTCGCTGTTCCTTCGCAAATTTCTTCTGCATTACCCAGCGTACAATCAATATGGATACCAGGATATTGGCGCTTGAACTGGCTAATTTTATTTGGCAACCAGTAGTTACCAATGGTGAGACTTGATCCTAATTTTAACTCACCCCGTTGTAGATTATTCAATTCTCGCAAGCCTCGCTCAGTTAAAGAAACTTGGTCAAGAACTTTCTGCGCCTCCATTTGCAGCAACTTACCAGCATCAGTAATTTCGATATGGCGACCAATCCTATGGAATAGTCTCACCCCATATTCTCCTTCCAAGCTTTGAATCGCTGCACTGACAGCTGGTTGAGTAATATACAGGGCTTCTGCAGCACGGGTAAAGTGCATCAGTTCCGCAACTGCTAAAAAAATTCGCAACTGCTCAAGTGTCATTTTGTTTCTTTCGGGCTTTTTGGGTATTAAATCTGATAACTGTGGGTTGACAACTGTCTGGTATTGTACGGCAATTATAGACAATTACCGTATTTAAAACTCAAAGTTTTCTGACATATCCAGCTTTGACTTAATGTACCTAAATGTTAGTAGCAAAAAATCAGACAAGGTGGTGTTGACAGTGACTTTTATGAGTACATTCAAATGATATATTGAGTGGTGAATAATACCTAGAATAATAAAAATTATTTCAATTCCACAACGTAGAACCAACTGATTTCGTTGCTATCAGGCTACAATTAAAGCTTTGCCTCAATGTCATCATTAGGAGCCACAGACTCTACCAGTGCATTCTATGGAAGTGAGAATCGCGATTTTTGAGAAAATCCTGAATCAAGAAACCTATAAGAAAATTCTATATAAAAAAACACTTCAAGTGTGCGATAATGTCACTTCTGTGCATCACTGCATAGCAACCTCTTAAGTACAATGGCTAACTTGAAAGTCAAGAAATAGCGAAGCGTGCATTTATCCCAGAGGTTAATTGTTTGTAGTCTTCTGTGTTTTTAGGGTGGAAAAATTGGAAATGCAATCTTACCCAGTGGGGGACACACCTTTGGTTCCAGTTGGCAGTCACTGTATTCTCGAACTGTATGACTGTCCAACGAATCTACTGAACAATCCTGAGTTTATTGAACAGGCTTTAGTAGAAGCAGCATACAGGGCAAAATCGACTCTGCTTAAGGAAATATCACACCATTTTGAGCCGTTTGGAGTGACAGCTCTTGCGCTGTTAGCTGAGTCTCATATTTCAATACATACTTGGCCAGAGTATGGCTACATAGCGGTGGATATTTTTACCTGTGGTCAACACACAGAACCACAGAAAGCTTGCAAGTACCTGGTGCAAACTTTTCAAGCTAGCAAACATGTGCTGTTGACACTTCCTAGAGGCAAACTTTCACCTCAAGTCCAGAAAAAACTGGAAGAAAGTCTATTTTTGGCAACTAGCGAGCGTTGACAAAGAGAGGGGGTTTATGATATGGCAGGTAGTAATGTCGGTGCAGATTTTTGGATGAGCGAATACATTACTCCTTGGGATATTTACTCTCATGGAGTTACGGGGATACTTGCTCACAAGAAAACTGCTTACCAAGAAATGTACATTGTCGAAACTGGTACTTATGGCAAAGCACTTGTTTTAGATGGCAAGTGGCAATCATGTACTGGTGATGAATTTTTATACCACGAGCCTTTGGTTCACCCGGCGATGATTTTTCAAGGAACACCTCGTAAGGTGTTGATTCTTGGCGGTGGTGAGGGCGCGACAGCACGGGAAGTGCTGCGTTGGCATACTGTGGAAAAAGTGGTGATGATTGACATTGATGGCGAGGTGGTGGAAGCTTGTCGCCAACACCTGGGCGAAATGCATCAGAATGCTTTTGATGATTCGCGTCTGGAAGTTGTGATTGCAGATGCACTCGACTTTTTAGATACGACTGATGAACAGTGGGATGTCGTTATTTCTGATCTGTCGGATCCCATCGAGTCAGGTCCATCATTTGCGCTGTTTACTAAGGAATACTTTGAGAAAATCCGTCGGGTACTCTCACCTCAAGGATTTGTTGTGATCCAAGCTGGTCCTGTTTCACCAGGAGAGTTAACTCTGCACGCCCGCTTGGTACGAACCCTCAACGCAGTTTTTCCCAACGTTCAATCCTACAGCAGCTATACCTGTACCTATGGAAGACCGTGGGGATTTGCTCTGGCTTCAGAAAAAGAAATTAGTATCCGTTTTTATCCAGACAGCATCGATAAGGTGTTGCAGGAGAAAACAAGCGGTGGACTGCGGATGCTAGATGGTATAACACTTTTGGGTATGCTGCATTTGCCTTTGCATTTGAGGGAGGCGATCGCACAAGAAACCCAAGTTTACACTCTCGCTGAACCCCCGAAGTTCTTCGGGCAAGGAGTGGTTAAACAAGCCGTATAATTCACAATGAGTCATTCGTAAACCGTGATTGAAAATCAACTATGGATTTACGAATGACTATTTGTGACACAAAAATTGTTGAATTCATCTACAAAAATGTGGTAGGTACACCCTCTTACAAACGCTGAATACACCCTGCGCCTAAGAAAAGAGGAGACCACCCTGTGACTGAAGAAGAATAAATCAAGTATGCAAAATCTCTCAGGAAATGTTTTCAGCCTAAAGTAATATTTCATACATACTCCTAAAGATATAGGTTGCCTTTCAGTGGCTGATCGCCTTTTCAGGGGCGAGAAAGCTGGAGTATCGCCT
>NZ_QMEA01000119.1:8025-27958 GCF_012912105.1 Brasilonema sp. UFV-L1
GCGTCTATTCCAGCCATTTTGGTTTTATCTGAATTCCACATTGTTATAGAGACGTTACACATAACGTCTCTACATTGAGTTTACATCTGAGCCTTATGCTTCATCTAGTGCGACAATACCAGGTAATTCCTTACCTTCGAGTAACTCCAAACTCGCACCGCCACCAGTGGAAATGTGGCTCATTTGATCAGCTAAACCAACTTTTTCCACAGCAGCCACGGAGTCGCCACCACCGATGATGGTAGTTGCGCCGCCTTTGCTGATGTCGGCGAGTGTGTGGGCGATCGCTTCAGTTCCTGCAGCAAACTTATCAAACTCAAACACACCCATTGGACCATTCCAAACAACGCTCTTACAATCAGCAAGAGCTTCTTGGAACAATTTTATCGAATCAGGTCCGATATCCAAACCCATCCAACCATCGGGAATGTTTTCCACGCTAACGGTTTGAGAATTAGCATCAGGGGCGAATTTATCTGCGACAACCACATCTGTAGGTAGCAGGAAAGTCACGCCTTTTTCTTTTGCCTTAGCTTCCAAAGACTTCGCCAGTTCTAGCTTATCTTCTTCTACCAACGACTTACCGACATTCAAACCACGAGCCTTGTAGAAGGTGAAAATCATTCCACCGCCGATGATGAGTTTGTCGCACTTTTCCAGAAGGGCTTCAATCACGCCAATTTTACTGGAAACTTTGGAACCACCGATAATAGCCGCCAAAGGACGCTGGGGATTTTCGATCGCACTTTGCAGATACTGCAATTCTTTTTCAATCAAATACCCACCCACAGAGGGACTCAGGTACTTAGTCACGCCTTCGGTAGAAGCGTGGGCACGGTGTGCGGTACCAAAAGCATCGTTGACGTATAAATCAGCATTTTCTGCCAGTTTTTTGGCAAATTCTGGATCGTTTTTCTCCTCTTCTTTGTAGAAACGGACATTTTCTAGTAACAGGACTTGTCCATTTTGTAAAGCCCCGACTTGAGATGCAACTTCATCGCCAATAGAGTCGTCAGTTTTAACGACTTCTTGCCCTAATAACTCAGACAGACGCTTGGCAACCGGAGTCAACCGCAGTTTGTCATCTACACCCTTAGGACGTCCAAAATGGCTAACTAGAATCACCTTAGCTCCCTTCTGCGTCAAATCCTGTATGGTAGGCAGAGCAGCACGAATGCGAGTATCATCTGTAATGTTGCCAGCATCATCAACTGGCACGTTAAAATCAACTCTTACTAAGGCGCGTTTACCAGACAAGTCTGTTGCAGACAAATTTGCTAAAGTTTTCTTGGGCACGGCACAAACCTCCTGATTGCCTGTTTGTTATGTTTTGATAAGTACAACCATCCAGATTTTACCGAGTCATGGGGGCACAGGTGAACCCGAATGTTTAAAACAGTTCTATTTCCAGTTGATCAAAGTCGAGAAACAGGGGAAGCAGCCGATGTGGTTGTCAATATTGTGCAAAAGTATGGTAGTCGCTTGGTCCTGTTAAGTGTAGTAGAGGAACCCGCAGCAGACTCACCTAATGGGGATGTTATGTCCTCACCACAGACAGTTGCCCAACTACTAGAAACAGCCAAATCTTTATTTGCCGGGCAAGGTATTCCAGCCGAAACCCTGGAACGACAAGGCAAACCTGCTTTTACTATCTGTGATGTTGCAGATGACATAGAAGCAGATTTAATTGTCATGGGTTGTCGCGGACTAGGCTTGACAGACGAGGGGGCAACTGATAGCGTTACCACCCGCGTGATTAATCTTTCTCCTTGTCCAGTGTTAGTTGTGCCGTAGAAAGTGAGGAGGTTTATCTCACAATCTGTATTGGCGATAAACCTCACTCGCTGCCCGATGGACTAAAGAGTGACGATAGACAAGTGATTTCAGGTCATCAGCATATCCACCGCCAATCACACACGCTACTCTATAGCCAGCCGCAAGACAAGTACTCAAAACCTGCATTTCTCGGCGGTATATACCAGCATCCGTTAAGGCTAATTTTCCTAGCCTGTCTCCTGCATGAGGGTCAACACCAGCATCGTACAATACTAAATCTGGCTTGACTTTAGACAACAAATCTGGTAGATATTCAGCTAATGTTTGCAGGTAAGCATCATCTTCCATCCCTACAGGTAAGGAAACATCCAAATCACTTTTTTGCTTAGTACCAGGGAAATTGACTTCGCAATGCATTGAAAAGGTGAAAACACTATCATCCTCTTGAAAGATAAAAGCAGTACCATCTCCTTGATGCACGTCCAAGTCTACAATTAAGATTTTTTGAACCAGGCAGAGTTTTTGTAATACGCGAGATGCGATCGCTAAATCATTGAAAATACAAAAACCAGATCCATAACTGGGAAAGGCGTGATGAGTACCACCAGCAGTGTTACAAGCTAATCCGTACTTTAGCGCTAGTTGTGCTGTCAGGATTGTCCCACCAACTGCTACACACGTACGATTAACTAGTGAGGAACTCCAAGGTAATCCAATACGTCGTTGTGCTTTGGCATCAAGAGTACCGTGACAATAAGCTTGAACATACTCTCGGGTATGAACTAACTCTATAAACTCTTGTGGTGGACGTGAGGGCAGATGAAATTGTTCTTTTTGCGCCACGCCATCTGCTAATAAGAGTTCGTAGAGTTGCCGAAATTTTGCCATCGGAAAGCGATGACCTTCAGGTAGTGGGGCAACGTAGTCAGGATGGTAGACTATCGGTAAGTCCATTAAGTAATAGTTGTAAAAAATTCTAACAGCCAAAACACTAAGAAATATTATCGCGTTTGATTTTGCTGTTTCTACACAAAGCTAAGAAATGAGTGATATTTTGTCTGCTCAATGGTTAAAGCAACATAGATTTTTACCAGTTTTGTTTACACTAAACAAGGGAACAATTGAGTTATCCTCATCTCAAATCCAAAATTGAAAATCAAAATTGTCATGATACAACATTGGATTTTGCCACTTGTATTTGTTTTGGCTGGCTTGTTTGGTGGAATCATATGCGAAAAAATTCTCTTTCAAAGACTGAACAAATTTGTTGCTAGTAGACGAATTCCAGGAAGTGCAGTTATATTTCGTTCCCTAAACCGTATGCCCTTCTTCTGGTGCTTACTAGCTGGGTTTTACGG
Organism: Brasilonema sp. UFV-L1; assembly: GCF_012912105.1. Lineage (GTDB taxonomy): Bacteria > Cyanobacteriota > Cyanobacteriia > Cyanobacteriales > Nostocaceae > Brasilonema. Next base: position 11,160 of record NZ_QMEA01000119.1, read on the forward strand.
TGCAACTGTTAGTTACCGTCCTGAACCAGATGTTGCAGAATTATTAAAAAAAATTATTACAGGCGCTTTTTTATACACAGTTACTGTTGTCTTTGCCAGACTAACTGCTGGGTTTGTTAACTTATTTTTTCGGAAAACAGATGGTTTTTCAGCATCACTACTTTCTAATGTTACTAAAACAGCAGTTTTAGTTTTAGGATCATTAATTGTATTACAAACATTAGGAGTTCAAATTACACCAATATTAACAACTTTAGGTGTTGGTGGTTTAGCAGTTGGTCTAGCACTTCAAGATACACTAGCAAATTTATTTTCTGGTTTTTATTTAATTATCTCTAAGCAAGTTAGAACAGGAGATTACGTTAAATTAGATAGTGGAAATCATGAAGGATATGTGACAGATATAACTTGGCGAAATACAACTATCAAAGAGCTTTCCAATAACGTCATCATAGTACCAAATTCTAAGCTAGCTTCTGCTATTTTCACGAACTATCATCTCCCAGTTAAGGAAATCACATTAACTATGACTGTGGGAGTGAGCTATGATAGCGACCTTGAGCAAGTTGAAAGAGTCACTGTAGAAGTTGCTAAACAGGTCATGCAGGAAATTGCTCCAGAATTAATCGCAAATGAACCTTATATAAGATTTCATGAATTTGCCGATTTTAGTATAAATTTTATGCTTTATATGCGGGTTAATGAGTTTTTTGATCAACGTTTGGCTAGACATTTATTGATTAAGAAATTACACAAACGCTATCAGAAAGAAAGAATTACAATTCCCTTTCCAATCAGAGATGTTTATGTGCAAGATCATGAAAGTAGAAATGGAGCGATGACTTTAGAATAATCAGTAGATACCCTATATAGGGAAGCTGCTTTATCCATCAGTTTCAACCATTATTGCCTGAATCAAAGATGTGATTGCCTCTTCAATCCTTTGCCATCCAGTTGGTGAACTAAAATCAATTCCTAAGAATGTCTTGCTGACTTTTGTTCGCAGAACTAGATAAACAATTCCAGCAATCAACACCGCACTGATAGCAGGAATGTCTTTATCTGGCGGAAAAGAACATTTTTGCTTGAGAAATTCCAAACTTTCAATCGCCACGCGATCGCGCACCGTTGCTAACTCATGCGTTAACTCATTACCTTCGAGTAACTCCCAACGCATAATCTCTTGCGTAATCGGTCGTTTTTGCAAGTCATCCAGAAAGCGCGTTAATAAGACAACCATCCAGTCAGCCAGCGATTCTGCATCGACGGCTGTTTCATCCCCAACTAATTCTTCAACTGTTATCCAATAGTTCCCCTCCTTGCCAAAAGTTTGCAACAGGGAAGGAAGATTCTCAAAATATCGATAAATCAAGACTTTATCGACGCCGGCTTCACGGGCGATCGCATTCACCCCCAGTTGCTTAAAGCCCGATTCTGCCAATAGTTTACCAACAGCTGCCAGAATTCGTGCCTTCGTTTCTTCTTTATCCCGAACCATGAATCGTTCTCATCTACTTGTCACCAATTGGTGACTATGATACATTGTCACTGAGCAGTGACTTAGGATTCAGGATGCAAAAGATTTCCTTTGAGTTAGAGGTGTATTCTTTTCACATTGATTTCATTGGGCACGTGAACAACACTGTCTATATTCAGTGGATGGAAATTGGACGGACAAAACTGCTGGAAGCCGTTGGAATGCCAACGCAGGACATTTTTCAGCAAGGGTTTGCTCCGGTGCTGGTTCAAACTAATATTACCTATAAATCGCCACTTTATTTAGGCGATCGCGTGCGGATGGAAATGTGGCTTTCTGAACTGAAAAATGCATCTGCTATTATGCAGTTTCAGTTTTATAAAGAACAGGGAACACTCGCAGCAGAAGGATGGCAAAAAGGATTGTTTGTAGATACACAAACGATGCGTCCAAGACGGTTACGTCCAGAGGAACGTTGTTTATTTGCACCTTATGTGCATTCAACGGTGGATACTCAACTTGCTCATTCACTGGTTGAAGTACCATAAAACGATGATTATTGTTTGTTGGATATTGTTTGGTTTAGTAGGTGCAATTGCGTTTCTTGCCCTCGCGCAAATTCAGCCAAATCAAGAATCACGAACGCTTGCGGTTGGGCTTGTCGTTGCTGCACTTATCTATATTGGCTTTGCAATGGGGGGCGGTGCTAGTCAATTATGGATAGCGATTGAAGTCGCTGGTGTTGGAGTTTATGGCTTACTTGCTGTATTGGGACTGCGTTACTCAAAATGGTGGCTGATGTTAGGTTGGATGACTCATCCTCTGTGGGATATCAAGCTACATATGGCGAACATTGGTGCAACATTCACTCCACACTGGTATGCGATCGCTTGTGTCAGCTTCGATTTGCTTATAGCAGCGTACATCGCTGGTATGCAGCTAAAAATATTTAATTTGAGGAAAGCTAATTATGAATCTTGAAGTTAAGTATCATAAATTGCTGAAAACTCTTCTCATTGTCAGTATTATTTCGACGGGCATTCATTTCACAGATAATTATCTCTTTATCAAGCAATATCCCGAACCAGACTGGATTACAGCCCCTTCAATTTATCAATCGTGGCTTATTCTTACAGCATTGGGAATCATTGGGTATTGGTTGTATGAATATCGAAAGTTTTGGCTTGCTTATGGTTGTTTGTTAGTCTACTCATTAACCGGTTTATCAAGCCTAGGGCATTACCTTTATGGAAGTCTGTCACAATTCTCAGCGAAGATGCACTTCTTTATTTGGACTGATGGGTTGAGTGGTTTGGCTATATTGGGATTTGTTTTTTGGTCAGCACTCATTCTCAAACCGTGGCGGCGAGAACTTAACCCGACTGACATCACTCAATTTTAGATTAGCCCAATCTTAGGTTAAATTTATGCCTCTACAGGAACCTGCACGTTCCTGTACTGAGAACGTTGTTCCTAATTCTTTGAAATCAGAGAAAATGGCTAGTATGAGGATATAGTTTAAGAAACTTAACAATGACTGTAACAACCCAACAGCAAGTAACACCCAACTTTGAAAAACTCTTTTGGACTTGGCAAGGTCACAAAATTCAGTACACCGTGATGGGTACAGGACGCCCTTTAGTACTTGTTCATGGCTTTGGTGCTTCCATTGGACACTGGCGGAAAAATATCCCTGTTTTAGCAGCCGCTGGTTATCGAGTCTTTGCCGTTGACCTTTTGGGGTTTGGAGGTTCTGATAAGGCTGTGTTAAATTACACTGTGGAACTATGGGTGGAACTACTCAAGGATTTTTGGACAGCACATATTCAAGAACCCACTGTCTTTATCGGTAACTCAATTGGCGCACTTTTAAGCTTAACGGTGGTAACCCAACATCCAGAAATAGCTGCAGGAGGTGTTTTGATTAACTGTGCAGGTGGATTAAGCCATCGACCGCATGAGTTGAACCCACCGTTACGGATTGCGATGGGAGCTTTTAACAGATTAGTGCGATCGCGCATCACGGGAGCATTTGTCTTCAATCGTGTCCGTCAAAAAGCCCAAATTCGCCGTACCCTATATCAAGTTTACCGTAACCGCGAAGCTGTCACCGATGAATTGGTAGACTTGCTTTATGCTCCTTCTTGTGATCCAGGAGCACAACAAGTTTTTACCTCTATCCTCACTGCACCTCCTGGTCCCTCTCCAACAGAACTTTTGCCTAAAATCACCAGCCCATTGCTAGTCATATGGGGTGCAGATGACCCTTGGACGCCAATCACTGGGGTAAAAATTTACGAAAAAGCGCGGGAGAATGGCAAAGATATCCAAATTGTGCCAATTCCAGGTGCTGGTCATTGTCCTCATGATGAAGTACCAGATGTTGTCAATCAACACATTTCGGACTGGCTATCATCATTGTGAACCATTTGCACCGACTAGACTCAGCCATTCTCCTGCTTGGAGTGCGATTTGGATTTCTTGGACAATTGGTTTACTATCGTATCCACCAGTGAGATTGTTTGTTTCTAATAGCATCTTATTACGCCTTGCTAACTAGCTATCGCATCCCACAGACAGCTTCCCGCTTACGTCTTCACCGAGGACTTACGAGCCAGGAACGACTACGATTCAGGCGATCGCCCGAAAGAGCACTACATCTTTAGAACTACCAATTCTGAATACGAAATCTAACTTTTGAGGGGAGAAAAGCAGGTTTGACGTAGGTAGTATTACACAAAAAGTTACTGATTGTCGAATCACTACACATTTATAATATTTACCGTACACCCTAACCGGGTGTTTTTATTGGACAGTAAAGGGAAAAACAATGAATGACTCAGTATTTGTTATCTTTATTGTCTTTGGAGTTATATGGATTTTAATGGGAATTGCAGGCGTAATAGCTCTGTTGAAAATGGAGGGGCAAGAAATTCGGTTTGGCAAAATAGGACTTATTGTTGCTATCCCGATTATCATCCCATTTATCATTACTCTTGCTTATGCTGCAATTAAGGGCACATTTTAAGAGGATGTCTAAAGAGGCTGGGTTTTCAGCCTACTTTCCTATAAGAACTTCTCACCCCACCGCAAAGTCTGTGTACTGTCGCACATGAGGCGCATGATATGCTAGCACAATATCTTGCTTCGGAACTCCTCGCGCCACAAGCTGATCTGCGATACGCCTTTAGGCGTCTGCGCTTTGCGCAATCGCATCCTCTGTTCCGTCATGCTGCACCCAAATTTTTCCATCCTTAATATCCACATGCAGCACACAGCCATAGATCCGAGTGCTACTATTCTTCCAACCGACATTCACAAGCTGATAGCGATCGCTCGTCGTGTCAAAAATCGTCTCGCTTTCAATCGGATCATTGGGCGTTAGCGTAGCGGCTCCGGAGGAGCATCGCAGTTTTGCCCGTTCACTCAGCAACTCCTGAATATATTGACGATATAAACTTACTTTATCCATTGTGCAATCTCCTTTTTCTCTGTGTCATAGACTAAGAGCGGAATTTGATTACGTTGAATAACCGTTTGAATGAATGAGTATTTGAAAAAGCGTTTGTAAATATCTAACGGAACTGCAAGATAGAGCGTTCGCTCTGGATCATCATCTTCTAGTGCAATGCGATAATTGATAAATTGTCCAACCGCAGTATGAAACTCTGAAATTGTCGAAGGAGCGAGAAACGTTTTGATTTCGACTGCGATTTTCTCGCCATCCTTCGTAGCACCTAATAACCGTTCCGCCCCCAAATCGATCTAAAAATAAATTTGTCATTCTGAGTGGAGCGAAGCGTAACGTTCGCGCAGCGTGTCCCCTTGGGACTCAGAATCTGGGGTTTCGGGCACATACTCAGATGTTTCACTCCGCTTCGCTGCGTTCAACATGACATAGAACAACCCTTTTAAAACATCCTCTAAAAGAACCCATGAAACTAACTGGTCAGCAATACAAACAATTCACACAAGCTCTACTTGACGCATTTCCAGAGCAGCAAAGACTTGCTGAATTAGTACAATTCCAGTTTGGAAAAAACCTAAATGCAATAGCAATGGGCAATGACTTACAAGCAATTGTCTTTAGATTAATTCAAGCTGCAGAAGCTGAGGGATGGGTTGATAAACTGATTGCAGGTGCTCGTAAGTCAAATCCTGGAAACCCAGCATTATTTGTCTTTGCTCAGGAGTTCAATCTTGCGACTCCTATGCCACCACAGCTATCAGCAAGAGGCGCACTAGAGAGAATAATTAAGAAAACGAATAGTTTTCTAGACGTGAATACATGGCGAGAAAAGTTAGGCACAATTGAAGCGCAAGTCTGCCGTATAGAAATTACTAATAACAATCATACTAAAGAATTTGGTACAGGTTTTCTGATTGCACCCAATGTCGTTATTACGAATTACCATGTCATTGAATCTGTGGATTCCGGACAAGCAAATGCCAGTAATGTTATTCTGCGTTTTGACTATAAGCAATTAGCGGACGGCAATATTATCAACAAAGGTACAGAGTATCGCTTAGTAGAGTCCGACTGGCTGATTGATAAAAGTCCTTACACCAAAAATTCTTTGCCAACACCTGATGAATTAGATTATGCCTTACTTCGGGTAGATGGAGTTCCTGGAGAAGAAGCGATCGCAAAAAACTCTGATCCAAATGCTCCACAGCGAGGATGGATTTCCTTACCTACCCAAGCTTATGAATTTTTGCGTGAGACTCCATTATTAATAGTGCAACATCCAAAAGCCGAGCCATTAAAATTGGCGTTTGACACAGATGCTATTATTGGCATCAATGAAAATGGCACAACTGTTAAATACAAAACGAATACTGAGCCTGGTTCTTCTGGTTCTCCATGTTTTGACATTAACTGGAATTTAGTAGCACTGCATCATAGCGGTGATCCTGACTCGATAAATCCAACTTACAACGCGGGAACTCCTTTCAATGCTATTTGTTCACGTTTAGAGAAGCAAGGTTTATTGGCTGATTTACGAAGTGGTCAACCAATATGGTGAATATAGCAGTTTTCATATCGTGCCTTTATCCTTGCCCACAATTGTCGCTTTACCCCACCCCGGTTTTGTCTTGCGCCAAAACCTCCCCTCCCCTTGGTAAGGGGAGGGGACGTGAAGCGTAGCTTTACGGGGGTGGGGTCAAATCAACGTGGGATAAAGGTTGTCTCGTTCCTTGTCTCTGGCAAGGTTGTCTCGTTCCTTGTCTCTGGCAAGGAATGCAGCAATGTGGGCTGCTGCCTCATGTTTGCTACTAGAGGCAGCAGCCCATAGCGAATTTCATTCCCAGGCGCTTTGCCTGGGAACGAGAGTTAAGCTGTTAATCAGCAGCAAAATTTTATTTTTTCTAACTATGGAGTAGCCGTTAATGGGTTTGTCTGGAGAAACAATCAGGAAAATAAGAGAAGCACTCAAGTCTGCCTTTCCGAACCGCGACGAACTGGTGATGATGCTACGCACGGAACTTGATATAAGCGAATCAGAAGTTCCTAGTAATTCCAACTATAATTTAGTTGTTTTCAAATTAATAGAACAGCTTGACCGCCAAAATCGCATACCAGAATTAATTCAGGGAGCGTTGAATGAACGACCTGGTAATCCTGATGTGCAGAAAATCGCTCAAGAAATTAACGCTATCTATTCCAACAGCAACAAATCAGTTTTAAAATCGTTTGAATTTGATGTGGTGACAGTGAATGCTCAAGGTTGGAAAATTAGCCGCAAAAAATGTCGAGCACAATACTTCACCGAAGACTTAGGAAACGGTGTCACCCTAGAAATGGTCGCGATTCCTGGTGGTACGTTTATGATGGGCGCACCTAAAAACGAGCAAGGTAGTCGAGATGACGAACGTCCCCAACACCAAGTCACAGTTCAACCCTTCTTCATGGGCAGATATCCCGTCACTCAAGCACAATGGAGAGCCGTAGCGGCTTTACCTCAAGTCAACAAAGAACTAGATCCAAATCCGTCTTACTTTAAAGGAGATGACCGACCAGTAGAGAGAATTTCTTGGTATGATGGGTTAGAATTTTGTGCTAGACTTAATTTTAGAATAAATTTCACAGCGGGAAGGGATTATCGGTTACCCAGCGAAGCGGAGTGGGAATATGCTTGTCGTGCTGGTACGACGACACCCTTTTACTTTGGTGAGACGATCACGACTGATTTAGCAAATTACGATGGTAACTACACTTACGGAAATGCTCCCAAGGGAGAGTTTCGACAAGAAACGACAACCGTAGGAAGTTTTCCACCAAATGCCTTTTGTTTATACGATATGCATGGCAACGTCTGGGAATGGTGTGCTGATACTTGGCATGATAACTATGAAGGAGCACTATGAAGGAGCACCCAAAGAAGGCAATGCCTGGTGGATTTTGAATGAGAATGATAATCATCTGCTGCGTAGTGGTTCTTGGTCCTACGATCCTGAGGACTGCCGTTCGGCGTCTCGCAGCAACCTTGATGCTGGCTGCAGGATCTTCAACAACTACAACGGTTTCCGTGTTGCGTGTTCCGCCGCATGTAATCAGTAGCCCTTTATACTTTTGCCCTTTTCTCCTTTCCTCTTTTTTCTTTTCTCTCGTGTCAGCGGAGCGGAGCGGAGCGAGATCAAATTTTTTTCAGGAAGGAAGAAACTGTCTAAAAATCAAACTATCTTTTTTATCTTAACTCTAAAATATCAAAAACGCAAGTTTTAACGTAGTTCGGCAGAATTCAAGAGTCCGCCTAATGTATGGAGTATTCACCAAATTTCATTCGCCATTGCGATTCCAGTATCAACTTCAGAATGGAATTTCTCTGGTGTCATACCTTCGAGTAATTCATCAAGCGTATATTTATTTTTTCCGCTTTCTTGGTGTGATGACAATGCTGTCGCCCGAAATGCTCAAACTCACATCGCTTCCTTCTTGAATCTGTACTTGTTGGACCAATGCTCTAGGAATGCGAACCGCTAAGCTGTTTCCCCACTTCGTAACGATGGTGGTCATAAATTCCCTAGTGATGTTGCGTGAAGAATGACACGCTCAAATGTTTTTTTCACATGTGTCTACTTTGAAGATACATGACCTCTGCCCAAACGTCAATCGTGCTGGTTTGAGAAACCGGGTTTCTGTACCCGGCGAAGTTCCTGTGGTGAAACACTAGATAAATTTCTGCTGCTATATAAAACCTAGACAAATCTAGACTTTACTTCTTTCTTCATGGGGAGCATGGGAGCGGTTAGCCCTTAGAAAGCATTCACGCCTTAGCCAGACGCGATACGCCACATGCTACAAGCGGGGGAACCCCGCCAACGCAGTGGCTCAGATTAATGGCTGCATTCAAGTCACGGTCAATGACAAAACCGCACTCGGAACATTCAAACACTCGCTCTTTCAAAGTGAGTGTTTCTTTTTTGCAACCACAATTAGAACAAGTTTTGGATGATGGATACCATCTATCTACCACAACTAGCTTGCTTTCAAACTTCTTAGTTTTATATTCAAGTTGTCGTTTGAATTCATAAAACCCACAATCAGCAATGGATTTCGCAAGCTTGTGGTTCGACATCATACCCGAAACATTCAAGTCCTCCACTACTATCACGGCGTGGTTTTTGCATAAGTAGTGAGTGACTTTATGAAGTGAATCTTTGCGAATGTTCGCTACTCGGTTATGATGCTTTGCTAATTTAATTTTTGATTTACAACGGTTGCTACTACCTTTCTTTTTTCGAGAATGCGCTTTAGACAACCGTTTTAATTTTTGGATGTTCTTCTTATAGGCTTTTGGGTTTGGAAACTTGGCACCAGTACTTAAAGTAGCTAGTTCTTTGATTCCCAAATCCACTCCGACAACATCTACTGATTTAGGCGTAGACTCGGTTTCAACTTCGTAAGCGAAAGCAATATACCAATCACCAGCTATCCGAGATATTGTTAGCTTGGTGGTTGTGGTATGAGGCAATCCTTCAAAAGTCTTGACCCATCCAATAGTAGGCAGCTTAACTCGCACTCCTCCTACTGAGATAGTTTTTCCACCTGCATCAATAGTGAAAGAATCGTTGATTCCTTTCTTTTTCGACTTTGGATACCCACCTTGCCCTTTGAAGAATCGACCAAATGCATCGCCTAGTTGGTCGAAAGCGTATTGAGTTATTTTTTGACAGATTCCTTTCTCCTTAATCCATTCCAACTGAGTTTTTACTTCGTTGTTAAAGAACTTTTTGAGAAGAAACTTGTTCGGCTTGAATCCATCTTGATATAAGCTTTTCCACGTTGCCAAACCCCAGTTGTAGGTAAACCTTGCAATACCTGCGTGTTTAGCCATAATTGTTTTTTGGGCTGGCGTTAGTTTTAACTTAGTCTTGATGGATAAAAGCATTGACCGACCTCAATACGTTTGCGCTATATATGAGTATAGTAATATATCCACTCGATGACAATGCCTTTCCAGAAAAATCATAAATTAGGTGCGCAACCTTTAAATGAAGAGCCTTTTGATAAAACGCCTGTGTGTTTTAATGTCCGAAAAGGAGTAAGAAACAAGTTAAAAGCCATCCCTGACTGGAAAGAACGGCTAAGAACTTTTGTTGATAAATTAATTGAAGAAACCGGGGATAGTTGTCAGTAAGTGACTAGACTTGTCCAGGTTATTGACTACTTAGGACAAGCTCAATATTCGGCTTCGACAATATACAGGGCAGGATTAGCTTCTAACCAGGACAGATGCTTCTCCTGCGGTTCATGCTCAGAAATTGCGGCTTTATAAGCTTCTACACTTTCCCAATGGGCGACATTAATGAACTGAAACCGAGCGTTGGAATCTAAACTGCGATGCAGCTTTGCGTCAATAAATCCTGAAGCATTTTTCAAAGATTGACCCGTTTCGTTCCACGTTTTGATGAACTCTGCTTCTTTGCCCTGAGGTACCGCAAAGACATTGATGAGTGTGACAGGTGAGGTCATTGGTGCTTCTCCTTGCTTATGATTATACAATGCCGCCATTTGCCCGTAAACTTTGTCCGGTCACCCAATGGGCATCGTCAGAAACCAGCATGGCAACGGCACTGGCAACATCATCCGGATGACCTAAACGTCCGAGTGGTGTTTGAGCAATCAGTTGATTGACTTGCTCTTGATCGAGTACTAATCCATCTGTATCGGTGACACCGGGAGAAACCGTGTTGACAGTAATGCCGCGTGTGCCCACCTCTTTCGCCAGTGCTGCGCTAAAATGCTCGATCGCCGCTTTGCAGCCTGCATATGCTCCTCCAGCGGGGATTGCCATTGCTGTACCACTGGTCGAGATACTGACAATCCGACCGCCATCTGCTAAATGATGGGCGGCTTGCCCAAGGGTGAAGTACACACCGCGCGTGATGTCGAACATGCTGTTGTATTCGTCTTCGGTCATTTCTGAGGTGGGTTTGAAGATATTTTTTCCTGCTGCATTGTTGACCAAGATGTCTACTTTACCGAAGTGCTGTATGGTTTTCTCAAATAGGGCGCGAACCTCTTCCAGGTTACGCACATCTAGCTGAATGGCGATCGCCTGTGAACCTGCTGCTTCAATCGCCCGCACAACTTCCTGTGCTTTGTCTCGATTGCCCGCATAGGTGATCACAACATTTGCCCCGTCTCGTCCTAATCGTTCAGCAATAGCCCTTCCAATACCGCGAGATGAGCCAGTAATAATCGCAACTTTTCCCTGTAAAGATGACATCGTGTTACTTGTTGCTCGTTAAAGATATTTATTCAACAATTTCCAGGTTATATTTATGCTTACTTTTTGAGAAGTACTTACTTTTTTGTTAGTGCCTGATAGATAGGTGAAGTGAAGTAGATGCCAGAAGAACAGACAGAAGGCACTGTATTTGTGCAGACGACATTAAAAGTGTTAGGCGGCAAGTGGAAGATTTTGATATTGTGGCACTTGAAAGATCGAACAAGACGATTCAGTGAACTGAAGCGATTAATACCTGAAATTACAGAAAAAATGCTGATTCAACAACTTCGAGAATTAGAGAAAGATAAGATTGTCAATCGACATGTTTATTCAGATATCCCTCCCAAAGTTGAGTATTCGTTCACCGATTACGGCAGAAGTCTTGAGCCTGTTTTGCAAGTTCTCTGTCATTGGGGCGAAGAACATCTAAAACGAGCAGAAACTTAGATGTAGTCCTTGACACTTTTGCTCTCTGACTCTAAGGGATGAAAATTCTCATTGCACCTCGAAAGTCTTCAATGTCAACCACAATATCAACTAGGCAATTAACACAACGTTCTCGGTAGTCTGGTTCAGCGAGTAGTCGATCAATATTCCCTATCGTAACGACAGGAAGTGAGGTGGGGGTATTTTCCTCACGCATCACCTGTTCCAAGGAGTTTTTCCCCTTCATACTTCGGTTAGCGGTTAGCAGAATCATCTGGTTTGCTTGAGCAAATCGCCAAACTACTCGGTCATTGCTATCGATTGGTAACTCCACTTCTTCAAATAGGACAAAGCGAATAGAAATTAAATCAAGCCAGCCGCTAGCCGTGAGACTGCCCAATAGAATAACAGCATGTCCCCTCAGATTGTGGTCAATCAGAAAGTTCATGCCCTTGACTCAAATTTGGCTTTTGCTGCCTGAAGTTTTGCTCGGATAGCTTCTGTACCTGGTGTCGGGGGCTTTGCAGCAATCCGGGCAAATAACTCACGATTTTGTTCTTCCCAGTACTGTCTGAGTTCTTCTGCTTCCTGGAGAATGGTTTGATATTCTGCTTCAACTTCAGCACGATGTGCCTTAATGTAAGATAGAGCAGCATTCATTTGCTCATCTGTCAGGCTGAGCATGGCACGAATAAACTTTGGCGGATACTGGGCGCTCACGTAGTCCATTACGTCATACAAAGTGATACGAGTGCCTGCGATCGTCAGTCCACGCTCTGTCTGAATAATCATTGATTGCCCATTGGATACTGAAGTCATACCCATAGCCTTTTAGAAGTCGTCTCCATCATATCTCACGAAGAAATCAACTCTAGGATTTTGACCACTAAGTGACGTTCTCCACACACTGACCGCAAGCGGTACAGTGTGGGCTTCTACAAGTCACCCTGTAGAAATTTCCTGCTTCATTGGTCGTTACTCTAGATGCCCCAAGGCAAGCCATACAGCAACATCCACGTTCCGATTCCTCCACAGGCAGATTATAGACTCCTGACGCCCCACGGAGTCTTTTATGTAGCGAATCCATGTGAATTCTATATTTGTTTACGTTTCCCAACGTTTGCACTGTTCACCTGTTACCAGTCCGTTTGTGTCAAGTGGTTGGTCGTCACCAATGTTTTTCGGAGGAGCTCGTAGCTCTATTGTTATGATTATAGACTTTGTTTATTCGTTAGAAGTTCCTGGAGAGAGGAGATTCCGATAGCACACCCACTCCTTTAATCACCTTCGGTCATTATCAGTCGGAAATGTCTTCGTCACCTCCCGCCTTATATCCCGCCACTGAACTGAGTACAGTTTCAGTGGGGGACGAGGGCGCGATTAGTTAAAATTTCCTTTACGTTGATACAGCAACCAAATAAACAAAGGCGATCCAAAAAGTGCAGTCACAGCACCAACTGGTAACTCCACAGCACCCAAGCGAGACAGCAAATCAGCTGCTGTCAGAACTAAAGCACCGCCAACAGCACTCAATGGCAAAACAACTCGATAATCTGTACCAACAAACAAGCGAATACCATGAGGAACGATTAAGCCAACAAAACCAATTAATCCAGCGACACTCACAGCACCTGCGGCTAATAGTGTGGCTACAGCACCGATAAAAACGCGCGATCGCACCAAAGAAACCCCTAACCCAACTGCCAAATCATCTCCCAAATTCAGCAAGTTGACACTACGCCCTAAGAAACTTCCCAACAATAAGGATAAACAAATATATGGTCCCGCAATAACGACAACGTTCCATCCTCTTCCATTCAAACTGCCAATCAGCCAATTTAATGCTGCTTGCACTTGTCCATTGTCTGTCAGCAGCAACAAAACCGATTGAATTGATCCAAATAATGAGCTAATCGCGACTCCACCCAAGATCAGCCGTTCAATTGAAATCCCATCTCCACTCCTCGCAAGCAGATAAACAAAAAGAGTTGTTAATAAGCCGCCAATCCAAGCAGCCAAAGGAACCCAACTCTGCAAGACTCCTAATGTGATTATTGGCACCACAACCAAACCTGCACCAGCAGAAATACCAAGCAAGAATGGATCTGCTAGTCCATTACGCAGCATTCCTTGAAGCAGTGCGCCAGACATCCCCAAAGCTGCACCTACCAGAATTGCTGCTAGAGTGCGAGGTAATCGTAAATCCCAGATAATTGTTTGATAGAGCGTATCGCCTTGACGAAGTATTGCTTGCCATAACTGAGATGCCGTCATCCCGACTGCTCCAAATGACAGGGAGAGCATTATCATGAAAAATAGTGCAACACTCAACGATACAGTTGCCAACAGCACACGGTTGCTTAAGATTATTTTTCGCACTCTAATTGTAAACTGCTACTTTTAGTACTTAACTTTCAGGAATAATACAGTCATTCTATTTTATTTCATATTAACTTAATGCTCAAATTCTTGACCTTTATTAAAGATAAAATAATATTCTTCACTCTTCTGTCAAGTAATAAAAGCTACTCTACTTGTCAGTAAGTTAAAATAAGTTCTGATCACTGCACAATAATTTCAGTCCGTTTTAACGGACTTGGGCTGTTAGCTTTGGACTTGAGTTCAAAGCGTTTATATGTCATAAATATACGACTCATGGCTATCATTCGTCCTGCCCGAATTACTAAAGTCCTACCAGATTCCATCGCTGCTGAAATTGGATTTGAACCAGGAGATGCAATTGTCAGCATCAATGGTACACATCCTCGTGATTTGATAGATTATCAGTTTTTGTGCGCTGATGAAGTACTAGAACTAGAAGTTTTAGACGCTGCGGGCAAAACCCACTCCCTTGAAATTGAAAAAGACTATGACGAAGACTTAGGGTTAGAATTTGAAACGGCGCTATTTGATGGGTTGATTCAGTGTAATAACCGTTGTCCGTTTTGCTTTATTGATCAGCAACCACCAGGTAAGCGCTCAAGCTTGTACCTCAAAGATGATGATTACCGACTGAGCTTTTTGTATGGCTCTTACTTAACTCTTACTAATTTAGGTGAACGAGAATGGCAGCGAATTGAACAAATGCGGCTATCTCCTTTGTATGTGTCTGTCCATGCGACTGAACCCGAAGTTAGAATTAAACTGCTGAAAAATCCACGTGCAGGACAAATTTTGCAGCAAATCAAGTGGTTCCAAAAAAGAAGACTGCAAATTCACGCACAGGTTGTGGTTTGTCCTAGTATTAATGATGGCGTTCATTTAGAACAAACATTGAGAGATTTAGCATCTTTCCATACTGGGGAAGTACCTGCTGTTGCTTCTGTGGCAGTGGTTCCAGTCGGTTTAACGCGGTTTCGTCCTCAAGAGGATGAACTGATACCTGTCACCAGAGAGAAAGCACAAGAAGTCATTTCTCAGGTGCGTTCGCGCTTTGCGCGGCTCCCAAAGGGAGCATCGCTACAGCAAGAATTTCGCCAGCAAGGAAAAAACTGCGTTTGGCTTGCAGATGAGTGGTTTTTGATTGCTGGTGAGGATTTGCCAGATGAATCTGAATATGAAGATTATCCTCAAATAGATAACGGTGTCGGTTCTATTCGTTTGTTTATTAAACAATTTACAGAAGCCGCCGACAAGTTACTACCACCAAAAGTTCAACCAAGAAAATTAACTTGGGTTGTTGGCAATGCAGTAGAACAAGCATTTCAACCTATTTTGAAGCGATTGAATTCTGTTGATGGGTTAGAGGTGAAAATGTGCGCTTTGTCAAGCGATTACTGGGGACAAAGTATTTCCGTAACTGGCTTGCTAACTGGTCATGATTTGCTTTTGAAGTTACAGGAACAAGATTTAGGAGATGGGATTTTGCTACCAAATGTCATGCTCAAACATGGTGAATTGATATTTTTAGATGACATCAGTGTTGAGGATGTGGCTTGTAAGCTGAAGACAAAGATTTTTCCAGTAGCTGGAATTGAAGAATTGATTCAAACTTGCATTCAACCACTAAATGTACAATAATGAATCGTCTCTAGTTTGCATTCTTATATCTTCCACCAGAGTCAAACCTGTGGTTTCTTGAGAAAGATGACACTTTTAAACCTTAATTTTCTGTTTAGAAACCCGGTTTTTGAGGTCTTGTTGAGAATGGTGCTAGATGTCAACATTGAAAAACCAATCACTAATTTCTTGAATTTTGTGCCACCTGTAGAGGAGTTGCATGAACACGTAGTGTGCCTGTAAAGTATACTTTTGAATTTTGAATTGTTAAAGTGAGTGTGTGTAGTGAGAAATCAGAAAGGACGAAGTGAAAAGAGAAAATTGAAAATTCAAAAAGTAGGTTTTCTTCTTGTCAAATTTCATTTTTTAATATTTCATTTACTAAACACTCTCCCAGCCACAGCAACAACTTCAGAACCAGTATTGAGCATCGTCCAGAGTGAGGAAAATGCAAATCAGTGGACAGGAATTACAAACCGCTTGCAGAGCGCTGGAGTGAAGTATTGTGTGATTCCTCTATCTAGTGTGAAGAGTGCAGCAGATTGGGGCGATCGCATAGTTTTATTTTTACCAAATGTCGAGTCATTAACGCCAGCACAAGTCATAGCTCTGGAAGAATGGATGAGCAAAGGAGGGCGTTTAATTGCAAGTGGTCCTGTAGGAAGTTTATCAGCACCGGGAGTGCGACAACTACTGCGAACTCTTTTGGGCGGCTATTGGGGATTCAGCCTTGATAAACCACAAAAGCTACAACCATCACCAAAAGGACAATTCCTAGAATGGGCAAACCAAAACGGACTCTTTGGCGAGGTAAGAGGTGGCGTTGTCATTCCTGATAACATCACAACTCAAACTGCAGCAGTTTGGGGTGCTAAAGAAAATCCAGCAGCAGTAGTTGCTAATCAGCGTTCCACTTTTTTTGGCTGGCGCTGGGGTGTAGATGCTGCTTCACCAGCAAAGTTAGATAGCGCCTGGTTACAAACTACCATTAAACGGTTTTTAAAAAGGTCTTCGAGTGCTCCAACGAAAGTCGCAGGAGGTTCTCAAACCTGCTCGACTACTGTGGCGAAAGCGCCAGCAACTCCGACAATTCAAAATTCAAAATTCAAAATTCAAAATTCAAAATTAGAAGTTTCTCCCTCCACCTCCTCATCTTCCCC